>CAZULM010000045.1:0-48867 GCA_964621185.1 uncultured Saprospiraceae bacterium | reverse complement strand
GGATGGTGCTTATGGCAGCTTTAGGTAATCCGCCCTGCACCACTCTATCTTCGCCCTTCGCCCTTGCTTGTCATTCTCGCAAGAATCCGTCCACGTAAAAAGGGGAAAGCTGGCCACAATGCTCCCGGCGCGGCTCCGCCGCTCTTGATGGAACGCGGATCGAACGGATTTGACGGATTTTAACGGATTTTTCACAATATGGCGAAATCCGTTAAAATCCGTCAAATCCGTTCGATCCGCGTTCCATTAGGGTTTGGTTTTGCCGGGGATGGTGCTTATGCCAGCTTAAGGTAAAACGCGCAGCCCCACAGTGCCTTCGCCCATGCTTGTCGTTCTGCAGAACCCGACGGTGAGCTTACTCAACCCTCGGTCGCCCCCAGCATTTCGCCCTGTCTTCCCCTTTTTACACGGATGGATTCTTACGAGAACGACAAGCAAGGTCGGTGACGGCGTGGGGCGGCCGTTGGCGAGTGGCTCATTGCCCCAAAGGCTAATGGAAGGCTCTGGCAGCGCCCATTATCACATTATCGAATTATCAAATTATCACATTCCACTACCTCTGTTTCAGCACCTTCCCCGACTTCACCCGCGCCCCGCCCGACACCAGCTCCCAAAAATACAGCCCTTCCGACAATCCCCGCGTATCTAATTCCGTGACACCGAAAGAAAGCCCCTGCGCGCGTGTAAGCCGGCCCATCTGGTCGTACAGCCGGAGCTCGGGGCTGCGCAGCGCCACGCTCAGGCCCACGGCCAGCCGGTCGGAGAAGGGGTTGGGCCACACCGAGATATGCGCTGCCAGGTCGGGGTTCTCCAGCCCGGAAGCCGTGAAGTGCAGGGTGCGGCACAGGGTGTTGCTCGCATTTGAGTTGCTGGCCGTGAGGCATACCTGATAGTCGCCCGGGCCGGGGAAGGTATGCTGCGGGTGCCGCTCGCTGCTGCTGTTGGCTGCCCCGGAGGCGGGGTCGCCGAAGTCCCATTGCCAGGATGTGGGCTCGTAGTACGACAGGTCGTGGAAGCGCAGGTGCAGCGGCTCCAGGGTGTCCCTTTCGGAGCGCCACCAGGCGACGGGCAGGTTGTCGAGGCCCAGGGTGTCGCAGGGGGAGCCGTCGAGGGGGCCGAGGCGGTAGTTGGGGAAGGTGGGGATGGAGAAGGAGTTGTAGGTAGGCAAGGCGATCCCGTGCTGTTGGTATTGACAGCCAGCGCCAGGTTCATCCGGGCTGTGGATGACATGCAATGATTTCACGCCGCCCGTAGCACAGGCATAAATTTTCCCATCCGGGGCGAGCTGCATCAGGTAAAACGTAGTGCTAAACGGATCTAAAAAGCCGTCATAGGTGGCTATCAGTTTCCTGCTTGCCCATATATCTGGGGCTTCCAGGTCGTATTGATAGGCAACAGTGCGTTTGTTGACATATAGAAATTTTGAGTTGGGCGAGATGGCCAACCCACCGAATCCATTGGTTTCAAAGTGAAACTGCTTGTGGTTAGAGAGCAGCCCCGTACAACGGTCGAAATCGTACAGGTCAATATAGGCGCCCAATGTGCTGCTCACTGTATTGTAAACAGCGTAATGCCTCCCATTTGGCGATAACACCGACTGGCCAACGCCGTCATAGGCCGTTGTTCCGATTGTCTGGTTCCCGATGACATGGGGGCCGGATGGGTCAACTAGTATCCTGTAGAACCTGTTCGAGTTCTCTTCATTTACGAGCACCCACCAATCTCGCCCATTGGCGTGCTTGACCGCGCTTATTTTCCCAACCCCCAGCGTATCGGTGATCAATACTTGGTCGCGGACCAGTACCTTCCCCAGACCCGCGTTTTCTGATATATCTATGGTGCAAAAGAGCAGTTTCTTGGCATGGAATGAAGTTGTGCTAAACCATCCATCTTCTTCATAAAAATAGATTTGTTTGGTTGTTTTTCCTGGGAAAGGTAAAACAAGGAACCATTGGCTCCAAATTTCGCCAACGGCCTCTAATGCATCTGTTAAATAATCACCATTTTCCATTATTTCCCAAGCAGCATTTCCAATATGTACCCCATTGGTGTAACTCTGCACATTTCCGCTTGAATCTGACAAGGAAGTGTTGGTTCCATTAAAATTGAACCGCATCAGTTTGGTGTTTTGGTCAATATGTAAATCCCCATCTGGAAATGTCAAGACTGTTATCCCAAAATAGTTGTTCAAAAGGCTGTCGTTGTCATATCCTAAAAACCAAGTATTATCGAACCGCTGGCTAAAAGTGAGTATGGGGAAGAACAAAAATAGCAGAAACCAATTTTTCATGATGTAACAATATAATAAAGGCTGAGCCAAACTGCTTTGGCTCAGCCTTTTCATGCAAGAATTATTTATGAGAGACGATCAATTTTACAACAGCAGGCTTAATTGTTGCTGATTGAACCCGGCAGAAATAAATACCTGGCGATAGGGCTGCAACTGACAAAGTTGCCTCGCTGGAACTGACCATTCGCTCCAGGCAAACCACACCTTTGGTATTTATGAAAGTGATTATGGCAGGAGAAGCCTCAGTTGCCTGAATCCCAGATATTGTAACCATATTCCCTACAGGGTTTGGCGCAACCCTAATATCATTCGCTTTTTTCTCTGCCTTTGGCTTAGGTGTACGTTCCTGGGCGGCTACACACAGGCTGTCGTCCCAAAATGTCCTGTCTTGATTTAGGTGGTACAAAACACGCGCCGCATATACCGCGCTGCCGCCTTCAAGCGGGCATTGTTCCGCAATTGATTCTATCTCAACAAATTGTGCAGGAGAAAGATTGGAAATGCCCAGGCAAAGGCTTTGTAGGTAAATACGTTGGACGGTCTTGCGGTTTTGTTCCAGCAGGTTGGCGGCATCACGGGCGTTTGTCATAGCGAGTTCAGGCATGGCTTATTCTGATGCTTTTATCACCTTCCCCGACTTCACCCGCGCCCCACCCGACACCAGCTCCCAAAAATACATCCCTTCCGGCAATCCCCGCGCATCAATTTCCGTGACACCGAAAGAAAGCCCCTGCGCCCGTGTAAGCCGACCCATCTGGTCGTACAGCCGAAGCTCGGGGCTGCGCAGCGCCACGCTCAGGCCAACGGCCAGCCGGTCGGAGAAGGGGTTGGGCCACACCGAGATATGCGCTGTCAGGTCGGGGTTCTCCAGCCCGGAAGCCGTGAAGTGCAAGGTGCGGCACAGGGTGTTGCTTGCGTTGGCATTGCTGACGGTGAGGCATACCTGATAGTCGCCCGGGCCGGGGAAGGTATGCTGGGGGTGCCGCTCGCTGCTGTTGTTGGCGGCACCGGATGCGGGGTCGCCGAAGTCCCATTGCCAGGATGTGGGCTCGTAGTACGACAGGTCGTGGAAGCGCAGGTGCAGCGGCTCCAGGGTGTCCCTTTCGGAGCGCCACCAGGCGACGGGCAGGTTGTCGAGGCCCAGGGTGTCGCAGGGGGAGCCGTCGAGGGGGCCGAGGCGGTAGTTGGGGAAGGTGGGGATGGAGAAGGAGTTGTAGGTAGGCAAGGCGATCCCGTGCTGTTGGTATTGACAGCCAGCGCCAGGTTCATCCGGGCTGTGGATGACATGCAATGATTTCACGCCGCCCGTAGCACAGGCATAAATTTTCCCATCCGGGGCGAGCTGCATCAGGTAAAACGTAGTGCTAAACGGATCTAAAAAGCCGTCATAGGTGGCTATCAGTTTCCTGCTTGCCCATATATCTGGGGCTTCCAGGTCGTATTGATAGGCAACAGTGCGTTTGTTGACATATAGAAATTTTGAGTTGGGCGAGATGGCCACCCCACCGAATCCATTGGTTTCAAAATGAAATTGCTTGTGGTTGGAGAGCAGCCCAGTACAACGGTCAAAATCGTACAGGTCAATATAGGCGCCCAATGTGCTGCTCACCGTATTGTAAACAGCGTAATGCCTCCCATTTGGCGAGAACACTGACTGGCCAACGCCGTCAATCACGGGGATTCCAGCCTCCTGCCCCCCTAATGATTGAATTCCGTTTGGGCCAACTAAAAAACGATAAAATCGATTGGCATTTTTTTCGTTCACAACAACCCACCAGTCCCGCCCGTTGGCATGTTTGACTGCGTTTATCTTGCCAACAGCCAAAGTGTCCTCGATCACCAGCACATCCCTGCTGACTACTTTTCCAAGCCCGGAGTTTTGGCTTAAGTCTATCATGCCATGTAACAACCTTTTCGCATGAAAGGACAAAGCGCTTGAATAGCCTTCGTTTTCATAAAAATAAATTTGTTTTCGGGGGTTACCTGGCAAAGGCAAAGCCAATACCCATTGAGAATTAATTGCCCCAACGGCCTCTAATGCATCTGTTAAATAATCACCATTTTCCATTATTTCCCAAGCAGCATTTCCAATATGCACCCCATTGGTGTAGCTCAGCACATTTCCGCTTGAATCCGAAAGCGATGTGTTCGTTTCTGAAAAATCAAAGCGCATCAGCTTGGTATTTTGTTCTATACGTAAATCCCCTTCTGGAAATGTCAAGACTGTTATCCCAAAGTAGTTGTTCAAAAGGCTGTCGTTGTTATATCCCAAAAACCACGTATTGTCGAACATCTGCGCATTGCCGCCAAAGGGCAACAAAAAAAGGCATGAAATCAACCAGTATAAGTTTTTCATAGGCAAAGCCCGGAGCTGCTTTAAGGCAGTTAAGTGGAATTAATTGTTAACGAGAAGATCACCTTAGAAACAATGGGCATCTTTTTACCTGAGCTCCTGTCCAGTTTTCATCGCAGCAGCGGGCATGATTCGCAACCGCTCAGTCACACAACGCCGATCCCACGCTCACATCCCCTAAATTTTTATCATTCTCACAAGAATCCGTCCACGTCAAAAGGGAAAAGCTCGCCACAATGCTCCCGCTGCGGCTCCGCCGCTCTTGATGGAACGCGGATTGAACGGATTGGACGGATTTTAACGGATTGCTCAATATTGTGAAAAATCCGTACAAATCAGTTCAATCCGTCCGATCCGCGTTCCATTTGGGTATGGTTTTGCCAGGGATGGTGCTTTTGCCAGATTTAGGCAATATACCCGGCACCACTCTACCTTCGCCCTTGCTTGTCATTCTCGCAAGAATCCGTCCGTGAAAAGTGCGCTGAACGAACGGGCACCTGCGGCATTTTACCCTGCCTTCCCCTTTTTACTTGGACGGATTCTTACGAGAACGACAAGCAAGGGCGGTGACAGCGTGGGTCGGCAGTGGCTGGGTGGCTGGTTGCCCCGAAGGCTTAAGGAAGGCCCTGGCTACACCCCATTATCAAATTATCGAATTATCAAATTATCACCTTCCACTACCTCTGTTTCAGCAACTTCCCACCCTTCACCCGCACCCCACCCGATACCAGCTCCCAATAATACAACCCTTCCGGCAATCCACGCGTATCTAATTCCGTGACACCGAAAGAAAGCCCCTGCGCCCGTGTAAGCCGGCCCATCTGGTCGTACAGCCGAAGCTCTGGGCTGCGCAGCGCCACGCTCAGGCCCACGGCCAGCCGGTCCGAAAATGGGTTGGGCCACACCGAGATATGCGCTGCCAGGTCGGGGTTATCCAGCCCGGAAGCCGTGAAGTGCAGGGTGCGGCAGAGGGTATTGCTTGCGTTGGCGTTGCTGACAGTGAGGCATACCTGATAGTCGCCCGGGCCGGGGAAGGTATGCTGCGGGTGCCGCTCGCTGCTGCTGTTGGCTGCCCCGGAGGCGGGGTCGCCGAAGTCCCATTGCCAGGATGTGGGCTCGTAGTACGACAGGTCGTGGAAGCGCAGGTGCAGCGGCTCCAGGGTGTCCCTTTCGGAGCGCCACCAGGCGACGGGCAGGTTGTCGAGGCCCAGGGTGTCGCAGGGGGAGCCGTCGAGGGGGCCGAGGCGGTAGTTGGGGAAGGTGGGGATGGAGAAGGAGTTGTAGGTAGGCAAGGCGATCCCGTGCTGTTGGTATTGACAGCCAGCGCCAGGTTCATCCGGGCTGTGGATGACATGCAATGATTTCACGCCGCCCGTAGCACAGGCATAAATTTTCCCATCCGGGGCGAGCTGCATCAGGTAAAACGTAGTGCTAAACGGATCTAAAAAGCCGTCATAGGTGGCTATCAGTTTCCTGCTTGCCCATATATCTGGGGCTTCCAGGTCGTATTGATAGGCAACAGTGCGTTTGTTGACATATAGAAATTTTGAGTTGGGCGAGATGGCCACCCCACCGAATCCATTGGTTTCAAAATGAAATTGCTTGTGGTTGGAGAGCAGCCCAGTACAACGGTCAAAATCGTACAGGTCAATATAGGCGCCCAATGTGCTGCTCACCGTATTGTAAACAGCATAATGCCTCCCATTTGGCGAGAACACCGACTGGCCAACGCCGTCATATACCGTTGTTCCGGTTGTCTGGTTCCCGATGACATGGGAGCCGGATGGGTCAACTAGTATCCTGTAGAACCTGTTCGAGTTCTCTTCATTTACGAGCACCCACCAATCTCGCCCATTGGCGTGCTTGACCGCGCTTATTTTCCCAACCCCCAGCGTATCGGTGATCAATACTTGGTCGCGGACCAGTACCTTCCCCAGACCCGCGTTTTCTGATATATCTATGGTGCAAAAGAGCAGTTTCTTGGCATGGAATGAAGTTGTGCTAAACCATCCATCTTCTTCATAAAAATAGATTTGTTTGGTTGTTTTTCCTGGGAAAGGTAAAACAAGGAACCATTGGCTCCAAATTTCGCCAACGGCCTCTAATGCATCTGTTAAATAATCACCATTTTCCATTATTTCCCAAGCAGCATTTCCAATATGTACCCCATTGGTGTAACTCTGCACATTTCCGCTTGAATCCGAAAGCGATGTGTTCGTCTCTGAAAAATCAAAGCGCATCAGTTTGGTGTTTTGTTCGATATGTAAATTCCCGTTTGGAAATGTCAAGATTTCAATGCCCCTCAGGTTGCTCAATATGGTATCATTGTTATATCCAAACAACCACGTATTGTCGAACATCTGCCCAAAAACTGTCAAGGGAAAAAGCGCTGAAAATAGTACCAACAGATTTTTCATATTCAAAGTACATGCAAAAGGGCAAGGCCAAACGAATTTGACCCTGCCCTTTCTGGTTCTAGCCTAATTGTGTGATACGACCAGCTTTGCCGCTAATGGCATTTTATCAGGTGATTGAACTCGACAGAAATAAACTCCCGATGGCAATCCAGCGACAGAAAACATCGTCTGGTTCCCAGTTGCCCTTTGTTCCAGACAAATTACGCCGTTGATATTTACCAAGGAAATAATCGCAGGGATTTCTTCAGTTGCCCGAATGCCAAGCACCGTCACCATATCCGTGGCAGGGTTTGGCATCACTTGAATTTTGTCGGCTATTTCAGAAGCCTTTGGTTTAAGTGTCCGTTCTTGTGCCGCAATGCATAGACTATCATCAATAAAGGTTTTGTCCTGATTTAAATGGTACAAAACCCGAGCAGCATATACGGCACTACCACCTTCAAGCGGGCATTGCCCCGCAATTGATTCTATCTCAACAAATTGTGCAGGAGAAAGATTGGAAATGCCCAGGCCAAGGCTTTGTAGGTAAATACGTTGCACGGTCTTGCGGTTTTGTTCCAACAAGTTGCTTGTACTCAAGGCATTGGTCATAGACAGTGCAGACATCGCCGCATTGCCCTGATAAGCCTGTGCCATGGCCTCGTACCCGCCTAAATCTGTCACTGTTTGTCCAGATAAGTAGGCAGCGTTGGCGTTCTCGTAAACATGCAGCGAGTCCGCTTGGTTGGCCGCCTGAGACAATCCTTCAAGAATATCTTCCACGGCCATCTGGGTGCTGTTCAGTTGCCCGACAGCGTTCTGCAAGCCTTCCAGGATATTGATCGGGTAAGCCGCAATTTCCTTTGCCGCCCGCTCGGCGGCATAGTAGGCGCCTATTTTCCCCGAGCTTGCGGCATCAAAAAACGCGTCCGTACTGGCATTAGCCCCGAGCATCCCTTCGTATTCCCGCATCCTTTCAAAAAGCCGACGAGCGCTCTCAAATTGCAGGGCATCCCCGTATTGCCCCCCTTGCCAGCCATTGGCTGCCGTGAGCAGGTCTGTCTCCCGGATATAGCCGTCGGGAAAATCCCCCTCATCGTCCGGGACAGCACAAGGACTTGCGCAATTTTTTGGCAAGCCTTCATCGATAAAAAGATCGGCAGTTGTTTGCGGTGTCGATATAGCCTCCGGCCAGTTGGGCTGCGACATATCAACAACCTCGAAACGAGAATTTGTAACATCTTGCTCTTCCCCCCCATGAAACGCCGTCCCCGTCCCCACATTGAACAAATTCCCATGGCCAGGTTGCTGCCCGATCACTGTGCCATCTTCACAGTACAGGGCGAACTCATGGTCGGCCATGTCTGTGGTCTGCCAAAAGGTGGGGTTGCAGGCGCCGAGGAAGCGCGAACCGTAGAGGTTGCCGTTGGTGGCGTTGCAACAGAAACTGTTACCCGAGCCGATCCCCAGTCTCATGCCAACAGATAGGCTGCCCGTGCCAAAGTCATTGAAGGTGTTCCCGTTGATGTAGTTTGTGTTCGTGTTCTTCAAATGGATGCCAGCACCTTGGTTGCCGCCGAGGTGAAAATCAATGACATTGTTCGATATCTCGAAGGTGCCGGCGCCGTCCAGGCGTATCCCGGTATGCGTGTTGTCGGACTGGCTGTAATGGTTGTTCGAGATTACCGAAAGGGGCATGGCTGCGCTCATGGCGTTTTCAATCTCAATGGCAGCTGACTGTAGGAGCGGGTCTGGGCTCAGGGTGCCGGCCACGGAAGACAGGTACAGATTGTCGAATATCCTGTGCCCGCCCAGCACAGCGGTGGGCTTCAGCTCGCGGCAATAGAAGGCGCGGTCGGTAAACCGCATGTTCAGGTTGCCGTTGATATCGTGGCCCATCACGCCAATGGTCTCGATGCCCCGGTGGACATTCGTCATGGCGTTCACGCTCGCTGTCACCTTCGTCACCTGGTCAGCATAGATGCCCCAGTCCGTGTTTTCTACACTTGAGAAGTGGACGGCCAGTGCGCCATTCCTTTTCCAAATTGCGGCGCCGCTGTTGGGGAAGTTTCCTGGGCTTGTACCAAGCGTGATATGCTGGAACAGCCCGGATTGCACGTCCAGGCTGGCGCCCCTGCTTATGATGCCGTTGCGCAGGAATCGAAAAATATTGGAATAACCAGACTGTAGCTTCAAGCCGATGGTCATGGGCAGGCCCAAGCTGACGACCCCGGCATATCCTCCCTGGCTGGAATAATTTTCGAGGTTTGTGTTGCAAGGGGGCAACAGGAGGCTGCCCGTCTCGAATGTGTTGAAGATGAAGGGTATATGCTCCACAAGAGACTTGAAAGGCCGCTGTGGCAGCATCACGCCGATGTGGTTGTTCCGAAAGGTGTTGTCGCTCACGTCGATCTTGGTAATGTCCGGCAGCCCTTGCTTGGTGCCTCTGGCGCTGATGGCGTGCTCGGCATCCCGGACGGTGTTCCCGATAAAGGTAAGCCAGGAATTGTCTTCCACGGTTATCCCTTTCCACATTATTTCGCAACTGTAAATGGTGTTCCGCAACAGGGTGAGGTGCTTGCGGGCGGTTGGCTCCTTGCCGACTGTGATCTCGGCGCAGGGCTGCATCTGCAGGTTGCCACAGATGTGGATTTGCAGGTCTTCGTCCACGATCAGCCTCCCGGCGATGGCGATGCAGTTGTGGTGCTCGGATGCGTCGATGATGCCGTCGTCGTTCTGGTCGTAGTCGAACGCCGCTTCGAGGTCGGAGTACAGGGTGCCGCCGAGGGTTGGGTTGTAGTGGGGGCTGGCATCTGTTGCGTCGATGTTGATTTGGTCGCTGCCAGTGCAAGGACAAGCAAATGCGTCGTTCCCGCCACATTCAATAACGGTCACTTTTACTTCACAATACCAATCAATCGAAGTGCAAAGACCTGTGGCAGTGCCCCCCAGCCCAATATTGGCCATAGCACCTATCGGGGTTCCAGGGGGCATCTGTACCTGAAAATCCAATTGCGCGCAACCGCCTTCGGTCAAGGTGAATGGGCTTGGGTTGTCTCCAACTAACATCCAACCCGATGGCAGGACAACATTAGGTGTTACAAGGGTTATGCCAGCAGCTTCTGGGATTTCGGGCGCGCAAATTTGAAAGGACATGCTGGCGATTTCGCCTTGGCATATATCTGTTGGGCTAAGGTTATTGCATGTAATTTCAGGCTTGCAATTGAGTTGAACTGAAATATTATCAACAAATACAGGAGAATTCTGGTTTGGAACATCTATGCCATCGGATTTTAATGCGATATAACACACGGCTTGGCTTGTGTTATTTTCCCAGATATATGTAACATGACTAGAAGCGTCAAAAGTAAAAGTGTTTATATCTGTAATAATCGATGTTATTGGAATATCCCCAATGCAAATTGGATCAAATACAAAATTAGGGCCACATATTGTAGCCTGCATACAATTATCTGCTATTTTTACAAAAGAAGGGTCTGTTGCTGGACATGGGGGGGAGGTACTTCCCCAAACTACTAAAGATGCGGGACTGCTCGCTCGGGCCAAATTTGCATCCAATGTTAGTGTGCATCCAGGTGTTACACATTGATTTAATTTGAGTATAGCGATTTCATCCTGCGAGAAGAATGTGCCAGCAAACAAACCAAGAAAATGGTTGCCATTTGCATATACGATCTCAGAGGAAGGTGGGGAATTATGCCCTTCAACTATAAAAGGATAACCTAGGAGCGTAGGTGTATAAACTTGACTGGTGCTGGTAAAGTTTTCAAAATCATCATAACAAAGTAGGTTTCTACAAGGGTCACCATTATATGTACATGGGGGGGCATTCTTTTTCAAACCATATGTTGAAGGTTGAATTATGCATTCTGCAATCGCAGCCAACAACTGTATAGTAGAATGTCAATGTTACGCTATTGGGAGTTGAGGTAATAAGCCAACCATCTCCAGTAGAATTTGGTGTTATCTGACCGTTACCCCAAACCCTAACTATTTCTTGATTATTGCCATTATTAATATCATTACATAATAATTCGCTATTAAAAATTTCTATTGGAACTCCTGAACACCCATAAAATAATTGAGAACAACAGGCCCCTGATTGCACATTTGCATCTGAATGGGCAATGTTGTAGCAACCAACACATGAAAAAGTAGAACTACTTACTTGGTAGCCTAATTGACATAAAATTGCAAGCTCGTCTTCGCTAATTATTCGTCTTGTGGATGCCGGTGGCAATTTAGACCTCATCACATATTCTTCATTTTGGCCATTACAAGATTCACTTAAATGGCTAAGTTGTTCCGATATGCCATTAGTGTTTTGTCCATCGATAGCTGCAATAGCATTATTCCCTACTACAATATCAGGAGTAGTATTGTTTAATGTACAGGTATTGTTTATAGCAGACTGTATATTCCCAGAAGGGAAAATGCTATTATTTGTTTTCCAACAATTACTAGTTCCTAAAGCGCATGGTGGATTTGAGTTAATAGTTGGAACGAGAACGGGTTGAATATTCGGACTTGCCCCAATTGGGTTGAATTCATCTGTTGAATACAAAAGCATGTCCCATAAACTTAAAGTTGATGAAACCTGCGTTCTAGAAGCAACCCCTAACACATGAAGTGCTTGATGCAAGGTTGCTGTATACAAATCTAATTCGTTGCTTTGAACCGGGGCTGTCCAATCAAGCTGCCATGTATATTCTATAGTGCCATCTTCATTAGTTGGATTTGAATTCAATATTATTATCCCATCTACTATGTTAAGGGTTGATGGACTAGGACGCCCGCCATTTATCTTAATGAACGCTCGTTCTAAGACCACATCAATACATGCTCCGTCCTGAAAACCAGAAATAAATGAAGTACCTGCCCCAAAAGTGTTTGAAGAAGGTAGAAAAACCGGGTTTGAAGCATGATTATCCCAATTAATTTGAATATTTACCAAAGCAGGTGGAATATTATATCCACATTGAAAGGAATTATTGGATTGCGTTATTATGGAAGATAAATCAGAAAAAACTTTACAGATCGTCGGTTGGATATCTGAAGGCACATCTTGCTCCCATATTAAATTAAAGTAGCCCGACATACAATTGATGGGAGAACTGGAAGGCGGCTGTGACGAAGAAGAAATTTCTAAATCACTAATCTGATAAGAATTTCCAAAGCGATCGTAGAATAATGAGTCTGGGTTGCCAGTTGCTGGTGGCAAATGAAATGAACCGCAATTTAGTGGATCAAGTCCACCTCCTTGTCCATTGATAATACCAACGGATAAACAATTGAATGATAATAGTACCAAAGCAGCCTTAAACAAAATTGCATCAATTTGAAACAAAAAAGTTTTCATGTGTAAAGTTGAATTTATTTGAACGATCAATCCAATTGCAAACAAAGTGTAGGTTTTCATGTTGTGAAAATTGTTTTTTACCCTACTCCGTTCCTTTTACCCGGCCGTTTCGGATATACCGGGGGAAATTCGGGGCACTCCCGGGCAGCGGCAGCAACCGCTGCCCTTTTTACCCGTCGTAGCCTCGCCGCAGGCGTGGCGAAGGAGGGCACCCGCCATAACCGCACCGCAGGCGTGGCGAAGGAGGGTACCCGCCATAACCGCACCTGCGCTGAAGCTATGGCAGGGTCTTTTCAATACCCAGACCCCAAGCCGACAACATCGCCCTCAAGCCCTAAACCCCAAAGCAAGGACACTTCCGAAACCGAAAGCTCCAACAATGGGCAACAAAAGCAAACAGCAAAGGGAATGGCTCTAGCAACAAGGCGCGTGGGGCAGGCAAGGTCAAGTTTTCATGGGTGTCAGCAGTTTTCAGGTAAATTGAACGGGTGTGTTTTGTCCTTTCAAAAGTATTTTAATTGTAAAAAACAAAAAAATTTTATTCTAATATTTTTTAGTTAAATTTGTAATTCAGAATTAAATTTTGCCCCCCCCCTCTTGGCCATGTAAATCAAAAGAAAATTCTGGACAATCCAATGAGGGCAGTGGTTTCGCAAGACACGAAAATTTGCTTGGAAAGCTGGCCACAATGCTCCCGACGCGGCTCCGCCGCTGTTGATGGAACCCGGATCGAACGGATTTGACGGATTCGTACGGATTTCTCAATCGTGTAAAAAATCCGTTAAAATCCGTCAAATCCGTTCGATCCGCGTTCCATTGGGGTGTTGTATTGCCTGGGATAGAACTTATGCCAGCTTAAAGTAAAAAGGCCGGCGTGGAGTAGCCGTGGCTGGGTGACTGATTGCCCCGAAAGCTCATGGAACAACCTGGCAGCGCCCATTATCACATTATCGAATTATCAAATTATCAAATTACCCAATCCAGCCAACTCCAGCCCATGCCTGAAATCTGCCCCGATCGGCGCTTCGATGCTGAGGGGCTCGTGTTTCTCCGGGTGCTCGAAGGAAATGGCGGCGGCGTGCAGCATCATCCTGCGCATGTTGAATACGTCGCGGAAGTATTTGTTCTGCTTCACGTCGCCGTGCCGCGCGTCGCCGATGATGGGGTGGTGGATATGGGCCAGGTGCTTGCGGATCTGGTGCCGCCGCCCGGTTTCAGGGTAGGCTTCCACTAAGGAAAACCGGGCGCTGGGGTAGCGCAGGCCGATCGGCTCGTTTATCTCCGAGGTGCCGATGGGCTTGTAACGGGTAATGGCATCAAGGGGGATCTTTTTTTTGCTGTCCTTGTCTGTCAGGGCATAGTCGATGGTGGCGGGCTCGTGCAGCCAGCCGCGCACCATGGCAAGGTATTTTTTCTCGATGGACTTTCCCATAAACTGCTCGCCTAAGTGCCGGGCGGCCTCGGAGCTTTTGGCAAACACCAGCACCCCGGAGGAGCCGCGGTCGATGCGATGGGTGGTGAAGATTTTTTCCCCGCCCAATTGTTCTTGCAGCAGTTGCAGCACGAAAACCTTGTCTTCGCTCAGCCCGGTGCTGTGCACCAAGATGCCCGCCGGCTTGTTGATGGCGATGAAAAACTCGTCTTCGAACAGGATGGGGAAGGGCGCGAAATCGGTCATTCCTGGATGGGTTTAGGCAAGCAGCGCGGCGATCTGCGCGGGGGTGAGCTGTTGCTGCTCTCCATTTGCCTGGTTCTTGAGCGTCAGAAAACCGCCCGCCATCTCGCTCTCGCCCGCGAGCGCCACGAATGGCACGTTGCGTTTGGCGGCGTATTCGAACTGCTTTTTCAGCTTGCCCGGCTCAGGGTATATTTCCGTGGAAATGCCGGCAGCCCGCAAATGGCTGGCGCACTGGAAGGCGTATTCAAAAGTGGGCTCATCAAAAGAAATCAGCAGCACTTTCACGCTTTCCGACAGCGATTCGGGGAAAAGGTTCAGCTCTTCCAGCACGTCGTAAATGCGGTCGGCGCCAAACGACACGCCCACCCCGGAAAGCCCCGGCACCCCGAACACGCCGGTGAGGTCGGCATAGCGGCCACCGCCGCCGATGCTGCCCATCTTGATGCCCTTGGCCGCCACCTCGAAAATACAGCCCGTGTAATAGGAAAGGCCGCGCGCCAGGGTAATGTCGAACTGCAGCTCGTTCTGGATGTGAACAGGCGCCAGCAAGCGGAACACGCGCTCCAGCTCGTCGAGGCCTGCCAAGCCGGTGGGGCTGTTGGCCAACACGGGGCGCAACGACATCGTATCGGGCGATCCCAATATTTTTTCCACGGTGGCGATGGCCGAAGCAGGGATGCCGCGCTCGGCGAGTTCCTTGCGCACGCCCTCTATGCCCACCTTGTCGAGCTTGTCGATGGCCACGGTCATGTCCGCGAACCGGTCGGCGATTCCGGCGGCTTCGGCGATGCCGTACAGCACCTTGCGGTTGTTGATCTTGATGGTGACGGGCAGGCCCATAGCGGCAAATGCCTGGTCGTAAATTTGTACCAACTCCGCCTCATAGAGCAACGAATCCGAGCCGATAACGTCCACGTCGCATTGGTAAAACTCGCGGTAGCGGCCGCGCTGGGGGCGGTCGGCGCGCCATACGGGCTGTATCTGGTAGCGCTTGAACGGGAAACTGAGCGTGCCTCGGTTCATCACCACGTATCGGGCGAAGGGCACGGTGAGGTCGTAGCGAAGGCCCCGCTTGGCGATGCTGGCGATGAGCTTGTTGGAGTCTTTGGCCTCCAGGGCCTCGACATCGGCGTTTTTGAGGTAGTCGCCGTTGTTGAGTATCTTGAACAGGAGTTTGTCGCCCTCGTCGCCGTACTTGCCCGTGAGCGTGCTGAGGTTTTCCATGGCCGGCGTTTCGAGCGGCTGGAAACCGAACTTGCTGAACACCGCCCGCACGGTGTCGAAGATATAGCCCCGCTTCCTGACCTGTTCGGGGCCAAAGTCGCGGGTGCCTTCTGCTAAGGATGGTTTTTGCATCGTAGAAAGTGAAATAGTTTGTTACCCGCCATTGACCTCGGCCAAAGTGCTGAACAACAGCCCTTTCATAGCCAAGGTCGCAACAATCAGCACCGTCGCCACGGTGGTCCAGATGGCCAGTTTTTTGTGCTTGTCGTTGTCGTCGGCAGCTTTTTTCGAGAGGCTGCGGCCAACCTGGATGCAGGCGATGGCGATCAGCATCATGGTGGCGTGTTCCACGGCGAAGTAGCGCAGCCAGCTGTTTTTCATCGCGGCGCCCATGTCGGACAGTGCCGACTGCACGATGGTGCTGGTGCCGAAGTACTGGATCAGGCCCAGCAGCGCCTGCAAATGCGCCAGTCCCAGCAGCGCAACCGAAGCGGTATTGTCAAATTTCTCAAAAGGTTTGCGCCCTTTCCAGCCCGTCCAGGAGCGGTACAGCACCAGGACAAGGGCGACGAGGATGAGGTAGCGGTTATAGGAGTGCAGGGAGTTAATTATTTGGTGCATAATATTTTATGAGTTGAAAATGACGATCGGCAAAAGTAGATAAATCAGGGGTTTCCCTGACATCTATTTGAGGGTGGGCAGCGTATATTTGGAAAAAGTTTAAACTGGGATGTGACCTAAACCCTGTCGCGGCGTATAAAAGGCATAAATTTGATCTTAACGACGGCCCACCTAGGGCCGCTGATATTACGGTAGGAAGATTGTTTTCATTTGGTTTTGGCCACTTGACGAAAGTCGAGTGGTCTTTTTTTTACCTGGTAAATTTTACAGGAAGCATTTCCACAGAATCTCCAAATCCTTGCCGGTGTCCCAGTCTTTGGCATAGAAAAAATCGAGCCGGGCTGCTGTTGGCGCGTTTACCTGGATGCCGTTGATGCCGTCGAGCGGGGAAAATACGCCGGGTTTGAGTTTGGGCAGTGCGCCGTTCGAGCCCGTGGCCGCGTAGCCGACCCAGGTTTTCCTGCCCGCCAGAACAGGCCAGAAATTTTGCAGCCAAAGCCTCCTATTCCGGGAAAAAAACAGCCAAATCGGGAGGGTGGCCAACAGCGCCATGCACACTGCAAGGTCAACGACGCGCTTGTTGCGCCGCTCCACCGGCTGGGCGATGTTGTACCTGATGTCGATGGTGTACAGCTCGCCCGGCTCGTCTTTGCTGCTGCTGCCGATGATGCTTAGGCTTTCTTCCGGCACTATTTTGTAGCTTATAGCAGGGCCCAGGGTGGTCATCCACTGCATGATTTCCTGGCTGGAAATGTCTTTGGAGCAAAAAATCACCTCGTTTATTTGATAGATACGGGCAATTTCACCCAATTGGGCGATGGTGCCCAGTGCGCTGCTTTCTGTCAAGGATGTTTCAGGTCGGTTCGTAGGCGACACATAACCGATCAGGTTCTTTCCGGCTCCCACCTTGCCGAGCAGTTCGGCGACCCGCTGTCCTTCTGTTTCGGAGCCGACGATGACGACATTTTTGCTGCGCTCCCGTCCGACGCGGAAATTCCGAAAGGTGAAAAAATGTGCCAGCGCCCGGATGCCCACCGTAGAGAGCACCGCCCACACCGCGCCCATGAGCACAAGGGCGCGCGAGGGCCGGTAATCGAGGTCGAGGAAGCCATACACGGCGGCCAGTAACAGGGTGCCGAAGCTCAGCCCGCGCACCAGCCGGCGCAGCTCGTAGCGGGCATCGTACGCGCCGTTTAGCCAGGCGGTGCCCAACCATATCATGATGTACAGCGGGAAATTGAACCACAGCACGTTGGGCTTGAACCAATCGGGGTCTTTGTAAAAATAATTGGCCCAAAAGTCTTTCAGGATCAGCAGGCCGATGTAGATGGCGATGGCATCTAGGATCGGGAGCCATATTTTCCCCCAAATATTGCGCGCCAGGGTGATGCCGGCCCGGAGCCAAATCGCGCCGTGCAGCATGAAAATGAACAGCCCTGCCCGCCGACCGGTGAAATGCTTTTCCGCAAAAATGATCATCGCCTGGTAAAAGGTGCGGACGTAGTTCAGGCTGCCTTTTTTGGTGCTTTCTCCTTTGTAATGGATGATGCTGGTTTCCGGGAAATAGTAGTTCTTATAGCCCGCCTGCGTGATGCGGTACGACAGGTCGATGTCTTCCCCGTACATGAAAAAAGCCTCGTCGAGCAGCCCCGATTTGTCGAGCGCGGCGCGGCGCATGAACATGAAGCAGCCGGCCAGTACCTCCACTTCCTGGGTCTCGTGCTCGCTCAGGTGCCCCAGGTAATAGTGGTTGAACAGCTTGCTCTTTGGGAAAATGCTGGAAAGCCCGAAAGTCTTGCAAAATGCCACCCAGGGCGACGGGAAGCCGCGCTTGCTCTCTGGCAAGTACTTGCCGCTGCCGTCGATCAGCTTCACGCCCAGCCCGCCGGCATCGGGGTGCGCGTCCATGAACGCCAAGCATTTGTGGAAGGTGTTCTCTTCCACCAAGGTGTCGGGGTTGAGCAGCAGCACGTACTCGCCGGAGCATTGTTGGATGGCCTGGTTGTTGGCCACCGCAAACCCTGGGTTGTCCGTATTGGCGATCAGCTTTACTTCTGGGAAACGCTCGCGCACCATGCGCAGGGAATCATCCACGGAGTTGTTGTCCACCACCCATACTTCTCCCTCGATGCCCTGCATGGCGCGGCGCACGGAACCGAGCGCCTGTTCGAGGAAATGGCGGACGTTGTAATTGACGATGACGACGGAAAGGCGCAAGTTGGAAGGGCGTTGAAGCGGGGCTGCTGTACTGCACAGCAAAGATAAGACTCAAACCTGAGCCATCCCGAATTTTGACAAGCATTTCAAATAAGGAATAACCTGGCATCATTTGTAGGGCAAAATTGTAAAAACCTATTCGTCAGACCGCGAAAAGCGGTCAGACGACAGCCCTTGGTCTGACCGCTTTTCGCGGTCTGACAAATAAGTATAAACATACGCTGCACTTTTCCACAGCTTAAGATAGTTTTGAAGATTCGGGGCGACTCCTGTTGCAATGGGTAGTCCATTAAGGCCGCAAAACGTCGGAAATAGCGCGGTTTCAAATCAAAAGATCACTTGCGCAACAAGCCTTTCAGCCGCTCGTAATCTGGTTTGTTGGAGTAGCCGGCCTCTGGCAAATTCAATTCCGGGTCATCCATAAACGTGCGCAAGGAGAGGCCGTTTTTCGTCTTGAAGTCCACGTTTGCCCCATGTTCCACTAAGGCGGCGCAAACGCCCCAGCGGCCTACTTCTGCCGCCCGTACCAGTGGTGAGGTGCGGCCTTGTTCGTCGTCGAGCTGGGCCGTGACGTTGGTGTCGGCGCCAAATTCGAGCAGCACCCTTACCGTTTCTTCCGGCTCCATATAGCCCATGATCGCTTCAAAGAGCATGCTGTAGTTGAAGTGAGGATGGATGGCCTTTGCATCCCCCCCTTGTTCGAGCAGCAAGCGCAACAGGGTGGCATCGCCCGTGGAAGCTACCGCAAAAAGCAGGTCCCTTTTTGATGCACCCAAACTATCGAACCGGGCTCCCGACTGGAAAAGCAGCTTCGTGCACGCAAGCCTTTCAGCCGGTTTGTAGGAGGCGCCATTGCTTTCGTTGATGGCGAACGCCAGCAGTTCCCCGCCTTCGTTCAGGTTGGGCGGCGGTTCTTGCAATAGTTCCTTCAGTTTTTCAGGATTGCCATCGTGGATGGCGCGGGCGATGCGCTCGCGGGGCGCGTCCGGGAAAATGGGCTTGGCATCTTCCATGGCGTTGCGGGCAATGCGCTTCATCTTGCGCCATTCAGGTTCCAGCTTAATATAAAGTATGGGGATGGCTACCAAGGCAAAGGCCGCGTATTTCGCCCATTTGTAGGGCAACAAATTCAGCACAAGCAACAATACCAGCGCCACAATAGCCAGAAAGTAAATTGCCTGGCCTATGCCACGGCCAGCAGCATCGCCGCCTTTGGCAGGAAATATTGTTTCAAAAGCTATAACAAATACCAGAAAGGCTATGACAGCCCAATTAAAAATGGAAACCAGTTTCAGGACGTTCATTTGAGTTGTTTTGTGGATGGGTGAAATGATCGAAAAACTGGCTTATCTGCGCCCTTTAGGCGGATCGGCTACCACTGCGTTCGGGTCGTTGAGCACACTTTGGTCCGTGGAATCAAGATCCAGCTCGTTGATGAGCTTGTTCTTGACAGGAAGCAGGGTAAAGAAAAACGCGATGATCGTGCCTGCGATGTACAGGAACTCAATTTTTCCGGAAAAGAAAAAGAAAACGCCGTTGACCAAGGTAGCGACTTCGGTAATGGCCCAGCCGCTGAATTGCGCCGTTCGATAAGCGGCGAGCTTTTCCTTGAGGCTGGATTTTTCCTTTGCCGAATCCGTCAGTTTTTTGCGGATAAAAAGCGCAGCGCCCAGCAGGATAAGCGAGGCCACCGTACTGCCGGGCAACCAGGAGCCCATCTCAACGTTTGGCGTTCGAGGGTCGGTTTCCATGAGGAATAAAAACATCAGGCAGATGAGTATTTGGCCGGCGAGCAGGGCGAAGAAGAGGGTTTGGAGGGCGCGGAAGAATTGTGCGAAAGACATATTTGATTTTTTTGGGGACAAGGATACTATTTTATACCGGGATCCTAGTGATTTGCGAGATTTTTAGGATAGATCATATTGATTATCAAGGATTTGCCCTCTAATATTTTCGCAAAGCCCTTTCCGTTGAGTATATTTTAATAACCAGCACGTACCGCCAACTTTCAGTTTGCGAAGGATGCGCCAACTGAAAGTTGGCGGTACGTGGCGGTACTCAATTATACAAATACATGCTCCTGTTTCGATCCAACTCCCTGAAATACGGGTCCCGCAAGTCCTTGATAAAATGTATCGCTTCGCCCGTCGATTTCATCTCTGGCCCAAGGCGCTTGTCGGCCCCCGCGAATTTGTCAAAGGAGAATACCGGTATTTTTATGGCATACCCGTCGAGCTGGTTGTCCATCTTGAAATCTTTCAGTTTGTGGGTGCCCAACATGATCTTGGTAGCGATGTTGAGGTAGGGAATCTGGTAGGCCTTGGCGATAAAGGGCGTGGTGCGCGAACCCCGGGGGTTGGCTTCTATCACATATACCTGGTCGTCCTTGATCGCAAACTGGATGTTTATCAGCCCCTTGATGTTCAAGGCCCGGGCAATTTTTTCCCCGTACTCCGCCATTTGTTGTATCACAATGGGGCCGAGCGAGTAGGGGGGGAGCATCGCACTGCTGTCGCCGGAGTGGATGCCTGCCGGCTCGATATGCTCCATCACGCCCATGATGTGGAAATCGTCGCCGTCGAAAATGGCATCGATCTCGGCTTCTTTGGCGCGTTCCAGGAACTGGTCGATCAAAATCTTGTTGTCGGGCATGTGCTTGAAAATGGTGAGCACCTGGCGTTCCAGCTCTGCGTCGTTGATCACGATCTTCATGCGCTGGCCGCCCAACACATAGGAAGGGCGCACGAGCAGGGGGTAGGGCAGCCGCCGGGCGATGTCGAGCGCGGCATCCACGTCGTGGGCGACGCCGAATTTGGGGTACGGCACGTCTAATTCGTGCAGCAGCTCGGAGAAGCGGCCGCGGTCTTCGGCAATATCCATGTTGTCGAAACTGGTGCCGATGATGTTCCAGCCATTTTTGTGGAGGTCTTCGGCGAGTTTCAAGGCGGTTTGCCCACCAAGCTGCACAATGACCCCGTCGGGCTGTTCGTGTTCCAGGATTTCTTCGAGGTGTTCCCAGTACACGGGCTCGAAATACAGCTTATCGGCCAGGTCGTAGTCGGTCGATACCGTTTCCGGGTTGCAATTCACCATAATGGCTTCATAACCAGCTTCTTTTATTGCCAAAATCCCGTGGACACAGCAATAATCAAACTCGATGCCCTGGCCGATGCGGTTGGGCCCTGAGCCCAGCACGACGATCTTCTTTTTGTCGGAACGGATGCTCTCGTTCTTGCCGTCGAAGGTAGAATAGAAATAGTTGGTCTTTGACTCGAATTCAGCGGCGCAGGTGTCCACCATCTTGAACACCCGGCGGATGCCCAGCTGCTTGCGGCGGCGGGCCACTTCTTTTTCAGAGATGCGGAGTATCCAGGCGATCTGTGCGTCGGAGTAGCCGTTTTTCTTGAGCTCCAGGAAGAAGTCGGCGGGGATGTCGTCAGCCACGTTGTATTTCAGCAGGCGGTCTTCCATCTTCACCAGGTCTTTGATTTCGTTGATGAACCAGGGGTCAATGCCCGTCATTTTTTGCACCGATTTGGCGGGGATGCCCAGCCGGATGGCATCGCGGACGCGGTAAATCCGGTCGTCGCTCACCTGTTCGAGCCGCTCGAGGATGTCATCGGTCTTCATCCATTCTTTTTTGTCGGCGCCCAGCCCGGCACGACTGTTCTCCTGGCTCTGACATGCTTTTTGCAGTGCCTCGTTGAAGCTCCTGCCGATACTCATCACCTCGCCGACGGATTTCATCTGCAGGCCCAAGCGCGGGTCGGCGCCGTGGAATTTTTCGAAATTCCAGCGCGGCATCTTCACGATCACATAGTCGAGCGTGGGTTCGAAGTAGGCAGAGGTGGTTTTGGTGATTTGGTTCTTGAGTTCGTCGAGGGTGTAGCCGATGGCGAGTTTGGCGGCGATCTTGGCGATCGGGTAGCCCGTGGCTTTGCTGGCCAGGGCTGATGAGCGCGATACCCTGGGGTTCACTTCGATGGCGATAAGTTTCTCATCTTCCGGGTTTTGGGCAAACTGCACGTTGCAGCCTCCGGCGAAATTCCCCAGCGCGCGCATGATTTTCATGGCCTGGTTGCGCATGTCCTGGTAGGCAGTGTCCGACAAGGTCATGGCCGGGGCTACGGTAATGGAGTCGCCCGTATGCACGCCCATGGGGTCGAGGTTTTCGACGGTGCAAATAATGACGACGTTGTCGTTTTTGTCGCGCAGCAGTTCCAGCTCAAACTCTTTCCAGCCAAAAACAGCTTTTTCCACCAGTACTTCATGGGAAGGGGAGGCGTTGAGGCCGCGGGAAAGCGCTTCGTCGAAGTCTTCCTCTTTCATACAAAAGCCGCCACCCGTGCCGCCGAGGGTATAGGAAGGGCGGATAACTAAGGGGAAGCCAATTTTTTGTGCCGCTTCTTTGCCTTCCAGAAAGGAGTTGGCGATGTAGGAGGGCGCCACACTAAGCCCAAGGGATACTACCAGATTTTTGAACAGTTCCCGGTTTTCGGTCAGTTCGATGGCGGCGGTGTCCACGCCGATCATTCGGCAGCCGTACTGTTCCCATATGCCCATTTTCTCGCACTCGATGGCGAGGTTCAGCGCGGTTTGGCCGCCCATGGTGGGCAACACCGCATCAAAAGCCGGTAAATTGGGCGACTCCTGGTGTTCCCGCAATATTTCCTCGATGTTCTCGGGCGTGAGCGCCCGCAGGTAAATATAATCGGCAGTCACGGGGTCGGTCATGATCGTGGCCGGGTTGGAATTGATCAGGCCGACCTTGATGCCTTCTTCCCGCAGGGAGCGGCTGGCCTGGGAGCCGGAATAGTCGAATTCGCAAGCCTGGCCGACGATAATAGGCCCGGAGCCGATGATGAGGATGGTTTGGATGGATGTATCGCGCATTGTACGGTTGACAGTGGTAAAAAAAATGCCGGAAACTGGCTATGAAAGACCAGTTTCCGGCATGACCGAAGTGAATGACGTTTTTGTTCGTTTTTTCATTTCGGGGGGCAAAGGTAGAAAAGCTTGTGCGGAGAATGAAACATGGAAAGGATAATTTCAAATATTTTATGGCTTCAAAAATCCCCACTTGCCCCACCGCCGCCAAACCCGCCACCCCCAAATCCATCCTTTTTATCCGGCGCGTCCGTGGGCTGATTGGCAATGGTCTGCTCGATAAGCTGTTGTTCAATTTCCTGCAGCATGGTGGTGCTCGATTGTTCCATATAGGTGTAGCTCCCTGCATTTTTCCGCAAATACTGGATGGAAAAATAAGCAACGGCGAACAATATGCCACCGCCAATGGCAGCTGCCCAGGCAATAGGCAACACATGGTAGTAATACCGGAAAGTAAACACCGCCAGTCCCACGCAAGCCAGTCCCATATCCAGTATCAGCCGGTCGGGGCGTTTCAGGCCAAAATAAATGAACGCCACAGGTACGCCAAAGGTGAACGCCCAGAAAAACCAGGGGATCGGCGCCTGCTCCAGCTCGAACATCGCTGCGCCGGCTTGTTGAATCACCCAAAAATTCCCGCTGGCGTAAAACGTGGCCAGTGCCAGCATTTCCACCACCCATAAAACGCTGTGCCAGTAGCGCCAGGCATAACGCTGCTGCCCATTGCGGGCAAAAAAGTAAGCCCCAGCTGAAAACGCCATTCCGGCAAAAGGCAGGAGGTAAAGCGCCAGTTTGGGAATGTCTTTTACCACGAGCAAAACGATGAGCAAGGCACATATAAAAGTTGCCGCTGCCATCAGCCGGTCAATATACCGGACGCTGGCCGCAAACAGGAAGGGTAAAAGAATGCAGCAATACGTCAAACTGCTGGTAGAATAATGCAAAGTGCTTAAAATGCCACCCACTATGGCACTTACTGCAGTGTACAACAGCATGTCGTCGATACCGCTGCCACGGTGCCGTGCACCCTCAATTGCCCATTTTTCGAGCATTACCAGGCATACGATGCCCCAAAATATGCAGAAGGCAGAAAACCCAAAGCTGGAATCGGGATCTAACACAATCGCTGTCAACCCCATTGCCGCCGATAGCAAGATCATGCAGAATATGGCAAGACCGATGCGGATAAAAATGTTGGGCGAGTAAAAATGGGATATGAATCGCGTTTGTAAGGCAGTCCATTTCTCTTCGGAAAGCAGGTGGTTTTCCCGCCACTCGCTGGCGTTTTCCCTGACCCACAAGGCTTCCAGCCAATCATTGTTATAAGCAGTCATGGTTGGTTTGTTTTGAAGAAACGTTTGTAATTGATAAGAAACAAAATGACCCCTACGCAGGAAATAATAAAATAGTACAGGTAAAATACGAAATCAAGGGCTAAGCTTTTGGTATTGAAAATCAGCATGTAAGTAAAACCTATGTAGCCGTACAACACCGCAACCGTCAGGAAATAAAAGGAGCCCCTGGTGCGGGCGTACCAAAGGAAAAAGCCTACTGCCGCAAGGAGCAAAAGGAAAAACAGCAGAGTTTGACCCAAAGCCATCATGCCGGCCAGGGTGGATATCATCAGGATATGCACCCCAAAATTGAGGTAAGTGAGGGAAAAATGCTTTTTTATGCCCCAGCGCTCGCTCAAAAACGGCACTGTGGTCAATATCAACCCCAACAGCACCCCGGTGTAAACGATGGTCGAGCTGTTGAAATCATTTTCGCGTAGCAAATCCTGCGGTGTCACGGTGATGCCCAGCCAGGCGGCCAACGCGGTGATGCCCATCGACAGCACGCCCCGGTTGTCGAGCCAATACGCAAGGGTGAAAAACAAAACCATCGGGATAAAGGTGACTAACCCATAACGCGTCCCAAAAATCCCGTACTGGTATTGCATGTAGCCTTCCATGATCAAAAACGTGAGGCAACCCAGCAGCAGGATATAATCGTAAAACGGGGTGGGGCTTTCCACCGTGCCCAGCGAAAATGGCTTGCGGCGCCGGATAGCGTACCAGAAACAGGCGGCGCTGACAAGCCCGATCAGTCCGATCAGCACGGCATGGCCAATGGTATCGATGTTCTCGTAGATCAGAACGCCTAAGCCGATATTCAGCAGCAGGACGCCGAGATAGAGCAGGGTTTTGAGCTCCCAATGCAAGGAGAAGGGCTTTTTTGACTCAAAAAGCTCGATTTTTTCAACATCGTGTTGGTCGATGAGCTCCGCTTGCTGGAGCTTTTGGAGGAGTTGTTTTTTCATGGCATGTGCCGCCAACTTTTAGTTGGCCTGGCAAAAAATGCCCCAACTGAAAGTTGGGGGTACGGGGCTAAAGTACCCTATTCCATTCGAATCCGCCCGCGATTTTTTGCTTCCACCCATAACCAACTGAAATCCTCGTGCCGAAACTCCAGGTAATAATCGTAGGCAGCGCCGCTTTCGAGTTCAAAAGAGCCGGGGTAAAACCTTTTGGTGTAGGATTTTTGCCCCAGCATGAACGTTTCAGTGTAGAAATCCCGGGGCTGAACGGTCACAGCCTGTACCGTGTCTTTTGTCCCGATCGGCAACAAGGGAAAGTCGCCCCACAAGCCTTCACAGCCTTTCTCCACGGTTTTGCTCAGTTGAAGCTTCAACCCTTTGTGCCAGTTCTGGAGAAAATCAGGTTGCAATGTTTTTGCTGAGCCGCTTCTGTTCTGCAACTGCACCGTAACCAGGATGCTGTCGCCTGTTTGGTATTTTTCTTTGTTGAACAAGAGGGTGATATCCCAACGGTTAGCCCAATGATACCGGTTTTGCTGTGCGAGCGATGCTTGGTATTCCTTTGAGTTTTTGGCAAAATCGGGGTATTCAGTTGCCACGATGTACAGGTAATCGTCGGCAGTTTCTTTGTTTATGTTGTTGTATTGGGCATCATATACCCCACGCTGTATGACATTGGCTAAGCGTACCAGCACGTCAGGCCGGCGATCGGAGTTGGGGTAATCTTTCAGGAATTGGGTAAAGGCTTGATAGGCTTTGTTGTCATTGCCTGGCGGCAGGTAATCGTCGGTTGCCTGCGGCTGGTAATCAATGAAGTACAATGTATCATAGGCCGCGTTGTCGGCCCATGGGCTTTCCGGGTACTTTTGAATAAGCTTTCGGAAATAAGACATTGGCTTTTGCAACCCTTCTTCCAGCGTCCACAAGTACCCAAAGCCCATTTGAGAACGGCAAAAATCCCACCAAATGGTTCCTTCGGCATACATGCGCTCGTCGGGAGGAGCCGCCGAGGCTTTCACACTATCGAGTTGATGCTGGGTCGTTCGAACCAGCGCCATAAAGTAGTCGCCGTTGCCATCCTGTTCACTGATACAAGCTTCATTGCCTGGCATTGCTGTTAATTTTAGGGCTTGCTTCAAGTTCGTTTTCCTGCAATAATAGGTGAAAAGCGCTTGTACTATACCACAGGAGAGCTTGGGAGAAAAACGACCGGAATGATACTCCTTTGCAACACGCACTAAAACGGAATCGGGCGCTTGCCACAATAAATAACCAAGTTGCTTGGAAATCTCTGTCCATGCGGCTTCTATTTTGGGGTTGTTCAGGGATTGGTACTTATTTAACAGTCCTGAATATACCGCATATTGCGCATAAAACGCCTCAGGAAGTGCTTCCACCAAGGCTTTTCTTTCCAGATCAAATGCCTCAAATTCTTCCAAAATTGTGGAATGTTTGAAATTTGGATGCAGTTTGGAAAAGTCTATGATTTCCCAATGGTCCTCAAATGTCAGGTAAATGTAGCGCTGGTCTGAGATGAAGTGCAAAGGAGGATTGTAGCCAAAATTCTTAGTCAACATCCTCACCTGACCATTCTTTTTATCAAAAAAGGAAAGGCCTCTTTCTGAACGGAATCCCAAGAATGGGCCGGCCTGGTCACCTAAAAGTGGTTCGCCGGTGTTGAAGCTGTATATGATACTGTCGCCTGTAGTATAGTTGAAAGCCAGGAGCTTGTCGGGAAAAGAAAACCAGGCAACAGGCGGGTTGACGGCCAGGTCGTTTCGGCGCATGGCCCAGTGCTGTTTGAAAGGCAACCGAATTGCCTTTTGGCCTGCTGCAATGAGGTATTCGGCACTTTCTCCGTTTTCAATGGCGCTTGTTATGCAAGCTTCCCCAAAGAATTCTGTGTTGGTGGGCGATTTGCAGCCTTTCATGTCGTCTGGCAGTGGGAAAAAATCTTCGTATCGATTTTGTTCCAAACGGAAAAGCCAGCGGTCATTTACGAGTAAGTCATCTCCCCAAGGTTGTAGCCGCAGAATGAAAGACTCACCGGTGGGCTTGCCGGCTTGTTTGATTATGGCGCCCTGGTGTCGATCAAACAGCGTTAATCCATTTTCGCCTGCCACCCATAAGCCCGCTTTCCCGAGCACATGACCCATTCCGAATTGGCCTTTGGAGAGCGTAAGGAAATGCTGCAACCGACCTGCTTCCAAATCATATCGCCAAACGATACAACTGTCGCGCTGGTACTTGAATGCCCAATAGTATTGATGGGCATACGGATCGGTCACTCCACGGGTTCGCGCCGGATAGATCGGATCATTGGCGAAAGGCGTATTGCGCACATTTGCTGGCATACAGGCCATGCTGGAGTCGACAGGCAAGAACCTACGCGTCGATAATTGTACAGTTAGCTTCGCGAGCCAAACGATATCGCTACAAAAAGGAGAGAAAACTGGCATAGAACCAGCACCATTCATAGGTGTTATGGCCAGTACCCCGGGGGTTGAGGTATCTATGTTCTGTGCCATGGCAGTTAAATGTAGGCCCAGCCCCAAAAGCCCGCAGTAAATGATCTTCCAGTTCATTTTTTTGTAAATTCATAAGCCCCATACTCAATAAAATCATTCACCTTCAGCGTCAGGCCAATTACTTTCCCTTTCGCATCCCGATTGAACGTCATCGGCTGTATGCCCAGGGTCGGCGTGCCAAAGGTGCACAGGAAATTGTCGTCGCCCAGGTATTCCAGGATGGCGGTGCCGTTGGGGTGGTGGCTGAGTTGAACGAGCAAGAAGGCGTTTTCGCGGACTACTTTTATGTCGCCATAAACCGGATTGCTGTAATTGCCGGTGAAGCTTTCCTGGTTGGCGGCGCTCAGCGGCTTGGTCTGCGCCACGGTTGCCCGCAATTTGGCGATGCGCGCTGCTTCCTGCTTTTCATTTTCCTGCCAACGGGCCGTCGCTTCAGCGATTTTATTGCTAAACTGCTGGTTCCGATACACTTGCAACAACTGGTCGCGGAGGCTGGCGTACAAGCTGTTGTTGTCCGAATTGGTCAGGACGATGACCCCCAGCCGCAGTTCGGGCAGGAAAGCGCTGGCCGACAGGAAGCCGTCCACGCCGCCCGTGTGGTCGAGCATTTTTTTGCCATCCGGGTAGGAGATAAACCAGCCCAGCCCATAGCCGTAGCTGTTGCGTGGGTTCACAACTGTGTTCATGTCCCAGGTTTTGAGGATCACGCTTTTGGGCAGTACCTGTACGCCTCCGTAGCGCCCGGTATCCATCTGCATCAGCAGCCAATGCGTCATATCGCTCACGCTCAGGCTGATAGAGCCCGCGGGCGCCATGTTGTCGATGGTAGGTGGTGGCAATTGTTGCAGTTGCTGGTCGTATAGGGCATGGGGCTTGGCGTAGTTGCGTGCGGCAGGCAGTTCGGCTGAAAGCGCCAGGGCGCGATCCATTTTCAATGGCTTGAAAATGCGCTCCCGAACCATCTCCTCCCAGCTCATGCCGGCGGCGGCGGGGATGACCTTACCGGCGGTCAGGAACGCCGAATTGCAGTAGCCAAAGCGGCTTCGGAAATCATACGAAGGTTCCAAAGCTGCCATCTTTTCCATCACCTCTTCCTGGCTGAGGGTGCTGCCCCAAAAAGTGAAATCGCCCTGGAAAGTGCGCATGCCGATGCGGTGGCAAAGCAGGTCGCGCAGGGTGGTCATACTGGTCGCGCAGGCATCGTGGAGGCGGAATTTGGGCAGCCATTTGCTCACTCTGTCGTCGAGGCCGAGCTTGCCTTCCTGTTCCAGCAAGGCGATGGCGGTGCCGGTGTAGGCTTTCGAGTTGGAGCCGATCATAAATAGGGTGTTGGCATCCACGGCTTCCGCGCTGCCGTCTTCCAACACGCCATAGCTGCGTTGCAATACAACTTTCCCGTCCTGGATTACGGCGATGGCCAGGCCCGGCACCTTTTCTGTTTTCATGGAGCGGGTGATGTAAAAATCCAGACTGTCGCGTATCCAGGCAGGCTGGGCGGTCAGGGCTTGGACAAACAAGAGCAATGTGAGCAAAAGGGTAGTGCGGTAAAATTTCATGGTTAAAGTATTTTCGGTAAACCTGAGCAATGATTTTTACAAAGGTAAAATACGCTCGACAGCATTTGCTACCAGTGGCCGATTTGTTTCTAAAAAGGCCGTACTGGGAATTTCTTGGTATATTGTCGGCGTATTCGAGCGCGATTTGCATAAATTTTGCGTTCTACTTCAAGGTTTTCAGCAGCGGTAATGCATGTTCGATAATAGCAATTGATTGATTGTCAATGCTATTAGGTGCAGGGTTAAAGTTGTTGGAAGCGAGATACAAATTCACCGTACACCGTACACAACTTCCGTTTATTCATGGCATCTATTGCGCCAATCCGTTTCACTGCCAACGAAAAATCCAAATTTTATCCTACCCTTAATGCCCGCGTTGACGCCTATTTCAAAGAACATGGGCTGTCGAAACACGCCAACGGCGGTATCGTAGTCAAAACCATCATCCTGATGGGGGTGTATGTACTTCCGCTTTTTGCCATTGCCTTTTTACAACCCGCTTTTGGCTGGGCTTTGTTGCTTTGGGCCCTCATGGGCGTGGGCATGGCGGGCGTGGGCATGAGCATTATGCACGATGCCAACCACGGTGCTTTTTCCAAAAACCAGCGGGTCAATGACTGGATCGGGTACTCCCTCCTTCTGTTGGGCGGCTCGGTGGCCAACTGGAAGATGCAGCACAACAACCTGCACCATACCTTTACCAATATCGCCCATTACGACGAGGACATCGCCGACAAGCCCGGGCTGCGCCTTTCTCCCCACACCGAATTGAAAAAAGCCCACCGCTTTCAATGGTTGCACGCGCTGTTCATCTATGGGTTGGTTACCCTGTATTGGGTGACAGCCAAGGATTTCCTGCAGTATTTCCGGTACACAAAGATGGGGATCAACAAAAACACCAAAGCCGGGAACAGGGTCTTTTTACTCAAAATAATGGCCATCAAACTGGCTTATTTTGGCGTGATGGTTGGCATACCATTGTTAGCGGGTGTCGTTTTCTGGCAGGTATTGCTGGGCTTTTTGCTCATGCACGCCATCGGGGGCATCATCCTGACGGTGATATTTCAACTGGCGCATTCAGTGGAAGAAACGAGCTTCCCGCTGCCCAATGAACAGGGGGCTATTGAAAATGAATGGGCCATTCACCAGATGGAGACCACGGTCAATTTTTCCCGGCGCAACCGCATTTTGTCCTGGTATGTGGGCGGACTGAATTTTCAGGTGGAGCATCATCTGTTCCCTAAAATTTGCCATATCCACTACCCGCGCATTGCGGGTATCGTGCAAAGCACAGCTAAAGAGTTCAACGTGCCGTACCTGGAGCACCAGTCTTTTTTTCACGCCATCCGCTCCCATTTTGCCATGCTGCGCCGCTTTGGGAAATTGCCCAGTATGGATGAAATGATGGGATAGTGCCGGGTCCGGCACTAGGGTTCAAAAAAACCTACGCTGGCGCCCACCCAATCCTTGCCCTTGTTGTAGCGCACCCCCACCATTTCGCCTTTGCTCATGCGAATGAGGTTGTTCACCAGGCGGGGCTTTTCCCATGTCTTGTCCCACACCAGCATCATGCGGATCTCGCATTTTGATGGCTCCTCGGGGTTGGTCGTCTGCACACCGCTGACGTACTCCACCTTGCGCTGCAGGATGAAGTTCGACGGGTCGTCCACCGACTCCACGTCTTCGCGGCTGACGTTGATTTTGACGCCCTGACCGGAAAAGGAGAACAGCGGCTTGAGCACCCAATTTTCCAAATCGTCGGGGATTGATTTCAATTCATTGACAAACAGCGTTTTGGGCACAAAGTCGCTTTGGATAAAGGGCAGCGAGTGCTTGGAGATGCGGAAAAACCAGTTGGGGTGCCCCACCCACTCGGCATTCACCTCCGTGGTCATGTCCCATTCCCTGGGCAGGTCGGCGCGTTTTTCCAGTTCGTCAAAAATGATGCGGTTGTAGATGCGCTCTACCCCGACGCGGCGATTGTTCTCGTCGAGGTAGTACAAGTCGCGGCCCTCCCGCTTGAGCTTGGAGAGGCACAGCACCTTGGTGCCTAAGTATTTCTGTGTGCCCCAAAAATCGATGCGGGTGTTCTGTTTCTCCGGCTCTATCTCCAGCAGGATCACGTTCTCTGGCTTGGAGCCGCCCACGATCACCTGGCGCATCACCTCGATGTAACCGGCAGTGTCTAAGCCGCCGAACAGGTGGTGGAAATCGGCGGGGATGTCGAAATGCTTTCGGTAGCTCTCTGCCAGCAGGTGCTGGTAAAAGTACAAAGATGGGAAGCCCTGCATCTCGATCAGTTGCGGTGTAAATTCTCCGTTCGCGTCGCGGCAGATACCGAAATCGAGCTGAAGGAACTCTGTGTGCGGGGCTTCGCCAGGCACGTTCAGGTGTTTGGGCAGCGCGGCTTCGCTCCGCTGCTTGAAATCGGGGGCGGTTATGACGGCGCAGATGTCCTCAACGCCCTTCAACAACTTGTTTTTCAGGGCTTTGGGCACAAAAATTGGCGTTTCGGAAACCCTGAAGGTGCATGGCTCCCCGTATTCTGTGTTGACCGTGTGGAGGAAAGCCTCATACTTCTCCTGGGTAAAGGCGGCGTTGTAGCGTTGGCGGACTTCCTGATGCATATTTGTCGTTTTATTGCGGCGAAGGTTCGCAATTTTTTTAGAAAAATGAACTTGTAAGCCAACTCCAATAAAATTAAGGTCTATGAAAGCGCCTCAGTCCGTACTTTTGTCAACATTTTTACTGCACACTGCTTGTTCGGCTACACCATTAAACAAGGAAGCGCAAGGTTTTGAAACATCATTATGCCCGACCTTCAAGCTCAGATTATCCCGGAAAAAGTTCCACAGCATATCGCTATCATCATGGACGGCAATGGCCGTTGGGCCAAACAAAAAGGCATGCCGCGGGTGCTCGGCCACCGCAGCGGCGTGAAAAGTGTGCGTGAGGTCACCGAAGCTGCGGCACAAATAGGTGTACAATACCTCACCCTGTACGCCTTCAGCACAGAGAACTGGAACCGCCCACCCGCAGAAGTCACAGCGCTCATGACCCTTTTGGTCGAAACCATCAAAGGTGAGGTGCGTGATTTGAACAAAAACGGGGTGCGCCTGATGGCCATCGGGGAACTGGAGTCGCTGCCTGCCTCCACGTACAAGACCCTGACGCAAGGCATAGAAGAAACAAAAAACAACGACCGGATCACGCTGGTGCTGGCGCTCAATTACTCCGCCAAGTGGGAGATCACCCGCGCTGCACGCCTGCTTGCCCAGAAGGCCAAAACCGGCGCCCTTGCCCCGGAAGCCATCAACGAAGAAATGTTTGATGCCCAACTTGCCACCGCCGGCCTGCCCGACCCCGACCTGTTGATCCGCACCAGCGGCGAAGCCCGGCTATCCAATTTCCTGCTTTGGCAACTGGCGTACGCCGAGCTGTATTTCACGCCAGTGCTCTGGCCCGATTTTGGTAAAAATGAGCTTTACGAGGCTGTACTGAGCTATCAGGGCCGGGAGCGGCGCTTTGGGCAGATTAGTGAGCAGTTGACAAAACCAGGATAATCGTCCTCAATTTACCCAAAGCTGGTTGTTTTTACCGGGTAATCAACCAGGAGGGCAAGCGCTTGAGCAGTGGGAAGTTGCTGAAGTATTAATTTCGCGCAGATTCCACACAGATTTTATTGCACAGATTTCACGCAGAAAAATCTGTGAAAAATCTGCGCAATAAAATCTGCGTCAAATCTGCGCGAAATAAGGAACATGCCATTCTTGATAAAATGGCAAATGCCCTTGCTAAACCACAACTAATGCCAAACGCAGCGCCAACCTGAAACCTGAAACCAAAAACCTGAAACCCAAATTTTTAGTACCGCCGTAACGCCACTGGCATCAGCTCGTCAAAACTCCCCGTCAGCACCGGTGTTTGCACCCCGGCGGTGTATTGCCGCACTTTCAGGTAAACATAGTTGTACAGCTCTTTCACCGTCACGATGTAGTCGTTGTTGGCATCGGCGGCGCCTTTCATGCCTTGCAGGGTGTAATAGGTGAACACGCCCTGGCGCAGCCCGTGGTCTTCCAGCGACAGTTCTTCGGCTTTCGACGACATCAGCAAGGCGATGCCGCCGTCGGAATCTTCAAATGCCCGGTAGTAGTGGTCGAGCGACACGGGCGAGGGGCCTTTTGAAACTAAGGAGCCGCTGTAGTCGAGGGTGCCGCTGTGGCAGGCATCGGCGATGCAGATTTTGTGCTTGGCCTTGCTTTGCTTGAATATCTGGCGTATCTCTTCGTGGCGCAGCTTGTTGTTGAAGCCATCGTAATCAACCGGCAGGAAGCAGCCTTCCAGTCCGTGGCCGCTGAAATAGAGCATCACCACGTCATTTTCGTCGGCTTTGAGGAATTTCTCGCGCATGGTGCGCAATATGTTTTCCCGGGTGGCGCCCTCGTCAACGAGGATGTCAACCTGGCTGTCGGGCAATGCGCCGCCTTCCGGGCTTTTCAGGTGCGAGTAAAACTTGTATGCGTCGTCATCGGTGAACCGCAAGGAAGGCATGGCGGTGTATTTGCCGACCCCGACCACCACGGCCCATATTTTCACCCCGGCGTTCTTTTCAACCCGGATCGGGTCGTTGGGCATATCTTCCTGGGAGTCGAGCTCCTGCACCATCGCCCCGTTCACCCAAACGGCGCCATAGACGCGGCCGGTGGCGAAGTACATGATGCCTTCGCCGTTGGGGGTGTTGTTGGCCCATTCGCCTTCGTAGCGGTCGCCGTTGGCGTAGTAGCAGACGCCCCGGCCATAAGGATAGCCCTCTTTGAACTCCCCGACCCAGCGCGACCCTTCCGGGTAATCGAAGTATCCATAGCCGCTGCGGCAGTACACTTTGCCACAATTGGTGAGCCCTGTCACGTCGGGCTTTGTCGGGGCCGGCTTGGCCTTGGGCGGCGTGTTGCTGGGCTTGTTGTTTTGGGCGGTCGTGTTGGTGCGCTCGCGGTTTGGCGCGCCTTCGAGCTTTTCCACGGGTTTTCCCATGGCCCAGGTGCCGTGCTTTTCCTTGCCGTCAACGGAGCGGAAAACGCCGGTGCCGTTTTTCAGGTTTTTGCTCCAGCCCCCTGTGAAGCTGGCGCCGTCGGCGTAGTACATCGTGCCTTGCCCATCGAAGGTGCCGTTTTTGAATTCGCCTTCGTAGCGCTCTTTGGTGGCGAAGTAGTATTTGCCGCGGCCGTTAGGCTGATCGTTGCTCCATTGGCCGACGTATTTGTCGCCATTGGAAACGAATATCATGGTGCCGTTCTCGCCTTGCTTTTTGCCCATGACGAAAGGGCCTTCATAGACGTTGCCATCCTGGTAGGTCATTTTGCCTATGCCGTGGCGCAAGCCGTTCTGGAAATGTCCGGTGTATTTGGAATTGCCGGCATAGCGGTAGGTGCCGTTGCCGTTGGTGCAGTTGCCGCTTATGCACTGCGCCTGCAGGTCGGAAGATTGGGCTGCAAAGAGGGCAGCCATGAGAAATAGACGGGTAATTAGATTAAGCCCCTTCATGTTTTTGACGGATTTTAATGTTAGAAACAAAAAATGTACGGGTAAACAAAGGTGCAAGGTATTGTTCGAGCGGATTAAATGCTAAGGTTCGTACATCTTGAGTGTTTGCTGGAAACTGTTGTAAGCCTTGATGGCTGCCGAGGCGGATTATTCGATGCAAGAACACCGTAGGAAATCTAATATTGTGCCAGACATATTTCGCTCAAATAAAATTTGTACATTTGCGGGGCAAATTTGCGCGACAAAATTCTGATTTTCAATAATTTGTAAATATTTTAAAACCATGTTAAAAAACATTTCCCTCTGGTTAATGGCACTGGCCTTTTTTACGGCTTGTGGCCAAAACAACTCGCAAAACTTCGATCCGAACAGCAGCGACCCCACAAAAGACGGCAAACATTTCGGCGCACTCATCACCGCCGACGGCGCCATTCCGTACAGCGACGTGATGGGCAAAATGGCCAATACCGACTCCCTCAACATGAAGGTGCAAGGCACGGTGCACGAAGTCTGCCAGAAAAAAGGCTGCTGGATGACCCTTAAGTCCGACCAGCCCGGCCAGCCCGAAATGCGGGTCACCTTCAAAGACTACGCTTTCTTCATGCCCAAAGACCTCTCTGGCAAGCGGGTAGTGGTTGACGGCTATGCTTATGTTGAAACCACCTCCGTGGACGTGTTGCGGCACTACGCTGAAGACGCGGGCAAATCGAAAGAAGAGATCGCGGCCATCACCGAGCCGAAGCGGGAAGTGTCGTTTGAGGCGGTCGGGGTGATCGTGTTGGATTAAACACAATTTTTGGTTACAGGGTTAAAAAGGTTACAGGGTTAAAAGGTTACAGGGTTAAAAGGTTACAGTTCAAAGGCACAACAAATCGTATAAACCCTGCAACCCTGTAACCCTGTAACCCTGAAACCTTTTAACCCTTCAACCCTTTTACCGCAAATCCTGCATCTCCGAATAATAGATCAAGCGCCATTCGTTGTCTTCATCCTTGTAAAACTGTCGCTCCATCCCGTAATTCACCATCGGGTATTGCAGCCGTTCGATGATCAGCACGTCGCTGATGGTCTCGAACGAGCGCTTGAGGTCAAGCTTGGCCAGATCGGGCAGGTGTTGCATGGGCCAGTTCTCCTGTTCCCAGGTGGTGAGCACTTTTTTGTCGGCGCCGTCTTCCCCCGGTACCGACTTTTCCCCTTTCAGCGGCCATTCGATATGGGCCAGCTGGTAGGTGCTGTCGGTGTGGAACCGCTGGTAGAAATCCAGGAAGTCTTTGGGCAGGTCAGTCATTTCGGCGGATTTTAGCATCCCGCCGGAAGGGCTGTTTTTACACGAACAAAGGAGGGAAAAAAGGGCAAACAAGCAGAAGGGAAGCAAGCGCATCGGTGTCGAGTTTTGAAAATGAAGGGCAAATGTAAACCGGGATTTTTGGGATTTTAGGATTGGGGTATGAATGGGAGGGATTTAATTAGGAGGTGCTTTGGTGGTTTGACAAACTATTTTTGTTGGGGGATGGTAGCACACGACAATACATTTTTTTTCGCACAGATGTATGGGATAGCCGCCATTGAACGCATTTTCGGGCAGTATATTTGCTGGCTCCTTCATAAACCTAAACCATTTCCCTGGCACATGAAAGGTATCAATACCATTATATTGCTGCTGTTGTCCAATGTGTTCATGACCATTGCCTGGTACGGCCACTTGAAATTCCAGCACCTGAAGTTTTTCCAAAAAACCGGCCTCTGGGGACTGGTACTGGCCAGCTGGCTGATTGCCTTTGCGGAATACTGCCTCATGGTGCCGGCCAACCGCCTGGGCTTTCAGGAAAACGGAGGTCCTTTTTCATTGGTGCAATTGAAAGTGATCCAAGAGGTGATCACCTTGGTCGTGTTTGCAGTATTCACCCTGGTGTTTTTTAAAAACGAGGCGCTGAAATGGAATCATTTTGTTGGTTTTATCTTTCTGGTGCTGGCCGTATATTTTATCCGGAGGTAATGTTCAAATCAACACCGGCATAAAATCCCAAGTCTTTGTCCTTCAACAGCTTGACCCAAAAGGCGATCTGGCCGGTGTGGTATGAATAGTGCTCGCACACGTGCACGGCGATTCCGATGCCGCTCATGTCGAACCCCTGTACCGTCCGCACGCGCATCATTTCGGCATCGCTGGCGCGGGACAGCGTGTCAAGGGCTTCCGAAACAGTATTGCGCAACATTTCCAGCAGTTCAGCTTTTGAGAAACCTCCCCGTGCGGCGAACTCCGCGTCGCGCACCCGAATATCCTTCCCATTTCCCAACGATGCAATGGCGTATTGCCGGATGTTGCCGCAAAGGTGCAGTATCAGGTTGCCCACGCTGTTTGAAGCTGCGTTGGGGCGATGCCAGATTTCTGCCTCGCTCAGCTCCGCCAGGCAACGCTCAATGCGCGGGGTGTTCTCTTCCATGCGCAGGATTATATGGGTCTTTAGCTCTTCCATTTTTTTTAATGTGATAATTCGATAATGTGATAATAGTCGTATCGCTTGGGCAGTTGGGCGAAAAGCTAACAAAACCTGTCTGAAGGGACGCTGCAAAGGTATTTTTTTAGATTGATAAATTAATTTTAGTCTAGTCTAAAAATAAAGTGTACATTTGTTGAAAAATTGGTTTCGGGTGTTGGGTTTCAGGTTTCAAAGGGTTTCAGAGGGTTTCAGGTTTCAGGTTGGCGCTGCTCACGGGATTGTTTTTTACTGACTATCCGCATATTTTACCCCAGCGGCTTCACGGTAAAATAGTTGATCTTGTTTATAGAAAGGCGTTCCCGTGTACTTACTCGTCGGACGGCGAAAAGCCGTCAGACGAGGTCTCACGTGGTCGAACGGCTTTTCGCCGTCCGACCACTACGTTAACACTCAATTTCATTCAATCGCATTGCACTTGGGGTACAATATGCGGATAGTCATTTTGTTTTTTATTATCACCAATACAATAGCTGCCTTCTCACAAATGCCAAACCCAACGCCAACCTGAAACCCTCTGAAACCAGAAACCTCCCTTTTCATGACAACACACGCCGAAGAAAATTATCTCAAGGCCATTTTCAAAATCGCGGAGCGGGAAGGCAAGGCCGTGCAGACCAATGCCATTGCCGGGGTCATGAGCACCGCCGCGGCATCTGTGACGGATATGCTGAAGCGCCTGGCAGAGAAGCAGTTGATCAGCTATGAGAAGTATAAGGGCGTTCAGCTCACGGAAAGCGGCCATCGCCTGGCCACCGTTTTAATACGCAAGCACCGGCTTTGGGAAACCTTTTTGGTAAAGAAGCTGGGCTTCGCCTGGGATCAGGTGCACGACCTGGCCGAACAGTTGGAGCATATCCAGGGCGATGCCCTCACCGCACGGCTCGACCAGTTCCTCGGCTACCCCCGCTTCGACCCGCATGGCGACCCCATACCCGATGCCGAGGGGCGCTGGGAGCATTTGGATCAGGTTTCTGTGGCGGAGATGACACCTGGCAGCCGGTGCCGGTTGACAAATGTTGCCGACGATTCCGCTGTTTTTCTACAATACCTCAACCAGATTGGCCTGGGGCTTGGTTCCGAAATTGAGCTGCTGGAACGTTTCCCATACGACAATTCTGCGCGAGTGCGCATTGATGGGGCAGAAACAGTTTTGAGCGAAAAAGTTTGTGCGCATCTTTTTGTGAAAATTTAAGTTTCCACGACAATTTGAAATGTTGTTTCTAAAGGTCAAACACCTATTTATTCTATGAAAGGAAAGCCTGACAAAAACGATCGCCGATCCCTGTCTGAAGTCCACAGCAGTGTAAATACGGAAGTAACGGGCGGATTCTGGAAACGGCTGTTCGCGTTCCTGGGGCCGGCCTACTTGGTCAGCGTGGGCTACATGGACCCCGGCAACTGGGCTACCGACCTGGCGGGCGGCAGCCGTTTCGGCTACGACCTGCTGTGGGTGCTGCTGATGTCGAACCTGATCGCGTTGCTGTTGCAGAGCATGTGCGCGCGCTTGGGTGTGGTGGCGCAGCGCGACCTGGCGCAGGCTTCGCGGGAGCTGTACCACCCGGCAGTCAATATTTTCAATTACATATTGGCGGAGATAGCGATTGCGGCTTGTGATTTGGCCGAGGTGGTGGGCATGGCCATCGGCCTGCAACTGCTGTTCGACATACCGCTCACCTGGGGCATGGCCATCAGCGTGCTGGATACCTTCCTGCTGCTGTTCTTGATGCATTTGGGCATCCGCAAGCTGGAGGCATTTATTTTGGGGCTGATCATGATTATCGGCGGCGCGTTTGCGGTGCAGATGTTCCTGGCCAAGCCCGACCTGGGAGCCGTGGCGGGCGGTTTTGTGCCGTCTATGCCCAGCAACGAGGCCCTTTTCATCGCCATCGGCATCATCGGCGCCACCGTGATGCCACACAACCTGTACCTACATTCCGCTTTGGTACAGTCGCGCAAGATCACCCGCACCAAAGAGGGGATCAAGCGCGCCATCAAGTACAATATTTTCGATTCGGCCATTGCCTTGAACCTTGCCTTGTTTGTCAATGCCGCCATACTGATATTGGCGGCGGCGGTATTCCACAACAGCGGCTACGATGGCGTGTCGGAGATACAGGACGCGCACCGACTGCTGGAGCCTTTGCTGGGCGCCAGCTATGCACCTATATTATTTGCCGTGGCCTTGATCGCGGCAGGGCAGAGCAGCACCATCACCGGCACCCTGGCCGGGCAGATCGTGATGGAGGGCTACCTGCACCTGCGCATCGCGCCCTGGCTGCGGCGGCTGCTCACGCGGCTTTTGGCGGTGGTGCCGGCCATACTGGTGGTCACCATCATGGGCGAGCACGCCACGGGCGACATGCTGGTGCTGAGCCAGGTCATTCTCAGTATGCAGTTGGGCTTTGCCGTGATACCGCTGCTGCATTATGTGAGCGACCGCAAGCGGATGGGCGACTTCGCCATCGGGTTCTGGGCCAAGCTGGCGGGTTGGGTGAGCGCATCCATTATCGTGGTGCTGAACGTCAAGTTGGTGATAGACGAGGCGCAAGGCTGGCTGGCCATGCCCAATGCCTGGGCCATACAGGTTTTTGTGGTACCGGGGCTTGTGTTTGCGGCGGGCATGTTGTTGTACATCACCCTCCGCCCGCTGATATCAAGGGTGCCTGCCGCGAAAACCAGGATGCCACACGCTGGATTCCAGGGTTTTGAGTTTGTCCAGAAGCCTGAATACCAAAAGATTGCCATTGCCCTCGATTTTTCCGAAGCCGACCAAAAGACGCTGGAGCACGCCCTGCACATCGGCGGCGACAAGGTAAGCTACTACCTGTTCCATGCGGTGGAAACGGCGGGCGCCTGGGTGATGGGCAGCGACATCAGCGACCTGGAAACTGCCAGCGACGTGGAGAACTTAGAGAAATACGCCGAGCGCCTGCGGGAGCTGGGCTACCGCTGCGAGTCGTTCATCGGCTATGGCTCGGCCAAAAAGGCCATTCCCATTTTGGTAAAAGAAAAAGGCGCCGACCTGCTCGTCATGGGCGCGCACGGGCACCGCGTGATGAAGGATTTGATCTTTGGAACCACGGTGGGTGCGGTGCGGCACGCGGTGGATATCCCGGTGTTGATTGTGCGGTAGGGTAGGGATCATAGTGTCTTGCTGCGGCACGATGCTCCTGGCTTGCCAAATTTGCAAGCTTTTTCATGGCTTTTACAATGCTGATTGTGAGCTGTTCACCTGAACAACATTCCGTCAGCCAGACCTGCTCTGAACAAGGTGGTCTTGCTGTATTTGCGCACTCAGCCGACCTTCCGTTGTACACTGAAAGGGCATTTGAACTTGCCTATACCATGTACAAACGAGAAGCTCCATCCACGAGTGAAGACTTTTTTGCGCTTGCTGGCATGAGCGATATCGGACAGGCAAATAAGGAATTCATTCTTTCACTGGCACAGAATTATGCTGAAAAAGGTTTTGTGCCGACACTGGGTTTGATTCCGGGCCTTTCTGAAAATGTAAAAAATCATCTAACGACTTATTCACAGGAACTTGAAACGTTCGTTCTGGAGAACGAACCAACACTCGAAGAATTTGTACAGTTTCAGCAAGCCAAGTTGGCAACATTGGGTTCATCTGGTCTATGTGCTGCTGATGTTGATTTGCTTACATTTGTTCACGCTTCCACCATTGGTGTCGCGAAGTTTATGTATAAATTCCAAGATTCTGAAGGGATAAGCCGCAGTTGCGGTAATTTTTGGGAAAAATTGCTTTGCGGGACTTTAGGAGCTATTGTTTTTATAATAACGATCCCATTTACTATGTTCCTAATCGCGTCTTTAATAAGGATCACTATCACAGATGGGAATGGGAACACAACGCCAGTGCCACAAGGAGACCAATCTGGATTTTCAGCCTTGATAGGTGCTGCAATTGGGGTGGCATTGGGTGTTGGAATGTATAATTGGTGTTGCTCATGGTTTGACGACAATCTTCCCTCTTGTTACCGACCAACTGGTTCAACCTTGCGTGAATTAAGTTGCGGGGCCTTTGTTTAAAGTGAATTTGGCCCAAGTGTATATGGGAGTACAACATGGGTTAACACCAATTGTATGCCTATGACTGCCATTACCCCAACACCAGTATTGGCTTTTACAGTGCCAGTAACCGGAACACCAACGACACTGTCAGGTTCCACAAGTTGCGTAAGCGGGTCAAACGTTAACTTACTTGCATTATTGGGGTTTTCCGGCATAGTGCCAACTGCAATAAATGTGTTCCCATTATTGTGGGCGCCACCTCCACCAAGTACTTTTACCTTTGAAGTTGAGGAAGCAAATCCGCATGGCGCATCGGCATTCTCGAACACCATTGAGGTGGCTACAAATATTCCGCCAGGAACGTCCCATACTTTCCAATGGAATATAAACCCACCATTCTCGTTTGTAGGTGGGGGTACGTCAGTCTCAAACTATGCAATAATCAAAGTCCCAAGTAGCGCAGCAGGCACCTTGCATATCAGTGTAACTTGCACCAATACCTGCTTGAATATTTCCGAAACGATACAAGCAAACGTAGCCATTAATTAAACAACATCATGCAAACATTTTCCAAACCCGCGCTTTTCCTCCTGACCATTTTCTCTCTTTTTGCTTGCTCGAAAGACGAGCCCAGCGAATTGGAGCTGGGATACGCCGACGTGCTGAAAAACCTGATAATACCCGGTGGGGGAAGCACTGACACCTGCGATTATTTCATGAAAGTGGAAGTTTTGGGCAAAACATGGGCGTATTGTGATGATGTGGAAAACCCTAAGCGGAACCTTTTTATCGTCAACAAGTTTATGACACCCGGCCCTTCTATAGTCTTGGGTGGAGCTGAAGGATACAAATATGCCAGGCGTGGGGCCATGATAAACTTTCCCGATTATAATTACAAGCCTTACGAGCCACATGTTGAAATCCACATGCCCGATTTTGACCTGAACCGTGACCCCATCGCATATCTTGATTCTATGTTTGCCATCAAAAACCATCGGTTTATGAGTGCATCAGAAGTTGTGGTTCCGAAAGATGCTGGTATTGCTGATGCCGCATTGACAAAAGCTGAAGGCGGCTTTTTAACCGGTTGGAAAATAAAAATCATGCTCCCTATGAATGATCCTCAAGTCAGCAAGCTTTTCATCCAATCTGTCATGGGGGAGCAAGACGACAGCTACCTTCGAATAGATGAGGTGTTCAAGATAGACGACGGCGCCACCATCCAGTACTATCTCGACTTTTCTTTTCAGGCGAATTTGTACCATCATCCACAGTATGGGGAGGTCGGCCTGTTCTCGGTGTTGAGGAATGGCCGGTTTAAGGGGGTGTTGACTGTGTTACGGTGAATGATGAATCATTCATCATTCATCTCTCCATCATCATCTCCCACAAATCCTCATACGGTATGATCTCCACCGCGAATGTCTGGCCTGCTACTTTTGGCTGCTCGGTAGCCATCTCGTCGAGCTCTTTTTGAATCTTCCGCTCGGCGATCTCGGTGGCGTACTCTTTTTTCGGGTAGGTGAGCAGCAGGGTGAGGAATGCGGCGCTGCGGCGGTTCATTTCGATGTTGAGGTAGCGGGTGCGGTATTTTTCGAGGTTTTCGGGAGAGATGTCTTTTTCCTCGAAGTCGCCGACGGCTAAGGAGTACAGCACCGGCAGCAATACGAGCGGTATGTTCATGCCGTGCTTGTCCCGGTTCACCACCTCGATCTCATTGTTGAGCTTGCCGTAGCGGTACTCGCCGACAGCCTCCACCACTTTTGCCGTGTCGAGCTTGCCGAGGGCAGCCAACAGGTGCAGGTAGCCGCCGTAAAGTTGCCAGGTGTCGCGCGCGGCGCCGGTGAGGGTGGAATAGTTCTCATTTTTTGACACCAGGGCGAAGATATTCAGGGCATCTTCGTAGCGGCGGGCAAACAGGCAGTAGTGCAGGTGTAGTTCATGAAGCCGGAACCAGTTGAGCTCTCCTGGCTCTACAAAGGAAAGGAAATGCTTGACGGTTTCGTCGCATTCATGGCTAAAGTCGCGCAATTGGGTAAGGCACAGGATTTTTTGGAGCGCCAGACTCACCAATGCGGCCCTGTTGGTATTTTCCCGCTTCTGCAGCACTGACATGCCATCATTGCAAACCTTCAGGGCGTTTTCACAATCATTGATGGATAGATATTTAATGATTCCGATTGTTGTCGTGTAATAAATAAACTGGCTGGTGTCGGCCTCTTTCACCTTTGAAACCAATTCTTCATAATAGCTAGATGCCGTGGCATTCACCGCTTCATCTGGCGACCGCTTGACGATGTAATAATTGATGAGGTTTTCAAAATAATCCTGTGCCAGCAGTTCAAGCCTTCGCTTCTCTTCATATTGCCTGTGGAGCTTTGCCATTTTTTCATGCGTTTCTTGGCTGGCCAAGGAACGGGCGTATTGCCCCCGCAGCACACGCGTTATGTCGGCGCTCAAGTCGATAAACTCGTACTTTTCCGTTTGTTCCAAGGTGAGTTCCAATAGGTACACCCCTACCCTTGGGGCGTCTCTCCCGATCAGGATATTGGCTGCAACCACGTCCCTGTAACAATTGTACAGCGCCTTCGCCCGGTCGTTGAACATCGGCTGGTTCACATCTACAAAAAAGGAAGTGTTGATTAATTGCCGGATCAGCCGGTTCTTGATCCGAAGGTATGCGCCCATCTTGCCATCCCCTTTTTTACCATACAGCAATTTCAAGGCATCCTCGTCGGTTTTGACCTTTCCTTTGGAAATACCCTCATATAGTTTGTTGGTCAGGCTGCTGTCTTCCGAAGCCGAGCCCAATACCTCAATGTTTTTGACCTTGTTTTTTGTCACGGTTTTTACAAGGTCAATCAATGCAACAAAGTCCATTTTTTAGAAGAATTGTGGTATTAGGGAGTATCTGCATGTATTGAAATCGCGACTTCTGTCCTTTTTTCAATCCCCATACAGCCGCACCTTTGCCTTATAAAATTCAAACAGCTATGATGAATCGGCCCCAAAAGGCCGGATCATTTCACCTTCGAACAACAAAAGTAAGATCAATATTGCCAAAACCATAATCAATTTTCTGTTGTGTGGAAATCCCTGCGGCTTTGAGCCAAATTTCTGCATAAGTGCCTAAGGTTCAACACGTTCTTTGACCAGCTCACGCCAAGATGTGAGTTAATGGAGGGTCATTTATTTCAATCTGCCTGTATTGAAATGAAGACTTCTGTCCTTTTTTTTGGATTCAGTTGCCCTGTTCTTTGTGACATAATTTCCTTCCGTTCACAGAAAAACAGCACACAACATGAATCTCCTCTACATCTTCCTCAGCATCTACTTCAGCATCTTCGCGCCCACATTCACCAACAGCGGAGGCGGCAGCCAGGATGGCAACGGCACGACTACAGTTCCCGGAGGGCCAAAAGGCGGCAACAATGGAGATTTCATCATTGCCGTTGACACAAAGCCATAACCAATTGAAGAAAAAACTAATCTTCCTATTTTTTCCCGAGGGCTCCCGCCCCGTATTTAATCGCTTCATGACCTTAAAGCAATAAAAAACTTTAATCCGCGCTTTTTTTCAGTCTGTTGGCGTTTTCTTCCTACTCACTGGCCACTTGCTGCGCGCTAGTTTTGCTCCGTCCCTGCCCTCATGCGGGCACGGCCGGAGCCAATTAATCAGCTAATCGAGCAGGCTCCTGGTGCCTAACAGCAGCTTGCCATTTAATCTCGCATACAGCATAGCATCGTGTCCTTAAAACACGCTTTGCACTTCATTCGACCTTAATCCAATCCTCGCCGGAGTGTGACCTTGCACTCCGGTTTTTTTATTTTTTGCCCTCCCCTTGCCCTTTCCATGCCGCATGTCGCCTTACCTTTGCGCCCTTCGCATCGCAACAACATGGAAATTTCTACCCGATACAACGCTTCCGAAACCGAACAACGCTGGTATGCCCACTGGGAAAAGCGCGGCTACTTCCGCTCCACGCCCGACGCGCGCGAGCCTTTCACTATCGTCATCCCGCCGCCCAACGTGACCGGCGTGCTGCACATGGGGCACATGCTCAACAACACCATCCAGGACATCCTCATCAGAAAAGCCCGGCTCGACGGCAAAAACGCCTGCTGGGTGCCCGGCACCGACCATGCCAGCATCGCCACCGAAGCCAAAGTGGTGCGCTGGCTGCGCGAGGAGAAAAACCTGCGCAAAGCCGATATCAGCCGGGAACAGTTCATGGACTATGCCTACCAATGGAAAGACAAATACGGCGGCATCATCCTACAGCAGCTCCGAAAGCTCGGCGCTTCCTGCGATTGGGACCGCACAGCCTTCACCATGGATCCCGGCTATTACCGCGACGTGATCCGCGTTTTCCTCGACCTCTATGAAAAAGGAAAGCTCTACCGCGGCCTCCGCATGGTCAATTGGGACCCAGAGGCAAAGACCGTGCTTTCCAACGAAGAAGTGCTTTACGCAGCGGAAAACGCGCAGCTTTACCACATCGAATACAAAGCCGAAGACGGCGCTGCGGGCATCACCATCGCCACCCAGCGCCCGGAAACCATCTTCGCCGACGTGGCCATCGCCGTCAACCCAAAAGACAAGCGCTTTGCCAAAATGGTCGGCAAAAAAGTGCTGGTGCCCCTCATCAACCGCGCCATCCCCGTCATCGCCGACGATTATGTGGACATCGAATTCGGTACCGGCGCCTTGAAAATCACCCCCGCGCACGACCCAAACGACTACGAAGTGGGCCAGCGCCACCAATTAGAGGTCATCGATATACTGCACGACGACGGCAGCATCAACGATGCCTGCGCCTACAAGCCGCTGGTCGGCCTCGACCGCTTTGAAGCCCGCAAGCGCATGAAAGCCCTGTTGGAGGAAAGCGGCAACCTGGTAAAAATTGAAGACTACACCACCAATATTGGCCGCTCGGAGCGCACCAACGCCGTGGTGGAGCCCAAGCTGTCGCTGCAGTGGTTTGTCAACATGAGCAGCCTGGGCGCGCCGGCACTAAAGGCTGTACAAGAAGAGGCCATCAAATTCTTCCCCCCAAGCTTCCAAAACCTCTACCGCGACTGGATGGAAAACCTGCGCGACTGGTGCATCTCCCGCCAGCTCTGGTGGGGGCAGCGCATCCCCGCCTGGTACCTGAAATCGGAGGCCTTGGGCAAGGAAACCCAGGCCTTTGTGGCCGAAACCGCCGAAGCCGCGCTCGCAAAAGCCCAAGCGGTCACAGGTGACAAAACATTGACCCTGAACGACTTGCGCCAGGACGAAGACGTGCTCGACACCTGGGCCTCCTCCTGGGTATGGCCCATCAGCGTGTTCGACGGCTTTGAAAAACCCGACGGTGAATTCAAATACTACTACCCGACCAACGTGGTGGTGACGGGCTGGGACATCATCTTTTTCTGGATCGCCCGCATGATCATGGCGGGCTATGAGTTCAAGGGCGAAAAACCCTTCGAAGCCGTGTATTTCACCGGCATGGTGCGCGACAGCAAGCGCCGGAAAATGTCCAAGTCGCTGGGCAATTCCCCCGACGCGCTCAAGCTCATCGAGGAATTCGGCGCCGATGGCGTGCGCTACGGCCTGATGTCGAGCGCAGCGGCGGGCGGCGACATCCTGTTCGAGGACAAGCTCTGCGAAAATGGGCGAAACTTCTGCAACAAGCTCTGGAACGCCCTGCGCCTGGTGCGCGGCTGGCAGGTGGTGGAAAAGCCTGAAAGCGAAGAGATTGCGCGGAAAAACAAACTCGCTGTGCAGTGGTTCCAGCAAAAGTTCCAACTGGTGCTGGCCGCACTGGAAAGCGATTTTCAGCAGTACCGCCTGAGCGAAGCCCTGCTTGGTCTGTACACCTTTATCTGGGACGACTTTTGCTCCTGGTACCTCGAAATGATAAAGCCCGGCTACGAACAGCCCATCGACCGCGAGACATACGAGGCCACAATCGATATATTCTCCAAACTCATGGTGGCCCTGCACCCCTTCATGCCTTTTGTCACCGAAGAGATATGGCATGCGCTGCGCGACCGCGCCGAAGGCGACGACTGTTGCGCCCAGCGCTGGCAGCAGCCCGGGAAATCGGACAGGTCGTTGATAGGCAATGTAGAAAAAGCCAAAGACATCATCTCCAAAGTGCGCGATCTGAGGAACCAGAACCAGCTGAAGCCCCGCGACCCGCTGGCCTTGCAGGTGCAGGAAAGCGATTCGGCCAAAGCCTTGTTCGCGCAAACGGGCCTCACGGAGCTTGTAATGAAACTAGCCACATTGAGTGATTTGACTATTTCGCCCGATGAGCCGGAAAACGCAAAATCCTTTATTTCCGGCACGGAAAAATACTACGTGGCACTCAACAAGGAAATAGACCTGGAAGCCGAACGGGCCAAAATGACCCAGGAATTGGAGTACCAGCGCGGCTTTGTGCGCTCCATCGAAGGCAAGCTCTCCAACGAGCGCTTTGTGAGCGGCGCACCCGCGCAGGTGGTCGAGAACGAGCGCAAGAAGCTCGCCGATGGCATGGCGCGCATCGCGATTTTGGAAGACAGCCTTTCCAAGCTTGGGTAGCGCGACCTTGAGGTCGCCCGAAAAAGGCCATTTATGGCCGTAATATTATCTTGAAACGGCCATAAATGGCCTTTTTCGGGCGACATAAATGTCGCGCTACCACGTACTTAACAACTAATCCACATGCCGATACCGCTCCTATACACGGCGCTCGCCTTCTGCTGTTTTCTGGGCATCAACAGTTCCGGCCCGCCGGAAGGCATACAGTTTGTTTTCAAAAGCCGAACCATCGCCCTCAATTATGGGATGCAGCGCGGCAAGGCCGTGTATTTCCCCAGGGCACAACCCGACAACGCCCGATTAGACACCCTCAGCAATTATTACAGGCCATCGAGCAGTTACGTCGAGATCATCCGCCAGGACGACCCCATCGACCCCAGCATCGGCCTGGCGATGGGCTTTGAGTTCGACGAGGAGAACGAAGGCTACCCCTTCACGCCAGCCCATGCCGTTATCCAGCTTAAAAACTTCCGTTGGGGCGGCATCGAGTTCAGCGCCCGCGACACGATGAACTTCACGGGCGTGAACAACCACGTCAGCAACGACCTGATGATCGAGATCGACGGCTACCAGAACGATACGATCTGGGGAAGGTTTTCAGGGCTGCTTGTCAGCGGTGCGGGGCCGATGGCCAGCATTGAGGAGGGCAGGTTTCGGGTGAGGCTGTATCGAGTGGAGTGAGTGCGGAGTGCGGAATGCGGAGTGCGGAATGCGGAGTGCGGAATGCGGAATGCGGAGTGCGGAGTGCGGAGTGCGGAATGCGGAGTGCGGAGTGCGGAGTGCGGAGTGCGGA
>CAZULM010000044.1:0-51026 GCA_964621185.1 uncultured Saprospiraceae bacterium | reverse complement strand
TCTTTAACCATCAAAACTAAAAAAATCAAGGCAAGTCAAACGTACGATTTTACGCGGAAAAAATCTGTGTAAAATCTGTACTTTTCTGTGTAAAATCTGCGCGAAATATAATGTCCAGTAGTGTGCTCTTGCACTCGAACGAAAAAAACCTGGCACTATTTAAACCGCTCCCCAGCTGTTTTTCCCGGCCAGTCGTCTGTGCGGAACGGGCAGGCCGGGAAGCCTTCTTTGTTGAAAAGGTTGGCATCGTCGGGCGAATCGGCCCAGGCGTAGCGCACGGAGGCTGGCTTTTGGCCTTTTGGGTGCCATACAACGACTTGATTGCCCCGTATTTCTGCTTTGGCGTAGTGGAACACCTTGTCGTCGCCGGCAACCTCAAAGCCTTTTAGATAGCCAAATTTGTCGTTCGCGACTAAGCCGCTGCCAGTAAAATCAAAGCTGACAGTTGCAGAAATATCCTGGAATTCAACGGATTTGTACATTGGGCCGCTGGATGGCACCTCAATTTGATATGTATTTTTCAAGGCAATGGCTGCGAGGCGTTTCCCCACATCCTGCTTGTTGCCGGGGTGAATATCCTTAGGATCGCCGATATCGATGGTGACGGCCATGCCGGTGTTGGGCAAAGCCAAAGTCTTGGCCTGTGCTTCCCGCAGTTCCGCCCATTCGCTCCCCTCGTTGCTGCTTTGGTTTTTGCCGAAGGCCGCCAGTTGCACGAAGTAGAAAGGCAGTTCCTCTTTCCAGCGCTGCCGCCAGTCCTGTATCAGCAGCGGGAAAGTGCTGCGGTACTGGTATGCCCTGCCAGCATTGCTTTCGCCCTGGTACCAAAGCACGCCGCGCAAGGCAAAGGGCGACAAGGGGGCGATCATGGCATTGTAAATACCGGTGCCGACATTGTTGCTGGAATGGGCAAAGCCATGCGGCTCTGCAAAGGAAGGCATGATTTTCCAATCGTTGCCCGCCAGGCTGATACTTGCTGTTTCCGAGCGCACGAAAAGGTCCTTGTCCGAGCCCGTCAGCCCCAGCCCAAACCATTCCGGCTCGATCGTCTTGTCCATTTTTACCATGATCTTGTTCAAGCCCGGTTTCCAGGTGTTGGCCGGGACGAGCAAATGCCGTGTTCCTTTCAATATTCCTGCCGACACGAGCGCGCCATTGACATAAATTTCATTGAAGCTGAAATTCTCTGCCAGCCCCAGGGTCGTGATCTTTCCCGTCATTTCGGCTGGGATGTCCACTGTTTTGCCCATGAACCCGTTGCCGCGCCAGGCCCAGATGCCTTTCCAGTCCCATTGCCACATGGGGTTGGCGGATTTCCATGCTGAAAAATCATACTCGGGATCGAGGTACTTTTTTTCGTCTTCCAGGGTTGGCGCGGCATCCGGGTTGCCCAACAACTGGGCTTTGATGCTCCGTTCTAAGCGAAGGTCGGCATCTTCCCAGCTCGCGGGGAAGTTTTCTGCGTAAGCGCGCAGTTCCTCGGATGCCAACATCCCTTCTTTGCTGACCCAGCTCTCCACCTGAGAGCCGCCCCAGGAACTGTTGAGGAGGCCGATCGGCACGCCTGTTTTTTCAAAAACCGATTTTGCGAAAAAATAACCGACGGCCGTGAAGTCTTCAACGTTCGCCGGCGTGCAAAGCACCCATTTCCCTGTGTCTAAGTCGTCAACGGGATTCAAGGCAACTTCATGCCCTACCTTGAAGTGGCGTACCCGAGGGAGATTGGCGCCTTGGCGCTCCTTCGCGAAATTGTAGGCCTGCCTGACCGTCCATTCCATGTTCGACTGCCCCGAACAAAGCCACACATCGCCGATCAGGACATCGGTCCGTTCGGTCGTTCCGGAGCGCGCGGCTACCTTGAGGCTGTAGGGCCCTCCGGCTTCCATGCTGTTAAAAACGACCCTCCACCTGCCCGCCGAATCGGCAAGCGTTTTTTGCACTTGCTGTCCCAGTGTCACCTGCACTTGCTCCTGGGGATTTGCCCAGCCCCAAACCGGGATTTCTTTGCCGCGCTGCAACACTGCGTGGTCGGGGAACACTTGTGCGAAGCGCGGCAGCCCTCTTAACCCGCTTTCCGGTGCATGCAATTGGGCTGCGAATACATCGGTATCGGCCTGCCGCAGCTCCAGTTCTTTCATCCAGATATTGCGATACAGCACATTATGCCCTTCGGCTTGCAGTTTCAGCCCGCCGGGCGTGTCAGTGATGCCCTTTCCGCCATCGTTCCCGCCGTCGATGCCGGAATTGGGGCCACCCCAGACCTGGCTGATGGTTTGGTTGGTATAGACTTTCGCGCCGTTGAAATACATAGAGAGCATGGCTTTTTCGACAAGCTTTCCCTTGTTGAAACGCGCAGCCCTGAACACGATGTCATAGGCGTTCCACTGGCCTGTGCCGTTGTAGGCGAAATAGGGCGAAGGGGTTTCGTTGATGACCGCTGCCATGCCGTGCATCGTGGTGTCGCCGTCGAGCACCTGGATCTCATAGCGGTTTTGCAGGTAAACGCCGCTGTTGCCCCCTTTTTCGGCCACTAAGAACTCGATGTGCAGGCGGAAATCCCGAAAGCTTTGTTTCGTTACAATATCTGCCGTGCCGTAAAGCCCACCCGCTGCTGTGGGGTCGTTGCTGTTCAGCACCGTGCCCACATCGACTGGGTCTTTCACGATCTGCCATTTGATGGGCGGTTTGGCGGCCAGGCGCGGGCCGTCCCAATAGGCCCAGTGCTTGTCGAGCAGGGTCCGGGAACCGTCAAAATAGATGGTTGCGCCGCTGGGCGCTTTGGCGCCCACGCCGATCTGGGCCCGAAGCCCGGTCATGGCAACCAAGAAGGAGATCAAGGCCAAGGTTGTCAGCCTTAGGGATTCAGATGTTCTTTGCATCGATGTAAGCGTTGTGAGATCAGTAAAATAAAGTTGGAATCTGTTTTTCCCCGCCAAGATCAAAACAATCGCCGTTTCATTTTGCAATATTTTTTTGATCGGTAAAAAAAAGTCGCTGTCTCATCACGCATCACTCTTATCTCCTCTCTCACCACTTTTTTCCTACTTTTGTCGCATGAACTTCCTCCTAGCGTTCATACGGCTTTTCCGGTTGCCGAACCTGCTGATGGTGTATCTGACCTTGTACGTGCCGTACTGGTTTGTGCTGCGGCCGGCTATCTTGCGGGCTGGCGGGATGCCAGTGCTTACGGAGCGGGTATTTTACCTGATCGCCGCCGCGACACTGCTCACGACCTTGGCTGGTTATGTCCTCAACGATTGGTACGACCGGGAAATGGACGCTATTAACAAGCCCGGAAAACTGGTCTGGGGCAAGTATTTGCCCGCAAACCTGGGCTTGTTGTTCTATGCGGTGGTGGTGACGGCCGCACATTGGCTTGCCTTTCAGATCGATCGGGAACTGCGCCCGCGGAACCACTGGCCGCTTTGGGTGTATCCCGGCGTTTCGTTTTTCCTTTTCCTGTACGCCTGGCAGATGAAATGCACGGCGGTTATGGGCAACCTCTTAGTGTCGTTTTTGTGCGGCATCGTGCCCATCATCGTTTTGTTGCCCGAAGACCGTTCCTTGTGGCTCACTTCTTTCGTGGCGCCCGATCTGATACAACAAGCTACCAGTCTGGTGTGGCTTTACGCGCTTTTTGCCTTTGTTTTCAACTTTTTACGGGAACAGATCAAGGACCTTGAGGATTTTCAGGGTGATTCTGCCTGCGGCTGTGCCACGCTTCCCGTTATCAAAGGGCCGCGGTTCGCCCGGAAACCGGCAGCGTTCACCAGCCTGATTGCCTGTGGGTTGATTACTATATTACTGATGTTCTGGCGCGGCACCGATGCGCCGGAGTGGCAGGTTTGGACTGGCGCAGTCATGTTGTGGTTGCCCACGGCCATCACTACGGTGCTGTTGTTGCGGGCAAAAAAGGTGCGCGATTTCAGGATTGCCAGCTTACTGGTGAAACTCGCTATGTTTGCCGGAATATTATTGCTTTTGCGTTCCTGGCCCGAAGACCCGGCTGAAATTATAGAACAGGCCCGTGCTTTTGCCGAAAAGACATTCTGACATCATGCTTCAATTCGACCGCCCCCTGATCCTTGCCTCAAAAAGCCCAAGGCGCAGCCAGTTGCTCCGCGAAGCCGGCTTCGATTTCAGCGTACAGGCTTTCGATACGGATGAGGCTTTCCCTGCCGATATGCCGCCCGAAGAGGTAGCTCCCTGGTTGGCACAAAAAAAGGCGCAGGCTGCCCGCCAACTCCTTCAAAACCGGGAAGTGGTGCTGGCGGCAGATTCAGTTGTTATCTTAGATGGGGAGATTTTCAACAAGCCTGCCGATTATGCCGAAGCATTCCGTATGATCCATACGCTTTCGGGCAAACAGCATACCGTCGTGACTGGCGTTTGTTTGCTTAGTAAGGAAAAGGAAGTCGTGCTGGCCGGGCGCACCAAGGTCTGGTTTGCTGCGTTAAGCGATGCTGAAATCGACTACTACATCCGCACCTGCGCGCCTTTTGACAAAGCTGGCGCTTATGGCGCGCAGGACTGGATCGGCCACTGCAAAATAACCAGAATTGAAGGCACTTTCCAGAATGTGATGGGCTTGCCCGTAGATCTGGTGTACGCCGCACTTGCGGAATTTTAACATGAGGATCATTTTCAGCGTTACCAACGATCTGAGTTACGACCAAAGGATGCAGCGCATCTGCGCTTCGCTGGCGGCTCATGGGCACGATGTATTGCTGGTAGGGCGCGCCCTCCCCCACTCTATCCCCTTGATTGACAATCCTTTCCGCCAAAAAAGGCTGCGTTGTTTTTTCAAAAAAGGCTTTCTTTTTTACGGGGAGTACAATGTGCGGCTTTTCTTTTTTCTCCTTTTTTTTAAACCATACGATGCGGTATGTTCCATTGACCTGGACACGCTGCCTGCCGGTTTTTTGGCCTCCTTGCTGCGCCGAAAAAAACGGGTGTTTGATGCGCACGAGTATTTCAGCGAGGTGCCGGAAGTGGTTGGAAGGCCGTTTGTAAAAGCTTTTTGGGAAAGGCTGGCCCGTTGGATATTGCCACATTACCGCTTCGCCTACACCGTCGGGCCTGCGTTGGCCGCCATTTTTGAAAAGAAATATGGGATACCGTTTGCCGTGGTTCGCAACGTCGCGCGCGAGGAACAGGGGGAACAAGGTGGCGTTTCTGAGGATGTATCCAGTCTGAATCAGCAACAGCCTTTTATCCTCTATCAAGGCGCACTCAATGAAGGCCGCGGCCTGGAAGCCGCCATTCAAGCCATGCAACACCTTGAAAATGTTAAACTTGTGATTGCTGGCGAAGGCGACCGTTCTGCGCAGTTGCGCGCGCGCTGCGCTGAATTAAAGCTCGAAAACAAGGTTAAATTTCTGGGTTTTGTAGCGCCCAATGAGCTTAAGGCCTTAACGGCGCGCGCCTGGCTAAGCCTTAACTTGCTGGAAAACAGGGGCTTATCTTATTATTATTCCTTGGCCAACAAATTTTTTGATGCCGTTCAAGCCTGTGTGCCGGTGCTGACAATGGATTTTCCGGAATACAAAGCCCTGAATCAGGAATATGAAGTGGCGGTTTTGTTGGAAACACTCAGCCCGGAAATTGTTACTCAATCAGTGTACAGGTTATTGACAGACAAACAGTTATACGAAAAATTACAACAAAATTGCGCGAAAGCGCGACAGGTTTGGAACTGGGAAAACGAAGAGCGGAAGCTCCTGGAGCTTTGGGCGCAGGTAGGAGCATCCTAGGCCGGATGTGGCGCTAGGTTAACATGCGCAGCAGCCAGTCTTTTTCAGCAACCAGGGTCGTTTCGGTTATTTCCGTGCGCAAAGCAGCTGCCGCGACTTTTTCGTGCCTGGGCAAGGCCTCCACCCGCCGCAGCAGCCGGATGAAATTCTGGTATGCCGTTCGTTGTTGTTCAGAAACCTGTTTTTTGCGCCGCAAATAGGCGCCTAGGCTCGTTAAAAGGCTGTTCAGGGCGATAGTAGCATCCGTTTCAAAATACATTTTTGCCAGCATGGCTTTTGCCGTCAGGTTGTGCAGCACATCGTCGAAATCCATTTCCAGCAACAGGGGCATGGCCTGGTCGTAATCGCCGCGCTCGCAATAGAACCGGGCTAAATTGAAAGCGAATGCACCCTGCCGCTGCTGTTCGGGCAAGGTTTCCCGATACTGGTGAAGGAATTCGTACACCCAGGAGAATTCTTTCAGCCGAAGCCCTGCAAGTGCGATATTGGTGTAGGTGAAGCGCGAAATCTGGCCATTGTCTAAAAAAACCCCGGAGCCAAGCCCGGTTTTGTACAGCTCGAATACCTCCCGCAGGTAAAGCTCCTCCCGCAAATTGATGCGGTGGATACAAAAATTGATGGCCAACAGGTACACATCGCGCAGCTCCTGGAGCGGAAAGCTGTCCGCTGCCTGCATCAACTGGCCTTTCAGTGCAAAAAAATGCGCATCTTCCTTCGGTTCGGAAAGCGCCAGATACCCGTAGAAATACACGGCCACAGCAGGATGCTCCAACAAGCGCGGCCGCGCGCGCACGTAGTCCAACACCATGGGCAACATGCCCATATCCAATTCGGTGCGCAACACCCGCTGCCGGCTGAGCAGCCCACAGGCGTTTTTGAGCTTCTCCGCTATAAAAGACAGGTCGTGCAAATCGGACAAAGGTTGCAATTCAGCAACGGTATTGCGCCCGATTTGCATGGAATGTTGGTAGTCTTCCAGCGCCAAATGGTACATAAAGCGGTAATGGGCTGCGTGCCGGAGCGACTGGCTTGAAGCGGAAAGCCGCGCTTTTTCAAGTTTTTCGCGAAATTGCCGGTCAAGGCCGCGCTTTCGGAAAGACAGGAGCAGGTAGTGTTGTTGGGCGGCATCATCTTGCTGCCACTCGTCCCACGCAAAGTAATCCTCTATATTGCGCAGCAGGTAATTGCTGGTGTGGTGAATTTTTGCATTGTCAACAGGAGCTTTTTCAAATAATTCTGCATATAAAAATTTCGAGGATTTTATTTTTTCTGTATTGTTAAAATTCTTGCGTAACACCTCAAAAAGATGCCTGACAGCAAGGTTTTGATTGTAAATAGGGCTATTTACAAATTTTTTCAACCAATGCCAGTCTTTTTTTGTAGCCGATTCCAGCAAGGACAAGATTTTCATGGCTCAAATTTACAAATAAAAATTCCGAGAATAAGGCTTTTTTGTACCCTGTTTTATCCAACAAATATGCTGATGTTTGAGTCATCAATTGCAAACCACTGCATTGCACCACATTATGTACAAGCCATTTTCAAGTTTTCTGCGCCGTTGGATTTTTTTGGGCTTCCTCATGCTGCCCATGTTGGGCATGTCGCAAGGATGGCAACGCTTTGTAGGCGGTGTGGGCGACCAGCGGGCGTTTTCCGTTCGGGTGGCCCCAAGCGGCGGGATGACAGTGCTGGGAAGCAGTGCCGATACCGTTGGAGGAAAAACAGACTGGTATTTTATCACCACGGACAGCCTTGGGCAAACGACCGGAGCATACAGCTGGGGCGTACCTGACACCTCCGAATACGGCGTGTCCATCATGCGCGCAGATTCGCAGTTCCTGCTGTTGGGCAACGCTGCGCTGCCGGAAGATTTCCCCAATTCTTCCAATCCCAAAAACGTGGTCGAATGGAAACTCGTTGACAATCAAGCCAATATACTGGCATCGGGCGCAGAGAACAACAACATGCGGGTTGCGCGGGGCGGCATTCCCTTTAACGGCGGCTACTTAGTTTTTGGGTCGGAATACTGGGTATTGGTCGACAGCTATTTCCCGGCCTTTTATTGCCGGTTTATTGACGCGTCAGGCGCTTTGGGCTGGAAAAAGCTTTTTCAGGATGCCGAGTTTTCGGAAGCCGTTGCGGCAGTGGCCCTTGACCCGCAGGAAGTTATTTTGTTGAGCAAATTGTACAATAGCGCGACCGCTTACGATTTTAAGTTGTACCGCTTGAACGGCAGCGGAACGCTCCAACAGGCAAAAGGCTTTCTCAGCCCCCTCAACATCAAGCCGGAACAGTTGCTCCAATTGGCCGATGACTCCCTGATGGTACTCGGCTCGGTGGGCAATATTTTTGTGGACCAGGATATTTTCCTTTCAAAAGTCAATCCCATTACCCTGGACACGATTTGGTGGCGGCGCATCCAACTGCCCGGATCGCAGGGCCCACATGCGGCATTGGTTTTGGCAAACGGCAACCTGGTGATTGCCGGTGAAAACATCCCCGAAAATAGCAGCAGCCGCGATGCATTTCTGGCAATGACCGACCCGCAAGGCCAGGTCCTGTGGTTCAAAACTTATGGCGGATTGCGGGGCGACATATTTTGGGACATCCAGGCCGCCGCCGATGGGAACGGTTTTGTCATAGCCGGGCAAACAGCCTCATTCAGCCCTGGTGGCGATTTGCAGGCCTGGCTGCTGCGCACCGATTCTTTGGGGACAGTATGGAGCAACCGCGTGGCGGGGCGCGTGGTGCGCGATGCCGTCCAGAATTGCCTGGTGGATGCCAGTGAAACACCCTTGGCCAATTGGCTGGTGACTGCCAGCGGGGCGCCAGGAGCGCTGTACACGCTCAGCGATTCGATGGGAGATTATTCCATGAACCTCGACACAGGAGCATGGTTCATTTCCTGCCTGCCGCCCTCCGGCTACTGGAACCCTTGCGAAGACTCCATCGAAGTGTTTTATGGCCAATTCGGGGATACCCTTTCTGTGGATTTTCCCGTCCAGGTATTGTACGATTGCCCGTTGCTGGATGTTGATTTGACCACCCCTTACCTGCGCCGCTGTTTTGAAAACCCAAACTATGTCCGCTATTTCAATTACGGCACCAGTACGGCGCCAGATGCACAGGTGAGCATTGAACTGGACCCGTACCTTAGCATAAGCGGGAGCAGTATTCCTTACACCCAGGCAGGCAATACGGTTTATTTTGATGTAGGGGCGGTGCCCTGGCTGAACGGCGGCACGTTTAATTTCACTACCCTTGTCGATTGCGACAGTACGGTGCTGGGCCAGGTGCATTGTTTGGAAGCGCATATTACGCCCGATTCAATCTGCCAACAATTCAGTCCGGAGTGGGACGGCTCCAACCTGGAAGTCAGCGGCTACTGTGCCGGCGATTCGGTGGTGTTCGTGGTGACCAACACCGGAAGCGGCATGAACGGTCCGGTGAGCTATATCATCACGGAGGATCAGATCATATTTAAGCTATCCACCTTGCAGCTTGGTGAAGGCCAGGATACCAGTTTCGTGCTTTACCCCAATGGCGCCACGGCGACCATCGTGGTGACGCAAGCGCCAGGGCACCCGGGCAACAGCCAGCCCATGCTGGTGATCGAAGGTTGTGGCGGGGGCACATTTTCTACGGGCTACGCATTCCAGTTCCCGCAGAACGACGGCGACCCGTCTATTGATATCGAGTGCAGGCCTAACATCGGTTCCTTCGATCCCAATGACAAAACGGGCCTGCCACTGGGCATCAGCGATGCGGGAGTGATCAAGCCAGAAACCAAAATCGAATACTTGATCCGGTTTCAGAATACGGGCACCGATACTGCATTCAGGGTTGAAATTCGGGACACGCTTTCTGCCATGTTGGACCTGGCTACGTTCAAGGAGGGCGCCAGCAGCCATCCTTATCGATTGATTATCAACGGGCAAGGCGTGTTGCGTTTTTTATTCGATCCAATTTCACTCCCTGATTCAACGGCCAATTGGTCGGCTTCCCAGGGTTTTGTAAAATTTTCAATATTGCCCAAAAAACACGTGCCACCCGGCACGAAAATCAGCAACACAGCTGCCATTTATTTTGATGCCAACCCAGCGGTAAACACAAACACAACCCTGCATACCATTGATAATCCGCTTACCTACCTGCAGACCAACACAGAGCAAGCACCTGGCGCAAGCAAAGCTGATTTAGCTGGGCTGTGGCTCGCGCCTAACCCAACAATTGGACGCATTTTGATGAAACTACAGCAGCCTTCCAACAGTGGAAGGCTGCATGTAGAGTTGCTTGATCTGCTCGGCCAAAAGCACTTGTGCAACATGGCCTGGCACATGCCAGGCACTCAAGACCTGGCGTTAGACCTGAGTGCTTTGCCAGCCGGTATGTACATTGTCCTGATAAAAAACGCCCGGGGCACCATTGTTGCCCGAAGCCGTGTCATCAAACTTTAAACACTTACAAACTATGAAAAGAATTAATTTCATCCTGCTCTTGAGCTTTTTGGGCATTTTGGCGGCAAATGGCCAGCCCAATTGTGTCTCGCCTGCACCTGGCGACTCCTGCCATCAATCGCCATTCCTGTGCGGGAACTACCTCGACAACTACTGCGCCGGGATTTTCGGATTTACCGGCGACTCCGTAGCGGGGCAATGGTATCCGAACGCCGCGTTTATCCGTTTTTCACCTTGCAGCGATTCCGTGGCGCTTTCTGTTTTGGTGAACAATTGCACGGGCGGCGCCACCGGACTGTCATTTCTGCTTTTTGAAGGTAATTGCCCGGGCCAAAGCCCACTATTTGGCTATGACCTGCTACAGGATGTGCCAGATACCCTGACGTTTGCGAACCTGCAACCCGACAGCACCTATTCTTTATTGATCAGCGGGATGAGTGGCGATGGCTGTGTATTCGATATACAGGCATTGGAAGGCATTGGTACCGCTGGCGCTGACACCTTGGCCTGCAATTGTAGCCCGGGCAGCATTGATGGCCCGATGGTACTTTGCCCGGGCGAGATTGGGACATATACGGTCGTATTGCCTGTGTGTTTTTCAGTTGGAGGGGGGCCGATTGGCGGCAATGGGTATTCCTGCCCCCCTCCCAATATCTGCCCTGCCCAGGATTCTCTGGTCTGGCAGTGGCATATACCTCCCGGCACCTATTTTATCGGCGACAGCACGGGGCTGAGCATTCAAATTGGCGTGGACAGCATCGTTAGCAATTTAGACACCTTGATTATGGACTCAATTTGGATTAGTTGGGCCCTGGTTCCAACGGGAATGACTGACCCTTTGGTGATTTGTGACTGCATCGGCAGCGCCTGTTCTGGGACAATTCCGGCAAAACAGGTTGTCATTCGGCACGATATTGAAAAATATAGCTGCTTTCTGAATTGTTCAATCCAACAATGCGAAATTAACGGAGTTATTTACAGCACCCCTGGTGTTTTTGTGGAAAAGGTAGATAACTGCCTGACGAATTTGGTGGCCATTGACGGCAATTTCTTTCCGCCACTTCCACCCATAATTCCACCTGTAACAATTTGTTCCGGCCAAACAGCCACATTGACCGTTCTCAATTATGACCCAGCATATTTTTATTCATGGAGCAATGGCGGTTCAGGGCAAAGCATAAGTGTGTCGCCTGTCATTTCGACCAGCTACTCTGTAACAATTACCAATCCCGAGAACGGGTGTATTGCAATTGGCGTTGGCATGGTGACCGTGCTGCCGGAAATTGGCAACAACTTAGGTGTCATTGGCGCCATCAGCTGTGCCCAACCTTGCCTTGTCTTTCAAGGAACAAGCTATTGCACCCCTGGCGTTTACACCAAAACAACTGGGCCGTGCAGCCGCGACACCTTTGAGATAACCTTTCAAAAAGAATTTGTTGACATGGGAGTGCTGGGCACATTGACCTGCTCGGTGGATTGTGTGGATTTTGCGGGCCAGAGTTTTTGCCAGCCCGGCAATTTTGTTGTGGAGGATTCCTGTACCATCAAACAGTTCAGCATCGTTGAAAACATCGCCCCTCCCACGGTTTCCCCGCCCATCGCTGATTGCCTGCCGAGCAACAGCGAATTCGTCATCACCTTCAACATTGCGGGTCAGCCGCCGTTCAAAGTCAATGGGCTTCCTCTCTCCGGCTCCAGCTATCTTTCAGGGCCCATTTCCAACAACACCCCATATTCCTTCATCGTAGAACAGGCCAACGGATGTCAGGCGCTCGTGACGGGCACTTTTGATTGCGCCGGCGCCTGTATCAGCGATGCGGGCGATCTATCCCAAAATTTGTTGGAGGGATGCAGCGGGCAAAGCACCGTGACGGCAGTGTCGGTGGTGGATCCGATAAGTGGCCCTGGCGCCGTCATTGAGTTTTGGCTGACCGATGCTTCTGGCGCCATTGTCCAGCAAAATTCAAGCGGAGAATTTGCCTTCGATCCAAACACGATGTTTTCGGATGAAACTTATTTTATCCAACGCGTGGTTGGAATCCCCGACGCCAACGGGCATCCGGATTTGTCGGATGCATGTACTGACACGACAAGCTATCAACCCTTAATATTCCATTCGCTGCCAGCAGTACTCAGCACGGGGTATCCGCCTGTTTGCTTCGGTGAAACCAATGGGCAGATTGTGGTGCAGCTGATTGATGGAGAAGACCCGGTACAGTATGCCCTGAACAATGGAAATTTTAGCGCAGAAATGATTTTTGACAGCCTGTCGCCCGGAGATTATACCGTTCATGCCCTGGACGGCAATGGCTGCCGCTCCGATACTGCTTTGGTGGTCATGGATGCTGATTCCCTCGGCTTGAGTATTGGTCCCGATTTGTCCATTACCCTTGGCGACGAAGTTACCTTGACGGCAAGCTCCCTGACCGCCCCTGTTACGGTAAACTGGTGGTCCAATATTGGGTTGAGTCAGATGGGTGGCCTGCAGTGGACGCTGGAGCCGCCGGAGTCGATGCAGGTGACCTGTGCCATTATTGATTCCAATGGATGCACCGATACCACCTCCATCAGCATCAGTGTGGAAACGGCTTACCGCTTCTACATGCCCAACGCCTTTACCCCAAATGGCGACCAGGCCAACGACGTGTTCAAGCCTGTTTACCGGGGCAATATTTTCAGACAATACCACCTTGCGGTGTATTCGCGCTGGGGGGAACGCGTTTTTGAAACCCGAACGCCGGGCGAGGGCTGGGATGGCCGCCACAGGGGCAGGCTCATGAACTCTGATGTTTACGTGTATATTTTTGAATACGAATATGATACCGGTGAAAAAAGCGCCTTGAGAAAGGAGGTGACACTTTTGCGGTAATCGCGCTTTTCACTAAGATAAAAACAGGGCCGTCCCAGCAATGCGGGCGGCCCTGTTTTTATGTGTGAACCCAAACGATCAGAAATAATTAACGCAACCAATGAAAAAAAACATAAATCTGTGCCGGGTGAAACTTCTTTAAATAGCCCCACGTTCTAATGTGAAAAAACAATTATGTACCAATCGCCCCAATTTCCGAAATAGTATTTTTAAACCTTCACTGTTTTCAGTGAATACAAAAACCACGGTTTCCCGTGTTGGATCGCCCTTTTAATCCCTTGACTTTTGAACCAAAATTCCATTACCCACAGCAGGAACCCAACATCCATTAAATCCTCCCTCTATGAAGAAGCAGTCTCTATTGCTCATCTCATTGCTCTTTGTCAATTCATTCGGGCTGTATGCCCAGCGCCGCGACCCAAACCGGGTGAAGGAGCAAGCCAGCAGCGTGTTCAACAAAAACAAGACAGGCCCCTCGGCCAGCGCCTACAACCGCCCGCAAAGCAAGCCACTGGGCGAGGTGCGCATCTATGCCGTCGTCGTCGGCGTGGGCAATTACCGGCGGATGCCCACCCTCCAGTACACCGACGACGATGCGGCCATCTTTTACGATCACTTGAAAAGCAATGCAGGCGGCGCCCTGCCCGACAATCAGATAGCCTTGTTGCTGAACGGGGACGCAACCCGCCAAAACATCGTGTATTACCTGCGCCAACTGTCGCGCCAGGCCGATGCCAACGACGTTTTCATCTTCTATTTCAGCGGGCACGGCCTCCAAGGCTCCTTTCTGCCCGTCGATTTTGACGGCTTCCGGAACCAACTCCGCCACGAAGAGATACTGGAAATACTGGCCGGCAGCCCGGCCAAGCAAAAGCTTTGCATCGCAGACGCCTGCTTCAGCGGCAACCTCGATTATGACGACACTTTCGCCGCCAAAGGGCCCAACTTTGAACCAACAAAATGCTATTACGACGCCTTCGAAAACACCAACAGCGGCACGGCGCTGCTGATGTCTTCCAATCCCACGGAAGTTTCCTTAGAAGACCGGGAGCTGCGCCACGGCGTGTTCACCTACTTCCTGATGCGCGGCATGAACGGCGCCGCGGATTTTGACCACAACCAGATCGTCAGCATCCAGGAGCTGTTCCACTATGTTTACCACCACGTTTCGGAATACACCAAGGGCAAGCAATCGCCCGTGCTGACAGGCGATTACGACAACCGCCTGCCGGTGGCCTACACCCGCAGGGTGAAGTAGAAAAACGCTCGGAATAAAAGTCTGGCGCTCAGGTTTTGCGTCTTTACAGCTGTTTTTGAGGCTAGAATGAGGGATATTTTAACCAAAAGACAAGGCACAAAGACCGCGAGACCTGGCCGCCAGACTTTTAAGTCAGCTGCCTGATTCAGAGAATTCCCAAATATCCGCCCGGGCTACCTCCCAGCCGAAAGCCTTGAAAATCGGCAGGTATTCCGGTGGGATGTGCAGCCGGTCTTCCGGGTTTGGCACGGTGTAGTAGAGCGAGGGGTCGAGCAAATACCGGCTGCCTTCGTCGGCCAAGTTGACCACATAGCGTTCCGGCCTTTTTTTTCGGCTCAAAAAACGCAGTTCGAAGGGCATGACCCGAAGCGGGTCGGCGGGGTTGAAAATGCCAAGCCCTTGGGCGCGCGCTTGCGAGACCGAATTCCGGGCAGATTTGAGCTTACCGGCGCTTTTAATCAAGTCCCAAAATCCTTCAGGCCGCACATTTTCCTCGCTGAAGGGCCGCTTGTTCATAAATGGCTGCACATTGGGCCAGATGAAGTATGGTACGGCCCAGCCGGACGCAAGCACCCGTTCGTTGTAGCTCCAGCGCTTAATGGCTGCTGCGACAGCAGGGTCGGAGAAGTTTTCTTCGGCGCTGTTGAGGTAGCAAAGCAAGCGGCCGTAACTGTCGAGAAATTCGTGCGCGAATGCCATGAAGAGCTGGAAATCCTCGATAGACTTGCCGCTTTTTGCCAGGTCTTCCTCGACGATCCTTTCCAGCGCCTTCTGCGCTGCATCTGCTTGTGCGGCGTGGTTGATGGCCACCCCTACCCCATTGCCGATCCTTTTCTCCAGGTCTTGCAACAGTCCGGGATAGAGTTCCAGGCCCTGTTTCCAGGCTCCTGACGTGAAAAGCATGTCCCATTTTGGGTTTGAGAGGGAAACGAAAGCGGCGGCCCCCGGGAATTCAAAGCTGATTTCAGGCGTATCGATGCCCAAGAAGCGCACACCGAGGTTGCGGTCGAGGCGTACGTTGGTGGTGTCGCCGTCGTGTACGTTTTGTCTGATGGAACCAATACTGTCGCCGTGGCGCCCCAGTTTCGCGGCGCCCATTTTCAAGCCGCCCCTGGCGGCCCAAAGTGCTTTTCCTATTGCCATTTTCGGTAATTTTTTGCCCAGATTTGGGTGGATTTGAATGATTGTTGGATTTGGTGTTTAAGGGTCGAGCCAATGCTCCCTATCCAATACTATGCCCAAAACAAAAAAAATGTGAACTTGCAGCTTATGTTTATACTTATTGGTCAGACCACCACGAAAAGTGGTCAGACCAAGGGCCATCGTCTGACCGCTTTTCGCGGTCTGACGAATAGGTTTTTACAATTTTGCCCTACAAATGGCGCCATGGTAGCGGCAAAACCTTTAATTTTGCACAGAGAATCGATTTTCATCCAAATGCTCAAACCACAAGAATTCGTAGAGCTCCGCTCGGAAGAAGTGCAGGAGATACTCGGCACCCCGCCGGGCTGGCTTGTGCGCCGCGGTACTTTCATCGTATTTGTCGGCTTTGGCCTCATGCTCGCCGCCGCCTGGTTTGTCCGCTACCCGGATGTTGTCACCGCCGATGTTGAAATCACGACAAAGACTCCACCCGTCGAAGTGGTGTCCCGCTCCGACGGGAGGATAGCGGAACTGCTGGTGGCCGACACGGCGTTGGTCCAGCCCAACCAGCACCTGGCGGTGCTACAGAACACCGCCAATTATTCCGACGTGGCGCTGCTCGATTCCTGCGTGGGGAGCTGGCGCAACTTCAAGGTGGAAGATTTCAGGGGGCTGCGTTTGCCCGACAGCCTGAGCCTCGGCGACTTGCAGGTGGACTACGCCAATTTTGTGCGCCTGTTGAACGATTTCCAGTTCGGCAGGGAAAGCGGCGCCTCCTCCTACCGCTCCAACGTAAGTTCTATCCAATTGCAGATCAACCAGTTGGAGCAAAGCATCGTCTTTGAGCAAAAATCGCTTGCCCGCGTGAAGGAGCAGCTCAAGCGGGCGGAGGACTTGTATGAAAAACAAAAGCAGCTGTACGAACAGGGCATAACCTCTCAGGTCGAATTCGAAAAGGAGCGCACAAAGCTGTCGGACCTGGAGCGGCAGCGCGACCAATACGAGAACAATATATTAGAGAAACGCCGCGAAATCATCTCGCTGCGGAACAGCATCGACAAAGCATCCTTTGGACAGCAGGAGAGCAGTGCATCGGCCTCCACCCTGCTTGTCAACAGCCTCAACCTGCTCAGCACGGCCATCAGCCGCTGGAAACAGCAGTACGTGCTGACGGCGCCCATTGGCGGCAAAATATCCCTGAACGGATTGATGCCCCAGCAATTCGTGCGCATGGGCGAGCAGGTAATGACGGTAGTGCCGGGCGGTTCCGACCTGATCGTGGGGAACGCCAAGCTGCCCGTCGCCGGCAGTGGAAAGGTCAAGGACGGGCAGCGCACCATCATCAAGTTAGACAATTACCCCTTCCGGGAATTTGGCACCATCAACGGCAAGGTTTTCAGCAAGTCGCTGGTGCCGAAGGAGAAGGAATACAGCATCGTGATCGCTTTGCCCATCACCCAGAACAAGACCCTCCGCACCAGCACGGGCAAGGAGGTGCCCTTTGCCCAACAATTGCAGGGAAAAGCCGATATCGTCACCGAGGACAAAGGCTTCCTGCAGCGCATCGGCGAGCAGATGCTGGGGGTCATTCGATAAGCTCTTCCGCCTCGTCAACCAAATCTTGCGGAAGGTTTTTGCTTGCCCTCGCGCCCAACTCTTTGATTTTCTGTGCTTTACCTACCAATGTGTCGCCCGGGCGCCCGGCATTCACCAATTTGTGCATCGCATCGTCATAGGCCGAGCGGGCATTATCCAGACGGGCGCCGATGTTGCGCAGGTCTTCTACAAATGCCACGAATTTGTCGTACAGCAAACCGCTTTGCCGCGCGATTTCCATCACAGAGCGCGACTGCTTTTCCTGTTTCCACAAGTGCGCTACAGTGCGCATGGTAGCCAGCAGGGTGCTGGTGCTCACCAATACGATGTTCCTTTCCAGCGCATCGCTGAACAACTGCGGGTCGGCCTGGGCAGCGGTGCTGAGCGCCGAATCGAGCGGCACAAACAGCAGCATGTAGTCGGGGGTGTTTATCTGGTACAGGGTCTGGTAATTGGTCTTGCTCAGGTTGTCCACATGGCTGCGCAGGCTGGCCACGTGCGCCCGCAGATGGGTGTCGCGCTGGCTTGGGTCCTCAGCGTTGAAATAGCGCTCAAAAGCCGATAGCGACACTTTTGAGTCAACGATCAGCTGTTTGTTGTCGGGCAGCTGGATGATAAAGTCGGGCCGCTTGGCATGGCCGTCGTCGTCGCGGAAAGTGTTCTGGGATAGGAAGTGAATTCCTTTTTGCAGCCCTGATTTTTCGAGCAGGGTTTCGAGCTGCATCTCGCCCCAATCGCCCTGCACCTTGCTCTGGCCTTTGAGCGCCGTGGCTAAGTTGTGGGCATCGAGGCTGAGTTGCTGGTTGAGCGTGTGCAGTTGTTTTATCTCTTCTTTCAAGCTGGCCTTTTCTTTAGTTTCTTCCAGGAACTTGCGCTCTACGCTTTCCTCGAATTCCTTGATCTTGTCTTTGAGCGGTGTCAGCACAGCCTGCATGTTCCGCGCGTTTTGCTCCGTGAATCGCTGCGACTTTTCTTCCAGCAAGCGGTTGGCGATGTTCTCGAATTCGGTTTTGAAACGGGCCTGCAACTGCTCCACCTCGGCTTTTTGGCCCTGGAGTGACTGCTCTAAGTGGAATATCTGCTGTTCCCGCGCCGCCAGTTGCGCCAGGGCGCTGCGCAGGTCTTCTTCCCTGTCGGAAAGCGCGGTACGGAGCTGCTCCAGTTGCGCAAGGGTCGCAGTGTGCAGCTCTTTTGAAACAAATAAATCCTTGTTCAGGAACTGTGCATCCCCATTCCCTTGTTGTCTGATGAAGTACAAGATCAACAAGACTGCGAAGAAGCCGCCGAGCATCAGGAGTATTTCTGTGTCCATAAGCCGATAATTTTAAGGCAAATGTAATCAGCGGCAACCTTTTTGTTTATTTTTGGCCTCGTTTTTAAAAACAAATGTTTGAAATACCGTGCTAAGACACCTACTCCTGATAGCATTGGCGGTACCCAGCCTCGTATCTGCACAAAAGAACCGCGCCGAACAGCAAGCGCAATACTCCCTTGCCATCGCCCGGGCCGAATCGCCTATTGCCGTTGATGGCAGCCTTGACGAGCCTGTCTGGGAAAAAGCCGTCGCTACCAGCAATTTCTGGATGAAATGGCCGCGCGACGGCGGCCCTGCCCCACAGGCTACCAGCGTCCGCTGCCTGTACGACGACCGCTACCTGTACGTTTCGGCGATCTGCTTCGACACAACGCCCAAAAACGTGGTCCAAAGCCTGAAGCGGGACATCGGCTACTGGGATTCAGACGGCTTCGCCATAGTGCTAGACCCCGCCAATACGGCCAACAACGGGTACTTCTTCGGTGTCAATGCCGCCGGTGTGCAAAATGAAGGGCTCATTGCCACCGGCACCGACGAAATCGACTTCAACTGGGACAACACCTGGTTTTCGGAAACAAAAACCTATGCCGACCGTTGGACGGCTGAATTTGCCATCCCGCTGCGTATCCTGCGCTTCAAGGAGGGGCAGATGCGATGGGGCATAAATTTTATCCGGAACGACCTTGGCGAAGGGATGTACTCTGTGTGGGCTTTTGTGCCATTCCAGTTCGACGGCATAGACCTTGGATGGACGGGCGCCCTGGAATGGGACGCATCGCCCAGAAGGACAAAAGGGAACTACAACCTGATCCCGTACGCAAGCACCTCGCTGTCAAAAGATTACGAAGAAACAGCCGACTGGAAGGCCAAGGCAAACGCGGGCTTGGACGCAAAAATCGGCATCGGCTCGGGCATGAACCTGGATGTCACGCTGAACCCCGATTTCTCGCAGGTGGAGATCGACCAGCAAGTGGTGAACCTCACCCGTTTCGACGTGCAACTGCCCGAAAAGCGCACGTTTTTTCTGGAAAATGCCGACCTGTTCGGAAGTTTCGGCATCCCGCCACTGCGGCCCTTTTTCTCGCGAAAAATTGGGCTGAACGACGATGGCGACCCGCTGCCCATCATCGGGGGCTTACGGCTTTCAGGCAACCTCGATGCCCGCACACGCCTGGGGGTAATGACCATGCAGACGGGGAAAAAAGACAGCATCCCATCGCGGAACAACACCGCTGTTGCCCTCAAGCGCACGGTTTTTGGGAGGAGCACGGTATCCGGCTATTTCCTCAACCGCGAGGATTTCAGCGGCGGCGAAATACAAAAGGCAGGGCACAGTCGCAATGCCGGGCTGGAACTGCTGTTTATTTCAAATGACGGCAAATGGTTCAGTTGGGCCACCCACCACCGCTCCATGAAGCCGCATGTTGCTGAAAAGAACTGGTGGGGCAACGCGGGTTTTGCTTTCAACACTAAGCGCGTTTCCTGGGTGAGCGATTTCGTGCACGTAGGGGAGAACTATTACGCCGACCTGGGCTTCGAGCAGCGCATCGAGAACAAGGACGCGATCTTAGACACCGTGTTCCGGATACCTTACAATTTCTTGTTCAACGAGCTGCGGTTCTCTTTTTTCCCGAAGCGGAAAGACAGCAAGCTGAATTTTATCGAGGTTGGCGGGCCGATTTTGCTGGTGTTGAACGATGATGGCTCGATGAACGAGTTTGCGCCAGAACTGAAATTCACCGCATTTTTCAAGAATACCAGGGAATTTACCATCGGCGGCAGCAGCAATTTTGCCAACGTGCCCGTGAGCTTCAAGATAGACGGGGAAGGAGACCTGGGTATTTGCCCGGCAATCCCGGCAGGCTACTACCAGTACAGCCAGTTCAAGGCCAGCTTTTCGGGCGACTACCGCAAGCCCTTCACCTGGCGCGTGAGCACTGCCCTGGGACAATACTTCAATGGACAGCAATACTCTTTCAAGACGGAGATCGCCTACCGCTTTCAGCCGATCATGAACCTGCGGGTGGAAGCCGAGTACAACCGCCTGGTCTTCCCAGAACCTTTCTGCAGCGTAAAATACATCAACATAACGCCTCGCGTGGAAGTGTTTTTCGCCAAAAACCTTTGGTGGACTACCTTTTTGCAGTACAACACGCAATCGGACAACTTCAACATCAACAGCCGGCTGCAATGGCGCTACCGCCCGATGAGCGACGTTTTTTTGGTGTTTACCGACAATTATGCTGTCAAGTTCTGGGGCCCCAAGAACAAGGCGCTGGTGTTGAAAGTGAGTTATTGGTTGTGAGATAGCTTGACCGTCGTAGCTTTAGCGGACGAGGGTCGCCTGTTCGTTGCCAGGGCTAGGGCATATTACTGTTTCACCAAATTGAGCGACACGGAGTTGATGCAGTATCGCAAGCCGGTCGGGGGCGGGCCGTCGGGAAAAACGTGGCCGAGGTGACCGCCGCAGCGCGCGCACTCCACTTCCTGGCGGTCCATGCCCAGGCTGCGGTCTGTTTTGTCGGCGATGCAGTCGTCGGAAATAGGCTTCCAAAAAGAAGGCCAGCCGGTGCCCGACTCGAACTTGGTGGCAGAGGAGAACAAAGGCAAGCCGCATCCGGCGCATACAAAAACGCCTTGTTCATGGTTGTCCCAAAGGTCGCCGGTAAAGGCGCGCTCGGTGCCTTCTTGGCGCAGCACGTAGTATTCCTTTTCGGTGAGCTGTTTCCGCCATTCGTCTTCTGATTTGTTGACGGGGATCAATTTCCCGTTGGCGTACTGGGCTGGAACAATGGAGTCCGATTTGATTTCCATTGTGGGCGACACCCCAGAAATGGGGAGGCTGTGATTCGTTTCGGCGCTGTTGCAAGCGGCGATTGCGATGATGATGCTAAGGTATTTCATAGTATTGTTGTTTTTATTTCCGCCGCGGCTGGTTCCACTCCTCCTTCTCGGCGAATTTCACGATGGCTTTCATAAAGTTCACCATGGTCAGGAAAACGATGAAGCCGATGGAGATGACTAAGTAAATCCAGCGGTAAGAGCCAGCTTCCTTGATCGGGATGCCCGACAATCCCCAGGCGACAAGTGCAGACCCTAACGCAAGCAGCGTGTAACTGTACATGGAAGCCTGCCAGTATCTCATAAAACTGTCGGCGCGGAGACTAAGGATGCTGTTCATCATGGCGAAAAAGAGCAAAAAGGCGCCGCCGATGGACCAACAAAAGAGGGGGTCGGCATTTTCGGGCTGGAAGCGGTTTATTAGCCAGCCTGTAAGCATTACAAGCGTCGCGATGGCCAAAACAGCGATGGCCTGGATGAGCGGGCGGTTCAATTGTTTCTCTATAGAAGCTTTCATGGAATGTAAATTGTTGCCTCAAGCTGCATTTTTGGGCGTTCAAAATGCAGCATTGCAGACGATCATCGTATCATCACGCCCCGGCGGTCAAGGAACGGTATCTCGGTAAAATTGCTTTCTTCCAGGGCGCCCTGTACAAAGACGTATTTCTTGTCATAGAGATAGTTGTCGAAGGAGAAGCTGACCCAGTACTCGTTGGCCATGCGGAACAGGGGCTTGTGGATCGGCTCGATCTTTTCAAGTTCCAACGGCCCGATGGCTTCCCAGAAGTAGCGCAGGGTGCTGGTGCGCCGCATCTCTCCGTCAATCTCCCCGTAGCCGTTGGAATTGACGATGACAGAGCGTATCGGCTCGTCTTTCAGGTTGATGATGTAGGCGTCCCAGAACTCGTCGTAGCCATCTTCCCCGGGCTCCCTTGGCACGATGGCGATGGCCAGGTCTTCCACTTTTCGGATATCGATATTGTGTTTCATAAAAGTTCAGCTTTGCTTGTGGCTGCAACGATTTCACAGGAAAAAACGTTGGCGAAATGGCGCTTCAGTTTGTCTTTAACTTCTTGCATGTCAATGGGTTTCCCCAGTTCGTTTGAAAGGGAGCTCACCGATTTGTCTTCGTCCGCGATCCCACAAGGTACAATATGGCGGAAATATTCCAAAGGCGTGTTCACGTTGAAAGCCCAGCCGTGCAGGGTCACCCAGCGGCTGATGTGCACGCCGATGGCGCAAAGTTTCCCATAGCCGTTTTCCGGCGCTTTTTTGTTCGCCCAAACGCCCGTGTATCCGGGTATCCGAAACGCCTCCAAGCCGTACTCCCCTACTGTCCGTATGACCACCTCCTCGATGTTGCGCACATACCGGTGTACGTCGTTGAAAAACCAGTCCAGGTCCAGGATCGGGTAGCCGACAAGCTGCCCGGGGCCATGGAAGGTGATGTCGCCGCCCCGGTTGATGGGGAAAAAGTCGATGCCCTTTTCGCGCAGCTCGGCCTCGGAGAGCAAGAGGTTCTCCATAGTACCGCTTTTTCCGAGGGTATAAACGGGCGGGTGCTCCACGAACAGCAGATGATGGTCTTGGGAGAACTGCCCTGCCTTGAGATGCCTGTTGGCTAATTTGTTCGCTACCATGCCCTGTTGCAAGGCGGTTTGGAAATCCCAAGCCTCGCGGTATGGCATCCTCCCCAGGTCTTGGAATTGAACAATCAGCATGATGTTATTTTTTGCGCAAAAGGATCAGGCTGCTGTTGGGCACTCGCAGCACGATGTCATAGGCATCTAAAACATCTTTTACGGTGTCAAAGTTGACAGCGTAATAAAAATCTGTGTCTTTTTGTGGCGGGCGCGGGCCGTGGAACGGTACTTGTCTCACGTATTTTTCATAGCCGTAGTTGCCTTTTTCGAGGTGGTAAATAAATGAATTTTGCATAAACCACTCTGTTTCAAAGGAGAACGGCTCCGAGCGCCCTTCGGCGATGCTCGTCTTTTTCAGGTATTCCAGTACGGTGAAGGTGTCGCTGTCGTGAAACCATTCGAACGAGCTGTGCAGGTTGAGCGTGCGAACGTTGTTTACCAGCATCACGAGCAGCAGGGGCGCCACAAGGAACCATGCCTTCTTCAAACCATACCGTTCCGAAACCCAAGCGGCGCCAACAGCCAATGAAAGGGCAAACAATGGCCAATAGAACAATGCCAGGCGCGACTGCAAATAGGGGGTCTTGGTGAGATAGACCTGCGCCACGTTCGTGGCCGCCGCGCCAAAAAGGAGCAAAACAAGGAAGACACGCGGGTCTTTGCCGAGCCGAAAACCGTTTTCCTTCCAGCGCCAAAGCGCAACTAAGCCAATGGCGCAAGCGCCGATTATGGCCAGCCAGGTCAGCGTGAGGTCGGAGTTGGCGCCCAGGTAGGCATTGGCATGGATGGCTGCCCTGACCGAGCGCTGCAAGGATTCAAAAAAGGCGCCCAGGTCGTTCCAGTTCAGGATTTCAGAATCCTTGCTCAGGCGCTTCAACGGGGCGGCCCAAAGCAGCACCAAGATGCCTATGCTGGTCAAACCAGGCTTAGATTGTTTCCAATAGCCGTTCAAGGAAGGGTTCGATTGCCAACTGGCAAGCAAGAGCAAAAAGGCAAACGGCGCAAAAAGGATCAACAGGGTGAAATTCGCATACACCGCCAAGCCGCCAAAGATTATGGCCGCCCGCAGTTTTTTGGGCCCGTTCGTCTCCAAAAAGCACCACGCCTGCCACAGCGCAGCACTCATAAGCCCCGCTGCCAGGCCGTATCCACGCGCCAGGGAAAAGAACTCCAACAGGTAGGGGTTTCCGAAAAGCAGGAGCAGGGTAAAAATCCGCAGCCAGGAATTGTCGGCAACCTTGCGCACCAGATGCAATGATGCCCAAGCGTAGAAAAACGCCCCGATCAGCACCGGTATCCGCAGCACGAAATGGTGCCAGCCAAAAATGCCTGTGCAAACCTTTATCAAGACCGTGTTCAGGATATGGTTGTTCGGATTGGCCTCGGATTGGTAAAAGAGCGTGTCGAAAAGCACCCTCGGCACATGATTGATGGCAGTTGACGACTCGTCAACCGTTACGGGCAATATCCAGGCCCGCAGCACGACATAGAGCCCGAAAGCTGCGGCGATGCCTGCCAACACCCGTTTTTCCATGGTTTGATTCATGGGGCGAAGATACGCTTGACTTATCATCGGATCACCGACATTTTCAGCGGTTTTGACTGGCCTTTTTCACCCTGCAGCAGGTAGCTGTAAATGCCCGGCATGAGTTTTTGGGTGGACAACCTGATGCTGTCCTGCACACGAGGGTCCACAGCTTTTTCCACAACGATTTCGCCCAATGCGTTGAACACAAGGAGCTGCACATTTTCGCCCAATTTCTCAGCTTGACCTTCCCATTGGATCAAAGTACTCCCGGAACTCGGGTTTGGCTCGTTCTGCATCAGCTTGAAGCCCGACAGGTCGAGGATATGGGTGCCGGAAGTCGCCAGCGCATACTCTATCCGGACGTCATCAAAGTAAAAGCCATCGCCCTGGGTTTCTCCGTCAGAGCCCATAACAAAGCTGATGGCGAGCATCTGCCCGATGAAAGCGGAAATGTCCATGCACTCCTCTACCCATTCGCCCTGCACCCCGTCGAAAATTGGGCCGTCGGCCTGTACATTCACGCCGTCGTTGGTGAAAAGACCACACAAGGGGCTTGCAACGTTGTTCTGCCCCGTGGCGAGCACTTGAACGTAGTCCCAATTTGGCTCAATGTCCCATTTGGCAAAAAAGCGCAAGTTGGCACCCACGGCAGTGGCGGGGATGGGGATGCCTGCTGAGAGGGAACAACTTGTGCTGCTGTTCGGCGGGTAGTCGGCATTGGGCGAGTCGGTCATGCAGCTCGAAGGGGAATGGTAGCTTTCGTTGGTGATGGCCCAATCGCCCGCCCAATTGACAAAGCTGTTCAAGGGGTCTTGAAAGGCGGTGCCGGGCGTCAGCACAAAATTGCCGCCGTAAACCTTGCGGAGCGTATCCGTTTTTGCCCAGAGGCCGTTGTCGGTTTTCAGCAGGAAAACCACGGGGTCGCCTGTCTGGATGCTGGCATTCAGTTGGTAGGGAAAATCATGAACGGTTTTTTCAAGGTTGGCGAGAGAAAAGGATTTAGATTGGGCTGTGGAGGCGATGTTGCTGGAAAACGGGCTCAAGGTGACGCTGATGGGGCCGTCGAGCAGCCCGTAGCGCATAAATTCTACCTGGACATTGCCATTTTTCCCATAAAGCTTCTCGCCGCCTTTGTCTCTGGCAACCCCGTAGCGCAGCGCTGACCAGGCCATCGTGAAATTCTGCCAGAGGTTTTCCTTGTTCAGGCGGTCAATATCGCCCGGTACTGGCCAAAAACCCGTCTTCCCTACTTCGGGGGTATAGGAATAAGCGCCCGTTTCCGCATACATCCAATCGTCGGAGCTGCCGTTGACGTTGTAGCCCACCGTTTCGGTCGTGGTGCCGTATTGGTAATGGTTCTCCTGGGTAAAATGTCGGCCATACTTGACAAATGCCGAATCTGCCGGGCTGTCGCTGTAAGCCCAGGGGTAGATCAGGAGGTTGCCATGGGTGTGGTAGTTGAAAACAAACAAGAAATCGTGCTTCCGGCAGAAATCGCGCATGGTGCGCGTCTCCGGTTCGGAAAACGCCGACGGCCCCCGGTAGGTCGCGGACGTGGAATCGCCAGAAGATCCGCCGAAATTGCCCCAATAGTAGCCGTAGTTGCGGTTCAGGTCAACCCCATAGATGCCGCCGCCGTTGGGGCGGCGGTTCTTGCGCCAAAACCCTCCGCCGTTGGGGTTGGTCTGTTCATTGAACTTGTAGCCGTCCACATTGATACAGGGCACGAAGTACATCTCCAGGTTGTTCACAATCGCCTGTATGTCGGGCCGCGTGGCGTAGTTTTCCAACAAATACCACATATAAAATATCAATTGAGAGGCGCTGTTCGGTTCGCGGGCGTGGTGTAGCGCGGTGTACAGCACCTTTCGCTCGGCCTCGGCCTCATCAGGGTTGTCCGATATTTTCACGTGGTAAATGGGATTGCCTTCCCAGGTAAGGATGGTGTCGCTCGTGACTTTCCTGACAGAAATCAGGTTGGGGTACAAGCTGCGCATTTTGTCGAGCTCGGCCATCATCTGGGCGTAAGTGAGGTAGCCGCCCATGCTGCCATAGCTGTAATTGGCCGGCGTGACGTAGTTCGGGAAGGGCAATTGGGATGCCGCGCAGTCAAGACCGCGATCTGCGGCTGCCTGGGGCTTGGCGCAGCGCTCTATGTAGTCCTGATAAAGGTCGGGGATCAATATGGTTGTCTGGAAGCCTGCCTGTCGCACTTTTAGGATTTCGTTCTCAGCAAGCACGGTGGTGATGGAGCGGCCAGGGAAATAGCTGCCATGCTCGGTCTCGATGCCCGTTTGCGCAAGCTCGGCCAGGGATTTGCCGTTCAGGGCGATTTTGACTTCGGCATAGCGTTCTTGCGATTGGGAATAACCTTTGAGGGACAACAGGGCAAAAGCCAGTAAAAGCAGGATGTTTTTCATGTCGGATGTAAAAATTTCGGCAAAGGTAGCGCAGCAGCATTACTGATACCCATATTGAACAGGATTTGACAATTCGAGCAAAACGCGTTGCCTCAGAAGGAATGGAGGATTGCCAGCTGCCAATTGCGCCCGGGCATGGGGCGGTTGGCCAGCGACTGGTATTGGGCGTCCCAAATATTTTCCAGCCTGAAATCGACAGACAAGCCTCGGGCCCAAGGCCAATGACAAGCATGGAATGAACACTGGAGCAATAACGTTCCTGTCTGGAAGCTGGGCAAGGCGCTCAGGTTATCGCTGCTGACGAAGCGTTTGCCGGTAAATTGGTGCAGGTATGCGCCCGAAAGCCCGCCAACAGCGGCCCAAACACCCCCACCAGCGGAAACATTGGGCGTGTAGGGCAATTGCTTTCCCAAAACCGAGGCTGCTCCGCCGTAAACCGCCGCGTTTTCGGTCGCCGACCATTGGAAATGGCCTTTTGTTTTCCAGCGTATGCCCCAAGTGCTAAACGCATAGCTGCCAGATGCCTCCAGGCCCCGGCTGTTCACCTTTCGCAAATTTCCGGGCCGGAAAATCCCGTCTTGCGGACTGGGCTGCCAGAGAATCCAGTCGTCGAGCATCAATTGGAAAGCGGTGATTTCAGCGGCGAAACGCGTTTTTTTAAATGCCCAGGCCAGGTCGGCGCTGTAGCCTTTTTCCGGCTTCAGCGCGCTGTTGTCAATGGTTTCCCAAAACCGGTCGTTGAAGGTGGGCAAGTTGAAATTGCGGGAAACATGGCCGCGCAGCAGCCCCAGGCTGCCCGTGTGAAGTTGCCAGCCGAGCGTCCAGGTAAATGGGGCTGCCAACTTTTCGGCCCATTCCTGCCGCAGCAGGGCCGAAACCTTGCCAACGCGGCCCAAAGAACGTTCGGCTTGGGCATACCCGGCTAAGCGGGTTTGGGAATACCAGGCATCCTTCACCTTGTAGCCATCAGACAGCGCCCGGATTTGCTGTGCCGTGCCGCCGAGCTTCCACTCTGCCCGTCCGCCTTTCCGTTGCTGCCATTCGCTGCCCAGCAATGCCGTTTGGGCGCGGCTTTCTTCGGTTTTCCCGGCAAAATGGAAGGCAATGAACTCGTCCTGCCAGCCCATACGGCTTTGCAGTTTTGAACGCCTGTTCGGGTTGAAATCCCAGGTGGCGACCGCCCTGGCCGACCAGTCGCGCTGCCAGGTGTTGCTGGGCGCTTCGGTCAGGGCGGGGGGTATTTGCCGAAAGGCGTGCTGAAACCAGGCTGCTGTCTTGAGCACGTGCTTTTTATGGGGCAAAAGCTGGTTGAACTGCTGAACATCGATTTTTTCGGCGAAGTTGTTTTGCTGCCGGGCCTTAAATAGCTGCCCGTTCAGGCCAATAGCCTGGAATGGGAAGTCGTTCTCGGCGCTTTGCCAGTTGGCACGGATGCGGCTCGATACTTTTTCCCGGATCAGTTCTGCCGAGCCCTGTGCTGATTTCTGCGAAAACCTGCCGCCGCCGGCACTCAGCAGCCCCTGCAACCCGGGTTTGTTTGGTGCGAAAGGGCTTTCTATCAGCACCGTGCCGCCCATTGCCCCGCTGCTTTGCACCGCGCTGTTCCCGCCTTGTTGCACGGTCAGCTTGTCGCCCTGCCAGAGCGGCAGCAAAGAGGCGTCCACCACCCCGTTCATGGGGCTTTGCAGACTGAGGCCGTTCCAGAGCACGGCCGTGCGGTTGGGCCCTGCCCCACGGGCGGAAAGGGTGGACAAGGTACCGGGCGCATTTTGCCGGAGGTCGAGGCCGTTTTCCCAAAAAAGGCGCTTGCTGAGCGAAAGTGTTGCCCCAGCGGGCAAGGAATCGGCTTCCCAGATATTGAAGCCAATACGGCTGAAGCGCTGTTCCCGGACAACCGTTTCCGGGATGTCCATCTCTGCGTAAATGCTGTCTTGTTGTGCGGCCAGGCAAGCGGTGAAAAGGAGCCAGGAGAAAAGCGCGGCGATTTTGCGTTTCAAAAAAGCACTCTCCCTAAATCTGACAAATCTCTTCATAGTCAGGCCGATCATAGACGTTTCGGTGCACAAACGAGCGGAGCATTGCGCCCTTGTGCAGCACAAAAACGCCGGGCATCTGCAAGCCATCGCCCAGTTCTATGTTGTCAAGGTCGGCATCGCCGCCATGCCCTTCCAACACTGTTGCTTGAAAGCCCCGTATCCAGTGCATCAGGCCCAGCAGCTGCGTGGGCGTGGTCCGGCCCAGGCCGAAAGCTTTGTAGAACTGCAGTTCGGGGTCGGAAATATGGTCGATGGGGAACAGCTTGTAGCGCTTGAAGAATTTTTCAGCGACTTTGGGGTCGGCGGCCATGTGCACAAAAACGATCCTGAACCCCTGCCCCTCCAGCTTTTCCCGCCGCTTGGCAATGTCGCTGATCGCTTCCCGGCAAAAGGAACATCCGAAAAAACGCAAAAAAACCAACAGCACCGGCTTGTCGGACGCCATGTCCAACAAGCTTTCAGCACCGTTCACCGTGCGCATCTTTGCCCAAAGGGCGCTGTTGTTTGTTTTTTCAGACATCATATAAGTTTCATCCCATCCAGCACATCCACCACCTCTTTCACCGCTGCGGCGGATTTGTGGAGGGATTCCATCTCGTCTTTCTTCAAGTGCAGCTTGATCACTTCCTGGATGCCTTTTTTGCCGAGCTTGACGGGTGCGCCGACGAAAATATCCTTCAACTGGTACTGCCCGTTGAGGCGCACGCAGCAGGGATAGATGCGCTTTTCGTCGCGGAGGATGGAGATGGCCATCTGCGCTGCGGCAGCGCCGGGCGCATACCAGGCAGAAGTGCCCATGAGGTTCACCAGCTCGCCGCCGCCGACCTTGGTGCGCTCGATGATCGCGTCCAGCTTGTCTTTGCGGATAAGCTCTGTTACTGGGATGCCACTGACGGTGGTGTAGCGCGGCAGCGGCACCATGGTGTCGCCGTGGCCGCCCATGAGCATGGCCTGGATGTCTTTGGGCGACACGTCGAGGGCTTCGGCTAAGAAGGCGCGGTAGCGGGCCGTGTCGAGCACGCCGGCCATGCCCAGCACGCGCTTGTCGGAAAGGCCGGAGGCTTTCCAGCAGGCGTAGGTCATCACGTCGAGGGGGTTGGACACGACGATGATGATGGGGTTTTTCGTGTGTTTGAGGATGCTTTGGGTGACGGACACCACGATCTTGGCGTTGGTGGCGATCAGGTCGTCGCGGCTCATGCCCGGCTTGCGCGGGATGCCCGCCGTGATGATGACGATATCGGAGCCAGCAGTGAGGCTGTAATCGTCGCCGCCGGTGAGGCGGGTAGAATAGCCGTCTATGGGCGCCTGCTGCCAGGTATCGAGGGCTTTCCCCTTGGCCATATTGCCCTGGATGTCGATCAGCACTACTTCGTTCACGGCATCGGAATGTGCCAGCACATTGGCACAGGTAGCGCCAACGTTCCCGGCGCCGACTACGGTTATTTTGCTCATTTATTTAGGCTTTGTTCCCCTGATGGGAGTGTTTTAGTGGAAAGAATTGGATGGGGCAAAAGTAGGAAAAAAAAGTATGCTCAAAGGAAGTGCTTGAAGGCAAAGTGGTAAAATGACTTAAAACTTGGCATAATTGCCAGCTTGTTACAGGAATTCTTTATATTTGCAGGCATATTGCCCAAACCATTCCAATGCACCCTTAAACAATCCCAAATGACAAAGACCATCCATGCCCTGATCGTCGGCATTAATGCCTATCCTGCACACCCACTTTATGGCTGCGTCAATGATGCCCTGGCAGTTGGCAGTTTTTTCAAGGAGTTTTGTGACAATCCCGACAACGGCCTGAACTGGGCGCCGCAATACCTGCTTGCTCCCCATCCAGAGGATATGGCTGCTATAGCTGCTGCTGCTTCAGAAGACCCGTCAATTGCAGGACACAAGAAGCCCAGTCGGGAAGCCTTCATCAAGACTTTTACCGACCACCTTTGCAGCAGCAGGATCAAGCCCGACGATATTTGCCTGTTTTATTACAGTGGTCATGGCGCACAGGAACTTGCCGCCCCAGAATTTGCGCACATAGAAACCGACGGCATGAATCAAACATTTGTATTGTTGGACAGCCGTGAAACCGGCAACCGCGACTTGTTGGACAAGGAGCTTGCCTGGCTTTTGTCTCAGGTGAAAAACAAAATCCCCGATGGGCATTTGCTGGTCGTGACCGATAGCTGTTTCTCGGGCAACTCCACCCGCGATTCAGGGAGCTCGGTTCGCGAGCGGCGTGAAAGGGCTCGTGATACGGCGACGCCTTACCTCGAAATCCTAGGGGTCAAGGACGTGGAAGCGTCGGCGCGTATTTTTCAGCTGTTGGACAACAAAGCCTTTTACATCAAAGAATCGGCACATATCCAGCTGGCAGCTTCCCGGGAAAATGAAACTTCAAAAGAAACGGCCATCGGCGGGAAACAGCACGGCATATTCACCTGGAACCTGTTGCGGGTATTAAGGCAAGGCGGCGCTGCACTGAATTACACTGAAATAATGCGCCGGACAGAAACTTTTGTGCGCAGCATGGTTTCCAACCAGCTTCCGCAGCTTAGCGCTTGGGGCGGCGCGCAGAAATCAGAAAACTTTCTCGGGGCAGCCTACGCACCAGCGCGCACAGAATACCTAATTGAGTTCCAAAAAGGCCAATGGAGGCTTAAAGCAGGGGCATTGAACGGCGTCGTGGTGGATACGAGCGGCAAATCCAAAACACTTGTTCGGCTGACAAAGGGCAGGGAGGTAGAGGTGACAGCCGTTTATTCCAATTATTCCCTGCTTGATCCAGGAAAATTCACACAATTGTCGGACAAGGCCAATGCCGTGCACGAGGAGCGGGCCGTGTTCCTTCAAATGCCAAATTCAAGCATCTCGGTCTTTGTTGACCCGGCAAGCATACAGGGAGAGAAGTTAAGCAAGTTGCAAGAGGCTATTGCTGCCGCCAACTGCAGTTATTGCGATTTTGGCGGCCAGTCGGTGGAAGGCGCTGACTATGCTGCCCAATTGGATGGTTCCGGCAAATACATGCTGGTGCGCAAGGGCAGCAACTACCCTGTATTCAAAAGGCAGATCCAACCCGGGCAGTTCGTTGCTTTTTGCAACAATGTGGGGCGTGCAAGGTTTGTGCAAGAGATGGGCAAATCAAGCATCCAAGGCTTGAGCCGCGAAGACATCGAGGTCAAATTTGAAATCCTTGAAAATGTTGACAATGCCACCATCAATATAACCAAAGGCATGCCCGTTTCAGCGGAGGCCATTGTCCTGCACTACCATCCAGGAAATGACTCGGCAGCGCCCAAAATACCTGCACTGCGCTGTTCTGTACAGCTGAAGAAAAAAGGGTTCTGGGTTGGGGGGCTTTACCTCGACAACGAGTTTGGGATTTACCCGCTTTTGGAAGTCAAACAAGACTTGAACGGGGAAAAAAGGCAATTTGAGGTTACAAACGAGGGCGCCACATACAACGCCATTCCGCTGTATATAGACCCAATCCGCCTGAAACAGGGAGTGGGAGAAACAACGGAATCCATAAAAGTCTTTATTTCAAGCGCAGCATTCAACCTCGCCGATTTTGAGCAGGAGCCCTTGCCGCTCGACGAAGAAACAACGCGCAAAAGTATCGGGTTTGGCCCCGGGAGCCAGGCTCCGCCGGATTGGATGGTATTGACCTTTCCCGTCACCATTAAAGCTGTTTCAGAGCGCGTGGCCCTGAAATCGCTTTCCGGGCTTGGGTTTTCCGTCGTAGGCTTGCCCGACGGGTTTTCGGCGCAGGCCGCGATGAGTTCTTTGTCGGAAATTGAGCGGAAGCTATTAAAAATCAAATCCCGCGGCTTTGAGCTCCTGGCAGAGCCACCTGTGCTTCCGCCTGCTTCCCTTTGGGGCGATGCCCCGCAAGAATCGGTGGTGTTTTCCAAGAACTTTGAAGCTAATTCAAGCCAAGCCCTGAGCGTTTTGGAGCTGACCGACGTAACGGGGCCTCTGGAACAGCCCTTTTTTTTGGATTTGGAAGAGTCTTGCTCCGATGATGAAGTTATTGTCGCGTTTGGCTACCACAAAGAAATGGATGGTTTTGTGCCCTTGGGCATTTCAACAGGCAACCGACAGATAGAAGTGGTCGCAATGCCTACCGAAACACCGGGCATCATTGCTGATGAGGAAGCTGGGCTAAGCGACAAAGGGCTTAAAAGCTCCTTGAAAATGTTCTTCAAAAAACTGGTGCGGAAGCAAAACCCCAATACCCTCGCACTGGTCAATAAAGACCTGAACAGAGAAACAGATATTTCAAAGATCAGGTCGGCAGTTGGAGCTGCCAAAAATATACTTATGGTGACCCCCGGGTGGCTCGGCGACACAGAGAAGATAGCAGCTGCCGTGATGAAGCTGACCCGGATCCATGAATCTTATGAGGTAGTGCTGGCCTATGATTACGAAAACCTGAACACCCCATTGGCCGACACGGCCAAAGACCTGCACCGCCGACTTTTAGACGCCGGGGTGTTCGCACCCGGTTCAGGCCGTCGATTGACGATACTGGCCTCTTCCACAGGCGGTGTTATGTGCCGCTGGATGTTGGAACAGGACAAAAACGGGGTTGATTTTGTTCGGAAGCTCTTCCTGGTAGCCGTGCCAAATCTTGGCACCGACCTGTCGCCCTTCCGCAAACGCCTTTTTGGCCTGATCGGCAAAGCGCTGTCTGGGGTTTCTGCGATTAAGCCGTACTTATTGCCCTTGTCTATATTGGCCAAAAAAACAGGAAAGGAGATGTGGGTAACACTGAACCAGCTCGACCCAAAATCTGAATTCCTGTTGCTGCTCAACCACAAAGCGTCCTTGCCCCCAGCCATTCAGCGCAGTTCAATCGGTGGAACGGTCAAAAACCTGCGCCTGAACCGGAACAACAGCGGCGGATTCTGGAAACGGATGAAGCGGTTCGCATTAAAAACATTTTTGGATTGGGCTGTCTTTGAAGGGGAGCACGACATGGTTAACCCTGTGAAAAGCCAAAAAGGAGCGCCCTGGTTTAAACCTGGCGACATTGTGATCCTGGATGTTGACCACTTGAGCTATTACTACGAAGAAGCAAGCTTGAAGGCAATAGAGAAGGCGTTGACGATTGGCCCGAAAGCGGGAGCGTGAGCAGCATCAGGGCGTGCTTAAATTTGGGTTTGCCGGTATAATGGCCAAATAATTAAACACGCCCTCATTTATTTCCTTTCACCCGAACAAGGCGGAAGCCAAAATTTGAACCTTTAAGCTCGGGATGCATGCTTCCTCGGGTAATGACCCAAGCGCTGGTAATGTCAAAAGCAAAACTTCCCCCGCGGGTGACACGCTTGCCAAATTTAATACCGGGCCCTGGTGTGGTGCTGTTATCCGGATTTATCTTTAAGCGTTTGTTGTCCACATACCCGTCTTCACACCACTCCCAAACATTCCCGCTCATGTCGTAAAGGCCAGCTGGGTTTGGCAGTTTGGAAGCTACTTTGTGGGCTCTTGCCTTGCCGTTTATCTGGCTGTTGTTGCGGTACCAGGCTACCAGATTTGCTGAATCGCTGCCGGCAAAAAGGAATGGCTGCTGCATACCCCCACCTTTTGCTGCATATTCCCACTCCACCTCCTTGGGTAAGCGGTAAAAGTTCCGTGCCTTGGGGTTGGGTGCAACAAGCCAGACTCCCGGGCTGGTTTCGCGCACAAAGACATAGGCAGTGTCAAGGCCATGGCGCTTGCTCACCCAATTGGCATAACGTGCGGCATCGTTCCAACTGACATCAGCAATCGGGTTGTCGCCCCGCATCCGCCAATTGTTGTGCAGGGTGTCCAGCTGAACGTCGAGGGATGCCGCATAAATGGCGTATTGCCACATGGTAGCCTCGGTCTCTGCCATTTCGAATTCTGGCACGCGCACATCTTTGATGCGCGGGCAAGTTGCTGTAAGGGTCTTGCCTTCAAGGCACCCGAAAGTAAAGTTGCCCCCTTTGACGGGCCGCATCTGTGGAAAATACCTGATTTCCATCGAATCGAAACGCTCAGGCTCGAGCTTTTTTAGAAAATCGCGGAACCTGTTTCGGGTAACACTGCCAACAAGCCCAAGCCTATCCTCTGGCGATCGACCGCGTTTCAAGCTGTCAAGGCCGATCATTTTTTCGGCGCAGGATTTAGCCAGGCCAAGGTGCCCGCTTTCATTGAAGAAGTATGCAAGCTCAAAATACAGGCTGGTGACATTTTCACCGTTGTTTTCCGGGTTTTGGGTAGAATCCAGTACACTTTTTACTTCCAGGTATTTCAATTCATAAACGTAGGGCCACAATGCTTTTTCCACAAAGGACTGGTTCAATTGGGACAGCCTGCCAATTTTTTCTTTCGTATTTTCTGATTCATTGAAATATTTGATTCCCCACAAAATGCAGGGATAGAAGATCAAGAACAAAATGCTGCCAGCAGCCCATTTCCGCCTTACCCGGCTTTTGCTTAGCGCTACAAAATCCTTTACGTCTTTGGCCAACAAGGGTTGCACTTTGGGCATCATCATTTCCATATTGTTCAGCTGGGAACTGTTCAAATAAACTTTTCCGTTTGTGTTCTGCCATTCCTTGTAAACCGCCTCAATCCGAGTTTTAATTTCTTTTATCCCGGCCCGCCTCAATTCTATTGGTTTTGCTATGGTGTCGTGGGAGAGCTCAATTTTGTTCTCCGTGATGCGCACAAGCCGTTGTTCTTGCAACAACTTAAGGGTATCAGAAACAATTTTGTCGGAAAGCCCAAGCATGGTTTCTTTTTGCGGGTCTGACAAGTGCAGCACTATGTTTCCGGCGGGGTCGTTTTGAAAAAATACAGGATTCCGCGTGCCTTCTTGGGTCACCAGGAGGTCGAGCACCGCGATAAATGTTTGGGGCGGGACTTTTGGGTTGGTCCTTTTCAGCTCCTTCAGGGTGTCGCGTTCCAATTTATCCAGAAACCCGACCAGCATGTGCTCGATTTTCCCAAGGTGCTCGATTTTAGAAAGCTGAAATGTGACTGGTGGGAAGCCCTTTGTGCCGGGTGTGCTGTCAATACCATTCGGATAGGCATCATTGAACGCTTCTTTGTACAAAAAGTCCAGGTAAATCTGCAAATAAGGCAACCGAACAGTGTTCTCGTCTTCTACCTTCAAGTTGGCGATTATCCGGGCACAGCAAGCGCTCGGGTCTGGCTGCAGTGAAATGTTGAAAAGCGCGCAAGATTTAGTGATCACGGATTCAACAATGGCATCGCCCATAACGTCCACCCGATTGGTGAAATCAAAAACCTCTGGAAGGATGGGCTCCAGTTCTTTCAAGCGGCCGATAAACTCCTCTCGCATCACTAACAGTACCTTGCACTTTAAATTGGCATCGAGCAAGGCCCTTAGATTCTGGGCAAAAAGCTCCCGTTCCTCACTGCTGCCAATGGTAAAAACTTCTTCCAACTGGTCGAAGATCAGGTAAACAGGCCGCCACCAATCCTTAAAAATGGTCAAGACGGCATCATTGATGCCAGCCCAGGGCCGGTCTAGCCCCATTTTTACTTGCAGGTTCTGCCGGATCGCCTGGTTTATATCGTTGTCGCGGCGGATATAGATGGGAGTCCAGTCCTGGCCCTTGAAACGGCTTGCCAGCCCACAGCGGACAAGGCTGGTTTTTCCCGTCCCGGACAGCCCAAAAATGAGGAGCAACTGGGTTTGGAACATCAATTCGTAAAGGGTTTCGATCTCGGCTTCCCTTCCGAAAAAGGCATTTCGGTCGGAATGGTCAAATGGCGCCAAAAATTTGAAAGGGCTTTGTTGCGTTACCATGGTCGGGAGGGTTAATTTGAAATTTTCTGGATAAACGCATCTATCTGGTCGAATACAGGCTTGTAATCATCTTGCTTTCCCCTGGCTAATTGCAGTTTGGGGTCTTGTGGGTTGTACACGCACATGAACTCGATCATATTGTTGGTTGTGTTGAAGTTGTCGAAGAACATGAGCTTAAACTCGTCTTTGCGGTCGTTTTTCCCGCGCACGCTGAAAATGTTGTTGTCAAGGATAAACGGGCTCAAGTTCAAAAACTCTCTTTTCTTGAAGTCTCGAACCAAAGCTACGGATAAGGGGTCATAATGGCTGTCCAGCAGATCAGAGGCTTGCCCGTAGTAAGCCCCCCCGGCTAAATTGATGAAATAATGGCGGTACTTGATCTTGCGCTCAATTCGGGAATGCGAAAGGTCGATGTTCTGGAAGGAGCGCATCTCATAGCGGGAAATAAAGTCGAGCGGCTTGTAAAACTCGGCCAAATGGCGCTCTGCCACCTGGCATTCCAACTGAAAATAGACTGAATTGCGCCTGATGCTATTGTCTGCCTCCCATTCCCGGAAATCGTGGTTGAGGTCTTCCAGGTAATCACATGCTTCAAAAAACGCAGTGCCCTCCTTATATTCTTCGCGCAGCTTGGAAAGCTCATCGACGAAGTAAGGCTGCTTGGCCTCGTCGAGAAATTTCCGGATATGTTGCACCAATGACAGGGACTCGAACTTGTCCCGGTTGGCCTCAAACATAAAATGGCGCAATTTTTCTTTCAATTCTGGGCTAAGTTCTGCAGCCCCTTCCGTGCCTTCTTCTGGCAGCATTACCACGGCCCACAAACGCGCCAAAAGCACCAGCGTGATCATCCTGACAGCCGTCGAATAGTTCACCGCTATCTGGTACAACATGTCCCAACCAGCCACGCCAAAATTGTCCTTGCTCGTGCCGCACGGCTGCAGCAAAAGGCGCAACTGTTCGTAAATAGGGAATGGGCAGGCTTCCAGCACCTCGCCCATCAGAAGGCTGAGCGGCACTTTGCCGCCGTTGCGCCTGGTTTCTTCATATTCCATCAATTTGTTGCCGGGCTTTGCCAATGTCTGCGCCAGGGTGCGGATCAAGTTTTCATTGGGCTTGTAATCGGGGTCAGGTTTTTGCAGTTCCGCCAGGCTCCAGTTCAAACTTTCGTCTTTCATGCAAAAAATGCCCCAAAGCCTGTCGTCTTTGTTTTTTTTCCCAAAATCCTTGTAAACGCCCCGATGGATTTCTATTGGGCCCAAAAGCAGGTTGGAGGCCGACTCGCCAGCTTGAAAAGCAGCCGACAGTGAACTGCCATTGTTCATCGATTCATAAAAATGCTCGGAAAAGGCCACGGCCTTTTCGTCCGCGACATCAGCACTGGTGGCAATCACAACTGGCACCCCTGCATTCAGGAGCGCCTCTACCTGCCCTCTTGTGGAGCAGCCATTGAGAAAAACGCAGCGGATAGAAGTGGAGCGGCTCAAAAGCTTGGCGATGCCAATCGCATAGGAGGGTCCCTCGATGGTTTCAATAAGCACATCATTGGCATGGCCGCTGAAATGGAAAATAGCCAGCCGGTCGGCCAAGTCGTGCAGTAAATCCAAAAGCCGAAGCGGCGTAGTGGCCGGTTCGGTGAGCAGTTGGAATTCTCCAGCAACATGCCTTTGCCGAAGCGCTTTTTCAATGGCTTCATACTCTTTGCTTAACCCGTCGAGCGGGGCAGCTATTGAATTGGCCATCGCAACAAGAATGATTTGGTTTTTCATGACTAAAAAGGTTATAATTCTTTTTTCAATGCCTCTGAGCAAAAAGCGGAGCCTTTGACAGCATTGACCACTTCTGCTGTCAAAGCTTCGTCCCATTCGGCGCCTTCATAGGGCAGGCGGTCGTGGAGACTTGCAAGCCCAGGGTCGGACATCAAGACGTGGGCCATTTCCAGGGCAATGGTTTTTTTCAAGGTGGCAGAGGCCGTTTTCGCCGCACGCCGCCGGTCGATGAACAGGCCGATCGCTTCCCGCCAACCGAGCCATGAGCTTTCGGCTTCAGGCGCTTTCAAGTGGCCAGGAATGTCTGACACCGGCTGGTTAAGGGCGTCCATTGCTTTCAAGATTCCATTGCCGTAGTAGCGCATGGCTTCCGGGAAGTTGGGGGCCAAATAAGCCGTTTGGTAGAGCGCCTGCCGCACCGCCTCCACCTTTTTCCACTGCTGGCCAGGTGAGTAATATCCTTTGGCCTGCATTTCATCCCGATGTTTCATGATGTACAAAGCGGCTGCCGCCGCGATTTGGGGCGTTGCAGAGGAGGTTCCGCCCCCGTCGAGGCTGAAATATTTGGTTTTCCGATACACTGCCCAGGGTACGTTAGGCGTATAGGCAGCAAGCGCATAGCGCATGGCAGCTTCTGGCCCCCAATTCCCTTGCATTCGGTCGTTGTCGGCACCTTTTGTATCCGCGAACTTTTCCTGTGCGCAGAAATCGTAAGGGAAATGGTTCTGACAAACACCGCAAGCGGCAATTACACGGGCAAAACGCGCTGGCCAGACGACAGTCCTGGGGCCAAACTTCGCAAATCCGGGGCCCCCTACTATGGAATTTCCGGCAGCCGATACGATAACGATGCCCGCCTCATAAGCTTTGTTCACTGCTTTGGCCATACGCAGGCTGGGCTTGCCGCCTCTCGACATGGTGATGACCTCGCAACCCGTTTCAATGGCGTATTCAATCGCTTCCACGAAGGTTTCAGAATCGAGGATAATGACGCCATCGCCCAGCCGCATGGGGATGACCTCTGCACAAGGCGCAGCGCCAAAATAGCCTGAAAATGAACCATCTGCATGTTCGCGCTCCAGCTTCCAGCCGGCCAAAATTGCCAGCGTGCCCAAACCATGCCCTTGCACCTCGCCGTCGCCATAATATATGTCCAGTGCCTTGTTGCCTGTTTCGCCCGGGACGAAGGATTTGGCAAGGTCGCGCAAGATGTTCGGGTTGTTCCAAATGGCAGGGTGGCTGGGGAAATAGCCCGTGTCAAAATGGGCGATACGCACTTTTTTGCTGATGCGCCCTGCTTCCATTTCCGCCATCACGTGCCGGCGGGCAGCATCCAGCTGGGCATGGTCATTTCCCAGGTGCCAGGCGAATGGGGCAATGCCTCCAGTGCTCACCGGTGGCCATTGAGGGAGGTAATCAAAGGACTCGCCTCCGGATTTGGCGCCCGCTTCTTTTTCTGCCACCGGCGTAGGGGCCGTTTGCGAAGGTTCAATCTCGATCTGGATATTTTCTTGTTCGGCTTTTTCCAGGATCAGGTAAATGGCATCCCAGACATTGGTAAACGCTTGTTGCTGAAACTCCACCAAAAACGTGTTCCTCTGTTGAAAATGAACAGATTTTACGCCATTTGGCAGCAATCCGGTCAACTTATCCAAACTGTTTTCCCCTTCCAAAAAAGCCACAACTGCCACTAGGGGATTGGGTTGCGGCGTTGGTGGGGCATCATTCACCAGGATATTCCTCCAGGTAATGGGCGTGGACTCTTCCGAGGGCGGGTACCGGTAGCCCGCAATTTCAGCGGCGCCGGGTATCTCCACCATAAACGGGAAATAGTTGTCGAATGCAGGGATAATGCTGCCGTAATCCAGCAAGTTCGGGGTTGGGTACTGGTATTGGTTTTTTATCAATGCCAATAGTTTTTCGGAGCCCGTGTTTTCGTCAACCAAACCTTTGTCCAACAAAGCTTTCAACATCGCCGTAAAACGCCCATTGTTATCGCCATCGTAGGCAACCTGATTATCTTGGCATGCAGCGAACAGCTTGACGGAAGCCAACACTTTGGACTTTCCTTGTAGCGCTTTTGCCTTTAGAGCCTCCTGAATCGGCTTATATACGGCATTGAAATTGTCAGAATAGGCGCTGGTGCTGGCTTTCATCGATTTTGGGCGCAAGGAAGGGTTCTCGTTCAAGGACCTCAAGGCTGCTTCAATGGCCATTTCAACGGGGTCGTTCGGAATGTCCCGTGTGACAGTGCCGCTGTGGCAACTGTCCGAAACCACCAGAATGCGCACCCCTTCCCTGAACTGGCAGAACGCGTCAAACAGTTCGTCATCGAGCAGCTGGCGGTCGTAAAGGCACCATGTTTCATCGGGCCCTTTATCATCGGGGGTGTAAAATTCAGGGTTGTCAACCTGGCCGCCATGTCCGGAATAGCTGAGGAATAAAATGTCGCCAGCCTGGAGCTCCTGGGCGCATTTTTTTAGGTTCTCGAGCACAGCTTGCGCTGTTGCCTGCTCATTGTACAGAGAAACCCCAGGCTCGTAACCGAACATGGAGGCAAAGCCTTGCATGGTTTCAGCGTCCTTTATTGCAGCTTTGAGTTCCGCTAATGCCCCATAGTGGTTTTGGTCAACGAAGTTGAGGCCGATGTGTAAAGAGCGTCCTGTTGGCATACTGATTTGTTTAGAGTCACTATAAAGTGTCGGTTTGCCAAATTCATTAAGGCAAAAAAGGTTTTTTGGGGTTTAGGTGGCCAAAGCTATACGGGGAAGTATCGCTTGGCCACCTTTCAAGGGCAGTTGTGGGTTATACAAGGTAATTTTTTCAAATAACAATTCGGCCATTCAGGCATTGCCATCCTCAACTTCAATGCCTACACTGCTGATTTCGAGGGCATGTGTTTCATCGTCAGATCCGTCGAACCGAACCCCGATGCTCAAGTTCAAACCATGCTTCAAGCACAAATTATCTTTAATTTTCAGCTCGATTTCCTCCCAGTCGAAGGCGCAAAGCCCCAACCCTGAGACTTTGAAGACGCTTTTTTCTGCGTCAAAAAGCGCAATATTGGTGATCAGGGCTGTTGGGCTGTCGCAGCGATACCGCACCCGGATGCGCAGCAGGCGAATCGCAGGTTGAATGGTGTTTTGGTGCAGCGGCAGTGGGTAGTGGAGCCAGTTCGTGCTGCCTGCCGCCCCGACAACACGCAGTGCGTTGCCAATAGGCCTTAACAAGAGCGCTTGGCCAGAGTAATCGACGATGGCTCCGTTCCCATGCTGCCAGATATTGATTAACGTTTTCATATTGGGGAATACTAGTCGTAAAAGCTAAGGTTTGCATCACATTGCCGACCATTCAAAGAGCAAGGCATCCTGTTCGGCCCAAATGGTCACAGCGTTGCCGAAAACCAACCTGGTGCTGCGGCCGGGCCGGGTATCGATGGTGCCAAGTATCTCCAAGGCTGTGGTTTGCGCTGTGGTCAAGTACTTGTCGCGCAGGCTTACAACCTGCAGCGCGGGCGTAGGCTGGTTTTGGGCGGCGCTGTTGCTCAACCTGGCGCTGTTGTTTAGCGGGTTCACCGGCGTTGCGCCAGCCGGGTCTAGCCGGAAATAATAGAGGTTAGGGTTTTGGGCATCGCGAACGATGCTGAGCATGACGGCATGTTGCCTGCTTTGGACGTCGAAGCAATGGATAGGTGGCATGACCACGCCGTTTACCACCGGCGCAATTTGAAGAAGGCGCCCTTCCAGCAAAACTGCTTTGTGCTCCCAAACAAACCACCCGTTGCTGTCCAAAGATGCCAATGGAAGGGGGCCAAGTGTTTGGGTCAGGGGAATGCAGGGCAGAGTGGCACGGGTGGCAACATTTTCCTGTGCGTCTTGAAGTGGGGTAATCGTTAACAGTGTGTGTACCATAATTTTTATGCGTTTATTGTCAAACATTTAACTCGGGGGGCTCAATCACGCACCTCGTTGGTAATACAATGCAGCCCAGCCTTTACACCCAGCAGGTCGCCGAAAGGCGCGACGACTAAACAGGGCTTGAAGCCCAAGGCCCGCCAAATGGCTTCGTTCTCTTTTTCAAGCTCCAGCAGGGCGGCATTGTCCGGGTGCTCGGATGCATAGGATGGAAGCCAGACCGTTTTCGAGTCATTTGTGACTTCCAGCAGGCAATTGTTGTAGGAATACAGGTGCTGGTTCAATGGGAGCGGGTTGCGGACGACCTTTAACCCGTATTGGCTTTCCAAGCGCGCGGCAATTGAATTCAGGCATTTGTTTTGTTGTGCTGCCAGCGTTTCCGAGGCGGCATCCAAGGCTACACAATGGCCCAGCAAAACGACGTATTGCCCGTTTTCAGCAAGTCCGGTTAAGGTCAGAAAAAGGTCGATATGGTACAGCAACGGGTAGGGGGCCTTTTCCTCAATCAACACAAACTCAGTCCTTGGCCCGAACTGCTCTCGTATCAAGCGCTCCAAAACAGGCGACTTTTTCCCAAGAAATACCCATTTATCGTCCATCAAAATATCCCCGCCGGCAACTGCGACGTTATCAGGAAGCTCGTCAGAAACACCCATGATCTTGAACTTTTTTCCCGAAGCCAGGTTCATCCGCTCCATTCGCCTGGCCCAACCCTGATCTTTTCCGCTTTCATCTACGGTGTCCAGTAACATATAGCGGCCATTCTCAGCCCTGGCAGGGAAAAATGCATCCCGAACCCAGGGATCAACATTCGAAAAGTTCTCATATACGACAATGCAATCCAAGTGGTCAGGCAGCTGCTCCGCGTCAAATTTGCCTTCGCTGAAAGCCACCTTGTTTTGGCTCAAAACATGACAGACCGCTGCGCAAACATCCTGTCGGCTGCACCATAAAAGGAATTTCACGCCTGGCATCGTCCGGTACATGGCCATCATCCGCGCCATTGGCTTTTCCACCCTTGTGTTGTTGAAGGCCATCAGCAGAAACCGGATTTTTCCCCGTGCTGACGAAAAATTTAAATGCGGAATCATATTTCAGAATGTTATGTTTGCCAATTATGACACAAAGGTGGAAGCTTGCCAAAAAGGCGGCAAGCAGAAAAATGAGCCCGTTTTAAAAGCGATTGCTTTCAGTTTTGTGATATTAAATTGATTATGAACACATTGCATGATCTCGTTTCGTTGATCGCCGGGTTGACCAAAAAAGAAAAAAACGATTTTGAACAGTTTGCATCTCGGCAGGGCGGCACCAAGCTGTACATGCGCGTGTACCATGTGATTGACCGCATGGTCTCAAACACGAAGCCAGAGAGCGACCTGCCAGGTGAAGAACTTATCGCAAACAGGCTCCGGCTGGAAGTAAAAGGTGGCAGCGGGAATATTACCGCACATTGCAATTATCTGTTCAGTTGCATCCTGCGTTCGTTGCGCAATAGCCAGGATTCGTCCAGGAAAGAAGAAAAGATTATGCTGGAATTGAGCAACGCAAGGATACTTGCCCGCAGAGGGCTGTTTGAAGCTGCAATCGCATCGCTTGAGGAAGCCTACGCTACTGCGGTTTTGTTCGAGTACCATGCCTTGGCTATTCAGGGCCTCCGCGAGCTTGTTTACCTGGAAGGCCAAAGAGACTCAAAGTCTTATGCCTCGAAAATAAGGGAGCGCTTGTTAAAAATTGCGGAGCTGTCGGCATTGCAAACACAGGAAGCTGCCTTTTTCCGGCTCCATTACCGCAGCTTTCTGCTCACGCGAAGCCGGCTTCCGCTTCACCACGAAGACGTAAAGCCTGAGCTGGCAGAAATATTGGGCGACCCCCTGTTGGCCGACCCTTCAAAAGCCAATACCTTTTTTTCAAAGGTATATTATTGGCAAGCCAAAGCCTCTTTGGCCAATATGGAAGGTGCGGTAGAAGGCTCTTTGGCAGCCTCGATGAACATCGTGACATTGTGGCAAGACGAAGCTTACAGGCATTTCCAGGAAGAACACCCCCGATTGTACATCATCCATTTGCACAACTTGGTATCCTATGCGATCAATCTCAGGCAATTTGATGTCTGTGAAAAGCACCTGAACATCATGGCCAACGTGAAATGCTCCAACTTTGACGACGAGGCCGAGCAATTTCAAAACGTGCTCTTTTCCAGGCAATTGTTGCTGCTTAACACCAACAGGCCAAAAGAAGCGGTCGATGAGGTAACAGAGAAACTCAAAGAAATCGAGGGGCGTTACGACTCCAAAATCAATACTGCCAGGCTGATTTCACTGTACTACAACACGTTAGTAGCTTGCTTCAGCCTGAAAGATTTTGCCGCCGCTCAGTTGTGGTCGGACAAAATCCATCAAATCGGCAAAACAGAGCAACGCCGGGACATCCAATTTGTCAACAAAGTCTTTCAAATAATTATCCGATTCGAGCTCGGAATACTTCACTACTTAGATACAGAAATAAAAAACACGGGCCAAAACTTGCGCGACCACGGACAAATGGATGATTTGAACAAGGTCTTCCTGCTTTGGTTGGCAAAGTTGGTCCGGAACAAACAGAACAAGGCGCAAAATGCAAAGGCATATGCCGCCGCTGAAAAAAACCTGTTCCGCGGCTTTAAAACAGCATTGGAAAAACAGTTGGAGTTCAAAGACAAGCGACATCTCATGGGCTTGGATGAAGTGCTGATGTGGGTGACGGAGAAAATCAAGGACTCCGGCGGGTAAAGGATACCATCAAAACCTGAAAATCACAAAAATCCTGGTTTACCTTTGCCCCATCATCACTAAGCCACTACAATTATGTCAGTCACCGATAAACTCAAAGCCCTTTTTGAATCAAAAGCCGCCGCAAACCTGCAGGCAGGCATGGATTTTTTGGTCGAAAACGGCCAGCGCGAAGGCGTAGTCACGCTGGAGAGCGGGCTCCAATATGAAATAATAAATGAAGGTAATGGCGCAAAACCTGGCCCCACCCAGACCGTCACCTGCCATTACCACGGCACGGTGATCGACGGGCGCGTGTTCGACAGCTCTGTCAAGCGCGGCCAGCCTGCTTCTTTTCCCCTCAACCGCGTCATCCCCGGCTGGACGGAAGCCCTGCAGCTCATGGCCGTCGGCAGCAAATGGCGCCTCTTCCTGCCGCCCCACCTTGCCTACGGCGAACGCCAGGTAAGCGCCGAGATCGGGCCGAACAGCACGTTGATATTTGAGGTGGAGTTGCTGGGAATAGGTTAAAGTGGTTTCTGGTTTTTGGTTTCTGGTTTCTGGTTAACGCGATTTGTTGTAGCCTTGAAACCCAATTTCAAAATTAAACAGACATTGTGAACCAGAAACCTGAAACCTGAAACCACTTTATTTCACCTCCACGTCGCCCGGCTCCCGTCCGCCTCAAACTGTATCTCCAGCAAATGCGGGAAATAGTCCCGAAGGCTTTCAATGTGCGACACGATGTAGATTTGCCGGAATTGCTCCTGCAAATAATTGAGGGCCAGCATCATTTCTATGCGCCGCTCTTCGTCCTGGCTGCCGAATATTTCGTCGAACGCCAAAAACTCGAGCCGGTGACCGGAGCCGCTGAGGTCCATGATGGCTTTGGTGACGGCGATGCGCAGGCAGAAATTGGCCAGGTCAACTTCGCCGCCGCTGAAGCGCTCGATGGGATAAAACTGCCCGCCATCGGCGATGGAGAAGTCGAAATTCTCATCCACGCGTATGCTCTCGTACTTGCCTTTGGTGATGCGGGCGAACAGGCGGCTGGCTTCCGTAGAAATGCCGGGGCTGACTTTTTCGAGGATTTCAGTTTTGAAGTTGCCTAAGTGTTCGGCGAGTTTGCGCAGCAGTTCTATTTCGTTCAGTTTGTCGCTGATCTGGGTTTTGATGCCTTCGTTGACTTGCAGCTTTTCCTGGCTTTTGTCGATGGTGTTCTGGAGCTCCAGGGATTCTTTTTCCAGTTTGCGGACAATGGCTGACTGCGTGGACAGGGCCTCATCGAAACCGGTGAAGGCTTCTTTGGCAGCATGGTAGGCGGATTCCTGGAAAGCCAGGGCGGCCAGATCCGCCGTGCTTTGCTGTACTTGTTTCTCGGTTTCTAGGATATTGAGCGAAGTGTTTTTTCGGGTCATTTCCGTTGCGGGAAGTTCCCGGGCGAGGTAGTTTTCTGCTTTTTGGAATTCGAGGTATTGCGCTTCCTGCGCCGCCAGCTTTGCCTTTAGCTGTTTGTAGATTTCTCCGTCGAAATGCACCTCCCCGATCTCGCGGAGGATAAGCTCGTCGCGGGTGAGGTTGGCGCTGAAGCGCTGGAAGTTGGCGGACTCCAGCTGCTGCTGGCGGGCGAGCTCGGAGAGCCGGGACTGCGCGGCCAGCAAGGTGTCGGCTTCTTTGCGCAGGGATTCGAGCCGGTCTTTGAGGGACAGGCCGAGCTCGGTGACGCGTTTTTTCTGCTGTTCGAGGGCTTGCAGCTCGTTGGCTTGCAAAGCATTGATTTGGGTTTCCAATTCTACCATCACCCGCTCATAGCCATCCAGCAAAGGTTGCAGGCAAGTAGGGCAAGTGCCTTCGGCGCCGAGTTCGCGCAAGTTGGCCAATTTTTCCTGGCGCTCGCGGATGCTGCTGTTGAGCCCGCCGACCTGCTTATTGATGTCTTGGATCTCGCTGCGCCGGGCTTCGATCTCGGCCTCGGCAGCTTTGATGGCCAATTGTTTTTCTGTCAGGGAGCTGTCCGTCCTTTCTTTTTCGGCCAATTGTTTTTGCAGGTCGTCCAAGTATTCCCGGGAGATTTTCAGGTGCTGCCGGTGCTCCATGATTCTGGCCGAAACGGTGTCTTTGTTGAGCTGTTTTTGCCGTTCGTGCTCTAATTGTTCTAATTGTTTTTTTTCTGCGGGGAAATTGGAAAAGGCGCTGCGCTCGGCCTCTAACTTTTCTTTTTGCTGTTGCAGCGCGGCGATTTTTTTGTCGAGCGCGTCCTGTTGTTCTGCCAGCCCTTTGGCGCGTTCCCGCGCCTGTGCCAGGGCGCGCTCGAGGGCGTGGTGCTGTCCCAGGCGCTTTTCCTCTGCTTCAAAGGCTAATTTTTTCACCTTGTATTCCGCTTCGGTTTTGGCGAGCTTTCCCGACTCCGTTTTCAGTTCCGAACGTTTCTCTTTCAAGGCTTTGGCGTGTTCTTTGATTTGGCTTTCCAAAGCTTTGACGGCTTCCTCGGAGAGCAAGTTTTGCCGCTGCCCGAAGATTTGGCTGTTCAGGTCGCGGATATCGGAGCCTACCCGGCTTTGCACCTCGTCGAGGGTATCGAGGCCCAGCATTTTGCGGATCATTTTTTTTCGGGCCTCGCCACTGGTGTCCGACAGTTCGGAAAGTTCTTTTTGCCCGCTGAAAACCGAGCGTTTAAAGGCGTCTCGTTCAATGTGCAGCACCTTCACCAGTTCGTTGTTCACGTCGGAAACACCCTTGGCCACCAACACGTCGTTTTTGAAAAACTCGGCGCCCACGGCCATGGCCTTGCCCCGAAACTCGCGCCGCACCCGGTACTGGATATCCCCGATGGTAAAAGACAGTTCCAAGGCCACATTTGCTTTCGGATCTTCGGCAAAAGAGGAGCGCACCAGCGCCTTGTTGCTTTCGTCGCGGCCAAACAAACAGTACAGAATCGCTTCAAAAATGGTGGATTTCCCCGCGCCGTTCTTGCCGATCACGCCGACCAGACCCTCCCGGAACTCGAGTTCGAGGTGGCGGTATTGCTTGTAGTTGGAGAGGAGGAGTTTGGAGAGGATCATGGCTGGGGCAAATAACGGGAAGTTTGGGGAAGATATGGGAGGGGCTAGGGATGAATTTTCAAAAGAGTGGCGTTTATTATTGGTTCAAAAAGGGCCTGGCCTTGGGGCGTATTCAAGCAAATTACCACTGCATTTACATTTATTTACATTCTTTTACAAGCATTAAAACACTGGTTTCATACCTGCCGCTTAGCTTTATGGAAAATTTTAAGAAATGACAAACAAATTTTCAATTCTCACACTTCTTCCCATGCTGCTGGCTTTTGCATCATGCAGCGGCCAAAAGCCAGCCAATGAACATTCAAATACACCAGGCGAAACACCGGCGCCCCTTGCTATCAAAAATACAGCACCACACCGGTACGGCGGCTGGTACTGTCCTGACAATTTCGGGTTTGTTCCGGTAGATATCCAGAAGCTCGATCAGGTTCCGGCGATTGCAAATCGCCTGCCCACGCAACAAGAACTCCGGGATAACATGTCGCTCATTGATGTAGACACGGCGCTGTATCCTGATGCAAGGGCCTTGAAAATGGAACTTCCACGAGTAGCCCGTATCTATTCTGACCACAAAAGAATGACAGAACTGATCATCGTTATTCAAGCCATTGTTGTTCAGGAGGATACGGTTGTTGGTTATCGCTTCGCCAATGGCGGAAACGGCTCGGCCTGGCTGCGCGATGTAACCTTTCTCTCCGATGCTGAAGTAGAAGGCATGGGCCCGCAGCCGTTCTTCTATTCAAAGTCTGTCCTGAAAGCTTCGACAAAGGACATCTGGGAGGCCATGCGCAAAACAGACTACTTCAAACAACTGGGCGAGAAATTCGACGAAAAAGCGTTCTTTACTGAGCCGTGGAACCCTTTATCTGAAGTAGTTTTAAACCTAGACACCGAAAAAGAGAAAGCCAAAGGTTATGTCGGGATGGTTTTCGGAAATTATTACCTGCACATAGATTACAATCGAGGTGGTTTCCATTATTCCGAAAAGCTGCTGCTGATGGAGAACCGCGAAGACAACACTACCCAGTTTTTCTTTGCCAGTGGGCCGTATCCCAAGGATTTTAAAAAACAGAAATCAGCTTTGGAAGCTTGGGTTGAGGCAGTGCGAAGAGCCAGCGAAGCGCATTAAGCAACGCGAGCCCGACTTCCGGAGCCAGCCTCTCCCGGAAGTCGGGCTCGCGTTGGCCGTATAGCTTATGGTTGGAAAGGTCAGAATCATGACCAAGGCAAAATAACTGACATTTAATGTGTCTATAAATGCATTTTCCTGATTCGAGCAGTCCCTGGCTGAATAACAACAAAGTGATCCAGTAACAAATCTTGGTTTTGTGCAATAAATTCAGCAACCAATTGAGAACGGGTAATTGAACTTAGTCCTTCTGCGCGAATTAGGATGATTCCGACGTGTAACATTTTCATTCGCCATACTAATTCTCCAAAATCTTTATCCCGAGTAATAAGAATCCGATTTTCGGCATTCGCCATTTCTAAAAGCACCTCATCTGCTAAGCCGCGCTCTATTTCAGCTACATATAATACATCATGTTGATCTACGCGCAACAACCGAACCAAGGTGCTGTCGACACCCTCATCAGCGAAAAAATTCATGCTGCCTCTGGACTTTGAACCAACAATTCACCGCGCAACGCCTCTGCTGCAAATGCCAATGCGGCTAAAACATGTTCGCGAACAAGACGCGGGTGTTCCGCCAATATGGCTTCTATGCCCTCTCCATTCGACAATTTATCCAAAATAAGCTCTACTGTAATTCGAGTCCCTTTGATAACTGGTTTCCCAAGCATCACTTTCGGATTGATTTCAATTAGATCAGCAAATTCTTTTTTCATAATTGAGATGATTGTAGGATGGTTGCACGACAAAAGTAGGGATAAATAAACGTATGCACACGAAATAATCGGAGGACTGGCCAGCCCTCTCCCGGAAGTCGAGCTCGCGATGGCCGTATAGTTTATAGGTGAAAAGGAGGAGATTAGCCAGGATCATGACTGGGGCAAATAACGGATTTTTTTTGGGCGGGGTGAGGCGTGCTTGTCTGCCATTCATCCATAAATTTCAAAAACCAATCATCAGGTGGCAACTGGTGGGCAATCAAAAAACCTTCGAGACCGCCAAAAAAGTTTAGCACGGATGCACGATGCAAGCGGCTTGGGCAATCGGAGAGGTAAGTGCAGAAGGACGAGTGCGGCCAATCAGCAGGGTGGGAAACGAAGTTAGCAGCAACGGGGTTCAGATGAACATACGGCACCAAGTTTCGGAAATAAGCAGCATTTTCCACTGGTTTCCGCTTGAAATTAGGGATGAATAAGCTGCCCATACGGCGTTGTTGTTTATTAAATGCCTGGGCGTAAGCACTGAATACATTGCCAAACTGCTGGCAAATCTTATTGGAGCTTGCCTTGCCGTTTACTTTGCAGTAATCCGGCAGTTCGTGTTCCGGTTTTATGCGCACCACAAGGTGGATGTGGTTGGGCATGAGGCAATAAACGTAGGTATCAGCTATCGCAGGGATGTACTTGATGTATTTTTTCAGGAAAAAATCGTAGTTTCCTTCGTTTACGAACAGATTTTCAAAGCCGTTGGCGTGGTTGTAAATATGGTAGCACACCCCCGGGCGCAAGGGGATTCGGTTGTTTTTCATAGTTTTTGGCGGATTCAGTAGTTTTCAAGTTTGTAATTCGAGTAATTGTCTATCGAAATTACGGGAGATACTTGAAAGTTGCAATAGGGCTTGGCCAAAAGATTTGATGAATACGCCGCTACTTCTCGCCGCAGGGGCTGAACATACCCGAAGTTTGAAAAATCCGGGAAGTTAAGCCCCCCAGCGGCGAGAAATAGCGCCCCCCCCCG
>CAZULM010000043.1:0-51158 GCA_964621185.1 uncultured Saprospiraceae bacterium | reverse complement strand
TTCTTTCAGTTCACCAGACTTTTCTTCGCCGCCAAAGGCGGCTGGATAGTTACAAATCAAAGTTATATGAAAAAACGCACCTTGGGCAAAAGCCCACTCGAAGTATCCGCCCTCGGACTGGGCTGTATGGGCATGAGCCACAGTTACAGCCCGTTCCCGGAGAAAAAAGACAGCATCGCACTGATCCACGCCGCTGTAGAACAGGGCATCACCTTTTTCGACACGGCAGAAGTGTATGGCCCCTACACCAACGAAATCCTGGTGGGGGAAGCCATAGAACCGTTCAAAGGCCAGGTAACCATCGCCACAAAGTTCGGGTTCAACATCGCGGACGGGAAAATGAGCGGCGTGAACAGCCGCCCCGAAAACATCCGAAAGGTTGTCGAAGCCTCACTCAAGCGCCTGCGCGTGGACACCATCGACCTGCTCTACCAGCACCGGGTGGATCCCTCCGTGCCGATAGAAGACGTGGCCGGCACCGTGAAAGACCTGATCCAGGAGGGCAAAGCCCGCTATTTCGGTCTGTCGGAAGCAGGCCCCCACACCATCCGGCGGGCTCATGCCGTGCAGCCCGTGACCGCCCTGCAAAGCGAATACTCGCTTTGGACCCGCCAGCATGAAAAAGAAATAATCCCCACCATCGAGGAGCTTGGCATCGGCCTGGTAGCATTCAGTCCGCTCGGGAAGGGCTTTTTGGCGGGAAAAATCGACGAAAAAGCCAAGTTTGGTGAAGGCGACATCCGCAACGTGCTGCCGCGCTTCACGGAAGAAGCCCGAATTGCCAACCAGGCTATGATAGCCCTGCTCCAGCGCTTTGCCGATGCCCGCAACGCCACGCCAGCCCAGATCGCCCTGGCCTGGGTGCTGGCGCAAAAGCCCTGGATCGTGCCGATACCCGGTACGACCAAGCTGCACCGGCTGATCGAAAATAATGCGGCTGTTGACATTGAACTGAGCGCGGAGGAGCTGAAAGCGATCGAATCGGCCTCGGCAGCAGTGGAAATAGTGGGCGCCCGGTACAACGAGGCAATGGAAAAGGCGACAGGACTGTAATCAACGGTCAACAAGGCGCTTCATCCAAAAATGCAGCGGCTTTTCCGTTTCTTCGGCTTCATCTACATCTTTCCAGGCGATGTGGCAAACCATATCCGCCGTTTTGACAAAGCCCCTTTTGGCCCAGAAGGCATCCAAAGGCACATAGTTTTCAGGCTTGAGCGGGTGGTTCTCCGGCCGCAGCACACCGCAAAAAGTCATCAGCTCAAACCCGCCGCATTGCCGCGCCCATTGCTCCCGGTGCTCGAAAAAAGCGACGCCGATGCCCTGCCCACGGTATTCCTTCAACAGCACGGATTCCCCGAAGTAAAAGATTTTCCCGACATCGTAGCCCCGCTCGATCCAGGGCCTTTTGATGTTGTCCGTTTCCGCCGCCATCGGCAGCGCTGTGGAAGCCCCTGCCACTTTGTCGCCGTCGAAAGCGACCACTACGATGCTTTGGGGGGCATTTAAGTAGGTTTGCAGGTATTCCATTTCATAGTCCATGTTGCCGTCGTATAGGTAGGGGAAATCGCGGAAGACCTGGATGCGGAGCTTGGCCAGTTCGGTCAGGATGCTGGGGGCAATGGCGCTAGTAAATGGTTGGATTTTGATCATGTTATCGCAAAAGTTCTCCAATTTCCCGCCAAGTGATCAATCGAATACCCTCATTTTGCAACAATTCCCGACAAGCGGCGCTCGTGAAAAAATCATAATCTGCCTGCCGCCAGCCCGAGTCCCACATGCCTGGAAACCCTGCCGTGATGCCCCGCATCTCCTCGTTGTCGAACGCCGTGTGCATCACCAGCACCGTGACGCCAGGCTGCAGTCCGCTGAGCACCGAGGCATAATATTTGGCCATGCCGCCTTGAAAGTCCTCCGGGCTTGCCGTCAAGGTCCGATCCACCACGATGTCCTGCTTGCCGACCAGTTTTTGGAAGGCTTCCGGCGCCTGGTCGAGGAAGTTTTGGCCGACCATGACGGGCACCCGGTACTCCCGGCCTAATTTCAGGTACAGGCCGAAAAGCTCGGGGCTTTGGAAGAAAAGGCAGCCCATGTGGCTGTCGAAATGCGTCGGCAGGAGGCCCATTGCCTTGGCCCGTTCCACCTGGGCGCGCAATTCCAGCGCCACCTCCTCCAATTTGGCATGGGCGGCAAACGCGGCGCAGTCGCTGTAAAAATAGCCGAAGCTGTCCACTAAGCTGCTTACCCTGTCGGGGGAGGCAACGGGCCCCCATTTGTAGCCGTTCCATTCGCTGGTCAGCGTCAGGTGCAGGCCCAGGTCGTGCTGCGGGTTTGCTTTTGCGTACTGGGCGATTTCCGGGAACCAGGGGCATGGCGCCATTACGCTGGCCGAGCTGACCAGCCCGCCCTGCATGGCCTTGATGCTGGCCTCGTTCTCGGAATGGGCCGCTGCCAGGTCGTCGGCGTGGATGACGAGCAGCTTTGCGGTAGGGGGGTAGCCGAGGCGCTCGGCCAGGGTTTTGGTCGATTGGGCGCTGGCGATGGGTAAAATGGAGGTTAGGATGAGGAGGAGGAGCGGGAATTTCATTGGCGTTTTTCTGCTTTTTGTTTTTATCAGGTGTCTTGTGATTTGCGAGGTTTTCAGGGTGGGAATTATTGATTGTCAGGTATTTACTTTAGCCTACCTATTTCTTCCGCAGAAAGACCCTCTGCCTTGCCCTCATCAAACGAAGTGTCCACCACATTCTTTAAATCCCGGTAATACTTTAAACTCTCCCCATACTTCGTATAATGGCATCTTGTTTTTCTTCGTCAGCCAGGAAGGCCGCATAACTTACATTCTCTCAGTTATTTATTTCTTATGATAGCTGGCAAGCCGATCATTTCCTTTCCTTATTAATATGCCTTCTTCAACACCTTTTTTTAAATCTCGAGTTGCCGTTGCTGTTGAGATTTTTGTAAACATCCTAAGATAGTCTTTTCTGGTGAAATCAGCATTTTCAATTTGATCCAGGAAGTAATTCAAACGCTCCAAATCAGTAAAATTATCCCTCTGGGTTTCTACTAATTGAACTAAACTCATTTTTATCTTACTCAACAGGTACTCAACAAATTTTGTGGATAGTCCTTCTTTGTCGCATTGGCCCAATACATTATAATATTCTTCCTGACTCTTCTTTATCTCTTGTTCAATTGGCAAATATTCAAACACGGGATTTGCCCTCATTAATATCACGGTCTGCCACAGTCGCCCCATCCGCCCATTTCCATCCATAAAAGGATGAATAAATTCCATTTCATAGTGAAACACACAACTCTTAATGATCAAGTTGTCCTCACCTTTCTTAAGATAGTCAAACAAATTTGTCATCAAATTATCGACATTCCAGCCCAGTGGGGCCAAATGCGCTATTCTGTCCCCTTGTATTACTCCGACTGAGCCAGTCCTAAACTGGCCTGGCGTGTCAACCAGACCCGACATTAACAACTGGTGCGCTGACAAGTAGGATTTCTTCGAGAAAGCGTCAAAATTTGAAAGATTATCATATGCGCGAATTGCATTCTCCACCTCTTTGATATCTTTGTAAGGTCCAATTACGCGTTTGTTGTCAATGATCGCTGTGATCTGATCCTCACTCAACGTATTCCCTTCAATCGCTAATGAAGCACGAATGGTTTTTACCTTGTTTTTTTTCCTTAGTTCCGTCTGGGGCCTCCTGAGGTGCGTCGCATCTACAATGCCTAACAATCTGCCAATCTCGGTAGACAAATTGATTATTTGAGGCGTTCCTTCGTAATATTTATGAATCATGATGCCATCATTTGATCGCATCAAAGGTAGTGATTCAGAGACAAAACTACAAATATCGAATCAAATTTAGATCAAATATTTTTCTGGTCTGATTGGGCCCAACTCTGCATTCCCGCAACCCGATCTATTACCTCGAATTGCGTGAAAACCCACTCTGCCAACACCATCCCTTACCATATCATCCCAACCAACTTGGGTACACGCAACCATCCCTTGAAAACATCTATTACCGGAATACGGAGCATATCTGGAGGTTTCTCAGCTACAAATGTAAGCCACAATCCCAATTATCCAAACCGTCCCATCAGTTTCGCCCGTCTCCATGCCGCCAAACCCACGCCAACAAATTTCCACCCAATTTCCCCCAATTTTCCCTAATTTTCCCTAATTTGCGCCATCAACCTGCTGATTGTCCCATATTCCCTTTCATATTGTGCTCAAAAACAACGTACAACATCAATCATGGCAAATTTCAAGCTTAAAGTGAACGGAAAAACGCGCGAGGTGGAGGTCGATCCCGCCACCCCGCTGCTCTGGGTGCTGCGCGACCACCTGCACTTGGTCGGCACCAAATTCGGCTGCGGCATGGCCCAATGCGGCGCCTGCACGGTCCACGTCGGAAATTTCCCCGCCCGCTCCTGTGTGCTGCCCGTGTCGAGCATCGGCTCGCAGCCCATCACCACGATAGAGGGGCTGTCGGAGAACGGCGATCACCCCGTGCAAAAAGCCTGGATAGAGCACGACGTGCCGCAATGCGGCTACTGCCAGGCCGGCCAGATCATGTCGGCTGCCGCCCTGCTGAAATCGAACAAGAACCCCAGCGACGAGGAGATCGACGCGGCCATGCACGGCAATATCTGCCGCTGCGGCACCTACACCCGCATCAAAAAAGCCATCAAATCTGCTGCGAAGCAATAAAATCCACGCACCATGACAACGATCAAAACAAGTTATAACCGGCGCAGCTTTATCAAAACCACAGCCCTTGCCGGTGGGGGCATGATGCTGGGCTTCAACTGGATGGCCGGCTGTATGCCCAGCCGCGAGAAAACGGCCACGCTTCCCAAAGAATGGTACGAAATCAACGGCTTCCTGAAAATCAGCGACACCGGCGTGGTCACCATCATGTCGCCCAACCCGGAGATCGGGCAGAACGTGAAGACCGCCATGCCCATGATCGTGGCGGAGGAATTAGACGTCGATTGGGCACAAGTGCTGGTGGAGCAGGCGCCGCTCGACACGGTGCTATACACCCGCCAGCTGGCCGGGGGCAGCCAGGCCATACGGCAGGGCTGGAAGTCGCTGCGCATGGCAGGCGCCACGGCGCGCAACATGCTGCAACAAGCCGCCGCCAATGCCTGGGGCGTGCCCGTGGCAGAGATCACGACCGACAAAGGCATGTTGTACCACAAAAACAGCGGAAAATCAGCCACTTACGGGGCTATGGCCTCTGCCGCCGCCAAAGTGCCGGTGCCATCAGAAGTGCCGCTGAAATCGCTGAACGACTTCAAGATTATCGGCACCTCGCGCAAAAACGTGGACGCGCAAAAAATCGTGACCGGTCAGCCGCTCTTCGGCCTCGATTATCACCGCCAGGGCATGCTCATCGCGATGATGGTACACCCACCGGCCTTCGGCATGAAATTGAAATCCTACGACGACAAAGATGCGCTGGCGATGCCGGGCATAAAGTCCGTTTTTACCATAAAATCCTACGACGACAAGCAGGAGCGGCAATGGTGCGACACCAGCGCCTTCTCAGAATTGTTGATCATTGTGGGCAACACCACCTGGGAGGTCATGCAGGCCAAAAAGGTGCTGAAAGCAGCGTGGGAGCCCATTGGGGAAACATCCCCGCTGGAAAACAGCGACACCCACCTGGCCCGGATGAAGGAAGCCGCAGCCAAGCCCGGCAAACAACTGCGCAAAGACGGCGACCCCGATGCCGCTTTTGCCAGGGCAGCTAAGGTTATTGAGCGCAGCTACTCGGCCCCCTTCCTTGCCCACAACTGCATGGAGCCCATGAATTTTTTCGCCCATGTCACCGACGACAAAGCCGAACTGGTTGGCCCCATCCAGACGCCGGAATACATGGAAAAAAGCGTTTCTGCCCGTTTGGGCTTGCCCCTGGATAAAATAGACATACAAATGACCCGCATGGGCGGCGGCTTCGGTCGCCGGCTCTACGGCCATTTCCTCGTTGAAGCTGCGGTGATTTCCCAAACCGTTAAAGCGCCCGTCAAACTCGTCTATACCCGTGAAGACGACATGACTTTCGGCTGCTACCGCCCGGCCTACTACGTCACCTACCGAGCCGCCCTCGATGCCGACAACAACCTGATCGGTTTCCATGTGAAGGCTGGCGGCATTCCGGAAAGCCCGATCGCCGCCAACCGCTTCCCGGCGGGCGCCATAGACAACTACTTAGCGGAAGAATGGGCCATCCCTTCCAATATTACCATCGGCGCTTTCCGCGCCCCAAGGTCCAATTTCATCGCTTCCGCAGAGCAATCGTTCCTCGATGAAATCGCTGAAGCCATGGGAAAAGACCCCATCGCCTTCCGGCTCGACCTGCTCAAAAGGGCCAAGGACAAACCGGTCGGGGAAAAGAACGACTATGACGCCGCCCGGTACGCCGGCACCTTGGAGCTGGTGCGCGACAAATCGGGCTGGACAGGCAAAAAATCGGGCAAGCACCGGGGCGTGGCAGCCTATTTCTGCCACAATTCCTACGTCTCCATCGTGCTCGACGTGGCCATGAGCAAAGGGAAGCCCCTGATAGAAAAAGTCTGGGCGGCTGTCGATTGCGGCATTGTCATCAATCCCGACGCTGCCACGAACCTGGTGGAAGGCGGCATGGTGGACGGCATTGGGCACGCTATGTTCAGCGGCTTGTCGTTCAAAGACGGCGCGCCGCAGCAGAACAACTTCCATGAATACCGGCTGATCCGCCACGGCGAAGCGCCCAAGTCCATCGACGTGCATTTCGTAAAGAACGACATCGACCCGACAGGGCTGGGTGAGCCGCCCTTCCCGCCCATTTTTGGGGCTTTGGCCAATGCGTTGTACCAGGCTACGGGAAAGCGCTTCTACCACCAGCCATTTTTCCCGGAAGCTACCTGATGGGTTAATTTGATACCTCTCGCCGCGAGGTTTTGTGCATGCCGATCTTTGTAATCAATTGAAGATCAGTTGAATCAATCATAATCAACCACAAAAATCAGGCGAATCATAGTAGATAATGTGATAATGCGCCTGAAGAGGCCTTCTTCTGCATTTAAGCATGAAAAAAGAACTGGAATCTATAGTTGAAGCATATGATGTGTTGCGAACCCGGGGAGTAGGCGCTGTGCTTGCAACGTTGGTGCATGTGGAGGGCTCTTCCTACCGCCAGGCGGGCGCGCGCATGCTCGTATCCGAGACTGGCATGATGACAGGCTCGATAAGCGGGGGCTGCTTAGAAGGCGACGCTTTGAAAAAAGCCATGCTGGCATTCTACCAGGGACAGAACAAGCTGGTCGCTTATGATTCTAACGACGAGGAAGACGCGGTTTTGGGCGCACAGCTCGGCTGTAACGGGGTGGTGCAGGTGCTTTTTGAGCCCTTGCGCTACGAACAGCCCGACAATCCGGTGGAACTGCTGCGGAGGGTGCTTTCCAAAGCACAACCGAGCGCCATCGTCACTGTATTTAACCTGGAAAAAAGCAAAGAGCAGCCAGGTACCCTCCTGTGCTTTGATGCTGCAATGCACCGCGTCGGTACTATGCGTGATGCCGAATTGATAGCTGCGATCCATGCAGATGCTGCCCAGGTACTTGAAACCGGAAGTTCCAGTTTCGGAGAATACCACCTTTCGGGCGAGACGCACCACATATTTATCCAAAGATACGTCCCGCCGCCATCTCTTGTCCTGGTCGGCGCCGGCAATGATGCCCAGACTTTGGCCGCAATGGCCGAGCTGTTGGGATGGAACGTCACCGTCGCTGATGGCCGCCCCGGTTATGCCAGCCCACAGCGGTTTTCAGAAAGCTGTTCGGTGCTGGTGGCGCGGCCGGAAACACTACTCGACCGCATCCATGTAGACCACCGCACTGCGGTAGTGTTGATGACCCATAATTACCTATATGACCTGGCCACTTTGAAACTGCTGCTTTCCTACCCGGAAATCCCATATATTGGTATCCTGGGCCCCAGAAAGCGCTTTTTGCGCATGTTGGAAGAAATAGAAGCTTCGGGGATCACCGTCACCGCGGCACAACTGTCACAAATTTATGCACCCATGGGTCTCGATCTGGGTGGAGAAAACGCCGCTGAAATCGGACTGGCGACACTGGCGGAAATCCAGGCTGTGCTGCATGGCGCTGCAGGGGCACATTTGCGGGCGCGCAAAGGCCCCATCCACGACAGGGAAAAGGCTGGCTTCAAAGTCAGGCAATTAGATGGGGTATGGCAAACATAGGGTTAGTGATGCTGGCCGCCGGTGGTTCGGCGCGATTGGGAACGCCCAAGCAATTGTTGCCTTTTCGGGGCAAAACGCTGCTGCAACACGTGCTGGACCAAACAAAGGATTATCCTTTCGCCTGCAAAGTTTTGGTGTTGGGCGCTTATGCCGCCGAAATTCAGCGCGCAATCGATCCAGGGTCGTTTCAGGTAATTGTACACAACGAATGGAAGGAGGGCATGGCGTCCAGCCTGCGCAAGGGTGTGGAACAAGCACTCGCAGGCTGCCCTGATTTGGAGCACCTGCTTTTTCTGCTTTCCGATCAACCTTTCGTCTATAGTGAATTGATCCAATCCCTTGTCGCCACACAGCTCATACAAGGCAAGCAGGTTACTGCCTGCCGCTACCGGGGGCAGCTTGGGGCGCCGGCCGTTTTTCACGTAAGCCTGTTCCCCGAACTGTTGCAACTGCAGGGCGACCGCGGCGCCAACCAATTGATACGCGCGCTCGGCGATCAGGTAGGGGAGCTGCCGTTTGAATTAGGCGGCTTTGATGTCGATACAGCGGATGACGTTGAAAAATTGAACGCTAGACTTACTTAACTTTGGCAACTTTTCAAAATCTGAAAGATAAAGCACGATATAGGTTTTGTCTATTTTGTGATAAGAACAATCGATTGTCGCTATCAGATTGTCTCTGTAAATTTGGGCTTCTAACCTACTAAATTGATAAAAAATGGACAATAAGGACCAATCGACGAACGGGGCGATCAAATGCCCTTTCAGCAGCGGCGCGCTGCAAAAAAGCGCCGGCGCCGGCACCAGGAACCGCGACTGGTGGCCCAACCAATTGAATCTGAACATCTTGCGCCAACATTCGGAGCTTTCCAATCCAATGGGCAAAGATTTTGACTACGCCAAAGAATTCAAGTCGCTAGACCTGGCGGCCGTTAAAAAGGACATTGTTGACCTGATGACAAAATCGCAGGACTGGTGGCCGGCCGACTACGGCCACTACGGCCCATTTATGATTCGTATGGCCTGGCACAGCGCCGGCACCTACCGCATTGCCGACGGGCGCGGCGGCGGCGGCTTTGGCACCCAGCGCTTTGCGCCGCTCAACAGCTGGCCCGACAACGCAAACCTTGACAAGGCGCGTTTGCTGCTCTGGCCCATCAAGCAGAAATACGGCAAAAAACTTTCCTGGGCCGACCTCATGATACTCGCCGGCAACTGCGCCCTCGAGTCGATGGGCTTCAAGACCTTTGGCTTTGGCGGTGGCCGCGCCGATGTTTGGGAGCCCGCCGAAGATATCTACTGGGGCTCCGAGGGCGAGTGGCTGGGCGACAAGCGCTATTCCGGCAAGCGCGACCTTGAAAACCCGCTGGGCGCGGTACAAATGGGATTGATCTATGTGAACCCCGAAGGCCCTAACGGCAACCCCGACCCGCTCGCCGCAGCCCACGACATCCGTGAGACATTTGGCCGCATGGCCATGAACGACGAGGAGACCGTGGCGCTCATCGCCGGCGGGCATACCTTTGGCAAGACCCACGGGGCTGCCGACCCCAATAAATATGTTGGCCCAGAACCAGAAGGGGCGAGCATCGAGGAACAGGGCATGGGCTGGAAAAACAGCTTCAGGAGCGGAAAGGGCGCCGACACCATCACCAGCGGCCTCGAAGGCGCCTGGACGACCACGCCGACAAAATGGAGCAACAACTTTTTTGAAAACCTGTTCGGCTACGAATGGGAACTCACCAAAAGCCCTGCCGGCGCCCACCAGTGGAAGCCAAAAGGCGATGCCGGCGCCGGGCTTGTGCCAGATGCGCACGACCCTGCCAAGCGCCACGCGCCTTTCATGCTCACCACCGACCTCGCCCTGCGGATGGATCCCGCATACGAAAAAATCTCCCGCCGCTTCTACGAAAACCCCGACGAGTTTGCCGACGCATTCGCCCGGGCATGGTTCAAGCTGACTCACCGCGACATGGGCCCCCGTGCCCGCTACCTCGGCCCAGAGGTGCCACAAGAAGAGCTGATCTGGCAAGACCCCATCCCGGCTGTCAACCATCCATTGATTGACGGAAAGGATATCGCGGCCCTCAAATCGACCATTTTGGCTTCGGGCTTGTCTGTCGCACAACTGGTTTCGACCGCCTGGGCATCGGCTTCCAGTTTCCGCGGCTCCGACAAACGCGGCGGCGCCAACGGCGCGCGCATCCGCCTGGCCCCGCAAAAAGACTGGGAAGTGAACCAGCCGGCCCAATTGGCCAGCGTTTTGGAAAAACTTGAGGGGATACAAAAAGCCTTCAACACGGCACAAACCAATGGCAAGCAAGTATCGCTTGCCGACCTGATCGTGCTGGCAGGATGCGCCGGCGTGGAACAAGCCGCAAAAAATGCGGGACACTCCGTGACGGCGCCTTTCCGCCCAGGCCGCACCGATGCCACCCAGGAGCAGACCGATGTGCTTTCCTTTGCGCCACTGGAGCCAGCTGCCGACGGGTTCCGCAACTATAAAAAAGGCCACCACCGCGCTTCTGCCGAAGAAATGTTGGTGGACAAAGCCCAATTGCTGACCCTGACCGCCCCAGAGATGACCGTATTGGTCGGCGGCATGCGCGTGATGGGGGCCAACTTCGGCAATACCCCGCACGGCGTGTTCACCAAGCGCCCCGGGGCGCTAACCAGCGACTTTTTCGTCAACTTGCTCGACCTCGGCACCACCTGGTCGGCTACCACGGATGCGCAGGATATGTTTGAGGGCCGTGACCGCGCGACGGGCGCCATCAAGTGGACGGGTACGCGTGTCGATCTGATTTTTGGCTCGAACTCGGAGCTGCGGGCGCTGGCAGAGGTGTATGGTTGCGCTGATGGCGAAGCGCAGTTTGTGGCGGATTTTGTAGCGGCGTGGGCGAAAGTGATGGAATTGGACAGGTTTGACCTGGGTGCTTGATGCTGGGTGCTGGATACTGGATTATTAGGGTATTCATTTGGTGGCAGTTTAAGCCATTCGGATGAATACCCTTTTTTTACCTTTGCGCCAACACCACACCGCAATATCTTTTTCATGGACAAAAAATTAGAAGCCCTTTCCGAACTGCTCGCCAGCGCTAAGCTCGGCGGTGGGCAAGACCGCATCGACGCGCAGCACAAAAAAGGCAAGCTGACCGCCCGCGAGCGGGTGCATTTCCTGTTGGATGCCGACAGCTTTGAAGAAATAGGAGCGCTGGTGACACACCGCAGCACCGATTTTGGCATGGAAAACCAGCAGTTCCTGGGCGACGGGGTGGTGACGGGTTATGGCACCGTTGCTGGCCGATTAGTTTATGTCTTTGCCCAGGATTTCACTGTGTTTGGCGGCTCGCTTTCGGAAACCCACGCCGAGAAAATATGTAAGGTGATGGACCTGGCCATGAAAAACGGCGCGCCTTTGATCGGGCTGAACGATTCCGGCGGGGCGAGGATTCAGGAAGGGGTGAGCTCCTTAGGCGGTTATGCCGATATTTTTTACCGCAACGTGCAGGCCAGCGGCGTTATCCCGCAAATTTCCGCCATAATGGGCCCCTGCGCGGGCGGAGCGGTGTACAGCCCGGCCATGACCGATTTTATCCTCATGGTGGAAGGCAGTTCTTATATGTTCGTGACCGGCCCCAACGTGGTGAAAACGGTGACCAATGAAACTGTCACCTCGGAAGAACTGGGCGGCGCCAGCACCCATTCCAGTAAATCGGGCGTAACCCACCTCACCGCCTCCAACGACATCGACGCGATCGACAAAATAAAACGCTTGCTGTCGTACCTGCCCCAAAACTGCATGGACAAGGTGGCGCCGCTCCCATACCAACTCGGCGATGAATACCGCGACGAGCTGAACAGCATCATACCCGAAAACGCCAACCAGCCTTACGACATGAAAGAGGTGATCGCCAACATCGCCGATACGGGCTCTTTCTTTGAAATACACGAAAACTACGCGGAGAACATCGTAGTCGGTTTTGCGCGCCTGGCAGGCCGCAGCATTGGCATCATCGCCAACCAGCCTATGAACCTCGCTGGCGTTTTGGACGTGAACTCCTCCAAAAAAGCGGCCCGTTTCGTGCGCTTCTGCGATTGTTTCAACATCCCCATGCTGGTGTTGGAAGACGTGCCTGGGTTCCTGCCCGGCACCGACCAGGAGTGGAACGCCATCATCACCAACGGCGCCAAGCTGTTGTACGCCTTTTCGGAGGCCACCGTGCCACGCATCACCGTCATCACCCGCAAAGCCTACGGTGGTGCCTACGACGTGATGAACTCCAAGCACATCGGCGCCGACATGAACTTCGCCTGGCCCAGCGCCGAAATCGCCGTGATGGGCGCAAAGGGCGCTTCCGAGATCATCTTCAAAAAAGAAATCGAGGCTGCTGACGACCCCGTGGCCAAATTGGCCGAAAAAGAGGCCGAATATGCCGAAACCTTCGCCAACCCCTACCGCGCCGCCGCCCGCGGCTTCATCGACGAAGTGATCGCGCCCCGCGATACGCGCCGGAAGCTCATCAAGGCATTTGCCATGCTGGAACACAAGGTGGTGGCGCGGCCGAAACGAAAGCACGGGAATGTACCATTATAAGTGATGAGTTTGCATGACGGTGTTGGTTTTTTAGGGTAGTTGTGTTTCAATACTACAATCTCAATATTAGCTGAAGGGCTGGAAAATATTTTATGCGCTATCCCAAATGCTGTGCAAACGCACTCATCTCTCATCTCTTATCACTCATCTCTCTTTTATGGAGGATATAGTAGTCGAACAGACTCAAAACTGGATAAAATCCGTCGTTATCGGATGTAACTTTTGCCCCTTTGCAGCCAAGGCGATGATGCGCAAAAGCATCCGGTACGTGGTGCTGCCCGATACCACCGTAGAAAACACGTTGGCGAAGCTCTTGCAGGAAATGCAGCACCTCGACCATACTGACGACATTGAAACCACTTTTATCATTTTCCCCAACAGCTTTGCAGACTTCCACCGCTACTTAAGTCTGGTGGAAATGGCGGAAGCGCTGGTGGATGAAGCCGGGTACGAAGGTGTTTATCAGGTGGCTAGCTTCCATCCCGACTACTGCTTTGCCGATGTGGAAGCTGACGACCCGGCCAACTATACCAACCGTTCCATATACCCGATGTTGCACCTTTTGCGAGAAGACAGCGTGAGTGATGCCGTGGACAATTACCCCGACGCCGAGGGAATCCCGGAGCGGAATGTCGCGTATGCGCGGGAAAAGGGTTTGGCGTATATGGCGAGGTTGAGGGCGGCGTGTTTGTGAATTCGGAATTCGGAGTGCGGAGTGCCCATTCCGCACTCCGAATTCCGAATTCCGCATTCCTCAATCTTCCCGGCTTCCGTCATCCGCCATCCGCACCATTTTCGGCGTGAATTTCGCCACTACATCTACCAGCTCCTGTTGTGAAGCCATGACCTGATGGATGTCTTTGTAGGCCATGGGCGCTTCATCCAGACCGCCGCCAATCAGTGTTACGCCCAAATCCTGCAACATAGCCTTCAAATCAGCTTTGCGCACATTTTTGATGGCCTGGGTGCGGCTCATTTGCCGGCCTGCGCCATGTGATGCGGAGTTGATAGCGGTGGCATACCCCTTGCCCCGCACCAAAAAGCCGGGCGCGGTCATGGAGCCGGGTATGATGCCCATTACGCCGTTGGCAGCCGGCGTAGCGCCCTTGCGGTGTACGACCACTTCTTCGCCATTCAATTCTTCTTTCCAGGCGAAGTTGTGATGGTTTTCCACTTTGGCCAGCACCGTCGCGCCAATGGCCTTGCTCAGTTTCCGGTGTATCACTTCGTGGCAGGCTGAAGCATAGTCGCCTGCCAAGTTCATGGCCAGCCAGTATTCTTGTCCGGCCTCGCTTTCAAGGTCGAGATAGGCCAGGTTGGCGGCATACGGCGGCAACTTGCACTGTTCCTTGGCGATGCGGGTATAGTGCCCCGCCAGGGTAGCGCCCAGCCCGCGCGATCCGGAGTGCGTCAGCAAGGCCAGGTAGCGGCCTTTTTCGATGCCCAGGGCTTTGTCTTTTTGCTCGAAGCTGATGATGCCCCATTCCACAAAATGGTTGCCGCCGCCAGAAGATCCCAACTGGGCAAAAGCTTTGTCCTTCAGGCCGCGCAACAGCCCGTTCATGTCGAACTCCTTGCGGTCGAGCACCTGGTGGTATGCCCGGTCTTTTCCGCTGAACCCATTGCCTGCGCCGAAGGCCGTGGCAGCGATCAGCTCCCGTTTGTAAAAAGAACGGTGCTCGAAAAAGTGCTCCTCCGGAACTTCAAAAACCGACAATGCCATGCGGCAACCGATGTCCACGCCCACGCCGTAGGGAATGATGGCGTTTTTAGTGGCCAGTACCCCGCCAATCGGGAGGCCATAGCCCTGGTGTGCGTCGGGCATCAGGGCGCCGGCTACTGTTATCGGCAGGCGCATGGCGATATCCATCTGATCCAGCGCGCCCTGCTCGATCTGGTCTTCGCCAAAAATCGTGTATGTCTCCGTTTTTTCTTTCAATTCAATGGTCTCTTTTGCGGCAGCTAGGGTAGCAGCCTCGATAAAAGCTTTGGCCAGGATGCCGAGCGCTTCGTCGTCTAAGTATGCTTCCGGGTTCTTCCGCACGCGGCGCAGGGCCGTGAGGGTGTCCTGTTTTTTGGCTTCTGCGAAAACAGTGTTCGCCAATTCCAGTGCCATTCCCAGTGTCTTGCCTTGCGTGTAGCCCAGTGCAATGAGGTCTTTGCCGTTTATCATGGCTATTAATTTTGATGTTTTGTTGGCAAATTTTGCCTTCGTTTTTTGATGATACAAAGGTGCAAGACAAGCTGCGCAATATATTTGCGCAGTAAAAAAATATTTAAGCTGAAACGCACTTTTATATCCCTAAGTTCCCACTTGCCCCGAACAAAAACAGCCTTAAGCTCATGGCATTGAACAAACTCGCCCTCATCCGCTACAAAACCCTCGACGAATGCCTGCGCAACCGCGCGCGCAGGTGGACGCTTGAAAACCTGATAGACTGGGTTTCGGAAGCCCTGTACGAGCACGAGGGCATCCTGGACGGCGTGAGCAAGCGCACCATCCAGCTCGACCTGCAGAACATGTGCAGCGAAAAGCTATTCGGTGCGCCCATCGTGGTCATCGACAGGAAGTTTTACACCTGCGAAGACCCGACTTTCAGCATCAACCAATCGAAGCTTTCAGGCGCAGACATGGAGAAGATGAACGAGGTACTGGGAATATTGAAGCATAATAACGGCTTTGGCCATTTCGGGGAGATGCGCGAGATCATCGCCAAATTAGAGAACAACCTGCACCGCACCCGGACGGAAGGGCGCGACCTCTTACCCCTATTTGCTAAAAGAATACCGGAACCGCTGGTTTCTGATCGCCAAGCGAAAGGGGCATAACAGCTTGCTCACGGTAGCCTCGGGCCGCATAGAGTCCATGCACGAGCTTTCGCTGGAGCCGTTGCATGCAAGTCAGCAAGTGCTGGCAGAATCGGAGGGGAAGACCATCCTGCAAATAGAGGTGGTGTCGAACTTTGAGCTGGAATGGGAGATATTGGGTTTTGGGTCAGGGCTGAAGGTGCTGGGGCCGCGCTTGCTGGCAAAGCGGGTCGCGGCGGCGCTCAGGGCGGCGGCGGCCCGATAGGCAACGGACACGGTGGAGAAAGGAACGAAATAAAAACGGGATGCTGTGGGCTAAAAAAGGCCACCCCGACGTTTCGGGGCGACCCGATCTTCCTACCGTTAGAAAGTTCTTGTATCAAAATCACCATTTTTTGAGAAACTCTGAACCAGCCTCAAAAGAACGGAGTTTTTTTGAATAAGCATGATAGCCTATTGGGGACAATGTGGGTGACAAGCCTTAATTTGACAAGGTTTTGACAAAAAAGCCCGCTTGCAGGGCAAATCCATGCAAACGGGCAACTTGGTACCGGGGCCGTTCAAGATCAATACACCGAAGAGCTCAAATCTTCAAAATCAAATCCTTGGGTTCCCCATGGTGCAGTTGGCGTCACCGCGCCAAAGGGTGGCGCCCAGGGGTTCAGTGCATTCAGCCCGTCTGCCAAACCTAGGATATTGGTCCGACGGTTGACAACCAAATGGTTCAAGTTAATGTCAAACCCGATCCCGCAGTGGCCGGCAGCCAACTCAGCAGGCGGGTCCAATTCTGTCATAAATGCAGCGAGCCCACCATTTTGAGGGATTGTGTACAATGTAGTTGGGACGCCGGCAGCACCGGCACGGTTGGCACACCCGACAAAATACAACCCAAAGACACCGTCCCTGACAATGGAAAAACCTTTCAGGTTTGTGCCAGGAGCGATACCGGTGATGGCGACTGGAGCGACATAGTTCACCCAATTCACGCCATTGATCTCTACAAGTTGGTTTGAATTGTCCAACAAGCCAAAGAAATTCTGGGAAATTGGGTCGAATTCAAGGTCTGAAATTGAGCCAAATGGGCTGTTGGAGCCGAAATAGCTGCACTGGCCTGGGTTCCCCCCACCAGGAAGTGGCACAACGGAAACCTTCAACAAAGCATCTGCATAAGGTGCTGGGTTATTGGAGCCGGTGGTAATAAAAAATTGCCCCCAACTGGTGCGTGCAATGCCTTTGAGATCGGGAAGAAAGATAGGCCCGCCACCATTGTCAACATAGGCCTGGAAATGATTGGTCACATTGCCGGTTCCCTCCTCAATTTCCACGATTTCACATGGGTTGATGCCATCAAATACAGTAACTCCATAGGTGAAATGTTCGGGCGAGCGGTCTGTAACATTGCCCAAGTTTAATGCGAGCGTTTTTTGGGAAGCGTTGATCTCGTCTTTTTGACAAGCATTGAAAGCGAACAGTCCGATCACCAGCGCAAAGGCCAGGGAGAACTTGGAAGAAAAATGTTTCATTGTTAAAGTGTTTTTGTGTGTGAAAAATTGAAAGGGAACTAATAAAGTTTTTGTGTTTAGCGGCTTGAGTGGGGGATGATGGCGCAATCATGGACACAAAGGTGGGGCGGGCAGAAAGGGCGGACAAGAACACTTTTTGGGCAGTTTTTGGGCGGCATTTAGGTGCTTTTTGTTAAAAAAGCAGGCTATTTGCAATAAAAAAAGCCCGCTATCGCAAGCAGGCCGGGCTTTTTGCACATATTGCAAAAGCAGAAAATGTAACATGATTCGGGCGTTTTTTGGGAAGGGGAGCATTAGTGGTGCGCCCGGCACTAAAGCCGGGCATTGCCCAGCTGCTCGGCTTTTTCGAGGAGCCAGTTGCGCTCGCCCACTAGCTTCTTTGCTTTGATGCGTTTGATCAACAACTCCGAGCGCTTTTTGTCGCCGGGGATGGAGAGGCTGAGCTGGTGGACGAAGTTGCCGAAGTTGGTCAGCATCTCTGCCAAGGGTTTCGAAAGTGATTTGTTACCGGTGCGGTTGATGAACATCTTAAAAGCGTCGATCTTGCTTGGGAGGATTTCGGAGCCCAGCTCGTAATAGGCTTTCAACTCCAGGCGGCGGGCCATGAGGTGGTAGTACGAATAGGTGGAGCCAAAGGGGATGGTGTCTAGGACATCTTCATATTTCTGTTCGGCAAAGTAGCAGAGGGCCAGGTTCATGCGGTAGAAGTCGTGGGTTTCGTTTTCATCTATGATTTTGTCCTTATGATCATGGACAAACTTTATTGCCCATGCAACATTATTTGCTCGGATGGCTTGTTGGGCGATGCTCAACATAGCATTTGGGGTGATTTTTCCCTCATGATAAAAATGGCCTCGTGATAAATTATCTTGCTGAATTTCATGGAGCAATCCATTTAATTCTGAATTGCCGGCATCAATCATAAAGGCACAAAGGTTTCGTAAATAAGAATAAAACTGCACAAGCAATTTTGGATGCAAGTCCGTTCCACAGGCCTTCAGCAAAACAAATAATTCTTGGAAACCTTCCGTTTTTGGGTGCTGCTCTTTTAAAAGATTATGAATTTTGTTTGTTATCTGAAGAGCCAAATTCCTGCTTAAATAGTATTCTGGAACAACAAAAGAATCGATCGAAGCTTGAATATTGGCTGGGATGTTAATGGAAGCAATACGTTGCTGTAATAAGAACCGGTTTAGCATTTCCAGCTTTTGGCTATAGTAATAATGATCTAAAGAATCGATAGCTTTAGGAAGGCCAAGGTCGCCTTTGGCTTTGTTGAAGGTACTTTCCCATTCATGTTCTTCTTTTGCAATCAAATAAAGATCGAAGTAGGTTTCTGGAGAAATGTGGTTTTTTTGTTCAAGCCCCCTTCTAAGTTTTTGAAATTGTTTTTCGTAGTTCCATACCCCCCCGTTGCTTCGGCACAATTCGCTCCAATTGAGCATTTGCATGACTTCGTTTTCTGGACGCAAATAGTGCTTCACCAAAGAAAAAGTCTTAACTAGGCGATTCAATTCATACATAATACGGTCAATACGGTTTTCGGCGAATTCTTTCGGGGCAAACAACTCTTTATGAACGAATTCTTTGGTCAATTCCGTAGTTTTAGGACTGAAAATAGCTTCCAGGATTAAGGCCAACAATTGTTTGAGTTGTTGGACACTGAATTCCTTTTGGAAAAAACGGCTGTCCAAAAAAGAATCGAACTCGGCTTGTTCAGCCGGAGAAAGCAACTTTATGGAATCGACTAACTTGGAGTCAAGCATGGGTACTCAAAAAACTGGCCAAAAATGTTATATTTTTTGGGGCTAGCTCGCACTATCTTTGGGTTATTAATCGCAAAAGTGGTTCAAATTCTTGATTGTTTCTGCAAATTCGTCCTCAGCTGCATCGCTTTGGCATTTATAAACACAAACAAATTTTACACATGAAGATCCAAAACATTTTATTTCTCCTGTTTTTACTCTGTTTGCAAAACCTTTCTGCTAACAATCCCACCTATAGGTTTAACCTGCCTCGGCTTGTTTTTTCTAGTGAGATTGATTGCAATCTCCCAGCACCAAGTGCGCTCAATGTGGATGCTATTGGCCCAGATTGGGTGGATGTCAGTTGGCCTTTGGTTTCTGGAGCCTCTCAGTACCGACTGCAAGCATTTAACGCTACCAATGGCGACCCACTTGATGTGCCTGTTTTCGTTAGCGGCACCACCTCAAGCGCTACGGTATCCACTGCGGGAAATGACGGCACAGCGTATGTGCGTATCTGGAGCGTTTGCTCTAATGGGGAGTTTAACTGGGATGCGTACATGCAATCAGTGACCTTTGACACAATCATCATTGACGTAGTCGTAACTGGTTTCAATTTGCCAAACGGTTATTGCCCATTCCAACCGGTTGGGGTGACAATTGAAAATTTTGTTTGGATACCTTGGAATGGCTCAAAGGAATATTTCCAGGTCAAGTATTCAGTTAATGGAGATTTGCTCGAGCGCAATTTTGAGCTTCTCGTAAAAAATATACCTGATCCAGATCATGTCCAAATTTCAATTTTAGGCGACCCCAATGGCCGTGAACCCGGAAATGACAATGAAAAAATTGTGTTTGACAGATTGATCGAGGAAGGTAATCCAGTGCGGTTGTTGATCAGGTACAGGGCAAACCCAGCAACTACTAGGGTACAGGATGCTACAATTATTGCTGAACTGGAGGCAAGTGCAGCAACGCCAAACCAAGGGAAGTTCTACAAGAAGGGGCCGCTTACTAATCCTAATAATGACCCGAACTGCTATGTTAACAAATACATCCCTTGTTCACAAAGCCTAACTGAAGGGTCATCTTCTAATGAAGAATCTTATTCCTCCAATTTGGAAGAACGGAATGCTGTTACACAAGCCCACACCCCCCTCTCCGCCCGCCCCAACCCCTTCCGCGACGCCATCACCGTCCAGCTACCCGAAGCTGGCGCCGAGAACGCGCGGATGATGCACCTGTATGACCTGCTTGGCGCGCGGCGCATGTCGTACCAAGTACCGGCCAACCAAACTGAATGTACCCTCAACACTTCCCTGCTCACGCCTGGTGTGTACTTCCTGCACATCGAGGCAGATGGGAAAATGGAGACGATAAAACTGTTGAAAACGCAATAATCCTTCCGTTTGCCTGTGTTGCAACAGCATTAAAACACATTTTTCCTACCTTTAGCAACATGAGTCACCCCTTTGTTGGGGTGGCTCATGTTCTTTTTGGGCGCCTAAATGAAAAAAGCCGTCCTGTCTTTTCGACAGGACGGCTTACAACATAACCATGAAAACAATTAACCAATCAAAATGTTAGCCCTTTCTGTCTTCAGGTATTGGGAAAACCGTGCCAAACTTTGGTTGGGCGGCAAAAAATTTTTTGAAAAAGTGTTAAAATGTTGGGTGAGCGCCGAGCTCAGGAAACGGGTGGCATGGTCTTTTGAGTTTCTCACAACGGCACGACGGCACAATGACATTGTTCTCAATGCATTCAAAACGAGCTCTTCGTGCCGTCATGCCATCATGAGAAACCTCCTTCACTGTTTTATCACCCGCGCCGCATACACCCGGTCCAGGCCCGTCACCTTCAGGTAGTATAGGCCCGTCGGGAATTTGTCCAGCGCGATGTTGCCGCGCAGGGTGTCGTCCCAGCGGAGCATCCTGTTCGTTTGAACCAATTTCCCTCGCTTGTCGTAAACTTCGCAATAGGCCATCTTTTCACTGCCCAATGCTTCCAGCTTCAGGTGCGCGATGCCGATGGTCGGGTTGGGCGACACTTCCAGCTTGCGCCATGCGCCCGGCTCTTGCACCCCAACAGCGCCCAAATGCACCATTATTTCCTTTGAACAGCCAAAAGCGTCAAGGCAAAGCACGGCATATTGTGCCGGCACCAGGTTGCTGAAAATGGGCGAGGTTTGCAGGTTGCCCCCGTTCAGGGCATACTTGTAGGGCGGTGTGCCGCCGCTGGCAACCGCCTGGATGGAACCGTCGTTGCTGCCCGCGCCCGAAGCGAGGCTCACCGTGGCATCCAGGGTCAGGTCGGCACAGAGAGAAGTCACACAAAAGGGTATGGACAGTTCGGAACCAAAGTTGTTGCCGGCATATTCAAAGACTGTGAGCCCTGCCAGGCTTGCCGTAACGAAGCCGCCCATCATGCCGTCGCCGCCGGTATCATGGATCCGGAAACGGTAGCAACTGTCGGTTTTCAGGCAGGCATTCGCTATGTTGAAGCTCATTGGCTCGGGGTAGGGGCCGCCGGAATACAAAATATTGCCTTGGTTGTCGATGATGTCCCAGGAACTTTCTTCAGGCTTGTTGTCGGGCGAGAAAAGCAGGTCGAGCAGTTGGCTGCCGGGGTCAATGTTGAAGCTGACGCTGCCGGCATCATTGGCTGGTATCTCGTCAGGCCCCAGGCCGTCCACGTTGTTGATGCTCAATAGGAGGGTATTGGCCCCGTTTTTCAGGTTGGGGATGTACAGCGGCACTTCGGCGCTCTGGTCGGGTGCGGCAAAGAGCAGGTTGTTGGGGATGCTGGGCTGCACCACGCCGTTCAGGGTGTAGGCCACGTCGAAAACATGCTGGTCGCCGATGCCGTTGTTTTTCACCAGGATGTTGATGAAAGCAAAGCTGCTGTCGCCACAGGCGCCGCTGGCATCGATGGACACCAGTTCCAGCTCGCGCAGGTAGCGTTTCACCACCACTGCCGTGGTCGTGTCGTTTGCGGTGTCCTGGTCGCCGCTCACGGTGGCGCCGAGCTTGAATTGATACACCGTGCCGATGTCGCTCAAATCCTCCGTGCCGGCAAAGGTGTGGTTGACGGTTTGCCCCGGGGCGAAGGGCCCGGGCAACACCTCCGTTTTTGCAGGGCCGCCGTTCAGGCTGTAAGAAACACTGGCATTGCTCTGTTGGGAGAGGCCAAAATTGCGGAATTTGACGCTGATCGGCTCCGCAGCCGTCAGGTTCGGGCTCGAGACGGGCGATACCAGTTCCAGGGCGCCAAAATCGACCTGTTTCCGGGCGGGCACGCAGATGGTCACGACATTTTCTGTGGCATTGGCTTCAGTGATTTCCACGAGCACTTTTCCAAAAATATCTTTCAGCACAAAATGGCCGTTCCAGTTGAAGGAATAAGCTTTGAGGGCTACCTTGTAGCACTGGTTGTCGTCGCTGCAAATCTGTGCGGTTGGCTGCTGGGCGCTTACTTCTCCCTGGGCGAGCAGGCCGTTTGCCAGGTTGCGCAGTTCCCAGTGCAGGATGCCAAAGCTGGTGGTGGATTCTGCCGAAAGGTAGGTTCCGTCTGTATTGCCAAAAAACTTGACAAACAGGGAGTCGTTGTTGATCTTTTCGTCTGGGACGCCATTGGGCAGTGAGGTGATGGCGCGCAGGGCGTTCTGCCCGTCCAGTATCCCGGTGGCATGGAGCGTTATGGTGTCGCGCGCTCCTGGCCCGAGGTTGCCGGCCCAGTCGTACACGTTCCATGCCTGGTTGTTGATGCGCCAGTTGACTCTTGCGCTGTGCATGGGCACCCCGGAAGCATTGCGCAGGATCAGGGAGAAATCTGTTTCCGTGCCGCACACGAGGCTCGGCAGGTTGTGTTTTCCGGCCATGGAGGCATCGTTGGAAGTAAGCTTTTGCACCTGGGCGTCCAGGGTATCGTTCCTGAAAAACTGGTCTTTGTTCCAATGGGTGACTACCCGGAACTTGTAATTCTTGCCGGGCGTGGGCATGGCGATGGTCTGGCTGAAAACATGATCAACATACTCCCCCTCATTGATGGTGGCGCTGATGTTGTCTGTGACGACAAAATTGTTCTCAAATATCAGCGAAACACTGGTATTGTTGGCCGGCGCCAAACCGCCGTTTTTGATGCGCACCTTCACTTGTTCCGTATTCCCCAAAAAGGGCGAAGCAACGGGCGCCAACAACAGTTCGGGCTTAATGTCGTAGGTGTCGCGCTGCACCTTGAAAGAGCCTATCCTGGTGCCCCAGGTATCGGTGCTGTTGGGCTGGTACTCCCCGGTGAACCAAAAAGTACGGCCATCGTAAGGATCGACGGCTAAGCTGCTGTAATCGCCCCAGCGGTTGGAGCCATGGCTGGCGCCACCCGCGGCGAGGGTATATTCGTCGAGCGTCATCTCGCCCGGCGGGTCGCCTGCCCGGTGGCCGGTGAGATAAAGCCCCGGGTAAAGTGCCTGGCTGCAGCCGGAGTACCCCAGTCCGATGTTGCCCGCCTCGTCCATGCATATCGTGCTCATAAAACGGTTGGTCTGCAGGTCGGGGGCATGGGTGCCCTGCTGGTACAGCTGCCAATCCCCGTTGCCAGTTTTTTGCAGTTCGTACCAGCGGACCTGGGCATCGCCGCCGTTGCCCACCACACCCGACACATCGGAGACGTGGTTGAGGACAATGGATTCGTGGTCGCCGAAATTCCGGTATGGGGCGCGGTACATGATGGTGTTCTCAAGGGCAGCAATCTTTTGGTCGGTGCCGGGCTGCTCGATGCAATCGAATGAAAATACGTTGCCAAAGCACACCCTTGTCTCAAATGAGGCCGGGTAGAGGAGCGAAGGCCCGTCGATATGGCTTGCGGTGAGGTTGTTCCAATCCACATAAGCCTTCCATATTTCCAAATGGTCTTGGCCGGAGTTGTTCCAGGCATCGTCGAAAATCCGGAATATATACCCAGGGCTTCCAGCTGGGGGAGGGGAGCCGCCGTCCCAATCGGCGCCGGTGGCCGGCTGGAAGGAAATGCCCTGGAAATTGGGCATGGCAAACCGGTAAATATCAACACTGGCCTCCCCGGCCAGCAGGGCGGAGCGCTTGAGGGCGTAGCCAGAGCATTTGTTGCCGTTGTACAGTTCGTTGATGGTGATAAAATAGGCGTTGTGCCAAACATACAGTTTCGGGTAGTCGGGAAAGCCCAGCGTCTGGATTCTGTATGCTTTCCAGCCCCCGGTCGGGTCGCTGCTGTTCGACACGGCGATGAGCAGCTCGTTGGCGTTGAAGCCCTGCATTTCCATCAACAGCCAGCGCTCGGCAGCGTGGTCGTACTGGATGATGCAGTCGCCGATGCTCCCGGAGCCCACTTGCGACCATATTGTGGAGGTCTTGGCCGGGCCATACACGGAGAGGCCGGTCTCTTTGTCCCAAACCTGAATCCAGGCCCCGCTCGTGGTGTTCACCATCTGCACGTAATGGTTCTTGCCGATGTCGCCGCTGGGGTCGGGCGGATAAACGCCGGAGGGGTCGTGCAGCCCCTCGAAGTTGAATCCAGGGATTATTTGGGGCCCGTTGCCGCGATCGGCGGCGCTTTTGGGCTTTGCCAATGGGTCGCCGCCCTGCGGCTGCGGGTTCGGGTTCTTGGCTTCGTTGCCAAAAAAATAGTTCCGCTTTTCATAAAGCTTGCCGGGCGTCGGGCTGCCAATATCTGTGATCGGCGTTGTTTCGCGCAGCGGGGCGATATCGCCCAAGTACTCTCCTTGCGAGGCCATAGCCGGGTAGGCTTGCACCAGGCTGCGGTCTTCCTGGGCGGATGCGGCAATGCAGGTCAGGACAAAAAACAGGGTAAGGAATTGTTTCATATAGATAAAGGATAGCGTTGATGGGAAAAATGCGGCTCAAAATAAGGCGAAGGAGGGAAGTGTGTTGCCCAAAGCGCAAAAAAGACAAAATGAGCTTCTTTGGCATCAATCAGCAGGCGGGAACCTGATGCTGTCGGGCGGGGTCATCAATGGGCGCTCGCGCAGGAACTCCTGGGGCTTTTTTTCCGCGTCCTCGATGTTGTCGTAGCGGCCTATGGTGAGCCGCTTTGGGGTCATAGTGCTCAATACGGAGATGACCAGGAAAAGGATGATGGCCCAGCCTAACCATTCTGGTGGCTGAAAAGGTTCGATTTCCTGAAATGCAAGTTCTTCCTCGGATTCGCCGAGGTAGGGCTGCCCGACACCGCTGCCGGCCTTCAGCTGCACATTTCCCGTGGGTTCCAGCCGCGAGTTGTAAAACTTTGCCTCGCCGAGCCTGCCCTGCAGCACTTTTATCAGTGCGGAAACCTCTTCTGTCACGGCCAAATACCCGTCTTCCTCCACCTTGAAGGCGCTCAGCGGGATGCCGCCAGCCATCGGCGCAAAGCCTGCCAGCCGTGATTCTTCTTTCCAGCGCGAGGGGCTGAGGATAATGGGGAAGACAAATGGGCCAAAGTGATCGTCGCCGGCGATGCGGCGGGTGGCGGCCACTTCGATGTCTTGTTCCACGTTCCGGTCGCTCAGCGATTTGTAGCTGGTCAGGAACAGGTAGATGTGCGCCTTTTCCCGCCGGGCCCTGATGATCTTGTAGTACTTCTGGCGGTTGTCGGGCGGGATGTACCAGAACAGAAGGAGTTGCCAGGGGATGGACAGCTCTGGCGGCGGCGGCGGCGGGCGGTTGTACCAGATGTTCACCTCGTCGCGCATGGGGTAAAGCCAGCGCAGCAGCTTGTTCAACTGTTGCCAGTCTTCCGGTGCATGGGAGATGAAAATGTTGACTTTTACGGGTTGCATGTTCTACTATGATTCGCATGATTATTGTGATTGAGTATGATTGAATCAACTGATGTTCAATTGATTACAAAGATACGTATGCACAAAACCAAGCGGCGTGAGGTATCAATACCGAAGTTTGTCCCAGCTTTTCCCTTCCAGCCAATCTACATAATCCACCGATCCGAGCCTGAATTTTAGCGGGACGCGCGCCCGGTTTTTGGCCCAATCGTGCTCTATTTTGCAGAAAAACGGCAAGTCGTCAGCCGACCACCGCGGCAGGAAAATGCCGCGCTTGGCCGGGGCGGGGAGGAAAGCCTCGGTAAAGGTAAGCTTTTCAAGCCGCAACAAATTGGGAGAAAATGGCATGGGTGGGCTGCTTTTTACGGAGCGCTCCAGTTCGTGCAGGGTTTTCCCGGTGCTGAAGCCGCAGGTTTGGGCGATTGCGGGGCTAAAAAGGGCACACTGGAATGCCGTTGCCAAAAGCCATGCGACCGGATGTTTGGAGCAGCAATTCACCATGAGAACAGCTTTTCAGTGCCTTTCAGGGGCCGATAAGTTGCTGGCGACCTGAACGATGTTCTCGTTCGGCTCGTCGCTTTCCACCAAGCCATCGCGCAGGCGGATGATGCGGTGCGCGTGCATAGCGATGTCCATTTCGTGGGTAACGAGTATCACCGTATTGCCTTTTTTGTGGATTTCCTCGAACAAGCCCATGATCTCGGAGCTGGTTTTGGAGTCGAGGTTGCCGGTGGGCTCGTCGGCCAGGATGATGGCCGGGCCGTTCACGAGGGCGCGGGCAACGGCCACGCGTTGACGCTGGCCTCCGGAGAGCTCGTTGGGCTTATGGGTCACGCGGTCGCCCAGGCCGACCGATTCCAGTGTTTTTCGGGCTTTCTCGCGGCGCTCTTCCCGGCCTATGCCTGCGTACACGAGGGGCAGGGCCACGTTTTCCAGGGCGGAAAGCCTGGGCAACAGGTTGAAGGTTTGGAAAACGAAGCCGATGTCGCGGTTGCGCACCTCGGCCAGCTCGCTGTCTTCCATGGTGCTCACCTCTTTTCCGTTGAGCCAGTACTCGCCCCGGGTAGGGGAGTCGAGGCAGCCCATCAGGTTCATCAGGGTGGATTTCCCGCTGCCCGACGGGCCCATCAGTGCGACGTACTCGTTCTTGCGGATATTGATGGTCACATCCTTGAGCGCTTCCACTTTTTCGGAGCCCATGATGTAGGTCTTGTTCATGTTTTTGATCGAAATCAGCATCGTATCGTTTTGTATGGTTTTGTTTGAATCATGGCCCAATTATCAAATTGTCCCAATATCAAATTATCACATTCACTTTTTCTTTTTCCTGAAAACGAGCCCAAAGAGCAGGGCGAAAAGCGCGACAATGGCCGTGGCCATCTCTTCGATTATTTCGGGGAAAAACTGTTTGGTGATGAAAAAAGCGGCAAACGCTGCGACGGCGAAAATGCCGAGCCACGTGAGCCAGTTGCTTGATCCGGAACCTTTGATAGACATGGTCTGTGTTTTAAATTGTTGCCGGGCAGCATCTTCTCTTTTCAGGGGCGAAGTACGCGAAACATTATACGCAGCCCAAAAAGCTTAGATGATCGGCGCTTCCTGCCCGTTTAAATCGTGCTGTTTCTCGTTGAACGCCTGCGGCAAATATAGCTTTCTGCGCAGGATGTTAGTAAAAATCGAGCAGCAAAGCATTCAAAAGCACCGCGAAACCCTACCTTCGCTCCCGTATTTTACAGAGAAAACGAAGTCCGAAAATTTCCATGAACACTGGATTGCCCACAGAAAGAACGATCATCAAGCATGTAGCCATTGCCGGCAATATCGGCGCCGGCAAAACTACCCTCACCGAAATGCTGGCCCGCCATTTTGGCTGGGACGTCCATTACGAAAACACAGAGAACAACCCCTACCTGTCCGACTTTTACATGGACATGAAGCGCTGGTCTTTCAACCTGCAAGTGTTTTTCCTTTCCAGCCGCTACCAGCAAGTGCTGAAAATTCTGCAAGGGAACCGTACCGTGATCCAGGACCGCACCATTTACGAAGACGCCTTCATCTTCGCGCCCAACCTGGCCGACATGGGCCTGATGGAGCGCCGCGACTTCGAGAACTACCTGACGCTCTTCCAGTCAATCGTGTCGCAGGTGAAGGCGCCCGACCTGCTCATCTATCTCAAAGCGAGCATCCCCACCCTTGTAGAGCATATCCAGATGCGGGGCCGCGACTACGAGGGCAACATCAGCATCGAATACCTCAAGCGCCTCAACGACCGCTACGACAACTGGATCAACAGCTACAAGGAAGGCAAGCTGCTCGTGATCAACGTGGACAACCTGGACTTTTCTTCAAACCAGGAACATTCCGCCAAGGTGCTGGAGATGGTGCAGGCGGAGCTGCATGGGTTGTTTTAGTCGTTCGCATTTGCCCGGTGGATTGTCGGCGCATGGGCGGTTCAAAGGAGGCATTATAGGGCCTTCAATGCCTCTTTTTCAGCTTTTTTCAAGCTTTTTGCCACTAAATCGTAGCTGTGGTCTATCAGTTCCCGCAACAATTTCCCGTCCAGGCTGCCTTCAAAATCGACGGTGTTCCAATGTTGTTTGTTCATGTGCCAGCCTGGTTGTATCTCCGGGTACCGCTCCCGCAATTCAACGGCGTATTCCGGGTCGCATTTTAGGTTGACGGTAAAAGAAGCGGCATCAAGGCCGGTGATCGCGAATATCTTGCCCATCACCCGTAGGCAAAGCGTGACCTCATCGAAAGGGAAATCCTCCGATGCTCCTTTTTTTGAAAGTGCGTATTGGCGAAATTCTTCGATATTCATATACCAACGAACGATTATTTTCCTAAAAACGCGGCATCTACCGTGAGAATAAGGCTCAAGCCCAAACTGGTCAGCTCGATTTGAAAATTCCGTTTCCCCTCCTTTTTTAGTATCCTGCCCTGCAGCCCGGTAAGGGTGCCGGCGGTGATCTCTACCCATTCCCCCGTCTCAAAGCTGCCGGCCTCCGCGCTTACTTCCAGCCCGTCTTCTAAGGTGACCCGCCGTATGATGTCGATCTCATGTTCCGGGATGGCGATAAGGTCTTTGTTGAATTTTACGAAGCCCGTTACGTTCTCGGTTTCCAGTACCGGCACGTACTGCCCTTGGGTGATCTGCACAAAGACATAGCAATTGATGAGCGGCTTTTCGACCAACTTTTTGCTGCGCTGGTATTTGCGCATGAACTGCTGCAAGGGCAGGTAGGCATGGACGCCCTTTTTTTCCAACATCCGCTTCACAAACTTCTCGCTTTTGGAGCGCGTGCGCACCGCAAACCACCGCGCTTCGCTGGGGTGCAGGTCGTTGATAGGTTCGCTTGCTGCCATCTCGTTAAAAATCAAAGTTCTGGTTCCATAGGTTCATGCGGAAGCCGGCACTCAGGAATCTGGTCGTCCGGTCCCGGTCGTTGTCGCTGCTGTCTTTCCGGCGCAAAAGTACCTTGATGTCCAAGAATACGTTGTGCCGGAACATCCAGGAAGCGTCCAGGCCCAACAGGCTGATGCTGGCGGCGATTCCTTGCCCGATTTTGTTGCCATAATCGCTTGGGCGGCCATCATAGCTGAGCAACGGGTTGGAGCCCCAGTTGTCATTGGCGCTGTTTTCGCCCAATGTTGCCCGGATCGCCCTGGCCGTCAGGGAAATGCGCCCCGTGGGTTGGTAGCGGACAATGCCGACAAACTCCCTGAAATTCGCGCCCAGCGGGTGCGCCAAGGGCTGGTTGTAATGCGTGTAGCTGTCGTAAGGGTCGCCATGGGAGTAGGTGTAAGGCTGTGCGCTGTTGTATTCTGCCTGCAAGTCTAAGTGATCGATGCCGAAGGCGTTAAGGTATTTGGCGCCGAGCTGAACGCTGTATTTGTTGCCCCACCAGCCGCTGTCGCTGAAAAATTCGCTGAGGGTAAATTCATCGAGCAGGAACTGCCCGTACAACTGCATGTTTTTCAACAGGTTGTACTTGCTGTTCAAGCCCAGCAGCACATTGTCGGGGCTCCCGATCATGCCCTCCACGGTGCGGTAAAAAATGACGGGGTTAAGGTATTGGAACTCAAATTGGCGGCTCCGGTGCAGCACCGTTGCCTCAAAAAAACCGATTGTGAAGCGCGGCGAAGCTTTGTAGCTCAGGTAATGGATGGCCGCGTATTTTTTTGGCAAAATGGTGCCGTCGGGGATCTGTATTTGGGAGACCGGGCTGAGCTCCATAAACAAATTTTGGTAGTGGAACCGCCAGACGCGGGTGCTGAGCTTCAGGAAAAAGGCCGGGTTGGCAAAATCGGACAGGAGCATGGACCGGTAGCCGTTGCCGATGAAATGCTGGCCGTGCCCCAGCTGGATACCGATATGTTTCGACACCAGGAACCCGACGTAAGCCGTTGCCACATTAAAGTCGTAGCCGTTGCTGATGTTGAACAGGCTGCCTTTGTAGTTTTTGTAAAAACCCGCGCCCGGTATCGAGAAATATTCTGTGACCCGGTCGTTTACATAAGCTGGAAAACGTGCCTGGGTTTCCACCAAATTGGTGTAAAAGAAGGCTTTGCGGTCCACTTCGCCCCGTACTTCAAGCCCGCGCTGGTTTTGGAACAAGATGCCAGCCTCCCCGGATTCTCGTCCCAAGTTGAAATTGAGCATGGGGTTGACCCGCATCTTGAAGTACCTGGAGTTCACTTCGTACAGGTTGGCCGGTGTTTTGTAAAAAACGCCCCAAAACGGCTTTTTTGACTGCCTTGCCAAGCTGCTGCTGTCGGGAACCCACTCGTTGTTCTCATCGGCGAGATAATGCAAGTCCTGGCGTTGGCGGCGGCTTGGGCGTGCCAGCGCCGAGTCCAGGTTGAGCGCCAGGGCGGCGGCATCACTGCGCCAGTACCCGCGAATGTCGCTGTGCAGGGGTGTACTGCGCGGGTACAGTATTTCAAGTCGGTCGATCAGGTGGTTCGCTTGCGATTGGAGGGGAAGGTTGCTTGGCTGTGCAAGAGCCAATCCAACGTTTATGGTGCAGGCTATTGCGGGAAAGGATCGGAAAATTGTCAATTTTCTATGCATGGGTAATCTGTTCGATAAACACGGCCTTCCAAGCTTCCCAAAACGCGGTGTTCCAGGAGGAATTGTGCCACAGCAGGGTAAAGTCGCCGCCGTGCTTTTCTACTTCGCGTCGCAGTTGCAGGAGCCGCTCGGAGGCCAGTTCCGGGCTGTAGCCCCGGTATTGCGCCAGGGTAACGTCCATGGCGACTAGGGGCAGTTCCCGCAAGTTCAGCATTTTTCCTGTATCGGTGTCAAAAACCGGGTAATCATGGCAAATTCCACAGCGGAACCCTTCGGCTTCTGGGTATCCCAGGCTGCTGTCGGTGCCGAGGCCGGCCTCCTCCCAAACCTGCCAGGTGCGCGGCGCGGCGAATCGCAGGTAGTGCTGGCGCCCACTCACAATTTCCAAGGGCGAAACAGCTTGCAGCGAAGCCAGTTCCCGCTTAAAGGTATTCGGGTCATCAAAAGCCTCGTAGCTCGGGTGAAAGCCGATCCGGTGGCCGCGCTCGGCTATTTTTTGCATCAGGTTCAGCACAAAGGGGTGTTCGAGCGGATACCAGCAGTCGCTCGAAACGGGCCGTTTGCCCATAAAATTGAACTGCGCGACGTGGCCATGGCGCTCCAGCAAGTCGAGCCAGTCGTCGAAAACGTCGTAAGGGTCTTTTTTGCGGAACAAGTGGTGGCGGGCGAAATAAATGGCCTCTTTCACGCTCCCGCGCTTGAATATCGCCCCGCCCAGGGTGCGCAGGCGGTCGGCGGGATTCCACCAGAGCCGGGGGTGGTCCACATCGCAGGAGATGCTCAGCCGGGGCTGCCGCTTTTTTCGGGGCTGGTTCCACCCAAGCCTGAGGAGCATTTCCCAGAGCAGCTCAGCCCATTCATTCACGACGGGGCGGTGCAGGAAACCCGCTTGGCAGGCCAATGAATTATGGGCAGGGAAGCGCCCGTGTTTGTCCAATGCCACTGGGTTGTTTTCTTCCTGACGGCTTAGCATGAAAAATGCGGCGGCAAAGAGGTCGGTTCCGCAGGCAATGCGTTGGTTTTCAATACTAAACTGTGGATTTCCGAACAGGCAAACAATGTTTTGGCCAGGGTGGAAAGGGTGGGGGAGCGTGGAGGGGCTTGGGGTCAGGCCAAAATGGTTTTCAATGTTCAGGGTTGCGCCATTTGGCAAGCTTATCTGGTGGAAATTTTGGTCGGGAACTGGGATGGCTTGGAAATCAATGCCGAGGATTTCACGGATTAAGACGTGGCTTGCGTATTTTTTTTCAGCAAGAAGTTGATTACTTGTGTGTATGATCAGCATGTTGTTCAGCATTGTTCCAAAACTTTCCCTGCCACAGCCTCCCCAACAGCCAGCGATGCCGTAGCCGCCGGGCTTGGTGCGTTGCACACGTTCACGATGCGCTCCTGGGTAAGGATGAGGAAATCGTCGAGCAGGTTGCCCGCGCGGTCGCAGGCCATGGCGCGCACGCCGGAGCGGCCGGGGTGCAGGTCGTCAGGCTCGATTTCGGGTATCAGGCGCTGCAGGGCACGCACGAAGGCGGTTTTGGAGTAGGAGCGCTGCATTTCGGCCAGCCCGTCGCGCCAGTATTTCAGGGCAATTTTGCGGAAGCCGGGGAAGGCCAAAGTCTCGCCCAATTCCTTGGCATTGAAATCCCAGCGGGAGTAGCCCTCGCGGCGGAAGGCCAGCACAGCATTGGGGCCTGCCTCGATGCCGCCGCCGATCATGCGGGTGAAATGGACGCCCAGGAACGGAAAATTGGGGTTCGGCACCGGGTAAATGAGGTTGCGCACCAAGTGTTCGCGCTCCGGTTTCAGTTCGTAGTACTCGCCCCGAAAAGGCAATATCTGCAGATCGGGCTTTTCTCCCGTCATGCGGGCAACTTTATCGGAGTAAAGGCCGGCGCAGTTCACAAATATCCCGGCGTTCCAGGTTTTGCCGCGCTCGGTATCAATTTCCACCTGCCTGCTGGTTTTTCGCACGGTTACCACTTTTTGGCCTAAAAAGATTTCGCCGCCGTTTTCCTGAAAAAGCGCAGCGTACTTTCTGGCCACTGCGCCAAAATCTACGATACCCGCCTGCGGCACCTGCACCGCTTCCACGCAGCGCACATGCGGCTCGATCGCCGTGGCCTCTTCACCGCTTATTTTGCGCAGGCCCTGCAGGCCATTTTCCAGCCCGCGGCGGTAAATCCGGTCGAGCGCTTCCCGTTCTCCGGCCTCCACGGCCACGATTATTTTACCGCAGATATCGAAATCGATCCCGTTTTCCCGGCAGAAATGCAACAAAAGTTCGTAGCCCCGGCTGCAATTGCGGGCGCGCAGGCTGCCGGGCTTGTAATAAATGCCGGAATGGATCACGCCGCTGTTGTGGCTGCTCTGGTGCAAGGCCACGGCGCTTTCTTTCTCCAAAACGGCAACTTTCAGTCCTGGCCGCTGCCGCTGCAATTGCAGGGCCGTTGCCAAACCGACGATGCCACCGCCGGCAATGAGGATGTCGTAATGCATTCCACAAAATTAGAGATGAGAGATGAGAGATCTCTCATCTCTAAAGTTAATTTTGTCTCAAGTTGTCCATTATACTTTGCCGCGAAGACGGGCAGTCCTTCTATCTTTGCCGCCGCTAAAATCCGCTGTGTCGAAACGATTTGTAACATTTATTTGAGAAAACGCCCTGTGCCCGGCTAAAAGTGGTGCGGTCAACCATCAGACATGAGAAACTTTTCCATTGCCATTTTCTTTTTCCTCATCCCTGCACTTGTTTTTGCCCAAAAAGGATCCGTTCGCGGAAATATTTACGACAAGGAGACGGCGCAGCCCGTTGCTTTTGCCTCCGTTGCCCTCGAAGGGGCTTCAATGGGGGCCAACTCTGACATCAACGGCTTTTTTTCCATCATGGACGTTCCAGTCGGGAAATACAACCTGAAAGTTTCGTACCTCGGCTATGAGGATTACAGCGAAGAGATTGAGGTGAAAAAAGGGGAGATTTTATTTCAAAATATTTACATCCAGGAAAGCGGCACCAAGCTTGATGTCGTGGAGATCAGCGGCAAAAAAGCGCAGGCCAAGGCCAACGTAGAGGTTTCCAAGATCGCTATCACGCCCAAACAGATACGCTCCCTGCCCTCTGCAGGCGGCCAGGCCGACGTGGCCCAGTACCTTACCGTGTTGCCCGGCGTGATCTTCACGGGCGACCAAGGCGGCCAATTGTACATACGCGGCGGCTCGCCGGTGCAGAACAAGATACTGCTCGACGGCATGACCATTTACAATCCCTTCCACAGCATCGGATTTTTCTCGGTGTTCGAAACGGAACTGATCCGCAACGTGGACGTGCTCACGGGCGGCTTCAACGCGGACTACGGTGGCCGTATTTCCGCCATCGTGGATGTCAAAACCAGGGAAGGCAACCGAAAGCGCCTGTCGGGCATGGTTTCTGGCAGCCCTTTCCAGGCCAAGGCATTGCTCGAGGGCCCCATCGCGCCCCTCAAGACCGAGGGCGGGGGCAGCGTGTCGTTTGTCCTGACCGGGAAAAAGGGCCTAATCAGCCAAACAGACAGCAAGTTTTACCCGGGCGTGAACGATTCCATCGGCATCCCTTTCGACTACGAGGACCTGTACGGCAAAATTTCTTTCCTCACCGGGAACGGCAGCAAGCTTAACCTTTTCGGGTTCAACTATACGGATGGGGTGGACTTCCCCATCACCACCTTCGGCTGGAAAAGCAGCGGCGGCGGCTTGGATTTTACGCTTATACCGACCAACTCAAATACCATCGTCAACGGTATCCTCACGGTGTCTGGCTACCGTTCGAACATCGAAGAGGCAGACCGCCTGCCCAGGTACAGCGGTGTTTCCGGCTATTTCGCTGGACTGAACTTCACCAATTTTGGCCGCAACGACGAGATCAAATATGGCCTTGAGCTCAATGGCTTCCGCACCGAATTCGAGTTTGTCAACTTCAAAGGCTTTACGATCGACAAAAATGACAACACAACCGAGATCAGCGGATACATCAAATGGAAGCACAAGGCCGGCCCGCTGGTGTTCGAGCCGGGTTTCCGCCTGCAATACTACCAATCGCTCAACCAACCTTCTTTGGAACCGCGCGTCGGCATGAAATACAACATCAGCGACAAGCTCCGCTTCAAGGCAGCGGGAGGGCTTTACTCCCAAAACCTGCTCTCCACGGTGAACGAGCGCGACATCGTGAACCTTTTCGTGGGCTTCCTGTCTGGCCCTGAGGAGCGTATATTCAAGCTCAACGGCGATGAGCCTGCCGATCACCGGCTCCAAAAATCCGTACACGCTGTGGCAGGGTTTGAAGTGGATGTGCTGCGCAATTTCGACTTGAACGTGGAAGGCTACTACAAACGTTTTACCCAGTTGATCGCCCTGAACCGCGCCAAGCTGCAACCCCAAGACCCCAACTTCACCACCGAAACAGGCGATGCCTACGGTTTGGACCTTTCCGTAAAAATTGAAGGCAAACGCGCCTATCTCTGGGGCGCCTACTCGCTGGGCTTCGTTACCCGATACGACGGTTTTCAGGAATACCCGCCCGTGTTCGACCGCCGTCACAACTTGAATATCGTCACCACGTATTTGCTGGGCAAAAAGAAAGAGTGGGAGTTTGGCGCCCGCTGGAACCTGGGCTCCGGTTTCCCCTTCACCCAAACCCAGGGCTTTTACAACAGCATCCCATTTTTCCAAAACGGCATCGGAACGGATGTGCTGGGCGGCCAGGGCGACCTCGGTATCCTGTATTCCGATACCCGAAACGGTGGCCGCTTGCCCTACTACCACCGCCTCGACGTTTCCATAAAGCGCACTTTCAAGTTCAGCAAGCGCAGCAGCATGGAACTTGTCGCCTCCGCTACAAACGTGTACGACCGACCCAACATCTTTTACTTCGACCGCGTGCGCTACACCCGGGTGAACCAGTTGCCGATACTGCCGAGCTTAAGCGCTACATTTGTGTTTTGATGTACAAACTCACCCAATACTCCCACGGCGCAGGCTGCGGCTGCAAAATATCGCCGAAACTGCTGGATGACATACTGAAAACCAGCGTGTCGAAACAGCCTTTCCCCCAACTGCTCGTCGGCAATGAAGAACGCGACGACGCGGCAGTGTACGACCTTGGCGACGGCACCGCCTTGGTCAGCACCACCGATTTTTTCATGCCGATCGTGGATGACCCGGAAGACTTCGGGCGCATCGCATCCGTCAATGCCATCAGCGACGTGTATGCCATGGGCGGAAAACCGCTGGTGGCCATTGCGATATTAGGGTGGCCCATCAATGCCTTGCCCCCTGAAGTGGCCAACGCCGTGATCGAAGGCAGCCGGAAGGCCTGCGCAGAAGCCGGAATCCCGCTCGCGGGCGGGCACAGCATCGACAGCCCGGAGCCAATATTCGGCCTGGCGGTGACAGGCAGGGTAGCTGTCAAAGACCTGAAGAAAAATGGCGGCGCCACCCCTGGTTCCAAACTATTCCTCACCAAAGGGCTCGGCGTGGGCATACTGACCACGGCGCAAAAAAAAGGCTTGTTGAAGCCAGAGCACGCACACATTGCCCCGGAAAGCATGAAAATGCTCAACAAAGCGGGGGCGCGTTTTGGTCAGTTGCCGTATGTGCAAGCCATGACGGATGTGACGGGTTTTGGCCTACTCGGCCACCTCAGCGAGATGTGCGAAGCCAGCGATGCCAGCGCCATCGTCCATTTCGACCAGGTGCCTACGATTGACCGCGCGATACTCGATTACTATTTGGACAACAAGTGCGTGCCCGGCGGCACCAACCGCAACTGGGAAAGCTATGGCCATAAAATTGCCGGGGCAGGGGAGGTCGCGAAACGCAACATTTTGGCCGACCCGCAAACCAGCGGAGGCCTGCTTGTAGCAATAGAGGCGGGACATGAGGTTGATTTTCAGCAAGTTGCAGCAGAAGAAGGGTTTTCGCTGAACCCTTTCGGCTTTTTTGTGGATCGGCAGGATGTTTTGGTGACGGTCGTTTGAGCGCACTCCGCACTCCGCATTCCGCACTCCCTAAAAATCCGGGATCGCCACTGTGTCCACTTTGACCGAATACCCCGAAAAGTTGCCCAGCCCCCCGATCATGTTGTTATAAACCGCATCCGGCTCGCTCAAGGGCAGGTTGCTGCTTTGCCGCGACAGTGAAAGGTGGTAGCGGTAGAATTCCTTCGACAAAGTTCGCCAGGTGATGTAGAGGGTACGGGGCCGTTCGATGCCCAATTTGACCGGGATGCGGGCCGTGAGGTAGAGCGTGCGGCGGCCATCAGCCCAATAATTTTCGTTGATCAGCACGACCGGCTCGGGTATGTTGTGCAACAGAGAAATGGTGCGCCCATCGGCCAGGAAATTGGTGGGCCGTTGAATGGTGTAGGTGTCCGACGGGTCGTTCGATTCGCTCACGTCCGTATCGTCGCTGATGAAAAACGCAAAATACGGCTCTTCGCCGGGTGCATCCTGCAAGTGCAGCTCCAAAGGGATGCGCAGTTCTTTGGAACCATCGCTCAAGGTCTCGAGAAGGGCATCGCCTTGCTTGAGCTTTATAGGTTCAATCGGGCGGTGGGCCGGGATGCTGCTGCTCGACTCCACAGCAGGGTATCCAGGCACCCTGACGACGAAGGAGTACTCAACGCCTGTGCGGGGCAGTTTTTGTTGGTGGCTACGCCAGTAATACCGGTTACCTTCGCCTTTTTCTCGGTACAGCAGGTCGTAATAGGCGCCATTTATGGAAAGAGTGGCGTCCACCGCCGAAGGCTGCTCCGGGTCGTCGCCTTCGTTGACCGGCTGGCTCATGGTGATGTACGCCTTGAAATGCTGGCCTTCGGTGAAATGGCAAATGGCGACCACTTTCGGCTCCTCCTCCGGCAAATCGATGATGACCTCTCGTGCGCAGCGCAGGAGCAGCAAGGAGGCCATGCAGAGTGTGAGCAATCGGAGTTGGCGCATTTATACCTGGATTTGGGCGGATTTGACGGATTGATGGATGTTGAAAGATTGATTTTCAATGGATTGTTGAAGTTCTGTTTTCACAAGCACCTTGTGTTGACTAAAACTGGTGTTAGAAGCTTACAAGGTACCTAAAAACGGGCAATAGCGGCAGCAAAGTAAACTGAATTGCTTTACCTTTTATATTACTTCCTGCATCAACATACAAAAAAAATGGGTTTGAGCGGTTATAAGTGTTGTAAGCGCCCAGTTGAACCTCGTGTCTCAGCTTCCCGGTGCTGAAATTTGTGTTCAGCGCAAGGTCAAGCCGATGGTAATTTGGCAAGCGATAGCCATTTACCTCGGTATAAAAGAACACGTCGCGCACGACCTCGCCCTCCACCGATTCGTGGCGGAATTTCACCCCGGTCAGCGTGATCGGGTTCCCGGTGGCAAAGCCCCAAACGACATCGGCTTCGAGCCATTTGAACAGCCGTTGCCGCAGGGTTACTTTGAAGTCGTGGGTGCGGTCGTAACGCAGGGGAAATGGTCGGCCAGAATTGAGGGCTGCGAACAAGCGGTCGCTCCTGGAAAGGGTGTACACAATTGTCCCTGTAGTTTTCCCGCTTGTTTTTTCGAGCAAGAACTCCACCCCCCTGCTCTTGCCGCTCCCGATGGCGATCCGGTCTTCCCAACCGCTGGCGTCCACCGCACCGCCCGTGAAAAGGGCGTCGCCCGAAGAAATAAACGTCAGCACGCGCTCGAAGTTCTTGACATAGCCTTCTATTTGAAAGCCCCAGTCGGCATTTTGGTACCCAATGCCCGAAGACAGTTGCCCAACTTTCTCCGGCGGCACCCGACGCGTGCTCGGCACCCACAGCTCAAATGGCAGGCTGATGTTGAAAGAGCCGATCTGGTGCAGGTTCTGGGCCGTTCGGTGGTAGCCCAGCCACTTGCTCCAGCCCTTTTTCCCTTGGTGGCGCAGGCGGATGCGCGGCTGCAAAATCCGGTAATTGGCATTTTTTATTTGAAAAACGGAACCATGCAAGCCGGCCTCCAGGCGCAACCGGGGGAAAACATTCCATTCGGCATCGAAATAGCCCTCTGCCTCGTCCGCGTTGAGGCGCTCGTTGTTCAGCAAAATATTGGCTAAGGAGTCCACATTCCCCTCCGTCTGGCCAGGTTGCAGGAAATTGGCCGACAATGCGCCCGGCTGAAAATCGTGCATGGTATAGGAGACGCCCCAGCGCAGGGTGAGGGGTTTGGAAACATAAAAGGTGAAGTCTGTTTTCCCCGACCAATCGCTGATAAGGGTCTGGTACAACTGGCCGTAATTGGCAATATGAGATTCCTTCCCGCTCGGGTACAAAATATCGGAGCGGAAGCCGAGCCGACTCTGATAGAAAAAGCGGCTGTACCGGATGGTGGTGTTGGTGAACAAGTTTTCCCGGAGCAGGTGGTTCCAGCGCAGCGCTGCAATGGCATTGCCCCAGTCGGTGGCTAGCGTCGAATGGTCGGTGATATAGCCGTTGGCATCGGAATAAGCCTGGCCAAAGGTGTTCTTGAAAAGGTCGCCGCCGTAGTACAAGCTGAAATAAAGCCTGTCTTTGTCGCCAAGGGTGTAGTTGAGCTTCAGGTTGGTGTCGTAAAAACGATACTCCACTTCATCGCCTGAAAAAGTGAACAGGTTGCCTTTTTTGCTGAAAAAATCCACCCAGGGCTCAAAGTAGGTGAACCTGCTGCCCACTAAGAACGAACCTTTGCCTTTTACGATCGGGCCTTCAACGACAGCAGAGGTGGCAAACAAGCCCGCCGACACCTCTGCCTTGTACTCGTTCAGGTTTCCATCGCGGGTACGCACATCCAGTACCGAAGAAGCCCTGCCCCCATAGCGGGCCGGGAAATCGCCTTTCCAGAGCCGTACGCTGCTCACGGTGGAAGGGTTGAAAATGGAGAACAGCCCGAGGGCGTGGCTGGGGCTATAAACCGGCACGTCGTCGAGCAGGAACAGGTTCTGGTCGGCGTTCCCGCCCCTGACATGCAGGCCCCCAAGGCCGTCGGTGCCGGTCTGAATGCCCGGTTGAAGGGCTGTCTGACGCAGCAGGTCGGCCTCTCCGCCGGGCATCGGTATCATGCGCAGTTCGTTGAGGTTGAGGTATTTGGGGCTGCCGCTTTTCCTGTTTTTTTCTTCCTGGGCGGAAACTGCCGGGATGAGCACCTCTGCCAGCTTGGTGTTTGGGCGCAGTTTGAGGTGGACGATCCGGTCGCTGTTGAGCGGCAAGATGAGCCGTTCGCTGTTGTAGCCAACGTATGAGGCTACCAGGGTTACATCCCCTTCGTCGAGCTTCAGGCTGAAAAACCCGAATTCGTTGCTGACCGCCCCGAGGCCTTTTTCCGAAAGCACCCGGATGCTGGCTCCGATGAGCCGTTCCCCGGTGTCGTAGTCTTCGATGTACCCGCTGAGGGTCTTCTTTTGGTTTTTCCTGAAAAAGACTACCTGTTCGCCCACCTGCTTGAAACCTACTTTGGTACATGCTGTCAGCTGCTCCAGCACCCGCTTGAGCGGCTCCTCCTTAATTCGGAAAGTTGCTGGCGGGCATGTTTCAAAAAAACGGTCGCTGAACACGATGTTGATGCCTGTTTCCCGGCTCAGCCGGAGCAGGGCGCTGGCAGGCGAACAGTTTTCACATTGGAAATCAATCTTTTGCGACAAAGGGGTTTGGGCCGACAGCCCTAAGCTGGCCAGCACAAAAAACAGGGGAAGAGGGGATCGGAAACGCAAGTTCATGTGCAGATGTTAAGGGAACCTGCAAGGTATAACGAATGAAATGTATATCCGGTTGGCTGGGGCAAACAAATAAAAAAATCCCCCGTTGGGTGGGAGCCAACGGGGGAATGTTTTGGGGCAACCATTCACCTGCGCGGCGAATCTTTGGAATACTTCTGATAGTCGCCCTCAATTCTCAAGCTTGCCGGCAGCGGCTTCCCTTCCGGCTGCTCATAAATGGTCTTTTGCTGTTGTGGCCCAACCGTGATGACTGCGCTGAAAAGCCCCATGTTGGCAGCCAAGGTGAAGGCACCAATAGCTACTGCCATGAACAAGGCTATGCCGAAGGCAGTGGAGAGGCCCGTAGGCTCTGGCTGCACACTCGGTTGCTGGTACGGCTGCTGGTACGGCTGTGGATACGGTGGATAGTACGGCTGAGGATAATGCGAGGGGTAAGGATGGGGGTAGTAAGCGGGGTGGTGGGGGACCCCATGCCTTGGGGCAGGGTGATTGGGGTAGTAGTAATAGGGGTCTTCGTGATACCCGTCATAGTCTTGACGATTGCTGTTGCTCGAACCCAAAATCACAAAGATTATCACCATCAAAATCAGAATAACGGCTCCAGTTATCATGGCAGTAAAATTTATAATGAACTGAATTGGTGTACTTGTTCACTGGATCGGATTAGGTTCTGTCTTTGTTACGCAACGTGGAATTTTTGTTTGTGAGATTAAGGAAAAACAGGCTTGCGAGACCTAGTGATTCGTTGATACCGAAATAAACAGGGCAGCTATTTTTTTAGTTCCTGACTGTTCCAATTTAACCAAAACAGCGGTATCTTTTCAAAAAAACCGTATTTATAAGCATTCTGGCGTAATTTTGCGCCAGAAAAGCATCGCAATGGTAAAAATCGGCAACGTCGAAATCGGTGAATTCCCGCTCCTGCTCGCGCCCATGGAGGACGTGAGCGACCCGCCGTTCCGCAAACTCTGCAAGGAACAGGGGGCCGACATGGTCTATACAGAGTTCATCAGCGCCGACGGCCTGGTGCACGAGGCCAAACAGACCTTCCAAAAGCTCGAAATATTCGATTACGAGCGCCCAGTTGGTATCCAGTACTTCGGCGGCCAATTAGAGAACATGATCGAGGCAGCAGGGATCATAGAAGCAAAAAACCCCGATGTCATCGACATCAACTTTGGCTGCCCAGTGGCGAAGGTCGCCTGCCGCATGGCGGGCGCCGGCCTACTGCGCGACATCCCCAAAATGGTTCAGCTCACCGAGGCAGTGGTGAAATCCACCAAGTTCCCGGTGACCGTCAAAACCCGACTCGGCTGGGACGACTCCACCATCAATATCCTCGACGTGGCCGAACGCCTCCAGGATGTCGGCATCCAGGCGCTCAGCATCCACGCCCGCACCCGTGCCCAGATGTACAAGGGCGAGGCCAACTGGGAATGGATCGCCAAGGTGAAGAACAATCCCCGAATGCGCATACCCATCTTCGGCAACGGTGATGTGGACACGCCACAAAAAGCGCTGGAATACAAAAACCGCTACCACCCCGACGGCATCATGATCGGCCGCGCCAGCATCGGCTACCCCTGGGTGTTCCGCGAAATCAAGCATTACTTTGCCACGGGAGAGCTGCTTCCGCCCCCGGATGTGCATGAGCGCGTGCGCGCCGCCCGACAACATTTGCGCGACAGCCTCGACTGGAAAGGGCTCAAGCTCGGCGTGCTGGAAATGCGCCGGCACTACGCCCCATACCTGCGCGACCTGCCCCACATCAAGCCCTTCCGCGCGCGCTTGGTCACGGAAATGGAGCCGGAGGCATTGTTTGCCATCCTCGATGAAGTGGAAGAAGTTTACGGGAATATGCCTGAACTGGCCTTGGCTTGAGCCCTACCCACGCGTCACCTTACCCTGGCTCGCCCAATATTTCTGCGTCTCGGCTTTGTAGCGCTTCGTCTGCGCCATTTGCCGGCGACATGCTTCGAGGCTCGACTGGGCGATGTTTAACATGTATTGCGCCTCAGCGCTGTAACCGTCTTCTGCGCCTTGGGCAATTTTAAGGATGCGGATGCTCCGGCTGCTGTAAATTTCCCATTGGCTCAAATTCAATTCCTGTTTTTCAAACCAGTCGCTTTTTGGCACCGCTTTTTTGGCGTTCAAATCGTCGAGCGCCCTATTGTACTTGTTCCAATAGCTTGTCGCTACCCGGTTGTAATAGGTGCCAAGCGCCCAGCATCCATAATGGCCGTTGGGGTTGACTTGGAGGGAACGCTTGCCCGCAAGGCGCAGGTAATAGGTGCTGTCGAAGGGGAACAGTGCGGCAATGCTGTCGCTGATATGGGCGTATCCAGCCAGCGTATCACCCTTCATTCTTTCCCGTATAGAAGATTTAACCTTCTCTGTTGGCCAATAGAATTCGTTCAGGGTCAATGGATTGGGCAAACATTGAAACAAGGGGTCGTTTGGGTAGTGATCTTCCAGCAGCAGCTCGGGGGCAGTGAAGAAATATTTGTCGTCTAATTTTTTGACGTACTTCCCGGTCTTGGTATCCTCATACCCGGCGCCCCAGGTGGCATCAACAAATGCCCACTGGCCATCGGCGCAGATGATGCTCCAGGCATGGCCGTTGGTTGAAACCTTGGACGAACCGATTTTTGCCAGGCCGACAACCTTTAAGGCACGGATGCCCGCATGTTGGCAAAGGGCGTTGAACAGGTTGGTGTATCCGGCACAAATTGCTTTTTTCCTTTTGATAACTTGTTCCGGGGTTTGAAGTTCCTCGGTTTTTTCGCTGCTGACAAACTTCAAGTCGCCCCGCGTCCTAAGGTCGTACTGGATGTTCTCGGCAATCCATATAAAAAAGCTGCGGGCCATTTCCTTTTCGTTCTGGCAGCCGTCGCTGAGAACCCTGGCAAGCACCGCGACATCCTGGTTGGGGGGGGCGGCCACTGTGCGGGCTATGGCGTCGATTTGGGAATAATCCTGGGCTGCGAGTTTGTTCGGACGGGGATGGCTTGCTATTACGAGAAGGAGGGGAATGAAGCAAAAACGCAGCATAGGATATGGCTTTTTCGATTGGAAAGATGCTTGAAAAACAGAAAAATCTTGAAATGATGTTACAATTTAATTTGTTTTTTTAAAAAAAAACCACCTTTTAATGCTGAAAACTTATTGACTTTTTGTGAATCAAGCTGCATTAAAGCTCAAAATTGCAAAGTAATAATGAAAAAATGTGTTATAGGGGAGGTGATTGCCCTATTGGATTTTTGTGGTGCCAGAAAAAATTCCAGTCTGGCTATTTTTCTTTTTCACTTAAATCCACAATTGTTATGAAAAACTTTTTCAAAGTAACGGTAATTGCAGCACTTTTTATGACTATCCCGGCTTTTTTGCCACTTGTGAACGCCAACAACCATTTGCCACTTGAAAATGAGAAGCCAGAATGGATCACCAATTTAACGGTGGTCCAGTCGGGTTCAGGCCAGATCACCGCTACCTGGAACACCGATTGTGTGGAATGGGTTTGCCAGGCTTCTATTTTTGACATAACCAATGGTTGGCCTTACACCCCGATAATTACGCTCGTGCCGGCGAACAGCCCTTTTACTTATGGTGGCCTGACCGTTGGCAGGACTTACCGGGTAGCCATCACCGATTGCAACTCCACTTTTGAAAGAACGATCAAGATAATGTTCTAAAGCCCTGCGCTGCGCTATTGCGCCCCAACAGCGTATGTTTTTGGGGCGCTTTTACTTGAGAAAGGCAACAGTAGCCTCCATGTCGACACTCAACACCCGGTCTTCCTCCAAACGCGGCACCACTTCCCGGTATTTTGCGGCTATTTCTTCTATCCTTTCCGATGACCGCAAGGGCCTCCTGAATTCCAGGGCTTGTACTGCGGCCATAAATTCTATGGCCAGCAGCCGCTCCAGGTTCAACACCACCCGCCGCGCCTTGGTGCCTGCATTGGCGGCCATGCTAACGTGGTCTTCCTGTCCGTTGCAGCTCACGATGCTGTCGGCGGAGGCGGGCATACAATACGTCTTGTTTTGGCTAACGATGGATGCAGCGGTGTATTGGGCGATCATCAAACCGGAGTTGAGGCCGGGGTTGCTGGTCAGGAAGGCCGGCAAGCCCCGTTGGCCGCTGATGAGTTGGTACAGCCGCCGTTCGGAGATATTGCCCAGTTCGGACAGCGCCAGCGCCAGGTGATCGAGCGGCAGGGCGAGCGGCTGAGCGTGGAAGTTGCCGCCCGACAGGATCAGGTCGTCTTCCGGGAAAATATTCGGGTTGTCAGTGACGGAATTCAATTCAGTCTCCACCATTTTTTCAATGTAGGCCAATGCGTCGCGGCTGGCGCCATGCACCTGCGGCACACAGCGGAAGGCATAAGGGTCTTGTACGCTGGTTTTCAAGCCATTTGAAATTTCGCTGCCTTGCAGCAAGTCCAATATCTTTTTCGCGGTCGAAAGCTGTCCCGCGTGCGGGCGCACCTGGTGTATGTGCGCGTCGAGGGGCGAAAGGCGGCAGTTGAAGGCATCGTAGCCGATGGCTGCGTTCAGGTCGGCCTGCTCGGCGAGGCGGCGGCTTTCTATGAGGCACCAGGTGGCGTATGCCAGCGAGAACTGGGTGCCGTTGAGCATGGCCAAGGCCTCTTTGGCCTTGAACGTTAGGGGTTTCCAGGCATGATTTTGCAGTGCTTGTTCAGCAGGCACACGCTGGCCATCGAGCCAAACTTCGCCCAGTCCGATCAGGGGCAAGCTCAGGTGGGCCAGTGGTGCCAGGTCGCCGGAAGCGCCTAAGGAACCCATTTCAAAAATAACAGGCAGGACATCTGCGTTGTAAAAATCGATCAGGCGGTCCACAACTTCTTCCCGCACGGCAGAATTCCCGTAGGCGAGGCTCTGTACTTTCAGCAACAGCATCAATTTGACGATTTCCGGCGGCACTGTGTCGCCCATGCCCGCTGCGTGGCTTTTTACCAGGTTGAGCTGCAACCTTTCAATATCGTTCTCGGAAATCTGGATGTCGCACAAGGAGCCAAAACCGGTGTTGATGCCGTAGTACAATGCATCTGATTTTCGTAGCTTCTGCTCCAGGTATTCGCGGCAGCTGCGAACCAGCTTGCGGCTGTGTTCAGACAGCCTGATGGGCATGCCTTTGTGCAATATCCCGCCGATTTTTTCAAGGGACAAATGCTCGGGGCCAATCTCGTGGTGCTGGTCTGTCATATCGTGGTGGATCGAATTGGGCGGCGAAAATACGACTTTGAACCGAAGGCGCGATACGTCCCTGGTTTCAACGTTTTTAGTGTTGTGCTGTTGTTAAACTTATGCAAACCAAAATGACGGCCCGTTTTTCAGGCTAATTTTGCATCCGGAAATACATAAAAACATCTTTCACCAATTCATAAAACAACATGGAAAGGAACAAACAAATCCAGATCGGGCTGCTCGCGCTGCTCGCTATCCTATTGATCGCCAACTTGTTCGGTGGCGGGTTTAAAGGCTTGCTCGGCAAATCGGAAGGCGACCAGATCCGCGCCGCAGCCGTTGGCAACTCCGCACAGGAGCACGGGAACGGCAACATCCCCGGCACCAACATCAACGCCACCTCCATGCCCCTGGGCGCTTCCGACGTGCCGTCAGGCCCGACGACCACCATCCAATACGAAAACAACGAGTTCGACTTCCAAACCATCGACGAGGGCGAGATCGTGAAGCACATCTATAAATTCAAGAACACGGGCGACGTGCCTCTGGTGATCAGCAACTGCAAAGGCTCCTGCGGCTGCACGGTGCCGACCTGGCCGAAAGAGCCGATCCCACCGGGCGGCACAGGCGAGATCAAGGTGGAGTTCAACTCCAAAGGCAAGCCCGGCCCGCAGCGCAAGCAGGTGACCGTTACGGCCAACACCACCCCGACAGAGACTTTCCTGGTGATCAAAGGGGAAGTGCGCGGGAAGGAGCAGCCGGCGGCAAAGGGGCAGTGATATTAATAGGTTGAACGACGATTGGCGATTACGTGATTGGCGATTGTTGAGGTGCGCCTTGCAATTGTGGCGCGTGCAAATGGACTTCAGCAGTCGCCAATCATGAGTTTTTGCCGCCTTTTTTGCTTTACTTTATTTAATGCGCCACCACAATTTTTTTGACAACCGGCTTTTCGGCCCCGACATTGGCCAGAAATAGATACGTGCCGGATGGCCATGAGGACACATCCAACCTTACGACCTCATGCCCGATGATCATTTTGTCTTTCAGGATTTGCTGTCCGAGCATATTGAACACAGAGATGCTGGCTTCGTCACAGACGGGGTTGAAAATTTTCAATTCCTTGCTGACCGGGTTCGGGTATATGCTGAATTTCGCCAATTCCGGCAGCGGTTCCGGTGGGTTGGGATCGTCAATGCCCAGGGTGTCGCAGGGGCTGTCTTTCAGGTCATAAAGGTTGAAGTTCGGGAAATAGTTTCCCATGACATAGTTGAACCGCGGCAAGTGTATGTCGTGTTGCCTGAAATCGCACTTCAAGCCAGGCTCGTTCGGGGCGTGTATGACGTGGATGTACTTCGAGCTGTTGGCAGGGGTGCAAAATATCTCGCCATGCGGGGTATTGCGCATCTGAAAAAAGTTCAAGGGGACGGGGAATAATGGGTCATAGAAATCATCGATATAGCCAACTTTGACATAAGTTCCTTTTTCCAGGTTTTCTTCACATAGGTCAAATTGAAACATGCCATGATTGTTGTTAAAGTAAAGAAATTTGCTGTTGGGTGAAAAGGATAGTCCAACAAATTGGATCGGTAATTCTACTCGTTCATAAATTGAATCTGGCGGCATTGGGATAGACCTTCTCAACACCATTTCACCCGTACACCTGTCAAAATCATATATTTCTACTCCATAACCAAAGCCAATTCGAGCATATTTGGTGCCGTCTGACGAAAAAGTTGCTTGCCCGGCAAAACATTCGAACATGTACTCCGGGAACAAATGTTCCCGAAATGGTGGGTCTGCCTCCTTGTAGGTGACGTTGAATTTTTCCTGTGGCGCCAAGGTGCGCAATACCTTGTTTTTTACCCCTTCCGGCGTGATCAGCAACTCCCAAAATTGACGGTTCACGCCCCTGGGAACCACCACCCACCAATCGCGCCCGTTGCCATGCCGCACGGCTGCCACGGCATCGTGCAGGCTGTCCTCCAGGGCGATTAGGTGCTTTTCGACCACTTTGCCCAGGCCGTTGTTTTGGGCCATGTCAATTATGGAATAGAAGTACTTATCCTGAACATAAGAAGTGTCGCTGGTTTCTTCCAAGCGCATCTGGAAATTCAAATAAATGTCCGGATGGGTGGGCAAAGGCAATATAATGGTGCTGCTCAATAAGTTCTCGATAGCATCATAATTTAAGCACCTGTTCTCAGCATTTTCCCCTCCAATAATAATCTCATCTCCATTTTCCATCATCTCATGCTGTTTGTTGTAAATCGTGCAACCGGTAGTATAGAACTGAATCTCTCCATTTTCGTTGTTGGCGCATCCAGTGACACTGCCGGTGAAAATATCAAATAGAATAATATCCAATCCGTTCTCACCAAAGTTCAATTTCATCCCGCCAAAATCAACATTGTTTGGTTCGTTCGGAATCAAGGTGGCATATCCCATTATCCAGGTGTGATCTCTTTTCGACTGGCTCAGTAAATTGAATGGAAGGGCAATTATTAGCAGAATAAATGTGTGCCTCATCATGATTGAATGTTTAGTGGTTGAAAAAAAGTTGTTCCGGCAAGCACTTTGCCGGAACAACACACATTACTCATTCAATGCATCACCTGGCATTTGAAAGTCTGCTGAATTCCATTCCCTGCTTTTAAATAGACGAGATAAAGCCCGGCAGGAAGCTGCGCAATATCAAATGATTCCACAACAGTATCGCGGCAATTTTTGGAATAGATCAGATTGCCACCTATGTTCCGTAATTCGACAGTCCCAGAAAATTTTTCGCTGAAGCCTACGGTAATCTGGTTATTTGCAGGATTCGGAAATACGGTTGCCCCAGCTAAAACGTACGCTTGATATTCCTTAGATCCCCGATTTTGCGCGCCACAATAGGCTTCTACCTCCTTTGGGAAAGCATACCTTTCTGGTGCGGGTAGCAAGCCTCTGGCTGCCAAAACTGCCTGACCGCCAGTCTCAGGGCAAGAATAGGCAATGTTACGGAGCGAAACGCTGTCGGATTCTCCCCAACTTCCCCCTTTTAGATAAGCGCAATGCAGCTTAAGTACTGTTTTTTGATTGCTTTCCAATACATTGGTTGTGGGCAAGCTTTCAATAAATGAAACGGCAGTAGCATAGCTGTTAATACGCTGGTTGGCAATTTCGCCGTATAAATTGGCAAGTTGCGCATTTTTGGAATGTAGTTCGGCCAGCACATTTGTTTTTTCCGTCTGCAGTGCGGCAGTAGCCGTTAGCGTATCGACCCCTTCCAACAACTCGATTTTGCCTAGGCTGTCGGTAAGCTGAACGATGGAGCCTTGCAGCAAATCCAAGGACTGCTGCTGGAGGGCGGTCAACACAACCGCATCGTGCAACAAGCGCTCCGCTTTGGCAAAGTTCCAAATCGGGGTATTTACCTTGGCATTGTAATAATTGCTTGCGATAGGCTCTCCAACGAAGGAATTAGGGAAGCGGATCATCAAATTGAGGAGGTTTCTCTCGAAATCCCATGAAGCGGCATAATTCTCAAAATTGAAATTGCCTTCCAAAAAGTTTTTTGCAGTTTCTCCGGTTGGCGGCTCGCCAAAACCTCCTGGTGGGGGCAAAACGCCGTCACAAATTGGGGTGCCAGAAACTTGGGCATTAGGAGCATTAAATATTGCATTCCCAGGACTCATAAGTTGGAGCACGGTTGGTACATGGCCGGGGATATTCCCATCCGCCCTCCATGGGATACCTGCATTTCCTGTAATCCTTACACTATTAGTATTGTAAACAGCTCCAGGAATCCATTCATTCATCCTGTAGTCCTGATTATTATAAACAACTCCAGTCATCATCAGTCCAAAATAAGCGTCCCTGACTTTGTTCCTGCCAAATTCGCCGCCGTTGCAGGCACCGTTGAAATGGTAGCAATGCCTTGGGTCGTCTGCGTCGTTTTTGCATACGAAAACATTCATGCTTTGGTCCACATGAACCCCACAGCGCAACCATGATTCCCGCTCGTTATTCTGGCCGTTGAAACGGGTCGTCGTTATGGTGTTGTTCGGTCCAATGATGTTGTTGGTGCCGTTGTTGAGCGTAATCCCGATGGCCACCCCATCAATATTATTGTTGGGAGCCGTACCACCGTTCGCGTTTACAAAGTTGATCGTGTTTCCAGAAACCTGGTAGCCGTCAGCATTGCCCTGTATCCAAATGCCATCGGTAGTACGGGCAAGCGTACCGCCAGGGCCATTGCCATAGGTACAAGTGATGGGGTTGTTGGCGAATATCGCCTGGTCGGTCGTCCCAGGCCGGGAGAGCACATCAATAAAGCGGAAGTTGTTGTTCAATGGGAAACCTGGCGTAGCCGGCAGGTTAAAGGTGTTGCTTTGTACCCTGGTGTGAATGCCCGTCAATTGTGCCGCGCGGTCGATAAAGATGGATTGTTGGGTTGGGTTGCGGATGTTGAAACGGTTGTTCGAAATATTGATGTTATAGGGCTGTGCGGAGCCGACAACTTCGACATCTACTACGTGCGAGTTGCTAAAAACGGCATTTCGCAGTACCAGATTTCCGGAATTGTCAAAACGTAAAGCCCGGCGGTTTTCATCAAAACTACAGCTAGCGCCATTGCTAAAAATATTGTCGATGGTCAGGTTGGCGTTGATAACCCAAATCCCGATGCCAGTCCCAAACCCCTCCCAATCTGTAAATGTATTGCCAATAAAAGAACAGTTGTTGACGGTATAGGTGCCGCCATTGGCTTTGATCGCTGTCGAATGGCGGTTGAAAACATTCACTGTCCCGGCAGTGCCAATTGTCCCGGTGCAATTCTGGAGGTTCATTGCGAAAAATGGTTCGAGCGCTCCATGGGGCGGCAAAAGCGGGGCCAGGTTTCTGCCAGTAAAGTTGTTCCCGCTAAATGCCGAAAAAGTAAAGTTCGGGACATTGGTAGCAGTTATGGCGCTTGTGTTCCCGGTAAACGAGCAGTTCGTTATTTCGGATAGGCCATTGTTAAATCCCGGGTTGATGACAATACCTTGCCTGCCGCCCCTGATAGAGCTGCCCCTAAAACTAATGCTCCCGCCGTTGTTGACATTGATTGATTGCCACATGGCGCCGCAAGCAAAAATAAATGACAGGCCATTTGCATTGTTCCAAAGGTTGAAAGCAATACCGTTGACATTGATGACGGCGCCCGGGTCCATCAGGACGGTGCAGTTGACGAAGGTAACGTTGGCGTTAAAGTTCACCGTTCCCGTGATGCGGATATTTTGCCCGGTGCGGACAATGGCAGCATTGACGTTGACATTGTTAAAGGTGTTGGCAGCGGTGTAATTTGGCAAACTGCTGCAGCTGGGGAGTTGATCCGCGTCGAGCACGACCAGTCGCCGCAGTACCACTTCACGACCGACATGAC
>CAZULM010000042.1:0-51785 GCA_964621185.1 uncultured Saprospiraceae bacterium | reverse complement strand
CAAAGGTCGGAGAAGCGATAGTGGCGCACAAGGGGTAGTTGCTCGGACGGTTACGGACAGCTTTCCCCTTTTTACGTGGACGGATTCTTGCGGGAATGACAAAAAAAAGCGGGCGGGAGGTGTAGGGCGATTCAGGCCAGGTAGCTTGGGGTTCAGCAACAGGCAATAAATGTATACCTCACGCCGCTTAGTTTTGTGCATACCAATCTTTGTAATCAATTGAAGATCAGCTGAATCAATCATACTCAATCACAAAAATCAGGCGAATCATAGTATATCATGCCCCCAGTGCCATATAATAAAGGAGTATTCCAGCACTCCAACCCAAAAACAGCGTCAAAGTGCTGGAACGCAAAAGCAAAGCCAATGAACAATTGCTGTGCAAATTCATCATTCATCGCTCATCATTCATCATTCATTTCAGGATTACCAACTTCTCAAACTTGCTCTCCGCCGTGGCCGTTTCGCCTGTCGCGGCTGTGCCGCGCAGTTTTACCCGGTAGAGGTACACCCCCTTGGCAAGCTGGTCGCCGTACTCGTCTTTGCCGTCCCACTGGATGTCGGTGACGCGGAAACCGTCGGTGTTGGCGAGTGTTTGCTGGATGGTTTTAACGAGCCTGCCCGCTACGGAGAAGATGTTGATCTGCACGTCGAGCATTTGCCCGGCGAGGTTGTGCTCGAACTGGAAATAGGTGTTGGTAGTGAAGGGGTTGGGGTAGTTCAGCACGTGGTCGAGGGCTGCCTTGCCGTCTTCTGCCACCACAAACTCGGTGTAGCCTTCCCCGGAATTGTTGGCCACGTCCCAGCCTTTCACGGCGAGCGTGTGCCGCCCCGTGCTCAGGTTGTTCAAGGGGTAAATGGCCTGCCCTTTGCGGGAGTTGTCCTGCTCGCTTTGGTAGAATTCGTTCAGAATGATGGTTTCCAGCGCGTTGCCGTCGAGCACCGCCGTGAGGTCGTGGCCCAGGCTGGTGCCCGTGACGTTCATGCCGTAGTCGTCGGAGCATTTTACCAGCACTTTGGGCGATTTGTTGGTGATGCCGCCGAAGGCAAAGGCGTCGGTGTTGAGGAAGGCCTGGACGACGGGCGGCTGGTCGTCTTTCACCAGCCCGGCGTTGCCGCCGATGATGATGCTTTTGTCGGCGCCGGCAGCGTCGAGCGGGGTGCCGTTTTCGGCGTAGTAGCTTATTTTCCCGAAACCGAAGGCGTAATTGATGTCTTTTGGCACCACGAAGTTGATGGCGAATTTGCCCGCCGTCACGGTAGCGATGCCCCTGAAAATGATGTTGCGCTGCACGTTGAATTTGAACTCGTAGCTGCCGGGGTCTTGCCGGAGCGTCTCTAAGAGCTGTTCTTTGTCAAAAATGGTGACATAGACCCTGCCGTTGAAATCGTTGAGCAGGTTGCCCAGCGTATCGGTCACGACGCCCTCCAGGTCAACGGGCATCAGCGCTTTCAAGGTATCGACAGGGCCGTTGGGGCCGCTGATCTTGGTGGTGGCCACCCTGTATTCGGGTAAGGCCAGGAACATGGCCGGGTCGCCCAGCAGGGTGAAGCGCCGGGCATTCTGGATATCGGAGGTCAATTTGTTCTTGGAGTCTTTCAGGATGCGGCCAATGCTGCGGTATTGCCCGTTCAGTTTTTTGAAAATGATGCTCTGCACGGCATCCGTGAGGTCTTCGTTGCCATTGATGTACACCGAGCGCACGGTGGTGAACAAGGCGATGGCGCCGGAATTTACTTTTAATAAAGCCTGTTCCCCGCCGGTGAGTGTCGTGTAATCGTCGTACCCGCCAAAAGTACAGGTAGCGGTGATGATGAGCGGGTAGCGGTTCGGGTTGTCCCAACCTGCGATGTCGTTGTTGTCCACCACACGCTCCTGCGACCATCCCCGCGGGCCGCCGTGGCCGATATAATGTGTCACGAGGTTGCCTTTGAAGATGTTGGAGTTGATGGCAGCTTTTGCATCCGGGAATCGCGCGCCGGCGGAAGTTGCTATCTGTTGGTAAGCGTCGAAGTAAATCTTTTCGTTGTTGAACCAGTCCTCCTCAGCGGCATTGGTGATGGCCAGCTTATCGGCCTGTTTGATGTGGGCGTTGGCGTCTTCGTCGTCAGCGATGAACAGCACGCGCAAATGCCAGTCGCCCAGCAAGGCGGGGTCTTTGTCGTAGGCGATGATCTTGTTTACCAAAGCCTCCGCCTCTGAAACCGTGCGCGGCACGATCCTGCCCACGGAAATGTCGAGCGCGCCCGTGAGGCTGCCGCTTTCTTCCGGGCTGAGCAGGGCGAAATAGTCGTCGGAAGGAAATGCGTTGATAGGGCTGAAGGATTCGGCGGTTTCAAAGACCGGGATAAAGTCCTTGTTGTCGGGGCTGTTGGTGTTGTTTTTGGGGTCGAAGGAGCCGTCGCCGAAAAGCAGGCAGTACTCGAACTTGTTCGGGTCGCGCTCCAGCAGCATCCGGGCGAAGTCACGGATGGCGGTGGGGTCTTTGGCCCCGGAAGAGAACTCGTTGAACAGTTGGTGCACGTTGACGGCGGCGACATCCAGTCCGCTGTGCTGGCGGCGGTGATCGGCGAGCCGCATGGCCTGGGCTTCAAATTCGGGGTGATATATGACGACCATGTGGAGGTCTTGCAGGCCGTGAAGGTTCTGGTTGGCGATTTTCCCGGCGGCTTTTTCCGGCTTGGGCAAACTGCCGGCATCGGCAATGGCGACGAAGTTGCGCAGGGCGCCGAGCGTGTTGGCGCCGAACTCCACATTGCCGCCATTTTGCGCGGTTTTCTGTAGCATGGGGGTTTGCGGGTTGCTCACATCCCACACCTTCAGCCCGGCGCTTGCCCCGGAGATGCGGAAAGTCGCCGTGGGTTCTGTGAGGGTTTTCAGGTCGCGGAATGCCATGCTCGCACCGGTCATTTTCAGCTTCCGGCGCACGTTCACTTCGATGTAGTCGAGCCAGCCCTCGCTTTGGGCGCTCACGTCGGGGTAGCGCACAGTCACCTGGAACTGGTCGGATGCAGGGGCAAAAGTTCCGGTCAGGTTTGCGTTGGCGGCGTAGGGGCCGTCCACATAGCTTGTGGTGACAGCGGAAATGGACTTGCTGATGGTGGCGCCGGCCACTTCAAAGCGCACGGTTTGGCCTACGTCGCTGCGGCCCACGAACTCGCCGCGGATGCGCGCCGTGGCGCCGCTGACGAGGTTGGGGAAGTTGAAATCGTAGTTCCTGGAACGGGTTTGATAAAAATAATCGCCGAACCAGCGCTTGCCGGAACCTTGCGAGGTGGCGTTGAAATGCAGCAGGTTGGTCTTTTCGTCTTCGATGCGGGCAAAGTCGTCAAATTCTTCGGTGACGTAGCTGGCGGCCACGCTTTGCTGTTCCGACAGGCGCAGGCCGGTGCCGGCGTTTGTTTTGATGAAATACCAGGCGTGGTTGTCGTAGAGGTTCACCCGCACGGTAAGCTCCGGGTCGGTGCTGCTGGGGCGGTACTGCCAGGGCCGCGGGCCGACGGCGTAGAACAGGATGTAGTCGCTGGCGTCGAATTTTCCGTCGCTTTCGCCGACGATCTCGATGGCGTTCTCCAGGAGGTCGTCGGGGCGGTCGTCGCTGTTGCGCTCGGGCAGCATGGCGCCGCCGTTGCCGTACAGACGGATGGTCCGGGGGTCTATGTTGTCGAGGTTGCTGATGCCGAGCTCGTTTTTCAGGTAGTTGTAGTCGAGCTTGTACACCCCGGTTTGGCTGACCCCGAATTTATAGATGTCGCCGCTGCCCAGCACCGAATTGGTGGTAAAGGGGCCGCCTCGGTCGTCGGCGTTAATGGCAGTGGGCAATGCTTCAACGTTAATTTGGAGCGTGAAAGACACGGCGCGCTCGTACTGGCTGCCCACTTTGCGCACTGGCACTACTTTTACCCGGCCAAAAAAGCTGCTGCGCTCCTGCTCCAGCAAGGTTCTGACAACGAGGTTGTCGGTCAGGGTGGCATCATCCGGTGAGGGCTTTTTGCGCATGGGCTCCCAGGATACCGACACGATTTCGGCGCTGATGCGCGACTTGCCCGCCAAGGCGAACCTTTCCGAAAAAACCGGGATGCTCCTGGCTTCGTCGGCGTAGGAACAGCCCTCAAACTTCCACACTTCCACGGGGTCGCCATTGGAGAGGGTCCATTGCGCGGGCGCTTCGTCCCATTTCAGCTCGCGTTGGAAAGTGAAGGTATTTTGCGCGTTTAGGCCAAGGGCCAGAAAGAGCAGGAGAATTGGCAAGGATTGATTTTTCATGACCAAATTGTTTTTTTTGACACTTCCTTTGGTGCAGCAAAGGCAGGGCAGGTTGCTTATTGGGAAATAACAAGCCAAAAGGCTGCTGGTTTTTGGGATGTATGTCGCCTCGCGACCTTTTGGCAAGTTGCAACCTCAACCCGAAGATACTGTTTTGAAGCTATGCCCGGCATTTTATTCAGCTTTCGCTTGTTTTTTATCGGCATCTGCGCTCTGGCAATGGTGGCGCAGACCCGCGCGGTGCTTGGCATACCACTGGGTTTTACCTGCTTAGATGCATACGTTTTTGGCGGCACCTTGTTTGGCTACCACTGTGCTCACCCCGACCGGTGGTTCAGGGCTGTCGCCTGGGGTTCCGGTTTTTTGGGCGGCATAAGTTTCTTGTTTTGGGCAAAATCATGGGAAGGCTTTCTGGTCGCTTTTGTTCCCGTTTTCTTTTGGCTGGCGTATTACGGCTTTCGACGGCCCGGGCAGGCGGGCTTGCGGGCGGGCTTGCTGGCCAAACCGGTCACGGTAGCGCTGGTCTGGGCATGGGTGACGGTTTTGCTGCCGCTGCCCATCGAAAGCTGGCTTTTAGCCTGGCCCATGTTCCTGGCGCGGGCAGCCTTTATTTTTGCTTTGGCCTTGGCTTACGATCTGAGCGATACGGGCCATGATCGGCGGGCGGGGTTCAGGACCTTGGCCATTACATTGGAGCAAAAAGGTACTTTTCGGTTAATATTTACAGGTTTGGCCTTAGCAGCAGTATTTGTTGGCGCTGGCTGGGCTACCGGTGTTTACAGCCTGGGAATCGTTTTTGCCCTGCTCGTTTCCTTGATGGTTGGCGCCTGGTGGCTGTCTTTTTTGCTCCACAAGGCCGCTTGGCAGCCCTGGCACAAGGTACTGATTGACGCGCTTATGCTGTTTCAATGCTGCCTTGTCCTACTTTTGCGCTGAAAATCCAACCTTGCCCGCCAATTTTGTGCCTACGAACCTAAGCCGATGCTTCTGACCCGTATTTTATGCCTCCAGTTTTTCAAGCACATGCTTGCCTTCCCCAAGGCAGCCAGGAAGCCTCTTGCCCACACAACTGGACATTTTTCGCGCAGATTTCACGCAGATTTGCTTGCACAGATTTTACGCGGAAAAAATCTGTGTAAAATCTGTATCTTTTTCTGTGTAAAATCTGCGCGAAATAAAATGTCTATCAGTGTGCCGCTTGCCCCTTGCCAACTTGCCCTTTACCTCTTGCCCCTTGCCCTTCTCACTTCCTGCAACAACGACGGACGGCGCGACATCGAAGCCTATTATTTCCCCGTAAAAGAACTGCGCAAGGGCCAGGTATATGAGTACGCCGTGTCGAACAAGGATTCCATTTCACTGGAATATTGGTACTATCGGGGCTTTGTTCGCGACAGCGGTTTGTTTCTTTCTGGCACTTTTTACGACCAAAACTTCCAGATCGGGCAGATCGTGCGGGAAAAGATCACCAAATCGGGGGCCATTGCCAGGGAGTGCAACCTCTATGAGCCTGCACCGGAAACGGAACAGGGGCAGACCCATATCCGCACCAGCATCGAATCGCCCAACCTGTTCCCCTTTTCCGTGCGGGATTCTTCCGGGATTTTCGAGTTCAAGCTGCATTTCAGCCCGCCCGACGACCCTGGAACCACCATTTACCTCAACCGAAAGCGGCGCTACATCGGCAACGCTGCCGATTTTGAATTTGCTGGTAAGCATTATCCCTGTGTCCGCTTCGCCTTTTACGAGTCCATCAGCACCAAAAAGGAGGGGCGGCCCGACCTGGAGACCTTTGGCGAGGAGCGCTACGCCAAAGGGCTTGGCTTGGTTTATTACAGCAAGTCGTATGGCCGCAATGCCTTTAAGGTGGAGGGCCGCTTGACCGATATTATTTCTATGAAGGAGCTCGAACTGCGGGCTGCCAGCCGTTTCAGGGAATGATCACAGCCCGTACTTGTCGATCAGGTACACTAAGGCAGCCATGCTCGCCGCACCCAGTTCCAATTCCCGCTTGTTCACTTTGTCGAAGGTGTCGTCGGCGGTGTGGTGGTAATCGAAATAGCGCTGGGAGTCGGGCGAATAGCCGCAAAGCAGGGCTTTCGTGCTTTTCAAGGGGCCTATGTCGGCGCCGGAGCCGCCTTTCGACAGTTTGAGGCCGTAGGGTTCGAACAGCGGTTCCAGGCTCTTAACCCGTTCAAAAAATCGGCCAAACACCGACTCATCGCCGTCGAAGGTGAAGCCGCGAGGCGTAAAACCACCCGCGTCGCTTTCTATGGCACAGAGGTGGGTCTCTTTTTTGCGCACTGCTTCGGTGGCATAAGCCTTGCCGCCCCGGGTGCCGTTTTCCTCGTTCATGAACAGCACACAGCGGATGGTGAATCGCGGCCTGTAGCCAATGCGCTGCAATAGGTGCAGCACTTCCATGCTCTGCACCACGCCCGCGCCGTCGTCGTGGCTGCCGTGGCCCACGTCCCAACTGTCGAGGTGGCCGCCGACAGTGATAAAGGTGCCGGGCTGTTCCCGCCCCCTTATCTCGCCGATGACGTTGTAGGAAAGCACGTCGGGCAGGGTTTGGCAGTTCATTTTCATGGAAACCCGCACATCGGGGTCGTCGCGCAGGGCGGCGGAAAGGCGCTCGGCGGCCAGGGTGCTGATGGCCACGGCGGGGATGAGGGTGAATGCGGAATCGTAATGCAGGGTGCCGGTGTGCGGGAAATCGTCGAGGCGCAGGCTCATGCTGCGCACCAGTACGCCGACAGCGCCGTATTTGGCGGCGCAGGATGCCCCGCTCACCCGTTGATCGACGGCCATGCCATAAGCTTCAAAGGTGCGTATCCGGGTTGGGTCCATCGGGCGGTTGTAGAACACGATCTTGCCGCGCAATGCCTTGCTGCCTAAGCGCTCCAGCTCGTCCCACGACAATATTTCGATCACGCCAGCCTCCATGCCCTCCGGGGGCGTGCCAACGGAGCCGCCCAATGCCAGGGCCTGCAGGGGCGAGAAAGTGCCGCCCTTCCGATCCAAAAGCCGCACCTCTTCGGCATCGCCGCGCACCCAATGTGGCACCATGCAGGGTTGCAGCCACACAGAATCGAGGCGCATGGTGTCCAGCACCGATTTTGTCCAGGCCACTGCCTTCGCCGCCCCGCTGCTCCCGCTGAGCCGGTGGCCCACACCCAGCGACAGGTATTCGAGCCAAGCGTAGCAACGGCTGTCGCTAAGCGCCTGGTCATAGATCCTGTCCACTGCCTGGGCATCGGAATCGGGCTGGGGAGATTGGGCAAAGCCGACACTTAGTGTACAAATGTGAATAAGGCTAAAATTCAGGGCGAAGCGCAAGGCCGGGAAAAAAAAGGATTTTGTCATTTTAGCAAAATTGTGAAATTATGTTTTAAAAAAAAACGATTTAAAAGCAACATCGGAATTGCATTTTATATTCAATCAAAACAATAAAATTTAATTCCGAAACAAAAACAAATAGCTCCTGCAAAAAATTTGCTTGCTTTTTTAGGAGATTTTATTTTTTCAAAAAAAAACGCCCCGTTCTTGTACGATGTACACAAAGCCAATTTACCTTTGTCATCAGAAAGTAAGTTACTTAAGATAATTTGGTTTTATTTGGTTAGGGCTGAGGTAGTGCTGTGGTGGCACTGCCTCATTTTTTTTGATTGGGCTAAAAATAGGCAGAAAAGCAAGTATATGGCCAGGAGACGGCTATTTTTGCCGATCTTTTTAGTTTCGATACAAAAACATGAAAAAATCGCTCAGCATTGCCCTGCTTTTCCTCCCCTTTCTCCTCCTTGCCCAAAATAAGATAACCATGTCGGACGCGATCCTCAAGGGTCGCACAGCCCTGGCGCCCGCCAATTTGCGGCAACTGCAGTGGATTCCCGGCACGGCACAGTTCACCCACGTGGTGGGCAACAAGATTGTGCGCGTCAACGCGCCCGATATGCGCACAGACACGCTCGACCTGCTGCCAGAGATCAACGAAAAGCTGGCTGGGCTCGGCGCTGCCGCACTGCAAGGACTGCCCACCCTAAACTGGATCGATGCCGATGCGTTTTGGTTCAACACGAACAAAGAGGTGTACACTTTCTCTACCATTGACGGGCTCAAGCGCAAAAACTGGTATCCCGCCGAAGCGGAAAACCTCGACATCAACCCCAAGACCCTCATGGCCGCCTACACCCTTGGCAACGACCTTTGGGTGAACGTCGGGGGAAAAGAGCTTGGCGTGGCCAAAAGCGAAAGCGAGGGCGTCGTGTACGGAAAGAGCGTGCACCGCGACGAATTCGGCATCCACAAAGGCACCTTCTGGAGCCCATCTGGCCGAAAGCTCGCTTTTTACCGCATGGACGAAAGCATGGTGACCAAATACCCCATCTATGTGCTGGACTCTATGCCGGCACAAATGCGGGAAATACGCTACCCCTTTGCCGGCGCCAAAAGCCACCACGTGACGCTGGGCATTTATGACACCCAAACGGGACAGAAAATCTACCTCAAGACTTTGCCTGAGGGCGGCGACCCGGAGCAGTACCTGACCAACATCGCCTGGAGTCCCGACGACAGGTACATCCTCATCGCCGTGGTCAACCGCGCCCAGAACCACCTTTGGCTGAACCAATACGATGCCGGCAGTGGCGCGTTTGTCAAAACCATCTTGGAAGAAACCAGCGACAAATGGGTAGAGCCGGAAAAGTCCGCCGAATTCATACCCGGCAGCAACGAGCAGTTCCTCTGGCAAAGCGAGCGCGACGGGTTCAACCATTTGTACCGCTGCAGCTTGGCCGACAAATCCGTGACCCAGGTTAGCCGGGGCGCCATGCCCGTTACCAGCTTTTACGGCTTCGATGCCTCGGGCGCCAACTGCTATTACCAGGTAGCCGACGAAACGGGCCTCAACCGCTATGTTTTCGGCGCCAACCTGAAAACGGGCGTTTTTACCCGCCTCAACGACGAAGAAGGCATGCACAATGCCCTGGTAAACAGCACGGGCGAATGGGCGCTCGACGTGTTTTCCAACGCAGCGACCCCGCGCTTCATCTATTTGTCGAAATGGGCCAACACCGCCAAGCGCGAAATCATCTTTGGCGCGAAAAACCCGCTCGACGGCTACCAGATCGGGCTTACCCGCATGGTGAGCATCCCATCGCCCGGCGGCCCCATGTTGAACGCCCGGATGATACTGCCCCCTGATTTTGACCAAAAAAACAAGTATCCAGCCATTGTATATGTGTATAATGGCCCTCATGCGCAATTAGTCACGAATACCTGGCTCGGCGGCGGCGAATTGTGGATGCACCGCATGGCGCAGGAAGGCTATGTGGTATTTGTATTGGACGGCCGGGGCTCGGCCAACCGCGGCCTGGCGTTCGAGAGCGCCATACACCGACAGGTCGGCACCCCGGAAGTAGAAGACCAGTTGACAGGCTTGAGCTACCTCAAAGCCCAAACTTTTATCGACGGCAACAGGATTGGGGTGTACGGCTGGAGCTACGGAGGGTTTATGGCGACTTCGCTCATGACCCGCCCGGAGGCAAAAGGCGCGTTCCGCTGCGGCGTGGCAGGTGGCCCGGTGACCGACTGGGGCATGTACGAGATCATGTACACCGAACGCTACATGGACACACCACAAGAGAACCCGGAAGGCTACAAAAACAGCAGCTTGTTCAATTATATCGACAACCTGAACGGCCCCTTGCTGATGATCCACGGCTCTTCCGACGATGTGGTGCTGTGGCAACATTCGCTGCGCTATATCCGCGAATGTGTGCGCAAAGGCAGGCAAATCGACTATTTCGTGTATCCCGAGCACCTGCACAATGTGCTGGGAAAAGACAGGGTGCACCTGTTCGAGAAAATAGAGGCGTTTTTTAAGGAGAATTTGTGAGCCCACCCCGGCCCTCCCTCTTCGGGGAAGGGGTTACACTGGGCAATGATTGGGCATTCTGAGCACCTAGGCGCCCTCATCGCACCACCACAAGCTGCTTCTCCACCATCCCTTTCTCCGTCCTTATCCGCAGGGTATAAACGCCCGCTGAAAGGTTAGAAACTTGTATCCGCCGTGTGCTTTGCCCATTGCCAACTTGCACCTGAGAGAGCACCTGCCCGAGCGCGTTGACCGTTTCAACAGACTCCACTTTCAAGTCGCCAAAGTACAGGGTGACAAAATCGCTGGCGGGGTTGGGGGCCAGGGAAATGCGCTGTGCCAGGGCATCGTGCGTACCCGTGGTGCCCACGAGTTTTATCCAAACGGTGTCTTGCTGGGCCGGGGTGGCAATGTACTTGATGTTGCCCTTGTTGTCGATGGCGCGGATGCCGCGGATGGGCACCGTGAAAGGAATGGCCTTGTTCGACGAGCGGTCGGCGATGTCGATAATAATGATAAAGTCAGCGCGGAAAGTGAGCTCGGCGATCAGCCCGTATCCGCTTGCGTGGAGGCCGTTTTTGCGCGTCACACCCAGATCCAGCTGCCGTTGGTCGTAGTTGTCTTTAGCTAACCAAAGCATGTGGTTGGGTGATCCAAAAAAGTCGCTTTTGTACTCGGCACTCGGGTTATGCCCCACATATTCGGGGTAGTTCATGCTGAAGGCGAGTCCGTAAACCCCCAAAGCAGGCAATACGGGGCTGCCGAGGGTCACCTTCCCTTTTATTTCAATCGGGGCAGGTAAATTGGCGTTGACCACGATGGTGTCCTGCGGGAAATCAATGCGCACCTGTGGGGCATTGGGAACGAAGGACTCAAATGTGGGCTCGATGGGGGAATAGTTCTGGCCCACCACGTCAGCGTCATACTCGTTTATGATGCCGTTGCCATCGCAATCAAGGTGTTTGTAATTGACGTTGCTGGCAGCAATGCTCTCAAACCAGTTGGGCGCGAACTGGTAGCTCCAACTGGTGCTGGCATCGGGGCGCGGCGACCCAAAAGTGGTGTGCCCCACGCCCAGGTTGAGCAGGTCATACACGTTTGCCTTGCCGTCGCGGTTGGCATCGCCTGGGCGTACATAGTCGGTGCTTTCGGGGAGGTTGGAGACGTTCATGTTCAGGGCGTCCGTGACCACCAGTTGGATGGCGGAAGAGAGGCAGCCGCCTGCCTTCCAGTTTGTCAGGTTCGTCCGATAAATACCGCCTGCCGGGTAGGTATGCAGCAAGGTGTCCCAGGATGCCTCCCAAATATCGCTGTCGTCGCCAAAATCGAGCTGCGTGTAGGTGTAGTTGCCGGTCGATTTGTTGACAAATTGTGCGGTATAGCCATTGCCAATGGAACCTGATATGATCTTGACCTCCATGCTGGCGTTGCAGTTGTTGCCCTGCGCCGCGCAGTCGCCGGCCCACCAACTGGAGATACCTGCGCTGATGGCCTCGCATTCATTGCCATATTGTACGCCGTTGCAGCCGCATACGGGGGAATACTGGGAGGGCTGGCTCGGGCACAATGTCCCGGTGTTGACCATTACCGGGTTCACGCAGCCGGGCTCGGCCACGGTAAGCGCCTGGCACTTGGTGGAAGCGCAAGTGAGCGATCCGTCAGCGTTGGAAACATTGTACTGGGCGCACACGAGGTAGTTGCCGAAGCCTGGCAACGGTACCGAGAGTTCGGGCGTGGTGGCCAGCACGTTGCTGCTTTTGCTGCTGTACCAAACGATGGATTGCAGGGTGTTCCCGCCTTGGCCGTTCACCGGGAACACTTTTCCCGACAGCTGCGTTCCCACGGCGGTGACCCGCATGTCGAAGCCGCAGCCATTGCTGTTTTGGGCATCTACCTTCACGGTTTGGCAGGAGGTAGCGACGCAGCCAAAGGGGTCGGTCACTTTCAGACAAACCTCGTATTCGCCTTTTTGCGGGAAGCTGTGCGCCACGTTCTTCCCAGTCGCGACCGAACCGTCGCCGAAATCCCAATGGCAGGTTTGCGTTTGAGGGTCGTAAACATTGCCCACAAAATTGAACAGCAGGCCGTTATTGGCATCAGGATAGTAGCCAAAGACCGAATTGCAGGGCAAGGTGTCGGAAATACAGGTGAGGGAAACGATCTGTCCGTTGCCGTTGGGCGGGCAACCGGGGGGCATGGGCGCCAGGGCTGTGGTAAAGGTTATCGTTTGGCCCCCGACAAGCTGATCGGCGCCCAAAACAGCCCTGTAAACCTGGCCATTGTCGAGGTCGATGATCTTGGCCCCGCAACCTGGCGTGACGCTGGCCACCCAACCAACCCTGTTGCATTGCGCACGAGCTTGCCCGCCCCAAAGCAAAAATGCTCCCAGTAAAAACCACGCGAAGGATAAAGTAACGTTGCGCATAAGCGGTTATTGAACGATCAAAATGGGACGATGTAGAATGGGCAGTTTGTTGGCTCCCGACGATATGATGCCTTTTTACTTTACAAAGGTTGGGGAAAAAGCGGAATAAATCAAATACATTTTCCTAAACTTGCCGGGATTTTTTTTTATTCTAATATGAATTAAGCGGGTGATAGTCAACAAAATAACCTGACTGCACCCTAATCTCGCAGCACCGAGTTTTCAAGCAACAGCACCATGCTCAGCGACAAACTGCTTTCCCTGCTCAGCATCTTTTCAAAAGTGGAGCTCAACCGCTTTCGGAAATACCTGCTGTCGCCCTACCTGAACGAGCAGCCCGACACAACCCGTCTGTTCGACCTGTTGAACGAAACGCTGCGCAATGACGACGCTGATATCACGAAACTGCCTAAATCCGCTGTATGGGAAACACTCTATCCCGGCAAAAAGTTTGACGATGCGCATTTGCGGCGGCTCTGTTCGGAACTGACCCAACTGGCCATGCGCTTCATGGTGGCCGAAGCCCGTAAAAACGACCCGCTGAGCGAGGCCCTGGACTTGCAGAAAGTATTGGAAAAACCGCAGCTCAAAAAACAGCTCGCGAGCGCCGAGCGGCAGATATTCAAGCTGTTCGACGAGGCGCAGGGGCAATCCAGCGAATTGTTGTTGGCCCAGTTCAGGGTGCACCACCGTATTTTCAGCCGGGCTTCCAAAGTGGTGGCAACCATCGGCTATGGCGACAAGCTTTCCACAGCCGACTTTTACCTGGAGTGTTTTTACCTGATCCAAAAACTGAAATACTATGTCGCCTGGCTCCAGTTCAGCGGTATCCGTGCCACCGAGAAGATCTTGCCGCTCATGCCCGGCTTTTGGGAATACCTGGAGGAGCCGCGGTTCAGCGAGGTGCCCTTGCTGAATGTTTACCGCAAGGTCGTAAAATGCTTTTCGGAACAAGAAGATGAGCAGCATTTCAAAAACTTGTTGGAATACCTGGAAAAACAATCACGCAGGCTCACAGAAGAAAACCTGAGGGAGTGTTACCACATGGCCCAAAATTACTGCGCGCTCAAGATCAACCAGGGCAGGACAGACTACTACGCAGTTTATTTCAACCTGCAGAAAAAAGTGGTGCAGCTGGACATCCTGCTCGAAAACGGGGAGCTTTCCGAAGGGGTGTTCAAGAACATCATCACCAGCGGCCTGCGGGTGGGGGAATTTGCCTGGACGGAGAACTTCATCCACGAATACTACCCCTACCTTCCAGCCGACATTCGGGAAAATGCCCGCACCTTCAACCTGGCCAACCTCTACTCCCACCAAAAAAAACACGATCAAGTGATTCAACTGCTGAGCAATGTGGAATACAGCGACATCGTATATACCCTCGGCGCAAAGCTCATCCTCCTGAGAACCTATTACGAATCCAAAGAAAACATGGCGCTTGATTCGCTCATGGACAGTTTTCGGATATTTATTCGCCGAAACAAGCAAATGTCGAAAAGCCTGAAAAAGGAGTACGTCAATTTCTTGGCCTTTCTCTCCAAACTGGCCTCCATGGGCGGCAGCCGAAAAAAAGACATTGACCTGCTGCAAAAGAAGATAACAGAGACACAGTCCGTGATCTCCAAAAAATGGCTGCTCGAAAAAATAGATGAACTGGGGAAAAAATAATTGCCGGCTTTGGCTGTGCATCAGCGTTCTGGCCTTGGCCGCAATGCCTGCCAAGGCGCAGCACATCGCCTTAGAAGCGTCCTGCTACCAGGGCGCGGTGTGGCGGCACACCCCCAAGCTCAGCACCCGGAGCGGCGAGGGCATCAACGGCCAGGAGCTCGGCGTCCGGTTCCAAACCATGGGCCGCCGTGATTGGCAAGCCTGGCAGCGCTACCCATCGCTGGGCGCATCGGTAGCGCATTTCCAGCTTGGGAAAGGCTCGCACGGGCGGGCTTATGGCCTGCTTCCCTGGCTGAACGTGCCGCTGGCTCAAGCTGGCTGGTTCAAGGCCGATTTCCGCATCGGCACGGGCCTGGCCTGGGTTTCCAAGCCCTATGATTGGTGGGAAAACCCCCAGCAGAACGCCATCGGCTCGCACTGGAACAACATGACCCAGTTCCGCCTTGGCGCCGAGGCAAGGCTCAATGCCCATGCCCGCCTGCTGCTGGGGGGCAGCCTTACCCATTTTTCTAATGGCGGCACGGCCTTGCCAAATTACGGAATCAATGTGCTTTCAGCTTGGGCAGGTGCTGCATGGTCGCCCAGGCCCTTGCGCACCAGCGATTTCAAGCCAGCGACTACCAGCCGAAAATTGAGTGGGCGGCGATTGGGGGCAGTATTGCAGGGCGGATTTTCTGCCGTTCAAATAGCCACTTTCGACGGCCCGAAATATCCGGTGTGGTCGGGCTCGGCGGCGGTGCTGTGCCGTTTCAACAAGCTGCACCGCGCTTCTTTCGGCATCGATTTCGAGCAAAACAAAGCCATTTATGCCTGGGGTTTGCACAGCGCCCGCTTCGACGGCGAAGCCGCGGCACGGCATGGGGCATCCCGGCTGGCGGTGTTCCTGGCGGAAGAGTTCCTGTTTGGCGACCTGGGCATCCAGTTGCAGGCAGGGCGCTATTTTGGCGCGAAGCGCAATGCCTTCGTGCCAAAACAACTGTACAGCAAGCTGGCCATGCGCTGGTATTTGCCGGAAAAAATCCGCAGCCCTGTTCGCCCCTTTTTGGGCATTACCATAAAAGCGCATGCTTTCACGGCGGAATATATCGCCTGGAACCTGGGATTTGCCTTTTGAAGTCAGCGGATTCTCCCGATGCTGTACCCAACAAACAAGTGGGGGCGCACCAGCGCTGAACGCGCCGGGGCAGCCTCCGACGACAAATAAGGCGTTTCTATGTTGTACATCCCGCTCAGCCTTGCTTCCAGGTGCCAGCGCTGGCCAAATCGGCGGCTGATGCCTATATCGTAGGCAAGGCCCGGCAGCCATTTGGTGCGCGCAAGCATGGTTTGCCGCTCTTGGAAAACCTTGAATACTTTCCGCTCTGCCCAGCGCTCTGGCCAGGCGCCGTGAATGATCGCCTGAACCACGGTGCCTTCTAGTTCATAGGTTTGTTTTACGGCATAATATTGGTGTCGAACGAGCGAAAGGGAAGGCTGCAGCGACAGTTGCCATTTTGAGCGCTTTTTCCCAAATATGAAGCGATGTCCCAGGCGCAGGTTTAGCGAAGATATTGGGATGAACTCCGGCAAAATGGGCAACGGGCGGCCCTCCCCGACAAATACCTTTGACGTGCCGACAAGTTTGTTCAAGTGGAGCCCAATCATGGTGTCAGTCCTAAGTTCCGCAAAATTGGCCACCAACTCACCGTTAAACAGGCCATAATCAGTTGCTTTGTTGTGTTCTTCCCAGCTTGCCTGCACTGCAAGGGCAGCACGGCGCGAAAATTGCCACTCCAGGCAGCCACCGAGGCCGTTGCGCAAGGGCATAGACAGATCAACTTTCGCGGCAAAGGGCGCAAAACGCTGCGCCCCTGCCCTGAAAGCGAAGGCGCAGCAAATTGCGGCCAGCCAAATACAAGAAGCTTTCATGCCTTGGTTCAATGGAACGGGTTGGAGAAGCGCTTATCGGAAAGCACGTCGTTGGATGTCATGGTATTGAGGAATGCAATAAGGTCTTTTTTATCCTGCGCGCTGAAGTCCAGATGCAATGCCTGCCCATTGGCATCGCGCAGCAAGGGGTGCAAATTGGGGTGCGGCTGGATGCCAGTGCTGTAAAAATCGACCACCTCGCTCAGGGTTTTGAACCGCCCGTCGTGCATATAGGGCGCTGTGAGCGCGATGTTGCGCAAGGAAGGCGACTTAAAAACGCCGAAGTCTGCCGGGTTGCCAGTAACGCCGCCAAGCCCCTGGTCTGAATAGTTCATTTCCAGGCCGTTGCAGGCCATAAACTCCTCTTGCAGGGTACGGATCGGGCTGTGGCAGTTGGTGCAGTTTTCCGCAAAAAGGGTGCGGCCGCGAAGCTCCGAGGGGGAGAAGTTGAGCAAAGGGCTTACTATGGTATCCGTCCCAACCACAACCGTGACCGTGGTATTGAGGCTGCCATAATAACACTTGATAATGGTATCACGCTGTGCAGTTATGGGCACAGTGGCGTTGAAAGTGCCGAAAAGGTCGCCGTTGACCTTTTCCAAGGCGCGATCCAATTTGGAATTCGCGCTGCCCATCGCCCGGACAAATTCCTGCAGGCCTTCCAACAACCTGGCCTCGGTGACGTTGCGGTCGCCATAAGCCTGGGTCATCAGGTGGGGATAGTATTCCATTCGCTTCGCTATTTCAACGACTTTGTCCATGGTCAGCCCCATTTCGTGCGGGTTGGCAAATGCCAGCGGAGCCTGGTTGACTACCTCCGTGGCGCGCCCGTCCCAAAGCAAAGCGGGCTTCTTGCCGTTCAAGCTTGAATAGTGGGCCGCAAAATTGGACACATTGGTCAGTGTCATGGAATTCCGGCTTGTTTTATGCCCATCGATCCCGTCGCTGAAAGCCACATTGTCGGCAAACCCCAGGTGTTGTTTGTGGCAAGACGCACAGGAAATCTTGCCGTCTTTCGACAGGTTTTTATCGTAAAACACCACGCGGCCCAAACGGGCTTTTTGGTTGTCGATTGCGGGGTTTTCAAGACCCATTGTCACCAAGTAGTTGGGCAGCTCGACTTGATAATCAAAAGGCTGCAACTCAAGGTGAAACGCTGCCTTTTCCGCGTCACCGCCTGGGTTGGGCAGGTCCTTGGTCAGGAATTCATCGTTTTTTTGACAGGCAAACTGGCTTGCCAAGAGTATTAACAGGAGAAGTTTTTTCATAAAAGATAGGTTTAAGTGCCATGATTGTATCAAGATAATAAATCCTAAGGTAAGGTATGCGTGCAGGGGTGGGCAGGCCCATTGATTGGACACGGTGTTTGATGGGTTGAACCGGTCGTTATTTTTAGTAAGCAGCATTATTGGGAATGCTGCGGTACATTTTTACTAGACATTTTTCGCGCTGATTTCACGCAGATTTGTTTTCATAGATTTCACGCGGATAAAATCTGTGTCAAATCTGTGTCTTTTTCCGCGTAAAATCTGCGCGAAATAATATGTCCAGTAATGTGTGAGCGCACCTGGTTGCCGTTTTTTCCTTACTTTTGCGCACTTTTTCAACAAATCATGGCCACACCACGCACCGTAGCTTTCCACACCTTAGGTTGCAAGCTGAACTATTCGGAGACCTCCGCCCTGGCGCGGCTCTTCGAGCGCAGCGGCTACCTGCCCGTGAAATTCGAGGAGGAAGCCGACATCTATGTGCTGAACACCTGCTCGGTGACGGAACAGGCCGACCGCGAGTGCCGCAAGATCGTGCGGCAAGCCATGCGGCGGCAGCCTGGGGCATTCATGGTGGTCACCGGTTGCTATGCCCAGTTGAAGCCACAGGAAATTGCCGACATACCCGGCGTGGACCTGGTGCTGGGCGCAGGCGAAAAATTCCGCATCCTCGATTATGTGGACGAGCTTTCCAAAGCGCAGGGCAAAGGCATGGTGCGCGCGGGGGAAGTACGGGACGTAAATACGTTCTCCTCTTCCTTTTCTTTCGGCGACCGCACCCGCTCCTTCCTGAAAGTACAGGACGGCTGCGATTACAAATGCACCTTCTGCACCATCCCGCAGGCGCGCGGCGCGAGCCGCTCCGACACGGTGGAGAGCGCCGTGGCCAATGCCCGCCAGATCGCGGAAATGGGCGCGCGGGAGATCGTGCTCACCGGCGTAAATATTGGCGACTTCGGCAATGGCACTGCGGTGATTGAGGGCGTTCGACCCAGAAAAGAGGCGCTTTTTGCCGACCTGGTGCAGGCGCTCGACCAGGTGGAAACCGTGGCCCGTTACCGCATCAGCAGCATCGAGCCGAATTTGCTGACCAATGAGATCATTGAATTTGTGGCTGACAGCCAGCGCTTTATGCCCCATTTTCACATTCCCCTGCAATCGGGCAACAACAAGCAATTGGCGGAAATGCGCCGCCGCTACCGCCGCGAACTGTACGCCGAACGCGTGGAAAGCATCAAGCGCCAGATGCCTCATGCCTGCATCGGCTGCGATGTGATTGTCGGGTTCCCCGGCGAAACGGAAGCCGATTTTCTGGAATCGTACGAATTTATCCAAAACCTGGACCTGTCTTACCTCCACGTCTTCACCTATTCCGAGCGCGCCAACACGCCTGCCGCCGAAATGCCCGGCAAAGTACCCATCGAGGAGCGCCGCCGCCGCAACCAGGCACTGCGCGGGCTTTCCGAGATGAAACGCCGCGCCTTTTACCAACAGCACTTGGGCAGCACCCGCCCCGTGCTGTTCGAACAGCACCGTGACCCCGCACTGCTCACCGGGTTCACCGACAATTACGTCAAAGTAGAAGTGCCTGCCAGCGCCGGCGCCGTCAACGCCATTGGCCCCGTAAGGCTGCGAAGCCTGAGTTTGGATGGGGAGCATGTTTGCTGAAACCTTTTTATTATCCCAGGCATCCCATCCCAGACTTTTCCCGTCATGTTGTACGTTTGCTGATAAAAACTGTCGCAGCATGAAGAAATCAACTTTTTTTCCGGTGATGGGCATTGCCCTGTTCCTCGCTTTTCAATTCGCTTGCAAGGAAAACCCCATCGAAACGGTTGAAGTAAGGGATGATGAGGGCCGTTTGGAGCGGTTTCAGCGCAACAAAAAGGACTTTGCCAAGGAAGGGCTTTACCAAAAATTTTCCGCGGAGGGGGAACTGTTGGAAGAAGCGCACTACCACCTCAACGTGCTGGAAGGCGAGAAAAAGTATTTCTACCCCAATGGCAACGTAGAAAGCATCGAGTTCTACAAAAATGGCCAACTGCACGGGAAATTCAAAAAATTCTTCGAAGACGGGAAACTGCAACTGGAACAAGACTTCGTGAACGGCGTCATGCAAGGCCTCAGTATCCGCTACTACCCAAACGGCAACGTGGAAGAAAGGGTCACCATGGTGGACAATGAAGAAAAAGGGCCATTTCAGGAATACTACGAAAACGGAAACCTGAAAACTGAAGGCACTTACGCCCCGTCAGAAACAGAAAGCGCCCTGGAACAAGGCGAATTGAAAGAATATGACGAAAACGGGGTGCTGGTCAGGGTGGCAGATTGTGTGGATGGGCGTTGTACGACACGGAAAACGGTGGACGGTGGACGGTAAGACGGGCTGATTTTCCCAAGATGCCAGGCCAATCGTTTTCCCTCATTATCAAATTGTCAAATTAGTAATTATGCATATTTCGCTACGAAAATTGTGTGTGTTGGTGTTGGTGTTGACCCAGTTCCAGGTGCCTGGGGCCCTGGCGCAGATCACTGGCGGGCAGCATGTGTTCCAGTTCCTCTCGCTGCCCGTGTCTTCGCGGGTGACGGCCTTGGGAGGCGCCCAGGTGGCCGTGCTCGACGACGACCCGGTGTTCGCAGCGGGCAATCCGGCAGCGCTCAATCCGCAAATGGATGGGCGGGTTGCCATCAACCACAATTTTTTCCTGTCGGATATACAACATGGTTATGTGGCTTATGTGCACGATTTGGACAAACTGGGATTCACCGTGCAAGGCGGCCTGCAATACATGAAATACGGCGACATCGACCGCGCCGACGAGTTTGGCAACCTGCAGGGCAAGGTGCGGGCTGCCGAAACGGCGTTCACGCTGGGCGCGGCGCGGGATTTGACGGATCGTATTTCCCTGGGCCTGAACCTCCGCATGGCAGTATCAACGCTCGATGTGTACCAGGCTTCCGCCTTGCTGGCCGATGCCGGCTTTATGTACGCCGACACCGCCAAACGCTTCACCCTGGGCATGGTGTTGCGCAATGCCGGCACCCAGATGGCCACCTTCGCGGGCACGCGCGAGGATTTGCCCTTCGATTTGCAAATCGGCATCACCAAGCGCCTAAAGCACCTGCCATTCCGCTTTGGCATCGTGGCGCACCACCTGCACAGCTGGGACATCCGCTACAACGACCCAGATGCCGAGCGCGACGACGTGCTGCTGTTCGGCGGCGAGCAGCCCAAGGAGAACAAGGCCAGCGCCGCCATCGACAATTTCTTCCGGCACCTGATCTTTAACGGTGAGTTTTTGTTGGGCAGAAACGAGGGCTTTCGGCTGCGCTTTGGCTACAACCACCTGCGCAAGCGGGAATTGAGCGTACGCAACTACCGCAGCCTGGCGGGCTTTTCCGGAGGGGTTGGGGTGAAGATCAGCCGCTTTAGGGTCGATTTCGGGTATGCTTCCTACCATTTGGCGGGCGGTGTGGTGCATTTGGGCATCGGCACCAACCTTCGGGACTTTTTTTAGTGAGATTTGACCGTTTTCTGATCGGAATTTGAGCGCCAAGCGCCTTGGAGCCCCTGTAAGTTTGTCCTTGATTTTTGAACAAACCTCAAGCTCCCCCTATGACCAATACCTCCAATGCCTGGCGCAAACGGCTTGGCGCATTTTTTTGCTCCGGTATTTTTTTGGCAAGCGCGTTTTCTCAAGACAGCGACATCTTTCAACCGCGCGACACTTCCCGGACTACCCAGCAGCTGTTCAACATCCTGATGGCGCACCGCGAGGTGGAGTACTTTTCCACGCCGGTCTATTTCAATTCCAGCAAGTTCGGTCGAACCCACGACAGCGTTTATACAAAGCACAGCATCCCGTTCTTCGAGGCCAATTTGGCACCTTATTATGTGATGTTCAAAGGCCGCGACCTTCAGCACGACCTGCTAAAGCGGCTGTGCATCGCCTTTGAGCCGCAGATGACGTTCAGGATTTACCTGACCAAATCGCAAAGCTACCCCGTTCGGCCGCCCAATTTTCACCCGAAATTCCTCATCCATTATTTCATCCACGGCAACCTCGACTCTTTCACCACCCGGTTCCAACACCTCAGCCTCGCCATTGCCCACCTTTCCGACGGCCAGCCAAACCCTTTCTTTCTCGACAGCGACAGGAAAATAGTGAACCTCCGAAGCGGCAACTTCTCTACCAACTACCTGCGTTTAGGCTATACCTTCAGCCAATACCTCAACCCAAAATCGAGCATTGAAGACTCTGATGGCTGGAAAAACAACATTTTTTGGTCGGCCTCTGTGGGCTACCAGCGGGAGATGAGCTTTGGGAAAGTGCTCGCTTTTGAAAAGGGCCAGGATGAGGCGGGCTATGGCCGCAACCGCATCGTGACACGCTTGCAGTGCCGCAGCGGCAATTTTTTGGGCATGCGGGCCTTGCTGTCGCGGTACGTGCGCCCGCCGGTTTACCAGGCCATCGAAGTGCCCATCGTGGAGCGCGACACCCTGGTGGACAACCAGGGCACACCCCAGAAACTGAGCTTTGTGCAGCCTTGCATCATGGTGCAAAAAATACCTGAAAGCCAGCGGAAACGCCCCAGGGGCTACTGGAACTGGATGGCCAGGCTCGATCATGCCATCGTGCTCGACAAAAACGCGGTGAACCGAAATTCGCTCGATTTTATCTTTGAGCTGCGCAACCTCAACTGGCGCAGCTTCAGCATCGTCTCGAAGTGCTCCTGGGGCCGCGACTATATCAACCTCCGGTTTGAAGACAAGATCCAAAGCTACCAGTTGGGCATCAGCTACAACATGGACCGCTACAGCGTGCCCTATACCAAGTATTTGCAGGCGCTCAAGAAAGGCGACGTGGTGAACGCACATTTCAATTACAGCCCGGAACTGAGCGCCAACAAGCAGAAGCTGCCCAATATCGACAACTTCACCCAGACTGACAGCGACAGGGTGTTGTACGACGACAAGCTGAACCCGCGCCGAACCCCGCCGCCAACGCTTGATTTGATGGGCAACCACTTCAAAAAGCCGCCTTGCTTCCGCTTTGAGAACGGCAGATGGGTGCTGGTGACTTCCGATCCCGAAAAGCTGAAAAAAATGAAAAAAGCTGGCTGGTATAATGCTGAAACGTTCATGCGTATCCGGGATGCGGAGCAGGAATAAGGCTATTCCCCGGAAAGGCTGGGCGTTGGCCAGTTGCCCCAGGGCTCGCCGCGCTTTTCCTCGATGAAGCGGAGCACCCGGTAAAACGCCGCGCCAAACTCTTTTTTCACCTCGTGCTCCCATATCCGCAGGCAATGCCAGCCCGCAGCCGCGAGCAGCCGATCAACTTCCCGGTCGCGCTGGATATTGCGCTCGATTTTGGGTATCCAATACGCGCGGTTGCTTTTTATGGCATCTTTTTTTTGCGGCCAATTATACCCGTGCCAGAAATCTCCGTCGATGAATATGGCGATGCGCCAGCGCACAAAGGCGATGTCGGGCCGGCCCGGCGCCTTGCGGTAGTTGTGCCGGTACCGCAGCCCGGCATGCCACAAGAGCTTGCGGAAAGCCACCTCCGGCTTGGTGTTGGCCGTGCGGATTTTCGACATCAGCTTCGACACCTTTTCGGAAGTGTAAAACCCGGCAGCTTCTTCGAAGCGGGGGACTTTTATCTTTTCTTCTTCATTTTTATATGACATAATGCTTGCTTCCCCTTGGTTGATCGAAAATAAAAAATACCTTTGTGAGATAAATTGTTTTAAAAAGCAAATCCGATGCTAAGGTATTCTGAATTGAGAAAAAACTTTGACTTTGACCAGCTCACTTCCGAAAGCGAGGGTTGGGCTTTTTTGACACATTACCTCCAAAACTCAAAGAACGGAGTTTCTCAGTATTTCAAGCCAAATGCAGAATCTTATTACAAGCTTATTGAAGGATCATTGCCAAAGGCAAGTGAAGACGGAGTTCAGGGCTTGCTTCCTTTAAAATGGGATGTACCTTTTCCACCACCTGAAAACCCAGAATTTACATTTATCGACTTATTTGCTGGGATTGGAGGTTTTCGGATAGCATTGCAAAACATTGGAGGCAAGTGCATCTTCTCTTCAGAATACAACCCCCATGCACAAAAGTCGTATGAGTTGAACTTTGGAGAAATGCCATTTGGGGATATCACCAAATTTGACTTGGAAAAAATTCCGCCCCATGACGTGCTATGTGCCGGTTTCCCATGCCAGCCGTTCAGCATTTCTGGAAAAATGAAAGGGTTTGAGGATACCCGTGGAACCTTGATTTATTATGTATTCAAACTCATTGAGTTGCGAAATCCAAAGGTCGTTTTGTTGGAAAACGTAAAACATTTGGTTTACCATGATAAAAAAAGGACGCTGCAAACAATTGTACGCCATTTAAAAGAGCTTGGATACCATGTTAGCGCCCAACTGCTAAACGCTTCTGACTTTGGGGTTCCACAAAATCGCGAACGCATCATTTTAGTTTGCCATAAAGACAAGGCTTTTGATTTCAACGCTCTTCCCAAAAAGCCGAAACCCATACTACGGGATTTTTTGGACAGTGAAGGCGATTTTGAATATATAGACGAACCATATACGATCCTTCCTGAGCAGCGTCAACAAGATTCTGGATTGATATTTTCAGGATACAGGAATAAAAAAATCAGGAAAGCGGGTGTCCGTCCAGGAACCGAGCATCTTTCCCGTGTCCACAAACAACCAAATCGTATTTACTCTAGTGATGGAACACATCCAGCGCTTCCTTCCCAGGAATCTTCAGGACGGTTTTGGATATTTCATGAAGGCAAAGTACGAAAACTTACCATCAATGAATGTTATCGCATCATGGGATTCCCCGAAGAATTCAAGTTTATTTACAGCAAATCAGAGTTGTACAAACAAATTGGAAATTCTGTTTGTGTCCCAATGATTCAAGCAATTGGAGAACAAATAAAATCCCAACTGCTATGAAATCTGATGTTTCTGAATACTTATCAACTTTCTATGAAAATACCATGAGCCTAGTGGGGGCAGATGACGAAATAAGGTCTGAACTTCCACAAGAGGCAAAAGCCCTTCTTCATGAAATTCTCCAAAACTCGGAATCTTCTAAAGGAGTGATTACTGTAGTGATTACCAGCCTTGTGTATAAAATTTTCCACCCAGAGCAAGACATTAGAAACCATCAATCGGGAATTCCAAATGGATACTCGGGCCGCACATTCGATTTCACTTTCATTACGCCCTTTTTAAAAAGTGTCCGATTCCCTGCTATGGCTGAAAGTGGTTGGCTTACTCGTTCACTCGAACAAAAAGTGCCTTACGATATGAATTATACTGGAGCAATTCGACCAGACACTTTGAAGGAGGCATTTTTAGGCGTTATAGACCACATTGAAAGAACATCAGATTGGGAAGCAATGTTGAGCTTCCTTTTTCAAGGGTTGATTCTTCAACGAAACAAACAGAGAATTGAATTGGCGAAGCCTGTAAATTTGCCCATTGGATCAATCATTGACCTACTAAATCGCCATTTTTTTTCCAATTACAATTCAGTTGGCGCTTCAAGGCTTCCTGTGCTTGCGCTCTATGCAGCTTATCAATGCCTTATTGACGAGGTAAAAAGATTTGAAGGGAAAACTTTGGCACCCATTGAAAGTCATACTTCTGCCGACAAGAGAAGCGGTCGAATTGGTGACATTGAAATATCAAACCCTGATGGGAAACCATTTGAGGCTGTTGAGGTGAAGCACGGAATCCCACTTACAGCCCAATTGGTAAAAGATGCTTATGACAAGTTTTCTAAAACTCAAGTACTTCGATATTATTTGCTCTCAACAAATGATATAACTGAAAAGCATGAGCTTGAAAAAATAACAACAGAGGTCGAACGAATCAAAAATATTCACGGTTGCCAAGTCATTGTAAACGGGTTAACCAAGACATTGAACTATTATCTGCGGTTGCTGTCCGATCCAGCAAAATTTATCGATTGCTATGTAGACTCATTGGAGGAAGACAACGCGTTGAAATTTGAACATAAACAACGGTGGAATGAACTACTGGCACCCTCCTGACGCGTTATTTGAAGCATAAATAGCCATCAAAACTCCATCCGCACCCGCACATTCATTCGCCTCCCCGTCAGATAGTTCGGTATCGCATACTGGGTATTTTCAATCGTCTTGATCCAGGTATTGGATGCCTCGTTGGCCACTTTCAGCAAATTGAACACTTCCAGGCTGGCCCAGGTGTTGCGGGTAAAGCGAAGGAAATGCTTGGGTTTGCTGCGTCGCCACTGTTCTTTCCAAAGCTGGAAACCGAAGCCGATATCTACCCGGTGGTATGGCGCAAAACGATAGGGATTCCGGTAAATGACGTTGTTGTCGAGCACCCCGAACGGCAGGCCAGAACCCACGGTGAAGTTGAGGTGCATGCGTATGTTCTTGTTTTTCTTGAGGTAATCCTGGAAAAAGGTGGAAAAGGTAAACAGCCTGTCCGTCGGGCGCGGCACGTCAGCCACGTTGTGCCCTTCGCGCTCGCCCACCCTGCGGGCTTTGTGTTGCACTCCGTTGATAGACTCCCGGGTGCGCAGCATGGAGAAATTCACCCAGCTTTCGGCGCCTTTCACAAACTCTCCGTTCAAGCGGATGTCGAAGCCCGTTGCGTAGCCCCGGGAGTCGTTTTCGCCAGAGTAACGGATGCGCACGTTGTCGAGGTCGAAGGAAACCAGGTCCCACATCTGTTTGTAGTACAGCTCGGTGATGAGGCGCATTTTCACGGGATTGCGGCGGCCCCAGAGGAAGTCCCAGGTAAAGCCCCCGACCACATGTGCCGATTTCTGGGCAGCCAGGTTGGTGTTCACCGTGCCGTTCAGGCGCCGCATTTCCCGGTAAAAAGCGGGTTGGTAGTACAGCCCGCTCGCCAGCCGAAAAGACACGTCGCGCCTGGTATTCAAGGGCTTGAACAGAATTTGGGCGCGCGGCGACACAAACCAGTCGTTGTTCATCGTCCAGTACTGTCCCCGGAACCCTGCCACCGCCTGGAACTCCCGCACCCCGTCTTTGCGCCAGGTCCAGGTGTCCTGGAAAGAAGCGCTGAAACGGTCGCTGGCCAGGTTGTTTTTGGTTTTCAGCAGCTTGCGCACGAGCAGCACGGTGGTGTCGTAGGGCAGGGAGTAGAGTGCCGAGTCGAGGCGTTCCCATTCGTTAATTTTGTCAAAAATGGTTTCATTCTGCCATTTGGCCGACCATTGCAGGAAATGGCTGCGGGTGAGGCTGGCATCCCTTTGGTCGTTCTGGAATTCGATGCCGCCCTTATATTCCAGGTTGCGGACATCGGCACTGAAGTAGTTGCGCACCCAGGTGTGCTGGGTGCCGGTGCCGAGGATGTTGACGATTTCGCCAAAGTTGTCGGAGCCGAGGTTTTCATCGAGCTCGCCGAGGATATAATAGCCTAAGATGTCGAAACGCTCGTTCTCCTGACTGCGCCAAACGGAGCCCAACAGCTTGTGAAACAAGGGATTGCGCTCCCGGTCGGGCAAATAAGTGAGCGCAACGCCGCCCATTGCCTGGGTAAAATCGTCCACCTCTTGCCCCTCGAATGCGGTGCGCAATTGCAGGGCATAGTCGATTAATCCGAAGGCGCGGGCCAGGCTTTGTGGTTGGAAGGAATAAGTGGAGCGGTTGTAGTTGCCGATGAGCCCTACCTGCCAGTCGCGGTTCAGGTCGTAAGTGAGGTAGGTCTGCACATCGGTGAAATTCGGCACGTATTCACCTTTTACATCTAAGCTTCCGAGCAGGGTTTTGGTAGTTTTGTAGCGCGCCCCCAGCAGGTAGCGGAAAGCGTTGAAGCCGTTTTTCCGGGGTTTCCAACTGCCTTCAATGTGTCCGGTATAGCCCAACAAACTGGCGCTGGCACTGGCCCGCAGGCTGTCGGGACGCTTGTATTTGATGTCGAGCACCGACGACATTTTATCGCCGTATTTTGCCTGAAAGCCGCCGCTGGAGAAAGAGAGGTCGCGCATCAGGTCGATGTTGGGAAAAGTAAGGCCTTCTTGTTGCCCTGCCCGGATGAGCTGTGGGCGGTATATTTCAAAATCGTTGACGTACACCAGGTTTTCGTCGTAGTTGCCGCCGCGCACCTGGTATTGGGAGCTGAGCTCGCCGCCGGTGCCGGCGTTGGTGCCGAGGGCGATATGGGGCAGTACGCTTTCTAAGTTGCCCGTGGTGGTGGGCAGCAGCTTGAGCTCTGCCATGTTTTTTTCCTTCACCATGCCCCCTTCATCGAGCCGCCGCTCCCTAATGACCACCTCCATGTTGGACTCGTTGGGCGCCAGGGCGATGTCGAGGGCGTAGCGGGCGCCCGGTTTCAGTTGGAGAATGTCGGCGCTGGCATCCTTGTAGCCCACCCTTCTAAAGCCAAGTGTAAGGCGCTGGTTTGCAGGTACTTGTATAGCAAATTGGCCCGATTCGTTGGTGGCCACGCCTTTGCCCACGTCTTTGATGAACACGCTGACAAACTCAATGGGTTGTTCGTCGGAGGCATCGGTGACACGGCCGTAAACGGTGGCGCTTTCCTGGGCGGTAATGGCGCACGCAGCAAGGAGGAGGCAAAGGAGGAGGAGTAGTTTGGACATGGATGATGTTTTGCTAAGAGTTCTTTTCCAATGCACAAAAGTGACAACATTTCCTCAACGGTTTTGATCTATTCTTCTTCTTTATCCAAATTCCTTGACTTCAGAGCCTTTTTAGCGTTTAACGAACTCACCACTTTTTTCCCAGTTTTAGACTCCAATTCTTTCAGGGCTACTTTTGCAACATTGCCGCCCTGGAATGCTACTTTTTTGCTTTCTTCAAAATCTTTTGGGTGGGTTGCTGCTGAAATATCTTTAGTTGAAGCCTCTGCCAACATATTCAGAATGAGTTCTGTGTTCGTCATGTTGTCGCGCAGGTTTTCTTTTTTCAAGCCTTTGAAAACCTTGTATTCTTTTGTCGTTTTTCCTGCCCAAGCTTTGGTAATAATATCGGTAAGCGTCGCAAATTGTTGACCTTCTTTGAGTCCTCGGATTTTCCATTCATCAGTAAGCTCTTTGCGAATTTCGATGCTTTTCAAGCGTTGGTTTATCCAGCTTTCAGAGTAGCCGAGCTTTAGGTACTGTTCCAATGCACGGTCAATGCTCAGTTCGGGGTCTTGCATTTCGTCCAAACGTTCGCTTGCAACCTCTGCCAGCCAAAGTTTAAAAGGTTCTGCCTTGGGGGATGGGATGGATTGGATGAGGCGGAAGAGTTGTTCGGTATCGGCTACATCGGTTTTGTAAAACTTCCCATCACTTGATTCCATTTTCAGTTGACTACAATTTGTAGCCAACTGACTTCCTTCCGCCTTTAACCTGGTTTTTAAAACACTCCAGTACTTGCGTGAATTTGCACTGCCAGTTAATACTTGAATAACATCGACAATCGAAAAATACCATTTCTCTTCTTCTTCATCCCAAACCGTCCGCACCTTTTTATCTTCAAATACCTGAATTGCGTTTTGATGTTTCATTTAGCTAAAAATTTTAGTGGTTAAGCTTCCCTGAATCACAGGTTCGGCTTTCAAATGTAACAATTTTTAGCGGGTTTGCCAATGCATCCAAGGAATAAAAAAGAGAAATTGAAGTAGAAATTCCGTGCCTGTTCACGCCGCCATCCTCAGTTCCTCATCAAACGCCTCGTGCAGCAAATCGTACAACAGGTCGTGGTACAGCGGAAATTCAGGCAGGTTGTTGTGACCGCCTTTTTCGATGGTGTGCAAGGTCACTTTTTCCGGTACCAGATTTTTCAGCATCTCGCTTTGGCGATAGGGAATGAGGCGGTCGCGGCGGCCGTGAATGATGTGGATGGGGCATTCTACTTTTTTGATAAAGCGGTCGGTGCGGATTTGGTAATTCAGCAGCCAGCGCAAAGGCAGGATGAATGCATAGCGCGAGATGTGGTGCAAAAAAGAGTAATAAGGACTGTCTAGGATCAGCAGGCGCGGATGATTCCAGGAAGCGATACGAGTGGCCAGGCCGCTGCCGAGCGAGCGCCCATACAACACAATCCGGTCTTCACCGTACATCTCTGCCAGCCATTTGTACACCTGTTGCAGGTCGGAGTACAGTATTTGTTCCGTCCGTTTGCCGGTGCTTTTGCCAAAACCGCGGTAGTCGAGGATAAAAAAATCGAAGCCCTTGCCTACAAAATCCTTGGCGAACTTGCCCCAGCCTTTGATGCTCCTGGAGTTTCCTTTGATGTAAAAAACCACACCCCGGCTGTTGGGCACTTTGAAATGCAGCGCATTCACATTGCCGCCGTCTTCCATGTCGAAATTGACCTCTGAAAACGGGAAGGGATATTTGTACGTAAATGTTTTGGCCAGTCGTTCCGGGCGAAAAAAAAACAGCGGTTGCCCAAAATAAAAAACTACACAAAGCCCGGCATATACAACGGCTAAAACAGATAGTATGCTGATCCAAAATGCCATAATCACGGTGGATTTGGGCGGAAAAATAAGGGAATTAATTTGATAATGAGATAATTTGATAATGGGGCACACCATTTTTCTTCGGGTTGGCTCTTGAGTTTCAGCACCTTAACTAAAGTTTTGGTTTAAGTGCTGGAATACCTATTCAATTAAGCGCACAAGCGCTTAGCCGATTATCAAATTATCAAATTATCAAATTATCGAATTATCAAATTAATTCTCTTGCTCCGAACTAAGCGCAAAAGCCCTGCGTTTTAGCACTCTAACAATATTAAACCATGCAATTAACGAAATTCCTCTTTGGCGCCCTGTTTATCGCAAGCTTGTGTGCCTGCGCTGTGCGTCCCGCAGGCCAATTCGATGCCGCCATCATACCGCCCGCGCCCGACTATGCCGACCTGGCAAACTGGGCCGCCCATCCCGGGAAAAAAGACATGGCCGACCGCACACCACTTCCTGATATCAAAGACGAGCAAGCTGATGCCCCGGTAGATGTGCTGTACTTCTACCCTACTACCTACACCGGCTCGAGCCGTGGCGAAACCCAATGGAATGCGGATGTGCACGACAACAAAACCAACCGCAAAACGGACGAGACAGCGATATTGTACCAAGCCAGCATCTTCAACAGCGCTGGACGGGTGTATGCCCCGCGCTACCGCCAAGCGCACCTGAACGTGTTCTACGACAAAAAGAAAGTGAATTCCGGAAATAAAGCCCTTGCAGTGGCCTATTCTGACATTGAAGCTGCTTTCGATTATTACATGAAACGCTGGAACGATGGGCGGCCATTCATCATCGCTGCGCACAGCCAGGGAGCATTGCACGCCATGAACCTGATAAAGAAAAAAATAGAGGGCACACCCGTACAAAACCAATTGGTGACCGCTTACATCGTAGGCTGGCCTGTAAACAAGCAATTTTTCAACCATATCCAGCCCTGCGAAAAGCCCGATCAAATAAATTGCTATTGCTCCTGGCGCACCTGGAACCGGGAATACATTCTCGACCACAGCGCGGATACCCGTCTGAGCAAGGAAATCGTATGCACCAATCCGCTTTGCTGGACCACCACCGAAGGCGAATATGTGCCAAAAACCGGCAACCTCGGCGGCGTGGTTCGCCCTTTTGAAAAGGTATATCCCGCCATCACGGATGCCGAAGTGTACCAGGGTGTTTTGTTGTCCCGCAAGCCGAAATTCAAAGGCAGCTTCTTATTCCGCCGGAAAAATTACCATATCGGCGATTTGAACTTGTTTTACATGAATGTGCGAAAAAATGCGCAGACCAGGGCAGAAGCGTATTTGAAACGATAATTTGATAGTTTGATAATAAGCACATCATTTTTTTCTTTGGCTTGGCATTTGATTTTGAACGCCTTAATCAAAATTTAGGGTTGAGCGCAGGAATACCTATCCAAATAATTGCACAAGCGCTTTGCACATTATCAAATTATCACATTATCAAATTAATTCACCCCCGCTTCTCCCGCAACTTCTGGAAAAAAGTATTCAACTCGTCCATGGAGTAAAACAGCACCTCCCGCGGCTTTGAGCCTTCCGCAGGGCCGACGATGCCCAGGCCCTCAAGCTGGTCCATGATGCGCCCGGCGCGGTTGTAGCCGAGCTTCATGCGGCGCTGGATCATGCTGGTAGAGCCGTGTTGGGTTTCTACCACCAGGCGGGCGGCATCTTCGAGCATGTCGTCCATTTCTGAGAGGCTGAACTGCTTGCTGCTTCCGCCGCCCGATTCGCCATCGGGGTGGAACTCGGGCAGGAAGAAGGGCTCGGCGAAACCCTGCTGGTTGGCGATGAACTCGATGACGCGCTCCACTTCCGGGGTATCGACAAAGGCACACTGGAGGCGGATAATGTCGCCGCCGACCGACAGCAGCATGTCGCCGCGCCCGGTGAGCTGTTCGGCCCCACCTGCATCGAGGATGGTGCGGGAGTCCACCTTGGAAGCTACTTTGAAGGCGATGCGCGCCGGGAAGTTTGCCTTGATTACGCCCGTAATGATGTTGACCGAGGGACGCTGCGTAGCGATGATGAGGTGGATGCCCACCGCGCGCGCGAGTTGCGCCAAGCGGCCAATGGGCAGTTCCACTTCCTTTCCGGCGGTCATGATGAGGTCGGCGAACTCGTCGATGATGAGCACGATATAGGGCAGGAAGCGGTGGCCTTTGCTGGGGTTGAGGCGGCGGGCGACGAATTTGTCGTTGTATTCAGAGATGTTGCGGGTTTCGGCGGTTTTCAAGAGGTCGTAGCGCGTTTCCATCTCGATGATGAGGGAGTTGAGCGTCTGCACCACCTTGGTCGTGTCGGTCACGATAGGCTCCACCTGGTCGGGCAGGAAGCCGAGGAAATGGTTTTCGAGGTGGGCATAAGGGAACAGCTCCACCTTTTTGGGATCGATCAGGATGAGTTTTACCTGGGAGGGGTGCTTTTTGTAGAGCAGCGACATCAGGGCTACGTTGATGCCCACAGACTTGCCCTGGCCCGTGGCGCCTGCCACCAGCAAGTGGGGCATTTTGGCCAGGTCGGCCACAAACACCTCGTTCTGGATGGTTTTGCCCAAGGCGATGGGCAATTCCATTTTGGCGCGTTTGAAGCGGTCGTCCATCAGCACCTCGCGCATGCCGACGGTCTGGCGCTTTTTGTTGGGCACCTCGATGCCGATGGTGCCTTTGCCGGGAATGGGCGCGATGATTCGGATGCCAAGCGCCGACAAGTTGAGGGCGATGTCGTCTTCGAGGTTTTTGATCTTGGAGATGCGCACGCCCCTGGCCGGGATGATCTCGTACAGCGTCACCGTGGGCCCGATGGTCGCTTTGATCTTTTCGATCTCGATCTTGAAGTACAGCAGGGTTTGGATGATCTGGTTTTTGTTGGCTTCCAGCTCGTCGCGGTCTATTTCCAGCACGGTAGTCTCGTGATCGACGAGCAGTTGGAGGTGCGGGTATTCGTAGTGGGAAAGCTCCAGGGTCGGGTCGTAGGGCTCCGAAAAGTCAGGGGTATCTTCCTGGATGGCCACGGTTGGCGGTTTGTAGGCTTCCGCGTCTTCCGGGGTGCTGGGTGGCGGCGGCACATTGACGATGATTTCCATGTCGTCGTCCATGCCCGGCCGTAGCGGCTCGGGGCGCACCATTTCCTGTTTAGGAGGGTCGGAGAATAGGGAAGAACGCTGGCTGAGGTCGAGGGCGGTCTGCCCCCCAATTTCTTCCGTGACAGGGGTATTGACCGCCGGGCGGACTGGCTCGGCATCGATGGTTTCTGCCTCGCTGTCGGAAGCTGCGCTCGCGCTGGCACGCGATGCCCGGTACGCTGGCCGGCGTTTCCCGAAATTGCCGCTGAGCAAGTCGGCCCAAGCCTGCTTGGTTTCGTCCCAAACCCTTTCCCAAGTAAATTCGGTGAGGTCGGGATTGTTCGACCAAACGAATGTGGCCACCAAGGCGAACAGCATCAGCGCCAGGGTGCCCAGCACCCCGAGCATATTCTGGATATACTCGCTGATCGATTGGCCAAAAACGCCGCCCCAGGGGAATTCCATTTTCTGGAAAAAGAAGGAACTGACCACCGAGACGATGACCATGTAGATCACCGTCCGCTGAAAAGTAAAAAACATGAAACCGCCGGGCGTGCTGCGGATCAAGGCCAGCCCTGCCTTGTACAGCAGGTACACCAGCCCGAACGAGGCCACCCCAAACCCCCAATATATGATCGAATCGGCGGTGAACGCGCCCAAACGACCCAACCAGTTGTCCACCGGCACATCGGCCAGGAACATCTCCCAGGAAAAGCGGAACACGATGTCGTGGTCGTTCTCCCAAGTGAAAAAATAGGATGTGAACGCGATCAAAAAGTAGAACGACAGGAACAGGCAAAAGACCCCAAAGAGCTTGGAAACCCTTTCTCTGTCGAAGTTCATACTCAATTGTCCGCCTTTTCGCTTAGCCATGCAGGAAAGTCTCGGGGGTGGAATAATGTTGTTCAGGTATCCTGCAAAAGTAACTTGATAGATTGAAATTTATGCTGAAAAGCAGAAAATCTAGTGTTCTATTCCCAAAAAAGACTATTTTTATAGCGAAATTACTTTTTGAAACGGACTACAAAACAATAATTACCATCGAACCTGGGAAACGAAGTGGACAACCTTGTATCCGTGGTTTGCGCATAACTGTTTTTGACGTTTTAAGCTATTTGGCTTCCGGCATGACAACTGAGGAAATCTTGGATGATTTTCCAATGCTTGCAAAAGAAGATACCCTTGCATGTCTTGCTTACGCAGCAGAGGCAGAACGAATCCGTTTGGTTGCTCAGTGGAAATTATCGCACCAATTTCCCAACAACCCATTTCCCCCCCTTATTCCTAGCCTTCACCACATAAACCCCCTTCGCCAGGTCGCCCGTCCAAACGGGTTCATTGCCCACGATGGTCGTGTTGCGCACCAATTTCCCGGCGCTGTTGTAAATCTTCAGGTAAACCAACTCATCGGAATTGACCCCCGAGAACCGCACCCACTCTCCTGCCGGGTTGGGAAATATCTCCAATTCCTGCGCTGGGCCACTTTCCTGGCTGCCTGAGACCGCGCCTGCGAACAGCCACACATAAGCATCGGGGAATTCCCGCGCCCAGAACCACTCGGAATGTTTGCCGTCTGCGGGTATTTTGGTGAATTTTTCTGAATTGAGAAAGCCTGCTGTGTTCATAGCATTCGCAACGGCGTTCATGTCATTCACCACGTAGTTGGATTGGTTGCCGTCGTTCTCTTCGTCGGCGCCGGCGAGGAAATACACCCTTGCAGGGCCTTGTTTGGTGTGGGAGGCCGTATGGTTAACAGAGTTATTGCCGCCAAACCAAAATGCCGGGCTGAATATCCCTGCCTTTGAAAACACGTCCTGCCGCTCCGAAAGGGCGTACATGGAAATCAGGCCGCCCATGCTGCTGCCGGCGATGCCCGTGCTGAGACGGCCCGGCAGGGTGCGGTAATTGATGTCGATGTAAGGCTTCAGGGTATTGACCAGAAAATCGACGTATTCATCGCCCTGGCCGCCGGCGTTGTACTGGGCATTGACCCAGGGGGAGTATTCATCCAGGCGATATTGGCCGCCATTGTCTATGCCAACGACAATGCAGCCGTAATCGCCCTGGGAGAACAGTTGGTTGAGCGATTCATCGATCTTCCATTCCCCGGAAAACGAAGTTTGGTCGTCGAACAAGTTTTGTCCATCATGCATGTACAGCACCGGATAACTTTTGGTGGTAGTGTAGTAGTCGGGCGGCAGGTAAAGCCATATTCGGCGGGTGCGGTTCAATTCTGGTATGGAAAAGGCGTTGTCGAGTATCTGCACATTCGGGGCTGCAGTGCCGGAGCCGCTGCCCTGGCCTTCCCACGACAATATGCTGAGGTTGACGGTGCTTGGTTGACCGTTGTAATTGAGCACGCGGTCGGGCAGGTACCCGCCGCTGGCATTGCCTTCCACGGTGGCCCAGGAGCCTCGGGTGAACTTGAACTTCACCTGGCCCACAGGCGGGTTCAGCACAATTTGAAACTGGCCGCCGCCAAGTGGGGTCAGTATTTTGGTTGCGTCGCCAGGGTTCCAGTTGTTGAAGGTGCCGGCAACGTGGATGTTGGACCCCGGCGGGGTATTGGCCGGTATGGCCGTGACTTTGAGGGTGAGCTGAGAGAAGGCTGGTGAAAACTGGGCCAGCAGGAGGAACAGCACCGAGGCTGCTTGGGTAATAAAACGTTGCATGGATATTGATCGGTTATTGAATTTTTAATTGAACGGTAGCGCGGTTTTTAAACCGCCCGAAAAAGGCCATTTATGGCCGTATTTTACTGCTTCACGGCCATAAATAGCCTTTTTCGGGCGACATAAATGTCGCGCTACCAATCGCCGCCCGCGCCGCCGCCGCCGAACGAGCCGCCGCCAAAGCTGCCGCCGCCGCCGCCGCCCCAGCCGCCGCCAGAGCTGCCGCCGCTGCCACCCCAGCTGTCGCCGCCGATCCACCAGCCGCCGCCCCAGTTGTCGCGGCTTCGGCGGTTGATGGGCTTGCTGCCATCGTGGGTGATCCATTGGGAGAACTTGCGCAGCTTGTACACGATGGTGCCTACTATCAAGAAGAAGATAAGCGCGATGAAAAACACGATGAAAAGCGCTTCTGCCGTGCTCATGGGCTTGGAGGGTTCCGCCTTAAACTCGCCCGACAGCGCCTGAATGATCTCATCCAGGCCGGCATTAATCCCTTCATAATATTGTTCTTGCCGGAAATACGGCCCAATGGTGTTCCGAATGATCCGACCTGCGAGAATATCGGGCAATGCGCCCTCCGTGCCATAGCCGGTGGCGATGAAGATGCCCCGGTCGGGCGGCACCGTCTTGATCAGCATGACCACGCCGTTGTTTTTGTCGGCACGGCCGATACCCCAGCGGTTGCCGAGCTCGAACGCGTATGAGGATTTGTCGTAATCGCCAATATCGGGCCGGATCATCACCACGATCTGGGTGGTGGTGGAATCGTGGTAGGCCCGGAGCTTTTGTTCCAGTACATTTTTTTCCTGTGGTCCCAGCCATCCGGCATAGTCGTGCACATAAACAGCCGGGTCGGGTTTGGGTGGGAAGAGTTCGGCATCGCCTTGCGCCAGCATTAAAAAGGGGAGCAGGAGGAAAAGGGCTGCCAGCCAGTGGCTCTTGGCAGTTGGCCCTTGGCTCTTGGCTATGGATGCCAATAGCCAAGGGCCAAGGGCCAACTGCCGCCAATTACCCGTAAATAATCTCATCAGGAAGCTCATTTTCGTTGTTGTTTTCATCAGCTGGAAAAAATTCGTGCAGTTTGGCGCTGATAAGGCCGATTGCCTTGCATATGCCTTCGGCAGCTTCGTCATGTTGCAGGTGCTCGCGCATGAGCTGTTTTTCCTGCTCCCAGAACTGAAAGCCCACGCGCTCATGGATGCCGGCATCGCCCCAGATGGCAAAGTGCCTGCTTTTTTCCGCGAGGTAGATCAGCACGGCGTTCCGTTCCTTGGTATTGTACATGCCGAAAAGCTGGAACAGTTCCTCCGCGCGTTCCACTGGATGGTCGCGCAGGCAGAATTCTTCCACGAACAGGCGTATCTCGCCGCTGGTGCCGGCTTCAGCCTCCTTGATGGCTTCGGTAATGCGCGCTTCTTCTTCTTTTGTAAAGAGCATGAGTATGGCTGTTGGCTGTTGGCTGTTGGCCGTTGGCTGCCAATGGCTAATAGCCAACGGCCAACGGCTAAAATTTAACTTCTGGCGCTTTTTCGCTGCCTGGTTGCGACTGGAAGTAGCCCTTTGGTGAAAACCCGAACATGCCGACGAACAAGTTGGTCGGGAATCGGCGGATGCTGGCGTTGAAGTCCTGCACGGCCTCGTTGAATTTTTTGCGCTCCACGGTGATGCGGTTCTCCGTGCCTTCCAATTGCTGTTGCAGGGAGAGGAAATTTTCGTTCGCTTTCAGGTTCGGGTAGTTTTCCGAGATCATCAGCAGCCTGCCCAAGGCGCCGGAAAGGCCCTGCTGGGCTTGCTCGAAGCGCTGGATGTTTTCAGGCGTGAGCTCATTGGGGTCGAGCTTTACCTGCGTGGCGGATGCACGGGCTTGCACCACCGCTTCAAGGGTCGATTTTTCAAATTCGGCGTAGCCTTTCACAGTGTTCACGAGGTTGGGGATCAGGTCGGCACGGCGCTGGTACTGGTTCTCCACCTGCGACCAGGCGGCTTTCACACCTTCGTCTTTTTTAACGGTAGAGTTGTAGGTGCCGCACATGCCGAAGACAAGCAATGCGCCGAGTGCGAGCAGGATCAGGGGGAGGTATTTGCGAAATTCAGTCATGGTTGCAAAAGTTGTGGTTGGTTAATGTTTCGGCGCAAAAGTACGATGAATGTGGGTGTTTTCCCCCTATAATCATCGACGCAATGCGGCTGTTGAACGACTAGTTGAGAACTGAGCCACCAAAATGCCTGCCGCAACCCCTGCATTCAGAGATTCTGCCCCGCCAGCCGGGTGCCTGGGGATGCTGAGGCGGTGGCTGAGCCTGTCGGCAGTCGCGTTGGAAATGCCGCGGCTTTCGTTGCCGATGACGAGCAGCCCGTTGGGGGGCAGCTCCATCTCGAACACGTTCTGCCCGCCCAATACGGCGCCGAGCACGGGGAAGCCCGCCTTTGACCTCAGCATGGCCTCCAACGGCAGCTCCCAGGTTTTTACCCGCAGCACCGCGCCCATGCTGGCCTGCACCACTTTGGAGTTGTAAACATCGACCGTATCGGGGGAGCAGTACACCGCCGGCAGCCCGAACCAGTCGGCGATGCGCAGTATGGTGCCCAGGTTGCCGGGGTCTTGGAGGTCGTCGAGGTAAATGCATAGGTCTTGCTTGGGCAATTCCATATCAACCGGTTCGCCCGGGATTTCCGCGACGGCGAGCACCGAATTGGGCGTGGTGAGGGACGATATTTTCCGCAATTCGGCATCCGTGACAGGGTTGAACTTCTCCAGGAACGGTTTTATGAGCGCAGCGTTTGCCTCTGCCCAGCGCTCCAGGCCAAAAATGGCCGACACGCCGACGCGCGCCTGCGCGAGCAGCTCGGCCACCATTTTTTCGCCTTCGACGACGAATTTTTGGTGCTGCTGGCGGTATTTTTTTACGCCGAGGGAGGCGAGGAGCTTGGATTGGTTGTGTGAGAGCATGTTGTTTTGCGGTGCTGTCGGTACCTGAATGCTGCAATAATTTTGTTTCATAAAACGGCAAAACGATTTGATTTTAACCGCTTTGGGCAATTAGTTGTGATTTCGTTGCCCGATATCATGCGTTGCTTAGCACGCAATGCCAATCGTGGCGGCAAAGATAGGCTGAATCTGTTGTTCTGTCGCAAGCGCGGCATTGGCAAGGCTATGTCTCTCGGATTGAGATATTTGGCAAGAATGGAAAATCAAACGGCAGCGATTCTGCGTATTTCCTTATTTACAAGAAAACATCCCGCGTTTCAAACCGAATACAACTCGTTGCATATATTTGCCTTGAAACAGGCTAAAACTGTTTACCTTTTTTATTTCCCAACGATATATGGCCAACGAAACGAAAAGCACCTATATCTGCACGGACGCGCAAGCCCTGGCCTGGCTGGAGGATGGGGCACTCGACCTGGAATCGAAGGCGATAGCTTGTTTATACCGGCGCTTGCTGGACTTGGCAAAGCCTTGGGTGTATTCCAGGAATGGCAACCTTGACGATGTGCACGACGCCGTATCAGAGGCTGTCATCAAATTTGTACAGAATTGCCGAGAAGGCAAATACCGACACGAGGGAAAACTGGAAAACTACCTTTTCCGAATGGCTCAGTACAAATACTTCGACCTTTTGCGGGAGCGGGGCAACGAGGTTTCCTTGGAACAGTTCTTCCCAGCCGGGATACCGGAAGATTTGGAAGAAGCGGCGTTTGAAAAGGAGGAAAAAGAGGCTGAAGCCAGCGCCAGGCACATCCGGCTCGAGCAATGCCTCGAACAGATCGGGGAAAAATGTAAGGAGCGTATCGTCCGGTTTTGGTACATGAACCAAAGCCACGACAACATTGCGGCGGCCATGGGCGATTCAGGCCCCAATGTTTCCAAAACGATGAAAAACAGGTGCCAGGACAAATTGGAAAAGTGCGTGAAAGGGCAACAGGAAGAACCTTCAACGAAAGAAGACAATGGAAAATAACAACGAACAACAGATAGAAGCTTACCTCCGGGGCAAAATGTCGGCAGCGGAACGCGTACTTTTCGAAGCTGCCCTTCTCGCCGATCCCCGATTGCAGGAACGGACAAAAGAACTGCGCCAATTTTCGGAAGGAGTGCGGCGCGCCGCCAGGGCCGACATCCGCAAGCGCGTGGAAGCGTTGCGCGACAGCATCCAGCAAGAAGAAAGCGGGCAAAAGCACCACGACACCGAGGCCCCACGGCTGCTGCCAGAGCCAAAGACTGCCCTTGCCTTGGGAATCCTTGTCGGCCTCCTGCTCGGCCTGTCGCTGGGCTGGCTGCTCTTCAAGCCATCGCCTGAAAACACAGCGCCAAGGCTGCCAGCCCCAAATTCTGTAGATGTTTCAGGCGGTACCGTCCCCAGCGCCGAGCCGAGGTTCAAGACGCTCTACCAGGCAGAGATACCCGGCCCGAACCCCGGGCAAACGACCTCGCTCATCGTTTCGCACAACCCCGCCCTCGATGCCCAAGGGCAGCCGTTGCGCCAATACGCCTTCTTCGGGCAGCGCGGGGGTTTGTGCGTGTACGTGCGGGAAAGCGACACTTTTTGGAAAGACTCGCTCCGCTTGGTACAAGACGGACAACATTTTTTCCTGAAAATAGGCGCGAACAAATATTTGATTCAAGAAGATGGGCTGGATCATGATTTGCCAGAGAAGCCCGCAAACCGTTAAGCATGGCCTTTTTCTATCCACTCAACATCCTTTTTTATGAACAAGCATTCAGATTTCAGCCAAATCCGCCGACACCCAAATGCTTATGGCCGATATGGTTATGACCCAACAAACCCAATGCTAGCTCAGGACATACCGGAGAGCAAAAAACTGTTGGCAGAACTATTACTTGCCGATGGGAGACCCGTTTCCTTTGAGCGAGAAGGTTCGCTCTTGGCACCAAATCTTGGAAGCCCGGTCGATCGATATGCTATTTATACGGCATCGGGGGAAAAGCATTGTACCTTATACATGTTCTGTTATTACGGGTTCACGGTTTATTCTGCTCCAGAAGGCTTTACCCTGGCAACCGTTTGGGCAAAAAAGAAGCGAAAGCCCTGGTGGAAGTTTTGGGGAAGTTGAACGAGTCAAATTATCACCCTTACACAGTCCCAAAATATGAGAAAACAGCGACTTTCTGCCAGTTTACTCCTCTTCTTTGCGGTGTTTTCGCCTTTGTCTGCCCAAACAGACTCCTTGCCTCCCCTGGGCGGCGTTGTGCTCGACGACTCCACGTATGCGGCTGCAGGCGACCCTGGTGGAGGGTATCGGGCATTAAGCCCTGGCAAGAAAAAATCGCTGCTTGAAAAGGCTGGCATAATGCCCTTCAACCAATGCAGCGAGCCGGCATGTGCCAGTTGTACGGTCGCGGCCGCTGTGATGGCCCGGCAAAAAATTTATTGCGATGCGCAGTGCCGGTGCACGCAACAGGCCGTAGCCTTTTCATGGTCGTACCTGCACAACCAGTTGGTAAGCTTGTACGGAATGGACAATATCAGGCTAAAAAACGTGCTGGACATGCTCCAAAGTCAGGGCATCCCGTCTGTGGAAAAATTCCCCAACACCCCGTGCAGCCATCAGCTACAGCCTACTACCCAAGACCGGGCAAACGCAGCACCTTACCAATACCTGCGCTACCAGCCCGTTTTCAGGGCAAAAACGTACCTCAACGGTTCGCCCAGCGAGCGGGAGACCCGCTTCCGCGAGCAGTTGGTGCCCCGCACCATCGCATGGATCGACGATGACATTCCCGTGGTAGTCGGCCTTTTGGTCACCGAAAATTTCCGGCACCTTACGGAAAAAGATTGCTTTTGGGAACTGCCCGTTTCCCTCGACGATGCCAAGGGCCACGCCCTGCTCGTGATGGGATACGACAATGACAAAGAGGAGTTCACCCTGCTGAACTCCTATGGCACAGGTTGGGGTTGCAACGGCGTGGCGCGCATAAGCTATGCCGACTATACGAAGGTGGTAAAGGAGGGATATGTAGTCACGTTTGATTTTGATACGGGGAAAAGTGTAGTATGCCCAAAGCGCCAATAATTTACAATCCGCTTTTTCACTTGACATAAACCAATAAAAATCAAAACAATGAAGCTATATCATCCATTTCTGTTCGTTTTATTTGTTGGGGTAGCGTCAATGGCAAATGGCCAGACCTGTAAAATAATGGTGGACTCCATCAACAAACTGTGGGAAGCAGGAAAGTTTAACGAAGCGCTGGCAATCCAACTCGACTCTTTATGCCTCCGGGAAGTTGGCGATCAGGACTCCCTGTATGCCGATGCGCTGGCAATCCGGGGATTTGCCGTCATGGCAAAGGGCAAGGCCAAAGCTGCCTTGCCGTTTTTCAACAGGGCAATGCGAATAGTCCTGCGCACCCGTGGCTTGTTCGACCAGAGCACCGGTGCTTTATTCTCCGCACGGGGCCTGGCATTGGTGCAATCTGGCTTTCCCGAGCAAGCCCTGGCCAGTTTGGACACTTCGCTGCTCATAAAAAACCATTTGAGAGATACAAGCAGCAATTTAGGGACTGCTTATGCAACCCGCGGGCAAATTCTGCTGCTCAGCGGCCGCTACGCAGAGGCCAAATCTGACCTTTTGTTGTCCATCCAGAATGCCAGGGCAAACAAGCTCGATACATCAGGTTTTTTTTATTTGGTAAGGATCAATACCCTTGGGCTTGTCCTGACCTATTTGGGCGAAAACGCGGAAGCAACCTTTTACCTGCAAGAAGCGGTCAGGATAAGCGATGTGTTGATGGGGCCTCAAGACATCACCAGCATCACATGCCTCAGCGCGCTGGGCCAAAATTATACAGGCCTGGGACAATACGACAAAGCCCTGGCCACTTACGACAAAGCCCTTTTTTATGCCGAAAAATACCACCCCGACCATACAACGACCAATATGATACGCAGCAACCGGGGAGTCGTGCTGTTGGAAAAAGGCAGATATTATGAAGCCTTGGCAGATTTGTTGCAAGCAAAGGCGATTGAAGACGAGCATCACCGCCTGAACCCGGCAGATTATGCCACCCTCATCAACAACATCGGCAATATCTACCTGAAAGCCAACGATTTTGCCAATGCGCTTCCCTATCTGACGGAGGCTCGCGAAAGAATGGCATCGGCGCTGGGAAGAGACAACCCCCGATATGCTTTATTAAACGGGAACCTTTCTGCCTGCCATTTCATGCTGGGCAACGATGCGATGGCAAAGGCATTGGCAAACGAATCATTTTCTATTGTCGAATCCTTTGGACCTAATTTTCCTGATTTTGAAATATACCTCTCCAACACGACCCTCGCCAATGTGGTGGAAGAAAGCATGTTGGAGTCCCTCGCAAGGGCAATGGAAATTTCACGGGAAAAATTTGGTGAAAAAAGCCAGAAGTATGGCCGCTATTTGACGCACTATGCCACGTTCCTCTCAAACCTCGACCGTGAAAAAGAAGGTCTGCCCTATTTGAAAAAAGCTGAAAAAATCCTCCAGGCCGACGATAAAAACCGCACCATCGAATACCACGACGTTTTGCGGAACTTAGCCACTGCTTACGAAAACCTGGGCAAAACAAAGCTTTCGCTCAAGTATTATCAGAAAGCTTTGGCACTGGCAGAAACCATTACGGGCAAGCACAATTCCAGCTACGCGTACTTGCTGCAAGGCGCTGCCGGGATAGAGGAGCGGCAAGGGAAAATCCGCGCCGCCTTTAATCATTACATGGCAGCAGACACCATCTATCAATTGGTTACGCGCAAGAACTTCGCCGTCTTGCCAGATGCTGGCCGGGAAGCCTACTTAGCCGATATCCGCCCCCAACTCGACCACTGGCATTCCTTTGCTTGGCGGAACGCAGCCAACATACCTGAAATACCTGGGCTCCTGTATGACGACCAGCTCTCGGAAAAAGGCCAGCTGCTGCATTCTGCCCGTTCCGTGATGGCATCGCTCAGGGGAGACAGCACCCTATCGCACAAAATGACCCAATGGCTTGGGCTTCGCCAAACTGTGGATGCCCAGCGACAGCATCTGACGGGCAGTGACAAAAAGGCCCAATACAGCAGTTTCCAATTGGACAGCCTGGCCCGGGAAGCCGATCTTTTGGAAAGCTACCTGGCGCAACATTCGCAAGCTTTTGCCTCGGCAGCACGCCCTTTTGCCTGGCGCGATGTGCAGGCGGCCTTGCTGCCCGATGAAGTCGCTGTGGAATTTTTCCATTTCAAGTACAACAAACCCGATGCCCCCACGGACAGTACGGTGTACGGGGCGCTTGTGTTGAAACCTGGTGAACGCAGCCCGCTGTTTGTCCCCCTGCTCGAAGAAAAACAGCTTGCCAGCGCTATCTCCAAAAGTAGCCTCTCGCATGGCGAATGGCTGGGCAAGCTCTATCCTTCCAAGTCGCCAGACACTTCCGCGTTGTACCACTTAGTGTGGGCGCCGATTGCGCCCCATTGCAAGGGCGCCCAAAAAATATGGTATTCCCCATCGGGCCTGCTCCACAAAATCTCTATGCCAGCCATTGCCATTGCGAATGGCGAGCGACTATTGAACCGGTTTGACCTGCAGCAGGTTGGGAGTTCGCGGGAAATAGTGGCTTCGTCGAGGTTTCAGGAATCCCATCCGCGCACGGCACTGATTTACACCTGTGTTTCCTACCCTACGGACACGAGCAAGATGCAGCGCCGAACGCGTGAATGTTATGGGCCAGATGGAAAATTGGTTTACCGGGACGCCGAAGACCGCAACCCGGACCCATTGCCTTATTCCCTGCCGGAGGCCGACACGGTAGCCCTCCAACTGCTTGCTGTCGGCACGAAAGTTACGGTCAAAATTGGCTACGAGCCGTTGGAAGACGACGCGAGGCAGGAGCTTTCGGCCGGGGATTCTCCCGATTTTTTGATGTTCAGCACCCACGGGTTCTCCTGGGATACCCTGCCCCTGGCGTTCAAGGGCCGCTTTCCGCCGCGCAACCCAATGTATTCATCCGGCCTGCTGCTGGCGGGTTCGGAAAGCGCTTGGCTGGGCCGCTCCGGCTCACCTAATTTCCAAGACGGGATACTCACAGCCCGTGAGATCAGCGAGCTGAACTTGCAAAACACCCGTTTGGCGCTGTTGAGTGCCTGCGAGAGCGGTTTGGGCGATGCGGGCAGCAGCGAAGGGGTATATGGGCTCCAGCGCGGGTTCAAGCTCGCGGGCGCGCACCAGGTACTTGCCACGCTCTGGAAAATACCCGACAGCCCTGAAACCAAGGAGTTTGTCGGACAATTTTGCCAGCGTTGGTTAGCAACCGGCAATGCGCGGAAAGCGCTGCGGGAAACGCAGTTGGACTTTCATGATAAGGGGAAGAGTGTCCGTGTTTGGGGGGCTTGGGTTTTGATTTAACCTTGATGAAGTTGCCTTGTTTTCAATCCCCTCCTTTCCCCATACCTTTGCCCCAGAACTCTTCAACACATGAAACTTCGGGAAATCATACGCTTGCCACAACGCACCGTTTGGGCATTGGTGATGGAGGGGGTGGACACCACCAAAATGCTCCAGGTGTTTGGCCGGCACGGAACCGGGAAGCTGAAGCTCACCCCGGCGCACCGCCACCCTACGCCCGAAGAATTGGAAGAAGCGCTGGAACAGCTCAAAGATATTCCGCGCTTCCTCCCATTCTTCGTCGTGGTGCTGGTGCCCGTGCCTGGCGTCACGGAAGGGTATGCCCTCGTTGCCCTTACCTTAGAAAAATGGCTGGGGCACAAGTTCAAGCTCCTGCCCAGCAGGTTCCGGGATATTTGGAAATAAGCAAGGATACTATTTCTTCAACGTCAAGGTACTGATCGTGCTCGTACCGTCCGGCTTGAACGTTTCATAAGTAGCGTCGATGTTGCTGGCCGTAATGGTGCCCGTGTAGGTCAGTTTGGGAAACATGCCCATGCCCACATTGGTAAATATACCCGTCATCTCTCCTTTTTTGCCGATCGTGACGTCGCAGTTGCCGTAAAGCGGGTTGGTACCTTTTACATGAGCGCCCTCGTCATCGTAAGTACCCGACATAGGGTTGGCTGGCGGGTCGCCCAGTCCCAGGTAGTTCCCATCGAAATCGAGCACCAGGTCGAAAGTGCCGTCGTTCAGTACCATGACGACGATGCTGGCAGGGCCTTCCACACCGGCGGCGTTTTTCCAGGTGCCGGTATAAGTGCCGTTGAAGGCAGCCGGGTTAAACCCGTTTTTGTCGCAGGCCACAGCTGCGCAGAGCAGCAGCAGTAAGACGAAATGATTTTTCATAATCTATAAGTTTGTGATACAATTGTTGGTTGGAGCGATACTCTGATTCGCCTGATTTTTGTGATTGAGTATGATTGATTCAACTGATGTTCAATTGATTACAAAGACCGGCATGCACAAAACCAAGCGGCGTGAGGTATAACTACCTGGGCATTTTTCGCGCAGATTTTACACAGATTTGTTTACACAGATTTTACACAGAAAAAATCTGTGTAAAATCTATATTTTTTTCTGCGTAAAACCTGTGCGAAATAAAATGCCTAATAGTGTGTGGTTTGAAAAAATGAACTGGAAGGCAGCTGGTTGAATTCAATTCGCCGCCCGCACTTTGATAAAATCGAAAAACTTGCAGCCTGTATCAGCCCATCCGGCGTCCAGGAATGGAACAGCCAGGCAGTAGGACTCTGCATAACCCTGGGCTGTATAAGTATTCCCGCCTGAAAAGTTGCCGTTGAACACCACCTGTGCCTGGAAATTGGGCGCATCAAATTTGTAGCTGGCAAACCAGATCAGGGGCGCCACTACCCAGACCTCCTTGACGATCACTAATTGGTCGAAGCCCGGCCCCTGCAGCCGTAGCCCGATCCTAGACTTGGACATGGCATAACCGCCCAGGGCATATACAAAACCATCCCCGTCGGCATCACATTGGGCAGAAACGGTGATCTTTTGAAAACTCCCGGCAGGCAGTTCCGCCTTGTCGCCCGTCCATGCCTTTACCCGGCAACCGCCGTCGAACTCGGCGGCCGCTGTGGTTGAAATGGCGTTGCCGTTTGCATTGGCATGGCAATTGGTCAGGAAAGCCTGGTTGCTTTGTTCTTCAAAAACGGCGAAAGGCGGGTGAAATTCCGCGTTGAACTGCAAGGAAATCGGCCCGGGCGGCAAAAACGACTCGCTGCTGATGCCGCCCAAAGCGTCCATCGTAAAATTATTGCTGCCGAGTATGCCCGCTACCTGCCGCTTAAGCTCTGCGATATTTATCCTGGCTGCCTTGACTGCGTTGCTGATGAACGTTTTGTGGTTTCGATCCAGCTGGGCTATCATGGCACGCTGCCTGCTGCGGTCTTTTTCACGCATAATGGCCGCCAAATCAGCTTGATACGTTTGGTATTGCCCCGATTTGTCGGCTTCCAAAACATCTGCTATTTTTTTGCGCTGCGGCGCCATTATTTTTTCGATGGCTGCCAATTGCTGCTCATCGGGGGCAGGCAATGTCTGGGCTTGCGATGCAAGGGGATTAGCCAGCAGGGCCAGCAGGAAAATGATATTTTTCATGGCAAATGGTTTTTAATAATGAAAGGATGACAGGTTAATTGCTTTTTTGGATGGCTTTAGTTTCGGATGGCATGCCAGGGCCAGCAGTTTGCAAGAAATAGCTGCCAGCAGGAAGACTTTGAAACTCAACTATTTCTACCCTTTCACCGCTTTCCCAAGCGCGCAACAATTTGCCATCTGCGGAAAGAAGCTGGATCATCGTGCCTGGCCGCAAGCCTTCCCGGGATACGTTCAGCGCCCCCCTCGTGGGGTTGGGCCAAGCTTTCAGGGAAGCAGTGGGCGCTTCCGCATCTTTCGAAGCTGCCAGCTGGGCCACGAGAACCTGGAGCGCTTCAATTTGCGCCTGCTGCTCCTGCACGGCTTTCACCAGCGGCACCACCAACTGGCTGTACGCCACGGAGTAGTTGTCGGCCTCGCCCTCGGGCGCGTGCACGAGGTTGGCCAGCGCCACGCCCTGTTTGCGGCACAGCGCTTCCAAGTCTTGCGCGATGAAGCCCATCTCGCGTTTTTGTTCTTTTTCGGCCAAAACGGCGTAGTCAACACTGGCCTCTCCCAAAAAATTGGAGAATTCGGTGTAGTCGAAATTATAGGTAACGGGATTTAGGCCGAGCACGAATTCGAGGCCTGGCGCATCCTGCCTCACCCGGTTTTTGAACCTGCCATCGGATACTGTGTAGGCCACCTGGCCTTCAATGACGGAAACAGCGGTGTTGCCCAGCCTGATCTTGTTGGAGGCGTTCAGGCGGGCGCCGTTGCCGATGGCTGTGCTGTTGGTGAGGTTCCCGCTCAGGGTATTGTCGGTATCGAAGCCCAAAAAGGTGCAGTTGGAGTTGCCTGTTGCCAGGTCGCCCGCATTCGCGCCGAGGGCAGTGTTGCCGCTGCCGGTCGTGGTATTGGAAAGCGCGAGCCTGCCCAGCGCGGTATTGTTGCTCCCAACGGTGTTGGAAAACAAGGCATTGGCGCCGACAGCGCTCAAGTTTGTGCCTGCGCTGTTGTTCAACAAGGCGGAACTTCCAACAGCGACATTAAACCCGGCGGTATTCTTGCTCAGCGACATAAAGCCCAGCGCTGTGTTGCTGCCGCCCGACGTGTTGTCGCGCAGGGCTTCCTGACCCAGGGCGGTATTCGCCGACCCTGTTGTGTTCAACTGGCCGGCCCGCCGCCCGATTGCGGTATTGTTCGCGCCGGAGCTGTTGTTTTGCAAGGCGGAGCTACCCACGGCGGTATTGTCGGAAGCCTGGTTCTGCGACAGAGCGAAATTACCCATGCCGGTATTGTTGGAACCTGTAGTCAGTTGGTTAAGGCAGGATGCCCCGATGGCGATGTTGCTGCTGCCCGATGTGTTGAAGAGCAGCGCCCCGGAGCCTACCGCGACGTTTGAATTGCCCGTATTGGTAAGGGAGCCAGCACTTTGGCCTACAAAAGTGTTGTCGAACCCGGAGCTGATCTTTTCTCCGGCGCGAAAGCCCAAGCCGGTGTTGTTGGAGCCAAACCCGGTTGCATTCAAGCCCGAGCCTTGCCCGATGAACAGGCACTGGTTGCTGTTCCACACGTCCATGCGGGTGAAGCCGGCAGCGTTGGCGCCCACAAAGACCCGGTCCAAACCATTGCTGACCATGCGGATAAGGTTTTCGTTGGGCAGGGCTTCCGTTTGGACGCGGGTGTTGCCATCGGCATCAGCGATCTGGGTTTGCCCAAAAGAAGTGTTGGTCAGAAACACCCCTAAAAGCAAGCAAAACAGGGAGGTTTTCATTGTCGCAAAATTTAGTTGTAAACGGTTGTGTTTGGCGAGCGTGGCCCTGGTTTTGGGAAAACAGCATTTCGGCGGTTTCCCAAAACCAGGGCCGCGCACATTGTCAATTGGAAAGCTCCACGCGAATGGAATGGATTTCCTGGGTAGATGCGGTCGTCAGGCAAAGGAAGCCTAGCGCTGGCACAGCAATAGAAAAGGCTTCGTTGTGGGCTTGGGCAGTGATGGTGCTGCCCGCGCTGAAGGCGCCGGCGAAAGTGGCCGTGGCCACGTAGTTGTCTTGGTCGCCCTCAATTTTGCTGTACCAAACCAGGGGCGCCAGCGCCATTGCTTCGCGGGTAATCACGACCTTATCTACCCCTGGCGCGCGGAAACGGATGCCGAACTTGGCGTTGGTTTGGGCATAGCCGGCCAGGGCAAGGGCGAAACCGTCGTACTTGATATCGGTTTTTGTGGTCACCTTTGCCTTGCTGAACGAACCGCTCGGTATTTCAAAATTCTCACCTACGTCTGCCTTGGCCCTGCTGCCGCCGGCGATCTCTGACATCGACTCGCAAAACATAGAACAATCGCTCGCCCGAACTGTACAAATAGTAGCGAGCACGCTGTTGCATTTCTCGTCTTGCGCCGACATGGGGCAGGTGAATTCCACCGTAAACTTGTCGGGCAAGCTAAGCCCCGGCCCGGTGACGTCGATCTGTATTTGGCCAAACTCGCCGTAAGTGAAATTGTTGTGCCCCAGAATGCGGGCCACCTGTTGGCGCTGTTCTTCATGGTTGATCACTACCTTTTTGTAATTGCTGCGGATAAAGGCGATGTGGTCGCGCTCCAGTTTGGCCAGTCGCTCGTTGCGTTCGTTTGGATCCCTTAATCTTCCAATGGCTTCTACATCAGCCTTGTAGGTAGCGTACTGGCCGGTTTTATCGGCTTCGAGCAGGTCGGTGATTTTTTTGCGGGTCGGCGACATCAGGTTTTCGATGGCTTGGAGCTGTTTGTCTGTGGGCATTTGGGCCATTGATTGGCATGGGAGCAGGAGGCTGCCCGCGAGCAGCGCGAACAGGAATAGGATGTTTTTCATAATAAATCAGGTTTTGGAAAAGGTGAATGAAGAATGCTATTTGCCCACCAATAGGGTCACCAAAGAGTTGTTATCCCTTTTCAGTTCGTAAAAATCGTCGTTGACATCAATGGTTACACGATAGCTGACCAGGTTTTCCTGCTCGATGTAGGGAAGGAGGGTGTTGCCTTTGATGATCTCCCCCGGTTTCAGTTCCTGCTTGGAAAGATTTAGGGCGAGGCGGTTTTGGGTTAATATCCAATTGTGGGTTTCGCCTGCCCTGTTAGGTTTGGTGGAGCCTTCGACATTGAAGAATATAAGTTTGTCAATATTCAATGCGGTGGCATCCCCCTGGTTTTGGATAGACCAGATCACATTTAATTGGTCAATCCCCTCCTTTTTGGCAGTGACGGCGAGCAGTACCAGGTCGGGCTTTTTTTCTGTCAGATAACGTTGTGCCGCAAGGGTGTTGCTGAAGAACAGGCTTGCAAACAAAGCCAAAGCGGTGGTGGAAACAAAAAATTTCAATTTCATTGTGTTTGATTTTATGTGTGAAAAAAATGGTTGAATTGCATTATCGCATCATACAGGATATGCCGGCCACAGGCAGGATATTCCTGAACTTCCGCCCTTCCGAATAATCGACCCGCACCCCATACGACAGCATGATGTTGTGGTTGATGCGCCAATCGCCACCATAAGCCATCGAAATCCGTTGAACCTGCACTAAGTTGAGCCCAGGGGCAGCAAACCCGAACGGCGCATCGGTATCTGAATACAGGAATTCGGTGAAGATGCTGAACTTGGGGCTGCCGTAGCGCAGGCCTACGCCTGCGGTCATGATGTTTCCCTGGGTATTGGCGTCGTCTAGTTTTTCCTGCATGATGTACTTTGCCACCCCGGTGAGCAACACTTTTTTGCCCAGGCCAAGGCTGGCGTTCAGCCATACCGCGGAAGCGCGGCCACGCAGCACCAGGCTGTCGAGACTGGCGTTTTGGTAGGCGAATACGCGCCCCCAGGCGACATCGACATGGGAAGCATTCCAGTATGATTTTACATAGGTGCTGGCGACAGCCTGTATTTTTTCTTTCTGCGCACGCACCTCCATGTCGATGACCTGGCGCAGGGAATCCATTTTCACAGAAAGGCTGTGTTTTTGTTCAAATGCGATGCCGGGCTCGCGGCGCAGGCTTTTCAGCCGGGCCAGTTCTGTATGTTGGGCATTGGCTCGTTTGGCATAGGCTGTGTCCATGCCCACGAAAATCCGCATGTCTTTTAAGGGGTCACGCTGTCGGTACAGGTTGAGCTTCACGGCGACCGATGCCCGGCGGCTTTGAACGTCGTCTTCAATGGTGCCTGCTGACACATCGAGCGTGGAAATGGTGCGCATCAGGGGCGAAGCTTTCCGATAGCGGTCCATGTTCGGCCTGTTGTACAGCAGTTCCCAAACGGGTTGGGCCTGGATGGCAATATTGGGCTTCAGCCGCCATGAGCGGAACGACCAGTCCACTTTAAAGTCGCGGATGTTGTTGGGCCGGGCGATCTGGGAAGGGTTGACGGCCAGCAAGTCGAAAGCCGGCGAAGTCGGGATGCTGAACTCTGTGGACTTTGCGACGCTGTTGGCGTTTTTCAAACCCTGAGCCTTGGCAAAAATGGCAAGTGTGCAAGCAAAAAGGAGGAAGGGAGTTTTCACCAGTGACAATTTTGTTAGTGTTGTTTTCTTCCCGTTAGTGTCCTCAATTACAAAAGCCTAA
>CAZULM010000041.1:0-54175 GCA_964621185.1 uncultured Saprospiraceae bacterium | reverse complement strand
TCGGGGCAATCGCAGCCGCACTTACTTTTTGGCTATTTTAACCCATTATTCGCATGAATCGTACAAACCGCCAACCTGCTCCATCATGGAATACTGGAAACCGTGCGGAATAACATCCAGACTATTATAGGCGCCAAAGAAATTGCTCCCCATTTGACTTTGGAAATACTGGGCAAATCCGCTATTTCCCGGGCTTGGGCCAGCCGTTGCATAGCTGCTTATGCTAATGCTCCCAGATGGGTTCCAATAAGGTTGGTTGTTTTTCAGGACCAGGGCCATGCAAGGGGCCAATGCACCAGCCAGGCTATGCCCTGTAGTAGCCAATTCCAAGCTGGCATTACTGTTCCCGACCGAGTCTTTCAGGTATTGAAACAAGGTGTTACCCGAAACATCCTTCATAACGTTGAGCAGTATGTTCAGCCCGGTAGCCGTGCCCTCAGAAACATAATTGCCTGCATTGGTGATAGCAGGATCTGTCGCGATCACGGGGTTGTTGAAAGCTGAAATGTTGGGAAGGTTGCTTGTTGCCGGCCATTGTACAAGACTGTCTGCATTAAAATCTTCTTCCATCCAGTCAAATGTTGATATGGGGTTGGTTCCTGCTATAGCTATGACATACATTGATTTTGTGGGATCGGCAGGGTCCAGTCCTTTCAAAAGCACCATAACATTGTCTGAAACACATGCATTTGGGGTTGAATTGGTGTCATTGGTATAACTCACAGGCCCCCAAACAGCCTCCCATTTTCCCACAAGGCTGACAATTGTATCATTCTGGAGGATAGCGGCAACGGAGGTGTCCAAATGTGCCTGAAGTGACGCTAAATTCCCAGTCATCCCATCGTTTACCGTGGAAAAAAGGCTTAATGTATAAATGGCCGAAGTTTTGGAATATGGTTGAAAAAAGCTGTCCGTTACAACTTTTTTGTCTCTACATCCGGTTGAAAGCGCGAACAGGAAAAGAAGCCCAACCATCAGGTGCTTGCTTGAAAGAAACTGTTTCATACGATTTAGAGTGTGGTACGAGGGAAGAAAAAAACAAATATAGCACATTTTAGAAATATAGACGCGGCTAAATGCCCGCGAGAAAATCCCCAACAAGCACTTAAAGTGTCAAAGCCCCCCGGAACCCCCTGGCGGCATAGTACGACTCTGCCCCATTGTGGTACACGAATATCTGGCCATACCGAAAATCAGCAAAAATGGCTCCGCCTAGCTGCCTGATCGCTGGAGGGGTTTCAATCCAGCTCGACGTTTTGGTGTCGAAATGCCCGAGCTTTTGCAAGTGCCGGTACTGTGCTTCTGTCAGCAGCGCGATGCCCATCGCGGCGGCCATATCCTTCGCGCTGTTCTGTGGCTTGTGCTCTTTCCTGGCCTCGAGGGCTTCGCGATCGTAACAAAGGCTCCTGCGGCCTTTGGGGCTCTCTGCGGCGCAGTCGAAAAAGATGTATTCGCCTGTCGCGCTGTCCTGGCCGACAACATCAGGTTCGCCTCCGGTAATTTCCATTTCTTCGAGCGACCACAGTTTTTCCGGGTTTGATTCCAGTTTTGACTGCACCTTGGCCCATTCGATGCCGATGTGGCGATGCATATTTTTCTCAAAACGGGTTTTTAGAATATTGAGCAGCTCGGATTGTTGGTTCTTGGACAATTCTTTTTTCATGTGCTGGAGGCTTTTTTCTGCTTCAGGCATTTGATTTCGGCTATCAATGTCTGGCTATAAAGATTCAACGTATTTTTTAAAGTTGTCGAGGATGGCTTGCCAGCCATTTTTTTGCATCTCCAGGGAGTTTTCGCTTTCGGCCTCGAAGCTTACAGTTACATCGGTCTGGTGGCTGCCTTTGCTGAAGGTGACGCTTACTTTTCTGCCGTCGCCCAAGGTGTAAGCGAACGATTCATTTTCCACGATGTCATCGTAAATGGCTTCAAAGTCGAAGCCATAGCTCCCGTCTTTGGCTTCCATGCGCGCCGAGTACTTCCCGCCTACCCGCAGGTCGTTGCTGGCAGACGGACATGCCCAGTCATCTGAAGCGAAGTTCCATTGTGTGATATGCTCCGGCTGGGTGTAGCAATCCCAAACTTTCCGGCCGTCGGCCTGAACGGAAGCCTTAATTGTGATACTGGTGGTGTTCATAGTCATGCCAAGATTTTAGCGAATTGATGGATAGACAGGATGTATAAAATCGATTTTGCAGGTATTGATTTCAGTCGTTTTCGCAAGCTGCTTTCTATGGGGTCAGGTGTTTATTCGATTCTGTTAAAGTCAGGCCAGGCGTTCAAGCTTGCCTTTTCGCTTGACGATGTTTTTGTAGTCCCACTGGATTTCTTTTGATTTCCGTATCCAGCGTTCCAAGTCTTCGGGAACGATCTGCTCCACTGATGTGTAGCGGATGGAGGCATCTTTAAATTTTCCGCTCCCGGGCTTTAGCGCTGGTTCTTCAAAATCGGCCCCGCTCCAAAAGAGCAATCGGACACAGCCTTTTTGCTTGCTGTAACCCGCAACCGGGTTGCCGTTCAGGAACCAGACAGGGTGGCCATGCCAGATTTTGTTTTCTGCCTCGGGCAGGTTTTGGTCGATTGTAGAAGCCAACATTTGGCAAATCGATTGGTCGTTGGCCGTCTGGTTGTCATTGTATTTTTGAATGTCGCGGTTCATATTGTCCCTGTTTTGCATTATTTTCCAAACTTGTCCTGCAAATACTCAATAGAAGCTTTCATCATTTTTGTCAGGGCATCTTGATTGATGTCGGACAATTTTTTTATGTAGATACATGCTTTGCCCATGGTAAATTTGCCAAGGCTTTCGAGCAAATGTTCGTGTTCTTTGGCGCCCGTGTACACATACAGCGAAATGGCAGCCTTTCGCGGCGAGAAGCCCAGCATCGGCCAGTCGCCCTCCTGGCGGCTTCTTTCGGATTTGTAGTGGTACTTGCCGAACCCGATGATGCTTGGCCCCCACATTTTGGGCTCACAGCCCGTGACCTCCTGCATCAGCTTTATCAACGCGTAGCTGTCTGCACGTTTTTGTTCGGTGTTGGCAAACGATTGGATAAATTCGTGTACGTCTGCTTCGGTCTGTTTTGTTTTAATCTCTGCCATTGGTGTGTATGATTTAAGATTACTAAGGCTTGATTTTCCATATTTTGTCCGAGACATTCAGGTATTCAGGCAGTGCAGCGGAGCCATACCAGTTGTAGAGCTCAAAATCCAGCAAACCCTCTTTGATGGCGGCATCGGTTTGCAACAATTTCTGTGCGTCTTCAAAAGTAGTTACATTCAGCACAAAAATACCGCGGTAGGTCTTTTCATTTTTCCCAAGCGGGCCTGCCACGATCATTTTCTCCTCATCGACCAATCGGGTTATATTCTCCAGATGCCCTCGGAAGCAGTTGCTTATGCATGTTTTGTCAGTTGTTTTATTTGGGCCGGTTTTCAACAGCACCAAGATATAGGCTTTCATGCCGTAATCATCCGCCCCCAATTTCCGGGCTAGGGCGCCGTCATAGTGCGGGTTTGAAACCGTAGTGTCTTTTTCTGCGGTTTCCCCAAGCTGCTTTTTCATCTTGAACGCGAACCCTTCTGCGCCCCGTCAGATACCTGAACAACCAGCAAGTTCTGGCCGTTGACAAAACAAAGGTAATTGTTCTTTAAAATAAAACAAAATGTTTTTTATATTTTAAATATCTCAAACTCAACTGTTAGGACTTTGCCTGCAAAATCCTTTTGAAAGTCAGCCAGTCCTTCGGCTGCTGTCATAGGATAGTAGGTAGTGTTGATCATTTTCCCATCTTTGAAAATTGACAGGTAATATTCAGCGGCTTCTTTTGCATTGCCGTCAAACCACAGGTTAGGAATTATTTTTTGCATGTCGTTTTTTGTTTTAGTCATTTGAAATATTTAACGCGTAGAAACGCACTGTGTTTCCCCTTCCAAAAAAAACGCCCAACGCACTCTTTTCGAGCACGTTGGGCGCAATATGTTCAACTTACGCTATGCTTACACTGCATCTTCTTCTACAGGCTCCACCTCTTTGAAAGGCCTGCCTGAACCCGTCACCTGCAGGTTGTCGTAAACCCGCATGCCTGTACCGGCAGGGATTTTCTTGCCCACGATCACGTTCTCTTTCAAGCCCATGAGGTAATCCTTCTTGGCAGCGATGGCCGCCGTGCTCAGCACCTTCGTCGTTTCTTGGAACGACGCGGCAGAAATCCAGGACTCCGTGCCGAGCGAGGCTTTCGTGATGCCCAACAGCATCGGCACCGCCGTAGCCGGCACCGCGTCGCGGTATTCCACCAGCTTTTTGTCGTTGCGCTTGAGGAAGGAGTTCTCCTCGCGAATCTGGCGCAGCGTCACCAGGGCGCCCGGCTTCAGCTTGGCACTGTCGCCGCTGTCGAGCACGAACTTTTTGTCGTAGATCCAGTCATTGTAGTCGATGAACTCGTTGCGCTCCACCGGCTCGCCGTCCAGGAAGTGGGTATCGCCGGCATCCACGATCTCCAGGCGGCGCAGCATCTGCCGCACGATCACCTCGATGTGCTTGTCGTTGATGTTGATGCCCTGCGAGCGGTAAACTTCCTGAACGCCATTGACCAGGTAGGAAGAGGCAGCAAACGGGCCTTTGATGGAAAGGATGTCTTTCACGGAAATAACGCCCTCCGTCAAAGCTGTGCCGGCGCGCACAAAGTCCTCGTTCTGCACCAGCACGTGCTTGGTGAGCGGGATGAGGTATTTGCACTCCTGGCCGTCTTTTGCCTTGATAAAGGCTTCGCGGTTGCCGCGCTTGATGGCGCCAAAGGTGATGATGCCGTCGAGCTCGGCCACAACAGCCGGGTTCGATGGGTTGCGCGCTTCGAAGAGCTCCGTCACGCGCGGCAGACCGCCCGTGATGTCGGCGATCTTGCCGAGCTTTCGGGGTATCTTCACCAATTGCTGGCCGGCTTTCACTTCCTGGTCGTCGGCCACGGAGATGTAAGCGCCCACCGGCAGCGAGTAGGATTTCAGCTCCTCGCCGGTTTTGGCGTTCACCACCGTGATGGAAGGTATCTTCTTCTTGTTCTTGCTCTCTGTCACGATGCGCTCTGCGAAACCGGTCTGGTCGTCGCGCTCCACACGGAAATTGGTGCCGTCTTCGAGGTTGTTGTAGCGCACCACGCCCGAAAAATCGCTGACGATCGTCGCGTTAAAGGGGTCCCAGCTGCAAATCTTGTCGCCACGCTGCACTTCCTGCCCGTCGCTGACGTACAAGAATGCACCATAAGGGATAAAATTGTTGTACAGCACGCGGTTGTTCTTCGGGTCGATCATACGGATCTCGCCGGTACGCGACACCACCACTTTCAGCGGGTTGCCCTCGTTGTCGGTAGAGTCAACCGTGCGAATGGAGTCGAACTCCAGCCTGGAGTTGTTCCGCGCCGTCATGGTGTTCTCCGTTTGCGACAACATGGCCGTACCGCCCGTGTGGAAGGTACGCAGGGTCAACTGTGTGCCCGGTTCGCCGATCGACTGTGCGGCGATGATGCCAGTGGCATCGCCCATTTCGGCGACGCGGCCTGTTGCCAGGTTTTTGCCGTAGCATTTCGCGCAAACGCCATGGCGGCTTTCGCAGGTCAGTACGGAGCGGATGGCCACCGATTCGATCTCTGCCGCTTCAATTTGTGCCGCAATGGCATCGGTGATGTACTCGCCAGCGGCAACTATGATGCTGTCATTCTCCGTGTGATAAACATCATGCAGGCTGAAACGGCCTTTGATGCGGTCTTTCAGGCTCACCAAGATCTTGTCGCCTTCTTTGAACGCGGTGGTGTCGATGCCGCGCAGCGTATTGCAGTCAACCTCGCGGATAACGACATCCTGCGCCACGTCAACCAATCGGCGGGTCAGATAGCCGGCATCAGCCGTTTTCAGGGCGGTGTCGGCAAGGCCCTTGCGCGCACCGTGAGTGGAGATAAAGAACTCTTGTACGGACAAGCCTTCCAGGAAGTTCGAGAGGATCGGGTTTTCGATGATTGCCGCTCCCGTGTCGCCCGATTTACGTGGCTTTGCCATAAGGCCACGGAGGCCGCAAAGCTGTTTGATCTGTTGCTTGGAACCGCGCGCGCCAGAGTCGAGCATCATGAACACAGAGTTGAAACCCTGTTTGTTGCTGCTCAGTTCCCGCATCAACTGGTCGGTTATGCGGTTGTCGGCAAAGGTCCACTTGTCGATAATCTGGTTGTAGCGCTCGTTGTAGGTGATGAGGCCCATGTTGTAGTTGTCCCACACTTCGTCCACTTCCGCCTGGGCTGCTTCCAGCGCGATCTTTTTCATTTCCGGAATGACCAAGTCGCCCAAGTTGAAAGAAAGGCCCGCTTTGAAGGCCCAGCCAAAGCCCAATTCTTTGATGGCGTCGAGAAAATCTGCCGTAAGCTTGAAGCTGGTGCGATTCAGGATATCGGAGATGATGCCCTTCAGGTTGCGCTTGGTCAACAGTTCGTTGATGAAAGGAACGCCTTCCGGCACAGCCATGTTGAAAAGCACGCGGCCAACGGTAGTTTGGATACGCTTTGTAACTATCTCCCCGTTTACCTCTTGCGGCACACGGCATTCGATGCTGGCATGGAGGCCGACCTGCCCTTCGTTGTACGCGATGCGCACTTCCTCCGCGTCGTAGAAGCGGCGGCCTTCGCCCTTCACCGGGTTCTCCGGGATGCTCTTCCGTTCTTTTGTCAGGTAGTACAGGCCCAATACCATGTCTTGCGACGGCAGGGTGATCGGCGAGCCGTCCTGCGGGTTCAACATGTTGTGGCTCGAAAGCATCAGCACCTGTGCTTCCAGAATAGCGGCGTGGCTCAACGGCACGTGCACGGCCATTTGGTCACCGTCGAAGTCGGCGTTGAAAGCCGTACAAACGAGCGGGTGCAGCTGGATGGCCTTGCCCTCGATGATGCGGGGCTGGAAAGCCTGTATGGAAAGCCGGTGGAGCGTCGGGGCACGGTTGAGCATCACCGGGTGCCCGCGCAAGATGTTCTCCAGGATTTCCCAGATCACCTGGTCTTTGCGGTCAACGAGTTTCTTGGCTGATTTCACGGTCTTGACGATTCCGCGCTCGATCAGTTTCCGGATGATGAACGGCTTGAACAGCTCCGCCGCCATCGCTTTCGGGATACCGCACTCGTGCAGTTTCAGCGTCGGGCCAACTACGATGACCGAACGGCCAGAGTAATCGACGCGCTTGCCAAGCAGGTTCTGGCGGAAACGGCCTTGCTTGCCTTTCAGGATGTCAGACAGGGATTTCAGGGCGCGGCCACCTTCTGCCTTCACGGCGTTGGATTTGCGCGAGTTGTCGAACAGGGAGTCCACTGCCTCCTGCAACATACGCTTTTCGTTGCGCAGGATCACCTCCGGCGCCTTGATTTCGAGCAGGCGCTTGAGGCGGTTGTTGCGGATGATGACGCGGCGGTAGAGGTCGTTCAGGTCAGACGACGCGAAACGGCCACCGTCGAGCGGCACCAGCGGGCGCAGTTCGGGCGGCACGACGGGCAGGTATTGGATCACCGTCCATTCCGGGCGCTGGCCGCAGCTTTCGAGGCCGTTGCGGAAAGCTTCCACCACACGCAGGCGCTTGTTTGCCTCTGTTTTTTTGGCCATGCTGCTCTCGTTGTGCGAATCGTGGCGCAACTGTGCAGAAAGGTCGTCGAGGTCGAGGGTGCTGAGCAGGGAGAAAATGGCCTCCGCGCCCATTTTAGCCACAAACTTGTCGGGGTGGGAGTCCTCCAGCATCTGGTTGTCTTTCGGGAGGTTGTCCAGGATTTCCATGTACTCCTCCTCCGTCAGCAAGTCCATGCGCGACATGCCTTCCTCGGCCTTAATGCCGGGCTGGATCACCACGTAGCGCTCGTAGTAGATCACGCCTTCCAGTTTTTTGGAAGAAAGCCCAAGGATGTAGCCGATCTTGTTGGGCAGGCTCTTGAAGAACCAGATATGCACCACCGGCACCACAAGGCGAATATGCCCCATGCGCTCGCGCCGCACCTTTTTTTCGGTTACCTCAACGCCACAACGGTCGCACACAATGCCTTTGTAGCGGATGCGCTTGTACTTCCCGCAATAGCATTCGTAGTCCTTAACAGGGCCAAAAATGCGCTCACAGAAAAGGCCGTCGCGTTCCGGCTTGTAGGAGCGATAGTTGATGGTCTCGGGCTTGAGCACCTCGCCGTAGCTGCGCTCAAGGATTTCATCCGGGCTGGCCAAGGCGATCACGATGTTGTTGAACGCCTGGTCTGTCTTGTTGCTTTTCTTTTTGAAAGGCATATTTTACAATTAAGAAATTTAAGAGTCAATGGTTTTTCAGCAATTTATACATCCAAGTGTATTTCAAAAACTGTTTTAGGTTCAAATACCGGGTTCTGCGCGGCACCCCCAACCAACCGCCCATTTCCTTTATGTCCCACCCGGTTTCTCCTTTTTTCAATTTATTAAAAATCAATGCAATACCCCCTGTTTTTTCTGCGGGCAAATGCCAGATCGGCAAATCAAAATCTGCTTCCTGAACATTGCTGAACTTTGGCGAAGTCCAAATCCGCTTGATGAAGCGTTCCAATGAACCAAAGCTGCCGATTTTGTGGTAGCAATAGCTCAGAAAATGCGCTTCTTCGTTGAACTTGGGCCTTCCTTTTTCGAACCGTTCCAGCATTTCCTGCCAAATCCCGGGCGCCGCGGCGTTGATTTGCCGGACAACCGGAAGTGTGGCCGCAAAAATTTCACCGCCGCAGTACTCCGGATTGAAACCCGGATCGAGGCCGTCCAGTTCCGCAAACACCTGCCGCATGTCTGCCCGTGTCAAGCCGTTGATGTTGTAATCATCGGCAAAGTGCATGGGCAGCGTGAGCAGGTGCTGGTCCCGAATGCCTGCGAAAAGCCCGTCGAGCGGACGGTTCACGATACAATCCGAGTCAAGCACCACAAAGGCAGGTTCCTGATTGTCGGGCGAGGGATTTTGGCCTTCGCCAGACAGGGAATATTGATTTTCAATGAACTGCAATATGTCAAAAATGTAGAACTGGTTGCGCCATTTGCCGTGCCAGCCTTTTGGCGCCTGCCAGGTTAAAGGCAGCGTCACCACTTCTACATTTTTTGCTTTTAATAAATTCCCGATATCCACCCCGTCGATGACCGGCAGGTTTTCTTCGGCCACATTGGTAAACAAGACATGCTTCCGGTTGGGGTTTGTTTGGCTGCTTACGGCATAAAAAACCGCCACGCAGCGCCAATAAACCTTTTGAAACTCCGGCAGGTGCGATGCCTTGCCCACTTGCGGGTATTCAGAGCTCTCGTCCTGACTGTCTAAGTAAATCCAGGTTGCTATGTAGTCTTGACCACTGTTCATTGTTTCCTGATCATTACCCAAAAGTTGGCATCATCTACCAGCCGTTGCAATCCAGCTTGTTCCAGGATATCCAGACACTCTGCTACTTCTTCGTTCGATAGGATGTCGCGGTGGGGATGCACTTCGATAAAAACCGTGCGCACATCTTTCAGCTTTTCCCGGTTTTCACGCAGGAAATCCAACTCCCCACCCTCAATATCCATAACCAAAGTATCAAATTTCAGCTTGTGCTCCTGTTCGAGCTGTGCGACCGTTTTGCCTGCAATGCTTATTTTTTTCGTGCTTTGCCGGCGGTTGCTGCTCATCAGAATGGATTTTCCAATGAAAAATTCATTCACAGGGTTGTTGGAAACCATGCAGTTTACGATGTGGAAGCTGCAATTGTTCCGGGCTTTGTTTGCTTCTATGATTGGCACCACATTCGGGTTCGCTTCTACCACAACATGTTGTGCGGGATTGTCGAGCAGCCTGTTGGTCAAACACGAAACAACACCCAGGCAGCCCCCCATCTCCAAAACACAGGCATTTTTTGGCAAATACTGCTTCAAATAACGCCTTTCCTGTTTCTCGTAGAAATTGATCGGGAACTGTCCCCTGAATTTGATGTTTGTCAGGTGGAAAGGGATCAGCAAATCGAGCCCTTCCACCTTGTACGTTTTTTCAAAGAGCGTGAAATATATTCCAGCCAGATAGAGTTTGGTGTTGAATTTCAACAGGTTAAACTCTTTTTTCAATCGATGGAACATATTTAGTCACTTATTCAAATTTCACATCCAACGCCAATCCGCGCAACTCGTGCACCAATACGTTGAACGATTCCGGAATATTGGCGTCGGGCAGGTTGTCGCCCTTAACGATGGCCTCATAGGCTTTGGCGCGGCCCTGAATGTCGTCTGACTTGTAGGTCAGCAACTCTTGCAGGATGTTGGAAGCGCCGTAGGCTTCGAGTGCCCAAACCTCCATCTCACCAAAACGCTGGCCACCGAACTGCGCCTTACCGCCCAGCGGCTGCTGGGTGATGAGCGAGTATGGGCCGATGGAACGGGCGTGCATCTTGTCGTCCACCATGTGGCTTAGCTTGAGCATGTAGATGATGCCCACGGTAGCTTTTTGGTGGAAGCGGTCGCCGGTTTCGCCGTCGCACAGGTAGGTTTGGCCCAGTTCCGGCAAGCCGGCTTTGGCCACCCACTCCGCGATCTCGTCGGTTTTGGCGCCGTCGAAGATGGGGGTTGCAAACTTGCAGCCGAGGCGTTCGCCGGCCCAGCCCAACACGGTTTCAAAGATTTGGCCCAGGTTCATACGGGAAGGTACGCCAAGCGGGTTCAACACCACGTCAACGGGTGTGCCGTCTTCCAGGAAGGGCATGTCTTCCATGCGCACGATACGGCTCACGATGCCTTTGTTGCCGTGGCGGCCAGCCAGTTTGTCGCCCACTTTAAGTTTCCGTTTTTTGGCAACATAGACCTTTGCCAGCTTCAACACGCCTGCAGGCAGCTCATCGCCGATGCTGATGTTGAACTTTTCGCGCTTGTAACGGCCAACCTCCTCATTCACCTTGATGCTGTAGTTGTGCAGCAGTCGGGCGATGAGCACGTTGACATGCTTGTCGGAAGTCCAGTTGCCGTAGTCCACCTGGCTGTAGTCTATTTGGTCGCGCAGCACGGTGACGGTCAGTTTGGAGCCTTTCGGCACCATCTCCTCGCCGTAGATAGAGCGTATGCCGTTGGTCACCTTGTCTTTCACCAGCATCTGGAGCTTGTCGATCAGGATGGTTTTCAGCTTGTTGAGCGACACTGCGTGTTCGTCGTCGAGCTTGTCGAGCAATGCTTTTTCCGACTCTTTCTGCACCTTGTCTTTTTTGGCGCGGGCAAACAACTGCTTGTCGATCACCACGCCGTTGACGCTTGGCGGCACTTTCAGGGAGGCATCCTTCACGTCGCCGGCTTTGTCGCCGAAGATTGCGCGCAGGAGCTTTTCCTCCGGTGTCGGGTCGGTTTCGCCTTTTGGCGTGATCTTGCCGATGAGGATGTCGCCTTCCTTCGCCCAGGCGCCGATGCGGATGATGCCGTGCTCGTCGAGGTCTTTGGTGGCCTCTTCGCTCACGTTCGGGATATCCTGTGTGAGCTCTTCTTCGCCGAGCTTGGTGTCGCGCACGTCGAGCTCAAAGTGCTCGATGTGGATGGAGGTGAACACGTCTTCCTGCACCACGCGCTCCGAAAGCACGATGGCATCCTCGAAGTTGTAACCTTTCCAGGGCATGAAGGCCACTTTCAGGTTCTGGCCGAGAGCCAATTCGCCGTTTTCAGTTGCATAACCTTCGCAGAGGATGTCACCTTCCACCACCCGTTGGCCACGGCGAACGATGGGTTTCAGGTTGATACAAGTGCCCTGGTTGGTACGCATGAACTTGGTCAGGGTGTATGTTTTGCGCGACTCCTCGAAAGAAACCAGCTGGTCTTCTTCCGTGCGGTCGTAGTTAATGATGATCTCGTTGGCATCAACGTATTCTACCACGCCGCTGCCTTCTGCGTTGATCAACATACGGCTGTCGCGCGCTACCTTGCCTTCCAGGCCCGTGCCCACCATCGGCGAGTGCGGGCGGATAAGCGGCACCGCCTGGCGCTGCATGTTCGAGCCCATCAGTGCGCGGTTGGCGTCGTCGTTTTCCAGGAAGGGGATCAGCGAGGCCGAAACGCCTACGATCTGGTTTGGCGCAACGTCGATGTATTCCAGTTCTTCCGGCGAGAGGATCGGGAAGTCGCCGCTTTCGCGGGATTTGATGCGGTCGTTGAGGAAAGCGCCGGATTCGTTTACAAGCGAGTTGGCCTGCGCGATCTTCATCTTGTCTTCCGCTTCTGCCGACAGGTATTCCACATCGCCTTCCATCACGACTTTGCCATTTTTTACGCGGCGATAAGGCGTCTCGAGGAAGCCCATCTTGTTGATTTTCGCGTGGGTGCAAAGTGTGGAAATAAGGCCGATGTTCGGCCCTTCTGGCGTTTCAATGGTACAAAGGCGACCGTAGTGCGAATAGTGCACGTCACGCACCTCGAAGCCTGCGCGTTCGCGCGAAAGGCCACCTGGCCCGAGGGCAGAAATACGGCGCTTGTGCGTGATTTCCGACAGCGGGTTGGTTTGGTCGAGGAATTGCGACAACTGGCTGGTTCCGAAGAACGAGTTGATGACCGAAGAAAGCGTGCGGGCATTGATCAGGTCAACGGGTGTGAACACCTCGTTGTCGCGCACGTTCATGCGCTCCCGGATGGTACGCGCCATACGCGCCAGGCCTACGCCAAACTGGGCGTACAACTGCTCACCCACGGTGCGTACCCGGCGGTTCGACAGGTGGTCGATGTCGTCGATCTCTGATTTGTTGTTGATGAGGTAAACGATGTACTTGACGATGGCGATGATGTCTTCCTTCGTCAATACAAGGTTGTTCTCATCAATGTTATGGCCCAGTTTGCGGTTGATTTTGAAACGGCCCACTTCGCCGAGGTTGTAGCGCTTGTCGGAGAAGAACAGTTTGTCGATGATACCGCGCGCTGTTTCATCATCCGGTGGATCGCTTCCGCGCAACTGCCGGTAGATATAGGTAACGGCCTCTACTTCGCTGGAAGTAGGGTCTTTTTGAAGCGTATTGTAAATGATCGAGTAATCTTCGTCAACGTCGGTGCGTTGCAGGATGATCGTCGGCACATTGGTATCCGGGTCGAGCACGAGTTCGATGTTCTCTTCGTCGAGAACTGCATCGCGCTCCAGGATGATCTCGTTACGCGCTATGGAGACAACCTCGCCGGTGTCCTCATCCACGAAATCTTCCGTCCATGATTTCAGGACGCGCGCGGCCAGTTTGCGGCCGATCGACGCTTCCAGGTTTTCACGGGTAGTGGCGATCTCGTCGGCCAGGTTGAACAGGTCGAGTATGGCTTTGTCTGTGTCGAAACCGATTGCGCGGAGCAAGGTGGTGACAGGGAACTTCTTTTTACGGTCGATGTACGCATACATGACCAGGTTGATGTCGGTGGCAAACTCCATCCAGGCCCCTTTGAACGGGATGACGCGGGCAGAGTAGATTTTGGTGCCGTTGGGGTGGTACGACTGGCCAAAGAACACGCCCGGGGAGCGGTGCAGCTGTGACACGATGACGCGTTCAGCCCCGTTGATGACGAATGTCCCTTTCGGGGTCATGTAGGGGATGTTGCCCAGGAACACGTCCTGAACGATCGTTTGAAAGTCGATGTGCTCAGGGTCGTTGCACGAAAGCTTGAGCTTAGCTTTCAGCGGCACCGAATACGTGAGGCCCCGCTGCATACACTCGTCGATGGTGTAGCGCGGCGGGTCGATGAAGTAGTCGAGGAATTCCAGGTTGAAGATGTTCCGCGCATCAGTGATGGGAAAGTTTTCCTGGAACACCCGGTACAGGCCTTCGTTGATACGGTTGTCAGGCGTGGTTTCCAGCTGGAAATATTCCTGGAACGATTTGAGTTGAATTTCAAGGAGGTCAGGGTAGTGACCAGCGAGACGGATTTTACCAAAGTTGACGCGCTCTTGTTCGCCCGGTTTGGTAATGGTCCCATTTGTGATGCCGTTATTGGTCATTTTTGCAAGATATTGCTTGAAATGCTGATGGCAGGGTTGCCACGCTATTGTCGTGGCGACTTTCGCGCTAATCGCAGCGCTGAGCCGTTTTTACTAGGGAGTAAAGTCGAAAAAGTCGAAAGAAACCCATACAGACAGCGATAGGCTTAACACGCCCCTGCGTACAGGAGTCGTGTTAAGCCCAATCGTTTATCAATGTAGTGTGAAAATGCAGTGCATTGTGTCGAAATCGCAAGTAGATAGTTAACCGAAAGAAGGCGCTGATTGTTCAGCGCCAACACCAGAACTGATCAGCTTACTTGATTTCGATTACAGCGCCTGCAGCTTCGAGTGCTGTTTTGATGGACTCGGCCTCAGCTTTGTTCACACCATTTTTCAGCGGGCTTGGCGCGCCGTCAACGAGGTCTTTCGCCTCTTTCAGGCCCAAGCCAAGGATGTTCTTAACTTCTTTTACCACATTGAGTTTGTTCGCGCCAGCGTCTTTCAGGATAACGTCGAACTCTGATTTTTCAGCAGCGCCGCCGCCTGCGTCGCCACCGCCAGCAGCCGGGGCTGCAGCAACAGCCACTGCAGATGCAGCAGGCTCAATGCCATAATCGTCTTTCAAAATACCAGCCAGTTCGTTGGCCTCTTTAATCGTCAGGTTCACGAGCGTTTCAGCCAGTGCTTTCAAATCTGCCATTGTAGAGAATTTTAATACTTGTTTGCGAAATTGTTGAATGTTAGGTCAGTCAGGGGTGGTTCAAGGAGCTATGGTGCGAACTTGGAAGCCTAATATTTAATTTGATAATTAGGGAATTTGATAATTGCCGAGATGCCCTCATTATCACATTATCAAATTATCACATTATCAAATTAGGCAGAGCGTTCTTCCAGCGTTTTGACGATGCCAGCCACCTTTGCGCCGGTGGCTTTGATTTGGCTGGCAAGCCTGCTTGCTGGTGATTGCAGCAACCCGATGATCTCGCCGATCATCTCTTCTTTCGACTTCAGTTTGGTCAGCAGGACGAGTTGTTCGTCGCCCAGATAAACTGAGGAGTCGATGTATGCTGCTTTCAGGATAGGACGCGCCTCGGTTTTGCGAAACTCGGCGATGAGCTTTGCGGGAGCTTTCGGGTTGGCGGAGATCAGGATCGTGGTAGGGCCTTTGAGCGCCTCAAACAGGGCGGTGTAGCCTTTTGATTCTGGTTCGCCCTCTAAAGCTTTTTGGATCAACGTGTTTTTCGCCACCTTCATGATGATTTCTTGCTCGAAGCACATGCGGCGCAACTTGTTGATCTTGGCGACTGGCAGCGTTGAAGAGTCAGCGAGGTAGAAGAACGGGGCGTTGCCCAACTCTTCCTTCAACACTGCTATCGCGGCTGTTTTATCTTCTCTGGTCATTTTTTATGTAAATTTGACTGTATAAGAATTCGAGAATCGGTATGTGTCGTGGGCTGCGCCTGGTTTTGGGAAACCGAAACCGCGGCAAACAAACCCTACGCTATACCCTGAATGATTTTGGGTCCACAGAAATGCCGGGGCTCATCGTGCTGGCGACAGACACCGTTTTCATGTAAACACCTTTGGCGCTCGACGGCTTCATTTTCACTAAGGTGGAAACCAGCTCGTGCGCGTTTTCAGCCAGCTGCTCCGGTGAGAACGAGATACGGCCTACCGAAGCGTGCACGATGCCGAACTTGTCCACACGGAAAGCGATCTTGCCTTTTTTCACCTCCTGGACGGCAGAAGCAACGTCGGTTGTAACCGTGCCCGTCTTCGGGTTGGGCATCAGCCCGCGCGGGCCGAGGATACGGGCTACTTTACCGAGCTGTGCCATAACGTTTGGCGTGGCGATGATCACATCGATGTCCATCCAGCCGTCGCTGACTTTTTGGATGTACTCGTCAAGGCCGACATGGTCTGCACCAGCGGCTTTCGCCTCGTCAGCTTTGTCGGGGGTGCAAAATACCAGCACGCGCTTGGTTTTGCCGGTGCCGTGCGGCAGAGAAACCGTGCCGCGGAGGGCTTGGTCGGCTTTGCGCGGGTCCACACCGAGGCGGACGTGCACATCGACCGAAGCGTCGAACTTGGCGGTGTTGACATCTTTCACGAGCGCCATGGCGTCGGCGAGTGAATAGAGTTTGTCAGCATCAACTTTCCCTTCGACTGCTTTTCTCTTTTTAGTCAATTTAATTGCCATTGAAAAGAATGTTTAAGGTTTTAACGTCCCGATTGGGCGGAACTCCCTTTTGCCTTTGCAGGCAGGCCAGGCTGCGAACAGCCTGAAGTTTAATTTTTGAATGGTGAATCGCCCGTGATGTTCAGGCCCATGCTGCGTGCTGTTCCAGCGATCATTTTCATTGCTGATTCGATGGTAAAGCAGTTGAGGTCGGGCATTTTGTCGGTGGCGATGGCACGCACCTGATCCCAGGTGACGCTGCCTACTTTCACACGGTTGGGTTCGGCCGAACCTTTGCCAGGAGCCAGCTTGGCGGCATCGAACAATTGGATAGCTGCCGGTGGCGTCTTGATGATAAAGTCAAAAGTCTTGTCTTTATACACCGAGATGATCACCGGGAGCACTTTGCCCATCTGTTCAGTCGTCTGTGCGTTAAAACGCTTGCAGAACTCCATGATATTCACGCCTTTGGAACCCAAAGCCGGGCCGATTGGCGGAGCAGGGTTGGCTTGACCACCTTTCACCTGAAGCTTGATATATACTTCTACTTCTTTTGCCATTGTAAAATTAAATGCTTGTTGGTCAAAGTTGTAATTCGATAATGGACCATTATCAAATTATAAGGTTGAACCTGCTCTTTTGTGGAAGCGAGCCAGGGAGAACTGGCATCAAAAAGCAAACTTCAATATTGATCGCTGTGCCTGCCGCAAATGGAAGCTTTGGGCGGGCGCTAGCTGATTTTTTCTACTTGCAGGAAGTTGAGCTCCACTTCGGTGCCACGGCCAAAAATCTTGACGATGACCTTGAGTTTCTTCTTCTCTTCGTTCACTTCCTGTATGTCCCCGACGAAGTCGGCAAATGGGCCGTCGATAATTTTGACGGTCTCGTTGATGAGGAACGGCTCGCTCAGGGACTCGCCGGTTTCTGCGCTTTCGTCCACTTTGCCCAGGAGCCGATTGGCTTCGGCCTGGGTCATGGGCAGGGGCGTTTCTTTGCCCAGGAAATGGATGACGTTGGGTATGTCGGCTATGTGTTTGGCCACATCCCCGTTCAATTTTGACCCGTAAGCCTCGATGAGGATATAGCCGGGCAGCAAGTTGCGCTCTTGCATCACCTTTTTCCCGTTCCGCACCTTATATACCTTTTCCGTTGGAACAATCACTGAAAAGATGATCCCTTTCCATTCGGAACGCTCCACCTCAAGGGCGATGCGCTCCTGGATTTTTTTCTCCTTCCCGCTGATGACGCGAAGGGAGTACCATTTTTTTTCTTCGCCCGTTGTCGGTTCGACGGGCAGTTGCTCTTTTTCTTGAGTCATGGTTGTCGAAAGGGAGTCACAGGATTAGGACTTAGCTCCAGATCCCGTAAATGTTCTTGAAAAAGACGCTACAAACGCCGTCCATCAAAAAAATGAGCAGCGCAAGAACGCTGGAAGTTACCAAAACCACGATGGTGCTTTCCTGTAATTGGGCAGCTGTTGGCCAAGACACGTGCTTGAGCAGTTCGTTGTAACTTTCCTTGAGGTAAAGTGTGAGTTTTTCCATCAGAGAGCGAATCAGTTATGGTTCAATGGGTTACTGGTATTTGTCAAAAAAGTCCGCCATCCACGAGAGGACAACGAACGCGCAATTTTTTGCTTGCAGGGGCAGCAGGGCTCGAACCCGCAGCCTACGGTTTTGGAGACCGTCACTCTACCAATTGAGCTATGCCCCTTTTTGAATGATAAACGATGAATGATGAATGATAAATTATTAGCCAAGCAGGAAAATATTCATCATTTATCATTCATCATTCATCATTATTTAATTAGTCAAGAATCTCCGTCACCTGACCGGCGCCAACGGTACGGCCGCCTTCACGGATAGCGAAACGCAGGCCTTTTTCCATAGCGATGGTGTTGAGAAGCTTCACCTCGAGTTCAACGTTGTCGCCAGGCATTACCATCTCGATGTTGGCTGGCAGTTTGCAATCGCCCGTCACGTCCGTTGTACGGAAGTAGAACTGTGGGCGGTAGCCGTTGAAGAATGGCGTGTGACGGCCACCTTCTTCTTTTGAGAGCACGTAAACAGAGCACTTGAAGTGTTTGTGCGGCGTTACGCTCTTGGGCTTGATGATAACCATACCGCGCTTGATCTGCTCTTTTTCGATGCCGCGAAGGAGGATACCGGCGTTGTCGCCAGCCTCGCCGCGATCGAGGAGTTTGCGGAACATCTCAACGCCCGTCACGGTAGAAGTGAGCGGCTTTTCGCCGTCTTTCATCATGCCGATGATCTCAACAGGCTCGTTCACATTGATCACGCCGCGCTCGATACGGCCGGTTGCCACGGTGCCGCGACCAGTGATCGTGAACACGTCTTCTACCGGCATCAGGAACGGCTTGTCAACTTCACGCACCGGCTCCGGGATGTCGTTGTCGCAGGCATCCATCAGGTCCATGATGCGCTGGGTGTATTTTTCATCGCCTTCGAGGGCTTTCAACGCAGAGCCCTGGATGATGCTGGCATTGTCGCCGTCGAAGTTGTAGGAAGACAGCAGCTCGCGGAGCTCCATGTCAACGAGCTCAAGCATCTCTGGGTCGTCCACAAGGTCAACCTTGTTCATGAAAACAACAATTTTTGGCACCCCTACCTGGCGGGCGAGCAGGATGTGCTCGCGGGTTTGTGGCATTGGGCCATCGGTAGCGGCACAAACAACGATAGCGCCGTCCATCTGGGCAGCGCCCGTGATCATGTTCTTCACATAGTCGGCGTGGCCCGGGCAGTCAACGTGCGCGTAGTGGCGCTTTTCGGTTTCGTACTCTACGTGCGCCGTGTTGATCGTGATACCACGCTCTTTCTCCTCAGGAGCAGCGTCAATGGAATCATAGCTCGTTTGTTTCGCCAAGCCTTTTTTTGATAGAACGTACGTAATAGCAGCCGTCAGCGTCGTTTTGCCGTGGTCAACGTGACCAATCGTGCCAATATTTACGTGCGGCTTGGTGCGAACAAATGTCTCTTTTGCCATTGGTTTGAACTGTTTGTATAAATTCGTTAGTGAAAAAATTCGTTTAATGTGATAATTCGATAATTCGACAATTTGATAATTATCACATTATCGAATTATCACATTATCAAATTAAATTTGAGCTGTTGATGAGATTTGAACTCACGACCTCTTCCTTACCAAGGAAGTGCTCTACCCCTGAGCTACAACAGCAAAGACCGTCTTCCCAAGTTCTGTCGAGGAACATCGGTGAACGGCACGGAGAGCGGCGGACGAGGTTCGAACTCGCGACATTCAGCTTGGAAGGCTGACACTCTACCAACTGAGTTACCACCGCTTTAACCGCCGTAGCCTTGGCGAAGGCGGTTGGGCCACCAACCGCTTTAGCCTTAACCGTTTAAAGGCGGCAATATTTTTTTGATCCCGGCCTGAATCTTTACTACATATAATGTAGTGTTGGAGAAAGATTCAAGCTGCCTGAGCTTTTTTGGCCAAGCTCGCGAAAGCTTCGCATTTGGCTTCGCCAAGCCGCTCGGGCTACCCGCCTTCGCCAAGGCTACGGCGGGTAAAGTGGGGGTGGTGGGATTCGAACCTACTCAGCGGTAAAGCACCAGATTTACAGTCTGGCCCGGCTCTCCAACTCCGGGGCACCCCCTTTGGAAATCATGGATTGTCCCTAACTTTGTGCACAATGCCGAACATTGCATTCCACACTCCGCATTCCACAATCCGAAATCGTGTGAGCCACTGGAGGGACTCGAACCCCCGACCAGCTGATTACAAATCAGCTGCTCTACCAACTGAGCTACAGTGGCCTGAAACAAGCCTCCAAAGGCTACAAAAAAGAGTCAATCAACTTACTTTTCAGGATTTTCGAACACCCTTTTTGAAAAGCGAGTGCAAAGGTACATCCGTCTTTTGGAACTGAAAAGGAATTTCTAAAAAAAACCGCAAAAAATAGCAAGACATTTGCCGCAGCCTTCGTTTTCAGCGAATTTCCCGCGAATTTCTCTCACAAGCACATGGTTTCGAAAAATACCGAACTGGAATATTGCCTTGCGCACTCCTCTCCCCCTTCTGAATTGCTGCGAGCGCTCGACCGGGAGACACATTTGAAGACCCTGAGCCCACAGATGCTTAGCGGCGCCTATCAGGGCGCGCTGCTGCGCTTCATCAGCCTGATGATGCGGCCCTGGCGCGTGCTGGAGATCGGCACCTTCACGGGCTATGCAAGCCTGTGCCTGGCGGAAGGGCTGGCAGAAGATGGCGTGCTGCACACCATTGAAGCCAATGACGAACTGGCCTGGCTAATAAACAAGTATGTTGCGGAGGCCGGCCTAAACCGGAAGGTGTGCCTGCACTTGGGCGATGCCGCCGATATTATCCCTGCCTTGGAGGAAACATTCGACCTGGTTTTCTTGGACGCCGGCAAATTGGACTACCTGAATCATTACGAAATGGCGCTGCCCAAAATGCGCCCGGGCGGCTTCCTGCTGGCCGATAACGTGTTGTGGGACGGCAAGGTGGCCGGTGGCGACACGAAAGACGAAACGGCGCGGGTGCTTCGGGATTTCAATGCGCATGTACACGCGGACGCGCGGGTGGAGAATTTGTTGTTGCCGGTAAGGGATGGGGTGATGATGGTGCGGAAGCTTTAATTCCTAGTCAGAGACGATTAGTTTCAAAGTTTGGTGGTAGTGTTTGTTTTGAAATCTGATAAAAAAGATGCCTGACCTCAACATTCCAGGGAGGCTCATCCTCCCTCCTTGATCGTTCGCTACCGAAGACGTTGATACCCTTTGCCCTTGGGCGTTAATAATTTCAACATCAATTAATGCGGTATTGCCTTCATTGCAAAAGATGGGAATGGGTTCTCCAATTTTCAAAGGATTTTTTAAAAGGATGAAGCCCAGAAAGGTATCCTCCAATTCTGCAGATAGCCCACTGACACAAGGTGTTGTCAATTCATAGGCCCCTATGTCAACAGTATCGAACCAAATACGGGCATTCTGCAACAGGTCGTTGCTAATATGAAAGCTGTCCGGCCATATATTATTACCCGTGTTCACTAAGGGTGAGCATCGGTCTGGCACAAATGAGTTTGGAAGAAATTCTGGGTCAAGATTGTACAGCATGTGATCACCGCAAATACTCCCCCCTTCAAAAATGCAGTCTGGCTTGCTCAGCAAACAATTGTCTACCCGGTAATCATGCATGGAAAACGAATTGAAATTATTGTTGTAAAATATGCGTTTGATATCCGTGGTGTCGATGATGACGCAGTTGTTGATATCCATAAAATTGTACCTGGTTGTCCCATCAAAAGTTGGGAACCAGGTTTTGTTGAATACATACCTGCTGTTGTCAACGAAAATGCTGTTCAGTATGTAGGTGTTGTTTTGGCACCAATCTCCGGTAGTTAATGAGTATGCGCCTCTATTGCCTGAAAATAGACAATTGTATATGAGTACCTTATTGATTGTCAGGCCTGTGTTTTGAATATTGATTAATGTAAATGCTCCACCGCCCGGTGCATTGCCCCGGTTTTCTATAAATTTCGAGTTGGCAAGAGTAATGTACAATTCACCTACTCGTTGATTGTATATCTCTATGCCAGCCCCTTCTCCTGCTGCATGATTATTTTCAAATATAACTTTGTCAAAGGTTAAGTAGGCAATGGTTTTCAAACCATTTGTAATTAGCACGGCCCCACCCGTGTTGTAGGATCGATTGTCATCAAAGGTCGTATTATAAACATTGAATAAAAAATATTTTGAATTTTGATAACCATAATCTTCGACAAATAGTCCTCCACCACCTGCTGAAAAACAATTCCTAAATTGGCAGTTTTTTATATTTATCGTTGAATTCGACTCGGCTAGGATAATATTTAATCCCCCGCCAACTAATCCAATCTTCGTCGAATCTTTCTCGAAGATACAAGCTTCAAGCAGAAAATTTCCTCCGAAGGTCTCAAGTCCGACGGCCCCGCCGCTTCCAAAGAAGGAGCGGCATTCGGAAAAAACACAACCTTGCAAGGCTATTTGCTGGTTCGAATTAATTTGGCCGTTCGAGTGGATTGCGCCACCGTCGAGCTGCGATTTGTTGCGAAAAAAACGAGTGTTTTTAATTTTTATGCCTGGAAGCCCGTAAAGATCACCTAGTGAAGAAAATCCTCCTCCTCTAACTGCATAATTGTTTTGAATAACGCAGTTTTGGATGACGGGAGTAGTTTCCACTAAAGTATTGTCCGTATTGAACAGTATCCCTCCGCCCATTCCATCCTTTCCAATACCGTTTGCATATCCATTTGCGATGGTAAACCCATCAATCAAGGTGATGCTATCGCAGTTCTCAGCGTAAACAAGATGGTACACATTGTCAGTTGCAATAGCATCGTCGCCAATATTTCCATCCAAAATACTCACATTGACCAAGAAGTCGCGCTGTGATACACTGGTTTCGTTGCCCGCAAACCCCCCAAACAAGTGAGTGCCACAAGGGACTTGAAAGGATGCCGACCGGTCGGTATTAATAGTTGGTTGGTAAACGCCTTTTGCGACCCAAATTTCATCTCCATTTTGAGCCAGCTGTAGCGCTGAATTCAGTGAAAGGAACGCGTTTGCCCAAGAGCTGCCGTTGTTAAGCCCTGTTGCATTAAAATTAACAAAATAAATGTTTAGAGCTTCGTCATCATGATTAGAATTGTATAATAACCAGGCATCGTTTCCTGACGGTATGTTAAAGAATACACTATTGTTTATATGTTCTACTTCGCATTTAAAAAATGATAAGGAAGAGCCAACTAAAGCATTGTTTAATACCTCCAATTGAAAATCAATGGTTAACGCCTGTATCGGTGCACGTCCAGCCGTGTCATGAATAATATAAAAATGAATCGGAACATCAATATTGTTGTCAGCTTGGTTTAGGGGAGACTTTTTGTGTTTAGCAATCCAGTGGAGTTGATTTGCCCTTTGACTTTGTGTTATCTCAAGATCGCTCCCCCCCCTACAACTTGGCCAAACATTTTACAGGAACACAGGAATACAAGTAGGAATGCCATATCTTTTGCAGAAAAAAAATTCGTAGTTTGCATAGAGTTCTTTTTTTGAACGTTAGTATTGGATTTTCAGGCAAGATAAGTAGAAATGCATTTCGGCATCTTTATTTTCTGTTTTTTTTTACAGAAATCGATCCTCATCAAATTCGCCCGAGCCAATCCTTCAATTCCGCCTCAAATTCGTTGATAGGCCATTGCAGGCCAGCAAGCCCGCTCGTTTCACGCACCTGTTCCAAAGCCAGTTCCAGGTCAATTTTATCCTGCTGTTGTACCACGAACAGGTTTTGCTCCGACAGGTGCCTGGCCAGGTATTCCTGTTCTGTTTGGCCAGGGGTGGGTATGAGGATGGCAGGTTTGCCCAAGGTGGCCAGGTCCATGAGGCTGCTGTAGCCCGACCGGCAGATAACTGTGCCGCTGGCTTGCAGGACTTCGTTCAGCTCGTCGGAAGTGAGGTAAGATACCATTTCGACGTTTTCGGCGGCGAAATGGTGCTCTTTGGAATGGGTTTTTCCCAGAATGAAAATAAATTTCTCCGGCAGGAGCATTGCCTGTTCGAGCAAAATCTGCTCCAAATACGTGCGCTGCGGCTCCGGCCCGGAAAGCACTACCGCCACATCATACTCCTGTTCGACGGCGCCGGAGGCTGGGGTTGCACTGGACAGTAGGCCGATGTACCTGGTTTGCGTGCTGCCTTTGGCCGGGTGCGACAATTCTCCGGAGAGGTTGGGGTCGAGCTGGGCATCCGGCACCCAGATTTCTTCAAATTTTGCCAGCGCGCGGCGAAGCGCCTTGTTGGCCGCCCATTGGAGTACTTTCTGCGGCGCGCGCAGGTTGAGTTGGTGGGAAAGCATGACGCTGCTTGCCCGTTTGCTGAAACAGCCGTAGCGGTTGTCTGAAATGATACCGTCGATTTTATGGCTTTGCACAATGCGCTCCGTTTGCCACTGCTCGGCGCGAATGGCGTACAACATACGGGGCAACTGCCGGGCAATGTTGAGGGCCATGTTGTGGGAAAAGTATTTGATTTTGTAGGATGGGAGGGCAAATGCTTTCAAATGGGGGAATTCAGCTTTCAAGAGGTGCAATGCTGCACCGTCGGATGCCAGGAGCACTTCCACGCCAAGGTTTTCGAGTGTACGGATGATGGGTATGCAGCGCGAGACGTGGCCGAGCCCCCAATTGAGCGGGGCTACCAAAATGCGTTTGGAATGTAAGGGAATATCATCCCGATCCTCTGATTCAGCAGGCATGGTTGAAAGGTTGAATGGTCAAGGCATTTGCTATTTATGGCGTTAAATTTTCCTGTTCTCACAAGGTTATTCGTACATTCGCCATTGTAAAAGTAAAAAAATTTTCCGCTATGAAAAAAATCAACTGGTGGCGCGTTGCTTTCGTATTGCTCATGTTCGGCATGTTTGTGCTGGAAAGCTGTAGCCTTTTTAAACCTAAATGCAATTGCCCGCATTTCTAAAAATTCGGGGGTACAGCACAAAAATATAGCGGCCGCGTGATTTCAAATCGCGTGGCCGCTATAATATGGTGTCGCTCCGTTGGAGTATCGTCCACAACAAATCGCCCTATGCTTTCCCGTTTTCAGATTTCCCTTCAAAAAGGGCAAGGATGATATTGCCCATGTAAACGCCCAGCGCAGATTCTACGATGGTGAGGAACATGGTCATGTCCTGAAAATTGAGGAGATTGGGTGCAAGGGCTTTTACTGAAATCAAGGTTAGCACGGTGACGAAATGGCCATTTACCAGCCATTTAACCAAGCCATTGATGGGCGCTTCGTTTTGAACAGCGAGGTTCGGCTCGGTAATACTTCTGCCCAAAAATCGGAATACCGCCCCGCCGTAAAGCGCCGTGATGGGCGCCAGCACGCCCATAAGAGAAGTAAATTCTTCAAAGAGGAAGCCCCGCAACAGATAAAAGATACAGGACACCCCGATGAGGGCAAAATGATAGATGAGGATCAGCCGGGCGATGCGGGTGCGCGGTGATAGCGGGGCGCTGGCGCTGGTGGCAGGCCGGTCTGTTGTCGGGTTGGTTGTCGCTTCAGAAGCCATAGTAGTAGCCATGGTCGTAGTGTTGGCAGTTATCATCGGCGGAGGTAGTCCAATAGTTGTTTGAATAGTCGCTTTTGGTATTCCTGAAGTTCGTTCTTATAGTTCAAGTCGAGGTCTCTGTAATCGTTTTTGCGCGGCGGGAAAATGATGCCGGAGCCGTATTTTCCCTGAAACTCCCAGGAAAGCTCGGCATCATCGCCTTTTTGGAGGCCCTTCACGTAAATCCTGTGGTATTCAAAGTATCCGTCGGGACAAATTTCGTAGTTTAGGTGGGTTACTTCCAACACAAATTCGTCATAAGTGGTAAAAGAGGTGTCCAGTTTTGCCTTCCACAAAATGGGAGTCCCCTTGTTTTTATAGTAGTTAACGAGCCAAAGCCTGGCGTTGGTACATAACACACCAACGTTTTTTCCCCTGAAAAGGTATGTGTTTTCTCCGGTATTCACGCCTTGCATCGATGTGGGCAAGCTCAATTCGATCATGGCGCCCGAGCGTATGTTGCGCTCCTCCACGGGAACACGGCCGTTTTTGCTGTACATTTTGGCCATGAAATGCGCGGGGTCGTGGCAGCGGACAATTACTTCTGCCTGCTCTTCATGCACTTCCGACAAGAAAGCCCATTTGTGCAGCAGCCTTTCATGGAAGTTTTGGCCGTGTTGCACGCGGTTCGACCTTTCGAGGCGCTGCCAGGCGCATTGCAGGGAGTCGCAGGTGCCCCGACCGGAATAGGTAGGCCGCAGGAACAAGGTCACCTTACTGGAGCTGGTGGAGATGCTGTCGGCCCGAAGGATATGGCCAAGCTGGTTGTGCTGCAGCCATTGGTTGTACTCCAGGCGCTTTTTGTTGAAGAAAGCCCTGTCGTGGCGCAAATCCTGCGCGCCGGCGACAACAAAGGTGCAAATAAGGCAGGTAATGATGAGTACCCGTGCGGGGTGCTGTGTCATCGAGGAAGTTTTTGTTATGGGGGAAAATACGGATGAGAACAAGCGTATATTTTTAAAAGGTTCCGCTTTAACTTATTTCTTGTGTTTTTTTGTGCGATGTTTAGGCATTTCGTTCGCTGTTTGAACTTTCAGGAAGTGAAAAACTTCCTGAAAGTCGCGTTTTCCACTGTGGGAAGGTAGGGCGAAAACATGCACGAAAGCCGCGTGCTCAGGCAGGGTCAGTGGACGAGCACCTTCTTCGTGGCCGATTGACCCGTGCCACTGAATAGGTTCAAAATATAAAAACCTTTCGGGATGCCCTCCAGTGGAATTTTGCTGTCAAAATTAGATTGCAAATTACCCTCCTGAATCCTTTTGCCCGATACTTCCAGCATTTCCCAGCGTCCATTTTCTGCGTTTTCTGCGCGGATGCTCAGCCAGTCGCGGGCTGGGTTGGGGAAAATGGAAACAGGCCACTCGTTGGGCGCAGAAACGCTGCTACTGTTTTGGAGCCGGAATAGAAACAGGCCATTTTGCATGTCGCTGGTGATGATAGTGCCTGAAGGGAGCCAGGGGTAGTTGCCCCAATTGCCGAAATAGCCGTTGTACTGCGTGTTCTCCGGGCGGGTATCGTAGTGCGCAATTAGCACCGGGTGCAGCCGGTTGCTTATGTCGTACACCAACAGCCCGTCTTCGTACTGGGAGTCGTATAAGAAGTCGCCCTTGATGTACACATTGTGCGGGATCGCTTTTTTTACAATAGAATCGGGTTCTTGAAGGTTGTCAAGGAAACTGCCCACAACTTCTATCTCGCCGAGCGCAAGATGCTGAAAATCAACGATATGTATGGGCCGCCCTTGGGGTATTTCTTCGGCGTAATAGGCATATTTGCCATCCAGGGTGAGCCAGCTGTTGTGGTTGTAGCCGCCAGTGGAGATTTGAGCCAGCAGTTTGGGGTTCACCGGGTCTTTAAAATCAAAAACAAAATAGCCTTCATAGCCGGAGGAGGCATAAACGGTGTCATTGCGCACGTAGCTGTCGTGCACGTAACCGCCGGGGAGGAGTGGGTGTGCCAGAAAAACAGGCGCATCGGGGTTCTGGCTTGCATCCAATACCATGATGCCATCGCCGGCGTTTCCGCCGTGGAGGTATATCCTGCCCGAAATGGTATCCAAAGCGATGGTGTGTATTTTGTGGAAGAAAGTGGTGTCCCAATAGGTGCGGATAATGGTGTCTTCGGCATGGCTGAGGTCGAAGATCATCAGGCCGTCGTTTCCGCCATCGGCCACTGCGTACACGCGGTTCTTGTAGGATTTGAACTCGCGCGGCACCACGGTGGAGCGGCCCTGGAACTTGCCCGCCAGTTTTGGTGTGGCGGGTTCTGTGACGTCGAAGAACAGCACGTGCGCGGCGCCGCCCATCACGGCATACTCGCGGTTGTTGACCGTGAGGCCCCAGCAACTGTTGTATTGCAGTTTCAGGTTGTTGGGCGAGGAGATGGGGAGCGCATCGTCGTCCCAATGGCCGAGCAGTTCGAGGTTGAAATTATTTTGAGCGCTCAAAAACGGGGCAAACAGGCAGGCCGCCACACAAACGAGGATATTTTTCATGATTTTGTGTCAATCAGAAGGTAAGACTTGGCTGGAAATAGAAACAATGCCTGATCTTTCGGCATCTTGGCGCAGACAGGCAACCAGGCATTTCACCTGAACGTCATAACGCAGCACGAAAGTAGCAAATTATGAAAAAACAACTCTCCGCGATTGGGCTATTGCTCATATTGGCCGTTTTTCCCGCTTTTTCACAGAAATACAGCAACGAATTCTTATCCATCGGCGTGGGCGGCCGCGCGCATGGCATGTCGGGCGCGCAGGTAGCCTTGGCCGATGATATTACGGCGGTCTATTGGAACCCGGCCGGCCTGACCCAGATCCAAGCGCCGCTGCAGGCTGCGGCCATGCACGCCGAATGGTTTGGGGGCGTCGGGCAATACGATTACCTGAGCTTCGGCAAATCGCTCAAGGGCGAGAACGATGCCTACTTAGCTTTTTCCCTTATCCGTTTGGGCATCGACAACATTCCCTATACCATCAACCTGGTGAACGCCGATGGCACCATCAATTACGACAACGTGACCAATTTTTCGGCAGCGGACTATGCCTTGCTGGGCAGCTACGCCCGGAAATTGAAAAACCCGGCCTTGTCGGTGGGTGGCACGGTAAAGGTGGTGCGCCGGGTTATCGGCACTTTCGGCAACTCCTGGGGCTTCGGCGCCGACCTGGGCATCCAGTACCGCAAGGGCAAGCTCATGTTGGGCGCACAGGGCCGCGACCTGACCACGACCTTCAATGCCTGGTCGTTCAACCTGAGCGAGCGGGAAAAAGAAGTGTTTACCGCCACCAACAACGAAATACCCGTGAGCAACACGGAAATAACGCGCCCAAAGCTGATCCTCGGCGCAGCTTATAAAATCAAAGCGGGCAAAAAAACGACCCTGCTGCCCGCGCTCGACCTGGAATGGACCACCGACGGCCAGCGCAACGTGCTGGTCAGCAGCAAAAGCGTAAACATCGACCCGCGCTTCGGCATCGAGGCCAACTACGACGGCTTTGTGCAGATAAGGGCCGGCGTGGGCAATTTTCAACGGGTGAAAAGCGACTTTAACCCCGACAAGGAGAACCTTTCCTTGCAGCCCAATTTCGGCATCGGCCTGCATTTCGGGCGGGTGCAGCTCGATTACGCCCTCACTGACATCGGCAACGTTTCGGCTGTGCAGTACTCGCATATCTTCTCCCTGCGGCTCGATTTCAAGGAGCGCAAAAAAGCCGGCGCCCAGGAATGACCATTTTGTACGAAGACAACCACTTACTGGTGATCGACAAGCCTGCCGGATGGTTGGTGCAAGGCGACAAGACCGGCGATGAAACCTTGACCGACTGGGGAAAGCGGTATTTGAAAGAAAAATACGCCAAGCCCGGCGCGGTGTTCCTGACCCCTGTGCACCGTATCGACCGGCCTGTGAGTGGTGCGGTGTTGTTTGCGCGCACCGACAAGGCGCTGAGCCGCTTGACGACGATGTTCCGCGACAAAAAAGTGCAAAAAACTTATCTGGCGCTGGTGCTGGCTCCCCCACCCGCCTTGGAAGGCACTTTGCGGCATTTCTTGTTGAAGGATGAAAAGCGGAATGCATCAGAAGCCCGCCTCAAGCCCTTTGGTGATGCCAAGGAGAGCATTACGACTTATTCTCTATTTGGCACTGTGGGCAAGCACACGTTGTTGCAGGTGTCGCCCATCACCGGGCGCTCGCACCAGATACGGGCGCAATTAGCCGCTGTTGGTTGCCCGATTGTGGGCGATCTGAAATATGGGGCGCCGGAACCATTGAAAGATGCTTCGATCGCGCTGCACAGTTGGCGGATCGCGCTGGTACACCCGGTGAGGCAAGAGGACTTGGTGTTGGAGGCAGGTAGGCCGTGGTGGGTGCCTGCTATCTCGAGGTAGGGCCTTATTTTGGATTAGGGACTGTTTTTGGGGTTTCTCACAACGTCACGACGACACAACGAGTTGTCTGTCAATGACTATTATGGTATCTTAACACAAAAAAGCCTCGCCGTGCATTACGCCGGGAGGCTCCGAAAACAATAAACAGCAGGATAATTTTTTTACGGTGGACGGTGGACGGCGGACGGTTGGCACAGCTTTGGAACTATTGATAAAATTTGTTTTTCAGCACTCAATTCAATAGAGATGCTGAAGTGGATTGCTTTAGTGCTGAAAAACCCAGTTCAAAGCACCAAACGAAAGCTGTGCCAACCGTCCACCGTCAACCGTACTAAACGTTGCTAATCTTGCGCACCACTTTGTACAGCCGCGTGGATTCGTTCACGTCTTCTTCGAAGGGGTCGTTGTCGAAGTAGTTGGCGGAGATGAGCTTCATGCGGACCATGCGGCCGCGGTTGTTGTAAATCTTTTGGACGTATTTCACCCAGACGTTGCCATTGGAGCGCACGGCGTAAATTTCGTTGTCGCGGATATCGTTGAGGTTTTCAACCGACTTGCAGACGACGATGTCGTTGTGCTTTATCACCGGATCCATGGAATTACCTTCTATCTGGAAGGCGACCAAGCCGGTGCCGGACACGCCAGGTATGGAGAAATAGGTATTGTCTTCCTGGTTGTCGGCGCCGAGGGTGGCGCCGGCAAAAGCCCTGATATTGGTGAAAAGGATATTGCCAGGGCCGCCAACTGAACTGCGTTCGCTGGCGAGGGCATCGCCTGGGGCATCGAATCCAAAGGGGTTGCCGATGCCGTGCAGCAGCCAAGCCTCGTTGATGTCGTAAGCACGGCAAAAAGACTGTGCTTGCCCGTAGTCGATCACCCGTTTGCTGTCTTCGTTGAGGAAGGCCCGGATGATATGCCCATAAGCTTTGTTTCCAAGCACTTTGTCGGCGACATCGCCCACGCCCTTGCCGCTGCGGTCGTTTTTGACAATCGCGCCGCGGTCTTCCAACAATTTGAAAGCCTGGATAAAGCGCTTGTTCAGGTCAATTCTATCTTCCTTGATCATAATGCTGAAGGTTTAACAGTAAACGGATGATTTATTGGCGTGGTGCTGATCCACAGATGTCTGACGTTTGATGGTGCAAATTTAAAACAAAGAGTTTTTAAAAACAAAAAATGTTATGGATTTTTTTTCAAAAAAAATCTATTTTTTCCCTTCCGTTTAAATACTGGGCTGAAAGTCAGGGTTTTGCGGGCGTTTTTTCACTTGAAACAATTTCAAACAATCTTTGGAGGGCACAGCTCAAGTGTTTTGATTTAAGGTAGATGTTTGAAAAAAAAGCGTACTTTTGTCCATGCAAATTGCTTGTTTTGCAAACGACAATGGCTCTTGGGGGCCTGCCACTATCTATGAGTACAATTATTTCACTCCTTAATCACAAAGGCGGGGTCGGCAAAACGACCAGCGCCATCAATATAGGCGCTGCCTTGGCAGAGTTGGGGAAACGGGTACTGCTCATCGACCTCGACCCGCAAGCCAACCTGACGATCTCGCTGGGCGTGCCGCGCCAAAAGATCACGGTATATGAAGCTTTGCGCGGCGAAGGCGAGCCAACGCCCTATACCCATAAGCCGGGCATGGACGTGATCACCTCGTCGCTCGACCTGTCGGGGGCAGAGATGGAGCTGATCAACGAGGCTGGCCGCGAATACATCCTGCGCGAGATGATCGCGCAGGTGGCCGACGATTACGACTATGTGCTGATCGACTGCCCGCCTTCGCTGGGCCTGCTGACCTTGAACGCCCTGACCAGCAGCCGCTACGTGCTGATCCCCTTGCAAACCGAATTCCTGGCGGTTCAGGGCCTGGCGAAAATAAAACAGGTGATCGACAAGGTGCGGATGCGCCTGAACAAGAACCTCGACATGTGCGGCGTTATTGCTACCATGTACGATAGCCGGAGGGTACTGAACCGGGACGTTGTGGACATAATTCACAAATATTTTGGCGAAAAGGTGTTTAAAACCTACATTCGTGACAATGTCGCCCTGGCCGAGGCCCCGGCACAGCGCAAAGACATATTCGACTACAGCCCGAAAAGCCCGGGCGCTATGGATTACCTCGATTTGACCAAAGAAATTATTGAGCGCACCAACGGCCAATAAGCCCAAGCGCGCCAACTGCCAGCAAACATGAGCAAAAAAAGATTTTCGGAAGGTCTTGACGACCTGTTCAGCGACAACAAAGTCAGCATGGGCGGCCTGTTCGGCAACGAGCCTGCGGTGGCTGCTGCGCCCGTTGAACGCAAGAGCAGCAGCAAGAACTTTATGTCCGATCTCGACACTTTGCTCCAGGAGGCAATGGAAGAAAGTTTTGAAAAGCAGGAATACCAGCGCAGCGACGATGCCATACCGAGCAACAAATCCAAATCTGCCGCCCGGGAAATGCACAGCTCCCTGCCGCATGGGCTGGACTCCTTGATCCGTGAAACAATTGATATCCATGAGGTTGCATCAGACGAGTCAAGCGGCAAGCGCCGCATCACCGTTGCAGTGGACAAAACCAAGGTGGAGCAGCTGAAAATCATTGCCCGGCTCGAGAACGCCTACTTGAAGGACTTGCTCGTCAGCCTTATCGATGACTATATCGAGGGCTATAACAAAGAACGGTAAGGAGTGCGGAGTGCGGAATTGGGAGTGCGGAATGCGGAGTGCTGAGTGCGGAATATAACGCTTGGTTCAGGTCATCTGTGGTGATTTAACGAGTTTTGTTTTCCACAAAATAAATTGCAACAACCAACTTCTTCTATACCTCACGCCGCTTGGTTTTGTGCATACCGATCTTTGTAATCAATTGAAGATCAGGTGAATCAATCATACTAAATCACAAAAATCAGGCGAATCATAGTATATTATCCTTCCATTAGTAACAAAGCTTCACGTTTCATTCCGAACTCCGCATTCCGAACTCCGCATTCCCCACTCCGCATTCCGAACTCCGCATTCATGAACGGTGCTTACCACGATTTCAGGCTTTTTTACAACCAGACCATTCACCCTGAGCTGTTGCACCTGGAACAGCGCAGGCTGCGGCTGATGCGGCTATTGGGCGTTTCGGTGCTGTTGCTGCTGTTTGTGTTGGCGCTGCAGATATGCCTTTCCATTTTTGTGGTCACCCTGTCGCTAGCTTTGCTGGTTGGCTGTTGGGTTGCCTATCTGGTATTCCGGGTACAGGTGTTTTTCAGGGAATTCAAGCCGCGCATCGTGGAGCTGCTGCTCGATTTTATCGACAACGACGTCAATTTCACTTTTGCGGTGGGGAAAGAAAAATACGACCCGAAAGGCTCGATCCCTGCCGAAAGGTTTTTTGAAAGCCGCATATTTGTCAGCGGCGACGAATACCACGGCGAAGACCTTATCCGCGGGCAGGTGCGGGAAACGCCGTTCGAGTTTTGCGAGTTGCGGGTGCGCGAATTCAGTTCGGTGCGCAACAAGCTCGACCGCGTTTTCAAGGGCGTTTTCCTCATTGGCGATTTCCAGCGCTGGGACTTGCACGGCGCGGTATTGGTGCTGCCCGATGCCCATCGGAAATACATGAGCCGCAGCGAGCGGGCCTTCCACCTGCTTGGAGGCCGGCGGGTGCGCGACAACCTGCTGCCCGAGTTCGAAGCTTTTTTCGACACCTACGCCACGCCCGACGTGCGGGTGAAAGACGTCATGTCGATCGAGATGCAGCGGAACATCCTGCGCTTCCGCAGCCGGTTCCAGGAAGCCAACCGCATGAAAGAGATTTACCTTTCCATCATCGGCGACAAGATTTACATCGCCCTTACGCAGGACAAAGACCTCCTGGAGCCCTCCCTGCTGCGCTCCAATGTGAGCTATGAGGTGGTGCGGGAGTTTTACGACGACCTGCGGCTTTTGCTGGATGTGGTGTTGGATGTGGATGCTATGAATTGAGGATTTCAAGCTTCCAGGCAACCCGCCGCCTTTTTTCCGCGTCATTCCCGCACCCCGTTATTTACCTGCTTTCAAAACCTACTCCTGCTTTTACTAAAATGACGAAGAAGAACAGCCTTCTTGCGGCAATAGCCTTGTTTTCTGTTTGTGCGCTTTTTGCATTTTCCTACCCGGAAAGCTTGCCCGACAACGTGCATACCCTGCTTTTCCCGAACAAAATGCGCCCAATAGCAGTGGCCCATAAGCCCCTAAAAAAGGCTTCGCCTGCCCTCGACACATTCCCGCCCCTGTCTGATCGCTTCGACGATTTTATCAATTCGCCGAGCTCCAACCCCATCGACTTGCGCGACCCGAAAGCCATCGACCAGAAGGTGGAGTACGACCCCATCTCCAACATGTACATCCTGACGGAAAAGATCGGCGACGAATTTTACCGCGCGCCTACTTACATGACCTTTGAGGAGTACTTAGCCTGGCGCGACCGGAAACAGCAGCAGGAGTATTTCGACCGCTTGCAGGGCGTAGTGCCGCCAGGCGGCAAAAAATCCGGTGATTCGGGCGACCCGGTGGCCAAATTCGACATCAAGAACTCCCTGATCGACCGCCTTTTCGGCGGCACCAACGTCGATATAAAGCCTCAAGGCAACATCAACCTGACCTTCGGCTTCGACTACCAGAACATCCAGAACCCCATCCTGACCCGCCGCCAACAGCGCATCGGCAACTTCGATTTTGACATGGACATCAACATGAATGCCTCCGGCAAGATCGGCGAAAAGCTCAACCTCAACTTCAACTACAACACCCAGGCCACCTTCGACTTTGACAACCAGATGAAGTTGAAATACGACACCAAAAACTTTTCCGAAGACGAGATACTCCAGAACATAGAGGCGGGCAACGTGTCGCTGCCCCTGCGCAGCAACCTGATAAAAGGCGTGCAAAACCTCTTCGGCGTGAAGGCCGAGATGAAATTCGGCCACCTGCGCACCACCATCGTGGGCAGCCAGCAGCGCTCCAGGCAGCAGAACATGAAAGTACAGGGCGGCTCCCAGGTGCAGGAGTTCTCCAAGCCCATCGACGAGTACGACGAGAACCGGCACTTCTTCATCAGCCACTGGAACCGCAACGAGTTCGAGCCCGCCATGAAATGCCTGCCTGTGCCGCAGTCGCTGTTCAACATCACCCGCATGGAAGTGTGGATCACCAACGACAAGCAGGAAAGCGTGAACACCCGCGACATCGTGGCGCTGGCCGAACTGGCAGAGCCTGAATTCGTTGACTCAACTTGGCGCCTTCTCAACCCCCCGGGCAGGGACATCAAGAACAAGGGCCTTCCCGCCAACCAGAACAACCTCCTCTACCAGACCATCCTCGACGAGCTCGCCATGGACTCTTCCATGCGCTTCAGCGAAAGCGTGGTGAGCAAACTCACGGGCCCCACCTTCAACCTCAAGCAGATACGCCATTTTGAAAAAGTGAACGCCCGCCAATTGAACCCATCGGAGTTCAGCTACAACGAGCAGTTGGGCTTTATCAGCGTCAACCTCAACGTGCAGCCCGACCAGGTGGTGGGCGTAGCCCTGGAATACACCTACAACGGCACACCTTACAAAATAGGCGAATTCTCCAGCGACGTATCGCGCAAGAACTCCATTGACACCCTGAAAACCAACGTCCTTTTCCTGAAAATGCTCAAAGGCACTACCGCCAACATCCAGTACCCGATCTGGGACCTGATGATGAAAAACGTCTATGCCGTGGGCACCGCCAACGTGGACCCGCAGGAATTCCGATTCGACATTTTTTACGAAGACCCGGGTAAAGGCCAAAAGCGCTTTCTCTCCGCCGACGACATCCCCACCGACCTGAAAGGCCGCCCCCTGTTGCAGGTATTCAACCTCGACAACATGAACCTGCAAGGCGACCCAGGCCCCGACGGTATTTTCGACTTCGTGCCGGGCCTGACCATCAACCTGCGCTCGGGGCGCATCATGTTCCCGGTGTTGGAGCCTTTTGGCAGTTTTATGACAAACACCATCATGGCTGCCGGCGCAGACACCTCCGTTGCCATAAAATACGCCTACCCACAGCTCTACGACCTCACCCCTTTCCGGGCGCGGGAATTCCAGCAGCTGAACCGATTTACCCTCAAAGGCACGTATAAATCGAGCACTTCTTCCGAGATTTCACTCGGCACCTTCAACCTGCCCAGGGGCTCGGTGCGCGTCACCGCCGGCGGACAGCAACTCCGCGAGGGCGTTGACTATTCCGTAGATTACAACATCGGCAAGGTGAAAATCCTGAACGATGCTATCCTGCAATCGGGCCAAAACGTGAACGTGAGCTTTGAAGACAATACCTTCTTCGGCTTCCAGAGCCGCTCCATGATCGGCGCCCGCTTCGACTATGATATCAACAAGGACATCTCCGTCGGCGCCACCTTCCTCAACCTGTTCGAGCGCCCGCTGACCCAAAAAGTCAACGTCGGCGACGACCCCATCAACAACAAAATATACGGCGCCGATTTCAGCCTGTCGAAAGACGCTCCCTGGCTGACAAAGCTGGTGGACGCACTGCCGCTCATCGAAACAAAAGCCGCTTCCAGCATCACCGCGCAAGCTGAGGTAGCCGTGCTGCAGCCCGGCCACAACCGCGCCATCAACCAGGGCAAGGACAAGGGCGGCGTGGTCTATCTCGACGATTTTGAGGGCAGCACGGCCAACCTGCCCCTCACCACCCAGTTCAACCAATGGGTGATCGCCTCCACGCCCCAGGGCGACCTCAACCTGTTCCCCGAATCCGACCTGAGCAACCGCGAGCTTTCTGTGGGCGCCAACCGCGCCGGGCTTTCCTGGTACGTATCCGACCCCAGCGCCCGCGACGGCGTGGATGCCACCGATCCCTACACCCGTTTGATCCAGTACCAGGATATTTTCCCCAACCGCCAGCTCACGCCTTTCGAGCAGTCGAGCTTGCGCCCGCTGGACGTGACCTTTTACCCGCGCGACCGCGGGCCCTACAATTACGAGCTGCCTGATGGCTATCCCGGCTTTACCAAGGGTTTGACCACCAGCGGCGAGCTGAACGAGCCCAAAACCCGCTGGGCCGGCTTCATGCGCGAATTGAACACCAATGACTTTGAGGCTGCCAACATCGAGTTCGTGGAGTTTTGGATGCTCAACCCATACATGGACAAATACGACGGCTCGCCTGTGTCAGACGACGGCACCATGTACATCGACCTGGGTTCAGTTTCGGAGGACGTGATGCGCGACTCCCGGCAGTTCTTCGAAAACGGCCTGCCCACCAGCAACAACACCGGCATTACCGACAACTCTACCTGGGGCCGCGTGCCTATTGAACCGCCCGTGGTGAACGCCTTTGACAACCAGGAATCGAACCGTATCCTCCAGGATTTGGGCCTCGATGGCTTGAACGACGATGACGAGCGCACGTTTTTTGCCGATTGGTACAACGCGATCATGAGCTCTCCCCTGTCGCAAAACGCCAAAAACGCCATTACTGCTGACCCGTCGAACGACAACTTCGTGTATTTCCGCGACCCGAAATTTGAGAGCAGCCCGCCGGGCCTGCTGGAACGCTACCGCCATTTTAACAAACAACAAGGCAACTCCCCGGTCAACCAAAGCAACAACCTCAACCCCTCCGCCACCAACTTCCCCGACCAGGAAGACCTCAACCGCGACCGCTCCCTGAACGAGACAGAAGCCTATTACCGCTATAAAATACACATGGCCAAAACCATGCTGAACGGCCAGGAGGTGCTCGACGAAAACGCGCCTGAACTGAGAGACCTGATTACCAGCACGGTCACGTTTATGAAAGACGGCCGTGAATACCACTGGTACCGTTTTAAAATTCCGCTCGACCAGGAGCAGAACCGCACTGCTGTCGGCGGCATCCAGGATTTCCGTTCCATGCGTTTTGTGCGCATGTTCTGGAAGGGCTTCACCGAGCGCACCACCTTCCGTTTCGCAACCTTAGAGCTGGGCCGTAACCAATGGCGGCGCTTCACCCAGGCATTGCCCAACGTTGACCCAGGTGCAGGCTTTTGTGATGCCACCTATGACCCTGCCATCCCCTTCGACGTGAACGCCGTGAGCATCGAGGAAAACTCTGCCCGGGTGCCGTTCAACTACACCATTCCTTTCGGCATCCAGCGCGAGCAATCGGTGGGCGCATTCCCCGATATTTTGCAGAACGAGCAATCGCTGGCGCTCACCGTTTGCAACCTGCCGGAATGTGACGCGCGCGGCGTTTTCAAAACCCTGAACATGGATTTGCGGCAGTACAAGCGCCTCAAAATGTTCGTACACGCAGAAGCGCCAGACGAGGTCAATTTCCCGCTCGACTCCACCAGGATGAAAGTCTTTATCCGCATGGGTTCCGACTTTATCAACAACTATTACGAGTACGAGCTGCCCCTTTATCCTTCAGAGGTGGCAAAACTCAACGGCAACCCCGACAGCCGCAGCTACAAGGAAGAAGTATGGCGCCATGAAAGCGAGTTTGACTTCCCGCTCGAATTGCTCATAGACGTCAAGAAAGAGCGCAATGCCATGTCGAACTGGCCCCTGAACACCCCATTCATCATTTCCGACCCTGAAAAAGCCGGCGGCAAGGTGAAAGTGGTGGGCAACCCGAACCTCGGCTACGTTAAAGGCTTCATGATGGGTGTGCGCAACGTTGACCCTGACAAAAACGCCCAGTGTGTGGAAGTGTGGTTTAACGAGCTCCGCCTCAACGGCTTCAACGAAAAAGGCGGCTATGCGGGCCAGGCGCGGGTTGACATCAAGATGGCCGACTTCGGCAACATCTCCTTAGCCGGCAACTACACCAGCATCGGCTGGGGGAGCATCGAAGAAAAGCTGGCTGCCCGACAGCGCGAAGAAGTGGCGCAATACGACGTTTCTACCAACCTCGAACTGGGCAAGCTCCTGCCTGAAAAGTCGGGGCTGAAGCTTCCTTTCTACGCCCAATACTCCAACATCACCCGCAATCCAGAGTACGACCCTTACGACCTCGACATCAAGCTCAAGGACAAAATCCGCGATGAGCCAGACCCGGAAATAAAGAAAGAGATCAAGGAGATGGCGCAGGATGTGACCATCATTCGCGGCTACAACTTCACCAACGTGCGCAAGGAGCGCAGGGGCAAACCCCGCAAGGTGCCGCTCCCCTGGAACATCGAGAATTTCAGCGTCACCTATGCCTTCAACCAGCAGAAAAACCGCACACCATTCATTCAAAGCGCGGTGCAAGACCAATACAAAGGCATCCTCGACTGGCAGTACTCCACAGGCATGAAGCCCTTGAAGCCGTTCAAAAGCCTGATTAAAAAGGACAAGTACCTGAAATTCATCACGGATTTCAACTTCAACCCCCTGCCCGAGACCTACGGCTTCAGCTCCAACCTGGAGCGCCTCGAATCGACGACGACCTACCGCTTTGCCGGAGAAGACCCACAGTTGAACACCTATTACAACCGGCGTTTCACCTGGGCGCGGAACTACGACCTGGGCTGGACGCTCGCCCAAGCCCTGCGCTTCAACTTCAACGCCAACGCCCGCAGCCTGATAGACGAACCGCTGGAATTTGAAGGGGGCATTCGCATAACCGAAGCGCAGCGCCGCCAGATACTTTGGGAAAACTTGAAGAAAGGCGGGCGCCCAAAATCCTACACCCATACCGCCAGCCTCAACTATACCCTGCCCTTCAAATCCATCCCGCTCATGGATTGGATCAGCGTAAAAGCATCCTACACGGCGGGCTATACCTGGACGGCGCAATCGCTCAAGCTGACCAACCTCGATGCCGGCGACTACCAAAACCTGGTGAACGAGCGCAGCCTCGGCAACGTCATTCAAAACAACAACACCCGCCAGATAAACGGCGATTTCAACTTCGAACAGCTCTACAACAAAAGCAAATACCTGCAAAAGATCAACAAACCCGGCACGCCCGGCAAAGGCGGGAACCGCAGCCGACGCCCCAACAACAACAGCGACCTTCGGCCCGGCGGCATGGACGACTTGCCCGGCGGCATACCCGGTGGCGGCAAAAACCCGCCCGGCGGTGGCCGTGTGCCCGGAAAAGAAAGCCCCGACGACCGCAGCATGGACAAATCTGCCGACCCGCGCAAATCTGCCGACCCGCGTTCAGCAGGCGGCGGCGGCGGCGGTGTAGGGCTCGACCCATCGGGCAAAAACCCGGGAAAAGCCGGAGGTGGTACCGACCCGGCAGCTGGCGGCAGCGTGACCGACAAAAAAGGCAAAAAAGCGCCGAAAGAGAAAAAAGACCGGGTGCCGTCGCTGGCAGAACGTATTGCCCTGCGCCCGCTCATGCTGGTGCGGAAAGCGCGGTTCAACTATACGGAGAACTTCAGTACCATCATCCCAGGCTTCACCCCCGACCCGAAACTCATGGGCTTGAGCAACGGCTTCGATGCGCCGGGCTGGGATTTCGTGGCAGGCGTACAGCCGGGCAGCGAATGGCTCGACGAGGCCGGCCGCAAAGGCTGGATCACCCACCGCCCCGAGCTCAACCAGCAGGTGATGCGCAACTATTCGCAAACCTTCGACGCGGGCCTCACCATCGAACCGTTCCAGGATTTCCGCGTAGAGGTGACCGCCAACCGGCAATTCACCCGAAACGGCACCGAACTGTTCAAAGACCAGAACTTCATCGTTCACCCCGATTCGGTGGAATACCAGCACCGCGCGCAGCGCGACATGGGCAGCTATACCATTTCCTACTTCTCGCTGCAAACGCTGTTCAACAACGACATCAACCAGATTTTTGGACGGTATGAGGAGTTCCGCCCCATCATTTCGAAGCGCCTGGGCATGGAAGCGCAAGACCTTGACATACACGAAACAGACAAAGGCTACGTGAAAGGTTTTGGTAAAATTCAGCAGCAGGTCTTGATTCCGGCCTTCATCGCTGCTTATACCGATACCGACCCGAACTCCGTCAAGCTCGATATTTTCAAGACCCTGCCTTCCGTGAACTGGAAATTGAACTACAACGGTTTGAACAAGCTGGGCAACCTCAAAAACATCTTTGCCAGCATTCAAATCTCGCATGGCTACAAAAACACCCTGACGGTGAACTCGTACAACACCGACTTGTTCTACGACGCATCGAAGCCCTACCAGATAGACGAGCTGAACTACAACTACATCGCGCGGTACGAGATACCACAAGTGATGATCAATGAGCAATTGCAGCCCTTGTTCGGCCTCGACATGAAGTTCAAGAACGAGATGACGCTGAAAGCCGATTTCAAAAAATCGCGCACCTTGGCCATGTCGTTCATCGACTACCAGTTGGCAGAAAGCCGCTCCACCAGCTACAGCCTCGGCTTTGGCTACCGGATGCGGAACGTGAACATCCCGTTCCTGACGGGCAAGAAGAAGACATCGAAGTCGAAATCGAAGAAAAAATCCACCGCGCCGGGCAGCACGGGCGGCAGCGCCAATGCCGGCAACGACCTGGCGTTCAAGTTCGATTTTGAGGTGCGCGACGACATTACGACCAACCACCTGCTCGACAGCCCGAACCAGGCCGTGCCAACCCGCGGCGCACGCACGGTCAGCATCAACCCGTCGGTGGAATACGCCCTCAACAAACGCCTGAAACTGCGGCTCTTCACCGATTACCGCAAGACCGTGCCGAAAACTTCGCAGTCGTTCCCGATCACGACCTTGAATACCGGGGTGACGGTGCAGTTTTCGTTGAATTGATGATGGGGGGATGGGAAGTGTGGTGTTGCTGGATTTTTTGGGAAAATGACGGGGTGGCGGCGAAAGGTTAGTATTGTATATGTCGCCAAACTTTATTTCGATTTTCGCGGCCAAGACGGGGTTGTGTCAAAAGGTTTGGCCATGAAAAACGAACCAATTTTAATTTCATTCGAGCGCTTAGACCTTCCAGGTTTTGAAAACCTGGAAGGTCTTGGCCAAGAAAATCGAAATAAAGCTTGGTGTCAATTACAGTACCGAACCTTTTGATACAATCCCGTTTATGCGCCCGAACGTAATTAAAATTTGTTCGTTTTTCATGGCCAAGCCTTTTAGCATCCCTCCCCAATGCGTTACCCGGACACTGCATTCCACCGCAGTTCCTTTGTGGGCGCTACTAATATGGCGAAATCGTGAAAACTTATTCGTCAGACCACGAAAAGTGGTCGGACGATCATCAATCAAAAAAGCGACTGAAAATGCGCACCCTTCTCACCTTCCTTTCCCTGTTTTTGGTTTTCAGCCTTAACGCCCAAACCTTACCCTTGAGCGTGCTCCCCAAAAAAGCCCGTGCGCAGCTCCAGGATTATGTGCTGATCCCTGGCGGCGATTTTTACAAAAACGTGTACCTGGGCTCCGATAGCCTCCAATTCCAGTTTCCCCAAAAAGTATCGGTCGACAGCTTTTACATGAGCTGTTATGAAGTGACGGTGGAGGAGTATGTGCGGTTTTACCATGAAACAGGCGAATCGAGAAACAAATACGACTCAGCCGTTTGGACGCGGGATTTCCCCTATTCCTATAATGAACCAATGACCCGGAATTACTACCAAGCAGATGCTTTCCATATTTATCCAATCGTCGGCATCACCTATGATCAGGCGCTGCGTTTCTGCGCCTGGAAAGCGGCGGCGTTGAATGCGCTACTGGAAAATACCAACTATACCGTGGCATTCAGCCTGCCGACCGATACCGAGTGGCAGTATGCTGCTTGCGGGCCCGCCCCGGAGGCGAACGACGGTTCCACTGCCAAACAAAATATTTTTCCATGGGGATACCATTACCTACTGCAAGTGAAAAATAAAAATGCTTACACCCTGCCTTGCAACAGCGGCATGGCCACTACCCCGCAGGGCTTTACCCTGTTCGGCTATCCTTCCGATGGTGGCCTGTACACGCTTCCTGTAAAATCCTATGCACCGAATGGGTATGGCCTGTACCAGATGTCGGGCAATGTGGCGGAGTGGACCGGCGATAACTATTCGGTAGATTTTGCAAAAGCGGATGCGGCAAGGCTGAAATTTCGGGACCAGCCTGAAACGGCAGCGCGGTACACCCCCATATTCAGCACTGGAACCTACGATGACTACAAGATCGTAAAGGGCGGCTCCTGGGCAGATCAGCCATTTTACATGCAAGTGGGCGTGCTGAAAATCCAGCATCCTGAAAGAGCCAGTTCAACAGTGGGGTTCAGGCCGGTGCTGCGGGTTTACAGGAGATAGGGTGTGGCGCCCTGGTTTTGATGCTGAAACTTTCTGCTGACGGGTATTTGAACGGAAATCATTTCAATTTCCTTTGTAGTTCGGGGCTATTTTCAACGGCCTTTTCGTTGTCGCCTTTTATGCCGCTGCGACGCCGAGCAAGCGCAGCGTTTCCACATCTTTTGGGTTCAGCACCATACAAGCTTCATAGGCAGCGATGCTTTCGAGGGGCATTCTTTGATAAAAAAAAGCGTTGCCCAACAAAAATAGGCGTTATCGGGCAATGAACCTATCCTGATCGCCTGATTTTTGTGATTCATTATAATTGAATCAACTGATTTTCAATTGATTACAAAGGTCGGTATGCACAAAACCAAGCGGTGTGAGGTATAATTGGATATCGTTGTCAGTCTGGTGCTTTTAGGAGCAACAAACATAGGCTAGTATGCAATACCCGGCAGCCTTGTGTTATTTATCCCAACACCCCTCTGCCACTGCCTTTTCCACTTCCGTCCCGCGCATCAGTCGCAGGTAGGTCTCCCGGTTATGCTTGGGGTTCTCTTTGGCGCTCTTGCCCTGAAAAATAAAGTCGGCCAGCGCGGTCCAGTGCTGTATTTCTGCCACGGTGAGCACCCGGCAGAGGCTTTTTTCCTTGGAGTCGCCGGGGCGGTGCTGCTGCTCCACGGCCAATGCCTGGCCAATGTAGCGCGCCACAGTGGCCTTGGTCGGCTGGAACAGTTCTACGCGGTGCACTTGGGGGTCGGAAGGCAGGTAGTAGGTCTCGAAGCTGTCGCCGGCGCGGAGCGGGAAACCGTTCTGGAGCAGGACCATCCCGGAGTCGGCCACCTCGAAAATGCCGCGCACCTCGCTGCTGTCGGCTGTCTTGAAGGTATAAACCCCGATCCTTTTGGCGTTGAGTTCCTCCAGGTGCAGGGTGCTGACAGTGGAGCGGCCCGAAGCCATCAGTTTTTTCAGGTTTGGCCCGCTCAAGTTGTGGGCGATGCTGGTTTTGGTCATCCGGCGCGCGTCTTCGCGCTGACCATAGCTCCGCAGGCCGAAGAATATGCCCGCGATGGCCAGCACCACGCCCGCGACGACCAGTGCCAGTATCCGGTTGTTGCGGCGGTTGTCCACCCGCCGGATGCGGTTTCGGGGCGTGTCGATGGTCTTGTTTACCCGGAATTCGTAGCCAAAGCTGCCGTTTTTCATTTTTTCGGCGACCACCTCACACAACTCGTCTTCAATGAAAAAGGAGTAGGTTTTGGTTTCCAGCACAGAAAAATCGATCTGTACCACTTTCATGTTGCAGTGGATCAGCAAATGCCCGGTGCGGTCGCCGTGGAACAAGCCGACGCGATGCCGACCGCCGCGGTCGTCGAGGTAAACCCAATTGACTTGTGCCATGGTGCTGCAAAAATAAGCGGAACGTTGGGGAATTGAAGGGTATTGTTTTCAGCAGTGCTACTTTTGTGCCCCGTGCCGCCAGCTTTCAGTTGGCAGGCGGGCGCCAGCCGAAGGCTGGCGGTACGTGGAGTGAGCGCCAACTGGAAGTTGGCGGTACGTTGCATCGCAATTTAAAAATGACAAACCAGGAACCTTACCGACAATTTGCGGCCTCCGCGCCCGATATGCCGCTGTTCATGCAGCCCTGGTACCTGGATGCTGTTTGCCAGGACGGGGTTTGGGATGCTGCTCTGGTGGAAAAAGGGGGCAAGGTTGTGGCTGCGTTGCCCTATTTTTTGAAGCAAAAATTCTTTTGGCGTTATGTCGCCATGCCCCGGCTCTGCAAGTTCATGGGGCCTTACCTGCTGCCAGAATGCCGCAACCTGAATGATGAAACCCGATTGTACAGTGCTTTGCTGGACCAGTTGCCCAAGACCTTGGCAGCCTTCGAACAAGACACCAATTATGGGTTGGGCAACTGGTTGCCCTTTTTTTGGCGCGGGTTCCGCCAAAGCACCCGCTATTCCTACACCCTGGCGCTTGAGCAGCCGGAAAAATCGCTGTTCGACAACATCAGCAAGGCTTACCAGAAGAAAATCTTGAAGGCAGGGCAGCAGTTGGATGTCCGTTCCGACTTGCCGCTCAGCGAACTGCTGCGCCTCATAGGCCTCAGTTTTTCCCGCCAGGGCCTGGGAATGCCCTATCCCGCCGCGTTTTTTGAACGGCTTTACGAAGTCCTTACCGCACACGATTGTTGCCAGCTTTTTTTTGCCGTTGATCCCAAAACGGGCAGCACCCATTCGGCAGCAATCCTGGTTTGGGACAGCCAATCGGCCTATTACATAGCCAGTGGCGACGATCCTGAGCTGCGCCATTCCGGTTCTGCCCTGCTGCTGAAATGGGAAGCCATCCGCTTTGCCAAAAACACCTTGCAAGTGCCGGTGTTCGATTTTGAAGGCAGCATGATCCGCGCCATTGAAATTGGCCGCCGCGATTTCGGGGCGCAACAGCGGCCTTATTTCAGGCTACAAAAAGAATGGTCGTGGTGGTGGCGGATAGGCAAATTTATGCGCCAACGGTAAACGCTGATTAAAGTGATTTGTATGATTTGAGTGATTAAAAACATTTGATTTTCAAATGATTATGCGATCACGATTTTCACACCCCCTTTGCGTTGACTAGAAACAAACCCTCTGCCATCGCTTTGCCGTTCACCAAAATGCGCAGCAAATGTTTTCCCGGATAATGCTTGCGGGTGGTAAAATCCGAAAAACGCTGGTAACGGCTTATGTATTCCGATTGGCCGGGAGCTAATTTCAATTCCTTGATCTTAAACACCTTGTAGGAGATTTTTCCCGATAGGGTCTGGTAGTCGATGCCATATTCAAGCCGCACTTGCAATGCCCTGTCAGAGCTGTTGTTTACCCGAAAGGAAAAATCGAGCTGTTCGCCTATAATGACGTGTACGGAATGCCGCAGCTCCGTTATGTCGAGCCCTTTCAAGTTTTGTTTGAACCCAAAATGGGCAAGTGCGGTTGCATTGCCTTTCTTCAACAGCCCCCGGCAGGCGTGGCGCAGTACCCAATCGGTTTCTGGCGAAATCCCGCGCCAGCGCTCAGCAATGCCCAGCACGAGGTCGGGGTGGTCTTTGGCGATGTCGTTCAGGTTGTTGGCTACTGAACGGCGCACGGTTTCTGCCGGGTCGTTTTTCAAGCGTTCCAGGATGGGCAATATAGGGCTCGGGTCGCGCTTGAGCGCGGGTACCCCTTTGCCCCAGGGCAGGCGCGGGCGTATGCCTTCCGAACTCAGGCGCCGCACCATCGGGCTGGGATGCTCCGACCATTCCTGCATCTGCGCGTACATGCGCTCCGGGTATAGCAACAAGAACGGTCGCACGGCAAATTCCGCGCTGCTCCAACGGGTAATGGTCTCCAATGCCGGAATGGACGCGTCCGGGTAATCGAGCCCGTGTGTTTCTACAAAATCGGGCAAAAAAATGTATTCAAAGCTCAGTTTGTCGCCTTGCTTTTCGAGATAGACACGGGTGGTTTGCAGCAAAATGTCCAGCGCTTCCGGGTAACTTTCCGGGAGATGCGCCCGCAGAATATGGCTGATCTGCCGGACCCGCTGTTTTAGTTCCAGTCTTGCATAAGATTTGTCAAACAACCGTTTCAAAAAATCCTGCACGGGAAAGGCAGGCCAGACCCGCTGTACATCGGCAGCAAACGCTTCCAGAAGCGGGCGGGAGAAGATGTTCTTCAGCGGCTCGGACATTTATGAGAGATGAATGATGAGAGATGAATGATGAGTGGGACTGTTTTAAGCGAACCCTGTCTTGGTCATTTCAGCTATTGGTTGGCAAGGTCGGAAATTTGGAGAAATTTCAAACAACGGGGGGCTTGGTCAAAACTTAGAAGGGTTGCCATTGTTTTGTGTTCCTTTGCTGTCCTTGCCAGCAATCAAACCTGTTTCATGCAAAAACAAACTTTAGTACGCATCCTGCTTGAGCTCACCTGGTGGGTCATAACTGCGGTGGTGGTGTGGGCGGTGTTGTCGCCTATCAACAAAGCCATGCATGTGTGGCCGTTCCGTGTTACGAATATCCTGTTTGTGGTGGCGATGGTCACCTTCACCCGCCATATTTTTTTGCTGGAGCACACCATGTTTGCAAAAAACCAAGTTGTAAAGATTGTGCTGATGCTGCTCATGTTTCCCGTAACATTCCTGCTCATCAACGGTGTCAGCGATTTTATGGTGTACATTGAAGACAACACCTGGGAACCGCTCACGGGCCACCTGCCCGATGCTGAAAAGCTGTCGATCGAAAAATACATCTGGACCGAAATGCTGTTTTTTGGTGTCGGGAGCGTGCTCGCAGCCCCAATATTTGCCGGAAGAATGATGCTGTCGATCTGGCGGACGCGCAACCGGGGAACGGTGTAGCGCCGCATCCGGCGAATACTCCCTTAGCCATTTAGCGCCTCCTCCACCAACAAAGCGAAAAACGCTCCCAATTCCCAGCCATGCGCCACCGCCTGCTGCGGAATAAGGCTGGCTGGCGACAAACCGGGTATGGTATTGCCTTCCAAAACATGAAACGTGTCGCCGACGAGGATATAATCGAAGCGCACCACCCCGGTACATTTCAGGATGTCGTACAACAAGGCGGAGCGTTCCTGGCATTGTTTTGTCAGGGCGGGGGAAAGGTCTGCCGGGGTAATTTCCTTTGATTTCCCTTCGTATTTGGCGGCAAAATCGAAAAACTCTGTCTCTGGAATGATTTCGGTGATGGGCAGCACGACTATTTCGCCGTTTACGCGCAAGGCGCCGTTGGAGAATTCCCGGCCGGGCAAAAAGGATTCCACGATGGCCTCGCGGCTGTATTGGAAAGCTTCCTCGATGGCGGGCATCAGGGATTCTGCCGTTTTTACCTTTGAAATGCCGAAACTGGAGCCGTTGTCATTCGGTTTTACGAAAAGCGGGAGCCCCATTTCCAGCAATTTGGCGCTATCAAAGGGCATGCCTTTGCGCAGCAATACCGACTTTGCCATGGGAACATTGTAGGGCGCCAGTTGCATCTTGGTATTGTGCTTGTTCATGGTCAGCGCGCTCACATAACCATTGCAGCAAGTGTAGGGAATGCCCATCATTTCCAGGTAGCCCTGCATTTTGCCGTCTTCAAGCGGACTGCCGTGCAAGGCGGCAAAGGCGCAGTTAAAATGGATGCGTTCACCATTGAGGGTAAGGCTGAAATCGTTTTTGTCCACAGGAGTGCCCGTATCCAGGTCGCTCCAGTCGGCGTTTTGCAGGTCGATCAGGAATGTGCGGTATTTTTCTTTGGGCAAATGCTCGCGCACAATTTGGCCGCTTTTGAGTGAAATGACGCGTTCGGCGGAGTCGCCGCCGGTGAGTATGGCTATGTTCTTCATGTGTGATTGCTGTTGGCTTTTAGCTGTTGGCTGTTGGCCGTAAAGATACGCAGCCTTCAAAGTTGTGCAGGGCATTAAGCATTTTTCGCATCATTTGGCCTAGCATTCGTTGGTATTTCCAAACGCATGAACAACTGGCCTTCCTGGGGATGTGTAAAAAGAAAGGATTGCGCTTATTAGGCAACCCCAAGAGCAGCCGTTATTGGCCGAACAATCAAGTAGAGGCCCGTGCCATATTTATACTATGATTCGCCTGATTTTTGTGATTGAGTATGATTGACTGATGTTCAATTGATTACAAAGATCGACATGCACAAAACCAAGCGGCGTGAGGTATATTTTGAAAAACGCCTGCGGATGAAATAATTTTGCACCCTGCGGCATTGTTTCTGCAAAGGCCTGTGAAAAGCGTTTTGCCAAAAAATGTGAACCACAACAACCCATAAGCGTTTATACTATGACTCGCCTGATTTTTGTGATTGAGTATGATTGATTCAACTGATGTTCAATTGATTACAAAGATCGGCATACACAAAACCAAGCGGCGTGAGGTATAATCCTTTGGATCATCACAGTTGTTTGAAAAACCTATTAATAGCGCCAACCCTAATAAGAACCCGAAACCTGAAACCAACCAATCCTCTCCATATCATGAAACACACAACATTCCTTTTTTCACTCTGTCTCCTGCTGGCCGGCACAGCTTTGGGGCAAACAAAAAAAGAGCCCTCTTTTCAGGACATCCACCAACAAATGCTGGAGATGCAGCGCCGGATGATGCAACAGTTCCAGCAGATGTCGCCTGGCATGAACGGCTTTTCCATGCCTGAGTTCAGTTGGGACACCACTTTTTCCTTCCGTTTCGACACCCTGATCGAGGGCAACGGTATGAGCAGCCGCTTTTTCTTTTCCCCTTTTGGCAGCGACAGCACCTTTATGCGCGGCTTTGGGGATTTTGACTCTTTTTTTGACCGAGCCAGTCCTTTTGGCCGCGGGTTCCAATGGACCTTCCCACCAAACTTTGATCCGCCCGGAAACGGTGAAAACAGCGCCATAGAAGTGCCTGACGATGGTTTGTTGCCCGAAGAGCGCTTGCGCTTGCAAGAAAATAAGGACGGGAAGCCGGCAGAAAAAAAGGCCGAGCCGATACCAAAGAATCCAAAAATCAAAACGATTCGTATCTGATTGTGTTTCTTTGCAGCCACTTAGGGATTCAGTGCCGCATAAGCGAACCTTTATGCCAAGCGGATGTTTAACCTTTCAAATGGCGATTATCTGATGCAAGCGAACGAAAAATTGGACGTAATAATATACCGGGTGCGCGAAAGCGGGCTGGAGGTGTTCCTGGTCAATCAAGGTGAAAATGAAACAGAGCACGGCTCATTGACCGCCCCAGCCTCCGACGATAACAACGCCGAGCGCTTCCCGGCACACCGCATCCAACTGGATACCGTTACCAATGACCGGGGAGAATCCCGCAACGCCATTGCCATTGAAGCCGATTGGCACGAAATACCTTCCTTGCGCGCACTCATGTACGAGGACTACCGCGTGGCAAAAGAAAAAGCAAAATTGCACTTGAAAAACTTGCTTCCTGACTTTGAGAAAGGAACCTATGTGGCCGTCAAAGAGGCATTCAAGCGCGTATTGCCCGAGCAATATGCTTTTTTGAAAGAGCTAAAGGATATAGTTTCTGAAAAGAACCAGGGTAAGTCGGTGTAAAAACTACCCACAGCAATTCGAAATGCAAAAAGGCGACTCCCAAAACGGGGTCGCCTTTTTGCGTATCCCCAACCTTCGGTTGGGGCCACTTATGCCAACTGAAAGTTGGCGGCACTTAAAACGACTGCGCGGCAGCGGCGGCTGAAAGAAACAATGTGGGAAAGTGCGTTTCAAGTAGAGGGTAAAGGGAAAGGTCCAGCTTTGATGCCCCCGCCGGCAGTCGATATTTTTGGCGGTGGACGGTGGACGGTGGACGGTTTGGACAACATTTGTTTTTCACTTTGAAATTGTTTTTCAGCACCTCAACTCAAATTTAATCAAGAACAACTTAGTTTGAGTGCTGAAACGCAATCCCAAGCGAAAGTGCAAGAATGTGCAAACCGTCAACCGTCAACTGTCAACCGTTCAAGCAGAACACGCCTCACAATCCGGATTGTCGATGCTGCATATTTTTCCGGCCACTGCTTCCACATCGAGTGCGCTCATGGTAACGGGTGCTTTGGCAGCTTTTGTATCGCTGGCAGGCACGGTTGCGCTCACCACAGGATCGCCGGCGTTTGCGTTGGCCACGAATTTCTGTTGGTGTTTTTTGCTCAGTGTGAATTTGATCGGATCGGTTGCTGCTTTTGAGCGCAGGTAGTACATGCCCGTTTTCAAGCCCTTCTGCCAGGCGTAGAAGTGCATGGAGGAGAGTTTGGCGAATGTTGGCGCCTCCATGAACACGTTCAGGCTTTGGCTCTGGCAGATGAACGCGCCGCGGTCGGCCGACATGTCGATGATTACTTTTTGGCTGATCTCGTAGGCTGTTTTGTACACGTCGCGCACTTCTTGCGGGATGTCTTCAATTCCTTGCACCGATCCGTTGGCAGCCATGATGGCTTCGCGCATTTCCTCGTCCCACATGCCCAGGCGCACGAGGTCGCGCATGAGGTGTTTGTTCACCACGATATGCTCGCCCGCGAGGGTGCGGCGGGTGTAGAGGTTGCTGGTGTATGGCTCGAAGCATTCGTTGTTGCCCAGTATCTGGCTGGTGCTGGCAGTCGGCATGGGCGCTACGAGCAGGGAGTTGCGCACCCCTACTTTTTTCACGCGCTCGCGCAGGCTTGCCCAATCCCAGCGGGCCGAGGGGGTAACGTTCCAGAGGTCGAACTGGAACAGGCCCTTGCTCAACGGAGAGCCTTTGAATGTTTCGTAGTGGCCGTGCTTTTCAGCCAAATTACAGCTTTCGGTAACGGCAGCGAAGTAAATAGCCTCAAAGATGTCTTTGTTCAGCTGTTTGGCGGCATCACTGTCGAAGGCCATTCCGAGCAGGATGAACGTATCGGCCAACCCTTGCACGCCGAGCCCGATGGGGCGGTGGCGCATATTGGAGTTCCGGGCTTCCGGTATAGGGTAGTAGTTGATGTCGATCACCTTGTTGAGGTTGCGGGTAATAACCTGTGTGATCTCGACCAGTTTATCGAAGTCGAACATGCCGTCGATAACGAATTTGGGCAGGGCGATAGAGGCAAGGTTACACACCGCCACTTCGTCTTTCGAGGTGTATTCGATGATTTCGGTGCAGAGGTTGGAAGAGCGGATGGTGCCCAGGTTTTGCTGGTTGCTCTTCTTGTTGGCTGCGTCTTTGTAGAGGATATAGGGCGTACCTGTTTCGGTTTGGCTTTCCAGCACGGCCGTCCAGAGGTCGCGGGCTTTCACCACTTTGCGGGCGCGGCCTTCTTTTTCGTATTGGGTGTAAAGTGCTTCAAATTCGCTGCCATACACGTCGAACAGCCCAGGCGCTTCGTTCGGGTCGAACAGCGACCAGTCGCCGTCGCTTTTCACGCGCTCCATGAACAGGTCGCAGATCCAGAGGGCGTAGAACAGGTCGCGGGCGCGCATTTCCTCCTTGCCGTGATTTTTTTTCAGCTCCAGGAATTCAAAAATATCGGCGTGCCAGGGCTCCAGGTAAACGGCGAAGGCGCCTTTGCGCTTGCCGCCGCCCTGATCGACGTACCGCGCGGCGTCGTTGAACACGCGCAGCATGGGGATGATGCCGTTGCTGGTGCCGCCGGTGCCTTTGATGTAGGAGCCTGTGGCGCGGATATTGTGGATGCTCAGGCCAATGCCGCCTGCGCTTTGGCTGATGAGGGCGCAGCGGGAGAGGGTTTCAAAAATGCCGGCAATGCTGTCGTCGGTCATCGACAGGAGGAAGCAGGAGGAAAGCTGCGGCTTGGGCGTGCCGGCGTTGAACAGGGTGGGCGTGGCGTGGATAAACCAGCGCTCGCTCATCAGGTTGTAGGTTTCGATGGCTGCATCGATGTCGTTGCCGTGGATGCCCACGGCCACGCGCATGAAGAGGTGCTGGGGCCGCTCCACCACTTTCCCGTTCATACGGAGGAGGTAGCTGCGCTCCAGGGTTTTGAAGCCGAAGTAGTCGAAGTCGAAATCGCGGTCGAAGATGATGGCCGAATCGAGCTGGTCTTTGTGCTTTTGCACGATCTTTTGCACCTCATCGCTGATAAGGCCGGCGCGCTCACCCGTTTTTGGGTCGATGTAATTGTAGAGGTTGTTGACAACTTTGGCGAAGGACTTCTCCGTTTCCTTGTGGAGGTTGCTCACGGCAATACGCGCGGCCAGCAGGGCATAATCGGGGTGGATCGTTGCCATGGTGGCGGCGGTTTCAGCTGCCAGGTTGTCGAGCTCGACGGTGGTCACGTCGTCGTAAAGGCCCATGATCACTTTTTTCGACACCTCAAAGAGGTTAACGTAATTGGTATCGAGGTTGTAGGTGAGTTTGCGGAGCCGCGCCGTGATCTTGTCGAACGACACTACTTCTCTGCGACCGGAACGTTTGATTACTTGCATCATGGTGGTAAGAGTGTGAAATGGTTTTCTATTATTTTGTTTCGATTTGTGGAAAATTGTTTGGCACAATTAGGGCTTATTCTCGGTTTGTTAGAATTGTTCTGAATTCCCAGATTTAAATTCGTTTTGCTTTTTCGATTTCGTTTTTAACCGCGTCAATTTCAAAAACCAGCTTTTTCGCTTCGGGGTCTAACCACTCCAATACTTCACAGATCAAACCATAGACTTTTTCTGCTTCAAGAAAGTTAATCTGATCTGCCTTAAAGCATATTGGTTCGTTGTGGTTAATTCTATTGCGAAAAACTCGAATTTCATTTAACCTTGAACTAATGTTAGCCCTATTTATGTGTTTGGGCCGATTTTTAAATGCGTGAATTGGGCTTCCTCCTAATTTTTTAAACCCTTGCCTTTCCAATAGATGTGTCCAAAAGCTTAAATTTTGGTCGGCAATAATTTTTGAATTTGTCATTAACCCATTCCTACCTTGAAGCCTTTTTTCTACTTCTCCTATTTCCTTGTTCATTTTTTGAGTGAGAAAGTGCTTTTTATTGAGTGCCCAGTCCGAATCATTAAAATGTAGCGTCAACACTTCATTTAAGCAGTTTCTCAAAATAATTTCAAATAGCCCAAGTACAGGGTGGAAAGCTTTGGCAACTCGTAGGTTCGCTTTATAAAGTCGGATAGCTCTTTGTCCACTATTGCCAGCTACAATTAAATATCGTTCAAAGCGCGGGACAGAAATTAGCCTTTGGATTAGTTTGACCTTCATGGTTTCCTTGGTTGGTTTCTCATTGTTATTTAGTATTTGCCATACTTTTTCGTTTGGTTGCTTGCTTTTTTTATAGAAAACATCCTATATTTGCACCATGATATTCAGTTAAGCCTCTTACTCTCTGGGCAACCACGGTAACGTAACTGAATGAAGGAAATGCCTCGTAGCGAAAGTTGCGGGGCTTTTTTATTCCCTGAAAATGCCTTTGTCGTGCTTTATGAAAGGCACAGCCCGACCTCAACAGCAGGGCTGTGCCTCGTATTACGCCGCCGTCTCGTCCTCCACCGTTGCGTCCGGTGCATTGTTCTTCACCGACTCGATGCCGTTGTCGCGCGAAGCGGCACTCTCATACATCTGGCTGCTACCGATCACCTGGCCGTTGCTGGCTTTCAGGTTGAAATAGTATTTGCCGTTGCTGGACTCTTTGCTTTCGAAGCGGCCTTCCACTGCGGAGTTGGTGCGCACAGATTCGATGCCGTTGAGGCAGGAAGCTTTGGCAGAATAACCTTCGCTCGACAAAATGACCTGGCCATTGCCAGCTTTCAGGTTGAATTGGAATTCCCCGTTCTTACGGAGAGAAATAACAAACTTTC
>CAZULM010000040.1:0-54650 GCA_964621185.1 uncultured Saprospiraceae bacterium | reverse complement strand
CAAAGATAAGAACTTGCACTCTTTTTTTTGCTTTGGCTGTGAATTATCCGGGTTAGCTGCCAAGGTCATGGCGATCTCAAAGGCGTTGAGCTGTACGGATGCTGGCAGTTTTATGGTGACTTCTTGTTGCATGTCATCGGTTTTTATTCCTCATGCCTTTACTACCCGAACAGGATATCCACTAAAATGGGCATCATGCGTCACAATCTCAACATTTTCAATCATAGCTTGCGCAATGATCATCCGGTCGAAAGGGTCGTTGTGGAAGAAGGGCAAGTTTGATAATGCTTCATAATGTCGAAAATCGAATGGGAGCAACTTGAATCCTAGTTGAGAAAGTTTTTCTTCCAACTGAGAAATGGGAAAACCAAGTTGGAGCTTACCGATACTTGCTTTTATGGCCATCTCCCAAATAGAGGCGTGGCTGACAAAGATTTCATTATCGGGATTTCGCAAGAGCGCGACTGTATTTGGCTTGAGGTACTTGGTGCCTGCACCGTACCAAATCAGGATATGTGTGTCAATCAGGTATTTCATTTGCCTGGCATATATTCCTCAAACCCAACCGGTGTCTCATCAAAATCTTCCGATACCCAAAGAAAAAAATCCTTCCCCCAGCCAGGCTCTCTGGCTGCGCTGGGTGGCGATTCTAATTGCTTTTTCAAGTCGTGCAACTGTTTGAGCGTCTTTTTGTCTGTCATCGCTCCCACCCAATTTATCAGCTCCAATTTCAGCGCTTCTGTGCTCATGGTATGTTTATTTACGGATTCGATTCGCAAAAATATTTTTACAAAATTATGCGAAAAACTCCAACAAACCCGGAAACATCCAGAAAATTGCGCCACACTTTTTTTGAACAACCTCAATTCCCACAAAAACACCCCAGCATCCCCGGGCGCAGAAACCCAAGTCTTCCCCCTAAAACAAATCCCCCAATGTCAGCCCTCTTCCCACCAGCCCTACGGAATGTACATTCTCCACCAGTCCAAAAGTGGCGGTAAACACCCAGCTAACCTGTTTGCCGGTTTTTGTGTCTTGCTGAAATGCCCATAGTTTGTGGCGCAGTTTTTCTGCGTATTCTTTGTCGATGCTGAACGGCTGGTTGTAAAACTTGGCTTCGAACAGGTTGATGACATGGTCGTTGCGGTCGAGCACGAGATCGATCTGGAACCCGCTTTCGCCCGGGCTCGCCTTTTTGTAGAATGTCGATGCGCGCGTGTACACGCCAGCGATGCCCAAAGCCTGTTTGATCTCGGACAAGTGCTCCAGGCACAGCCCCTCAAAAGCAAGGCCAGCCCACGACTTGTAAGCCGGGGTTTGGCTCAGGTGTTGCCAGGGATTGTTGCCTTGGTAGCGGTTTTGTTCGACAAATTGCAGAAAAAACAGCGAATATGGGTCTGTCAGCCTGTAAATCTTGTCGTTCTTCCTTTTCCCGAATGGGAAGCTTTCCGATACGAAGCCCGATTGGCAAAGCTCCGTGAGCACTTTTGACAGGCCGCCGCCATTGGATATTTTTGCGGCGCTGGCAAGTTCGCTGCGCGTCATGCCCTGTTTTTTATTGGCCAATGCCCTGACGATGGCGATATGGTTTTCGGCATTGGCAAAAAGGGAAGGGTATAGGCGTTCGAACTCGTCGCTCAGCAGTCCCTGGCGGGAAAAACAGATGGCATCGATGTTCTGAACGGCACTCTTGCCTGCCTCTATCTCTTTCAGGTAGTGCGGGATGCCCCCCATTGCCATGTAGATATGTGCCAACTGGTAACGGTCGAGCACGATGCCCCTGCTTTGGAGGTAGGCCTCGGTTTCGCTGAGTTTGAATGGCTGTAAAAAAATGCGCCGGGTGACGCGGTTGTGCAGGCCGCCCCGGTCATTCACCACCCGTTGGATCATCCAGGAGGCTGCCGAGCCGCAGATGACCACCACCAACGGTTGTTGCGCGGCCCAACTGTTCCAGAAATAGCCAAAAGCTTCCAAAAAGCCCGAGCGATGCCCGGCAAGCCAGGGCAGTTCATCAAAAAACAGCACCTTTTTCGCTGCTGGCTCTGGCACCAGCTCCTGGAGGTAGCGCCGCAGCATTTTGAAAGCTTCTTGCCAATTTTTGGGCACGGGCAAAGCCGTATATGGCTTGGTATGTGCTTCCAACTGATCCCTGAAATTCTGCAGTTGCCGAGCTGTGGCGCCGTTTTGGGTGCCTGTGATGGAAAACACGATCTGTCCCTGGTAGGCGGTATTGACCAAAAAGGTTTTGCCCACGCGCCGGCGGCCGATTACCGCCACCATCTCCGCTTCAGGAGATGACAGTGCCTTTTGCAGTATTGCCTGTTCTTCCTTTCTGCCGATGAGTATTTTTTCCATATCAAGTATCGTGTTAGGCCGCTTGAATATTGCTATTTTTAGCGCATGATAAAAGTATTGCTCGCTAAAATGATGTAAAAATAGCAATGTTCAGCGAGCAATAGCATTATAATCCGCTAAAATTTCGAATTTAGCTTGGAATAGGGCAGTTATACCTGGATTTGGGTGGATTTTAAGGATTGATGGATGCTTTACCCGCCGTAGCATTTGCGAAGGCGGATGAAATACTGATTTTCAACAGATTACAGACGTTCCATTTTCACAACCACTTTGCGTTGGCTATACCCTAAAAGAACCTTTGCGATCGAGGCAGGCTATTCATCCCCGAGGGGTCGGGGCAGGCCATTCATCATTCATCATTCATCATTCATCATTCAAAATTCACCCCCACTGCAACTTCCCCACCATCTTCTGATACCCCCTGTCCCCCTTCCCCAGCACGAACCCCGCGAACTCCACCTGTCCGGCCAGCGAGCGCCGGAACTGCTCGAACAGCCAGGTCTGGAAGATCCCGCGGCGCTGGGAGGCTTCGCTCACCAACCAGCGGTAGATGTTCAGCTCTTTTTTCAGCGTCTTGAGGTAGTTTTTCGACAGCGCCGGGCGCGGCCCCTTGCCCACGCACAGCCCGGTGATCTCGGGCTGCTCCAGCCGCCCCTGCAGCCGCAGCTTCTTGTCGTTCACCTGGAAGCCGTTTCGCAGCAGGGTGTGCCGCAGCAGGTCGAGGAAGCCTTCTTCCGGCGGGCGGGGGAAAGAGAACGTCAGGTCGTCGGCGTAGCGCGTATAGACGCCCTCGCGGGCGCGGGCCAGCGCCTCGAATTCCCGGTCGAGGAAGTACAGCACCCAGTTGGATACCACGGGGCTGCTGGGCGCGCCCATCGGCAGCCGGCCTTTGTAGCAGCAGATGCTGGTGAGCAGACCGGCCACGGGCGCCGGGAAACCCATCGTGTGTTCGAACAGCGTGCCCACGTGCGCCGTGGTGACGGTGTGGAAGAAGTCGCGCAGGTCGATGTTCAGGAACCAGTGCCCGCGCACGTGCGCCAGGGCGTTGGTGTAGATGTTGCGCGGCTGCGCCTCGTCGCTGGGGCTGACCAGGAAGCCGTGCGCCGATTCGGGCCGCACGAAATAGTACACGGCTTGCAAGTGCCGGTTGAGCTCGGCTTGCAGGGCTTTCAGCTCCGGCTCCGGGTTGTGGATGAAGCGCCGCTCCCCGCCAGGCTTGGGGATGTAGAACTCGTAATACTGCGGCGCCTCCGCCATCTTTTGCAAGGCCGGTTCTAGCCGCTTGAGCAGCTCGGCCAGTTCCTGGGTGCTGCCCACGGCTTCAAAGCGGTCGGCCACCGCGCGGAGCTGGGCGGTGCTTAGCTCTGTTTTTATGTGCTGGAAATAGTACATGAATGAGGAATTATGAATTATGAATGATGAATGATGAATGATGAATATACATCACCTGATTCTATTTGGTTGCCAACTTGCCCCTTGCCCATTTGCCCCTTGCCCATTTGCCAACTTGCCAAGGTGCCCAAAATCACCCCCCGAAGACAAATGCCTCTCCCCTCCCCGAAGGGGGAGGGGCCGGGGGTGGGGTCGAGGGGTCGGGGGTGGGGTTTCACAACTCCCAATACCCCACCCTCTCCCATCCCGACTGCCCCGCCAGCGCCTCAAACCCCGGTTTGTCGAGCGGTATCACCACAAACTTGTCGCCCGGCGCCAGCAGGGCGCGTATCTCCGCCTCCAGCTCGCCCACAGCCCCCGCACTGGCCTTGCCCGCGAACACCGAGCGCTGCAGCCGTACCAGGCCGATCTTCTTGCAGTATTTCCCCGCCCGCAGTCGGGTGCGGTTGCTGCTGATGTCGTAGGCGATGCAGGTGTACATGTGTGGAGGTTGAAGGGTTACAAGGTTGAAGGGTTGCAAGGTTCGGGCACATATTGGATGCACACCAAGGTCAAACCAGGGGCGTTAGCCCCGCCACCGTTTATAGCTCAAGGGCGCCAAAGGGCAGAAGCCGCTTTAGCGGCGGCACGACAATTGTGATGTTTTGGGGAGAGGGAATGATCAGCCTTTCGCGTCGGGGCTACGCCCCTCTACGGTCGGTCTTTGCCATTTCTATAAACGGGGGTCGGGGCTAACGCCCCTGCTAAAGTTGTTTGCATGCCCCAGGACATCAAAGGCCTACCAAGTTTCATGGCCCCAATAATCGGGCATTCCGCACTCCCCATTCCGCACTCCCCATTCCGAACTCCGAACTCCGCACTCCCCATTCCGCACTCCGCACTCCGAACTCCGCATTCCTAAAGCGCTAACATGCTGACCGAATGTTGCGTCCTTTTCACATGCGTGCCGACGGGCGCTTTAAATCTTTTCACGCGCTGGGCGAACTGCACTGCATCTTTGGCGATGCGCGTGCGCAGCGTCCAGCTGGTTCCGCCGTCGGTGGCCGGGCGCTTGCGCTGGAACTTTTCCTGCACGGCTTCCGAGAGCAGCGTGCGGCCTTCCTTGTTGAGCCAGACCCCGCCGTCGGGGCGCGTGTCGGCGTGCTGGAGGGTGGCTACTTTGCGCACGCAGAGCTTGAACACCACGCCATCGACCCAGGGTCGGTAGGGCTCTATGAAATCGAAGAGCAGTGCCTTGTGCTGGCGCTCGCCGCTGTGCAAGAACCCGAAGTAGGGGTTCAGGCCCGACTCCCAGAGCTCGGCCTCGACCCAGTTGGAGAGCATCTTGTAGGCATAGTTCAGCATGGAGTTGAAGAGGTCCTGGGCGGGCTGGCGGCTGCGGCCATCGAACTTGTATTGGCGGGGCAGCAGGGTGTTGATGAGTTCGAGGTATATTTTGTGGCCGTTGCCCTCGATGCCGCGGAGGGAGGCTGTGGCGGCCGGCACGTCGTGAAGGGCTTGTTGTCGGAGCTTGGAGAGGGTTTCCTGGAGTGCGGCGCCGGTCTCGTCGATCACCCGCAGCGCTTCGGGCTGGCTTTGTCGGTAGCTTTTCAGCTTGGGCAGCCATTCTAATTTTCGCTGCACTTTTTTGCAGAGCCATTCGCGGGCGAAGTCGAGGCCTTCCGGGGTGCCGTGCAGCAGGAGCTGCTGCTTCCAGATCTCGAGCGATCGGCTGGGGCGGGTGCCGGCGAGGAAGATGGTGGGCTCGCCGTGCTCGTCGAGGATGATGCAGGTGATGCCGTGCTGTTCGGCCAGCAGTGCGGCATCGGTCGTGAGGCTGGTCTTGGGGTGCAGCAGTATGGTCTGCACATGCGGGGCGGCGAATTCCAATACTTGTGCGGGGCCGCCGCTCAGGTCGGGCAGCGTAACGGTAAAGAGCCCGTCTTTCGAACGCAGTTTGGCGCCGAAATGTTGAATGTTGATGATGGCTTGCATGACAACAGTAATGTTGAAAGGTGAACAATAAATTTCAGGTGCAGCGGAACCCGCAACAGCGTCGGCAGCGGGGCGCTGGGTTTACATTTGGTTGGGGGGACAGGTAATTGTTTCATGTTCCAATAGACTTTGGTGAATGTGAGTAAGTTCCTACTACAAAAATGCGGGAGAAATTTTGGAAATGTGGGCGAGATTCCAGAATTTGCGACGGATTTAAGGGGCGCTGCGACAGCGTTTTTTGTCGGAAAAACGCCATTTTTTTCTTGCAACTTGTTCATTGTCAAGCAACTAAAATTGCGACGCGGCCAGATTTTAGCACTATTTTTAGTTAAAATCTGCCCAAATTTTAAGAAACCATTAACGGGCCTTAACTAAAAACTGCGACGGAATTTGACGGACAAGGCCCTGATCCTGAATAAATTGACCCCGAAAATACTCTCTTAACCCTTCTCTGCGAAAAGGCGGATTGCGACTACCGCACGCATTGGTTGCTGTCAGCGTTACGGCTCTTAACCCTTCTCTGCGAAAAGGCGGATTGCGACTTGTGTTTGCACCAGTGGACCAAATGGCCGTAAGGCTCTTAACCCTTCTCTGCGAAAAGGCGGATTGCGACATCTTATTGGGTATTGATTGCAAAATGCAAAACTACTCTTAACCCTTCTCTGCGAAAAGGCGGATTGCGACTGCCCATCATTGTTTGCACAAGACGACGAGTCAACTCTTAACCCTTCTCTGCGAAAAGGCGGATTGCGACTTGTGCCCCGGAGAAATTGGGCTGGAGATGTTGAATTCTCTTAACCCTTCTCTGCGAAAAGGCGGATTGCGACTTCCATGGCTTCGTTCTTTGTAAAGCCACCCTGTCTCTTAACCCTTCTCTGCGAAAAGGCGGATTGCGACCCTATTCTAAGAACAGGATCTTCTTCTTTTTTTCCTCTTAACCCTTCTCTGCGAAAAGGCGGATTGCGACCTGCGTTTTGGCTTCATCACTATAGGTTACAACCTCTTAACCCTTCTCTGCGAAAAGGCGGATTGCGACCGAAGTCCAGAGTAAGGTTCCCCGAGGACCATACTACTCTTAACCCTTCTCTGCGAAAAGGCGGATTGCGACTATCAGAAGTATCGTTTCCACCTGTGTGATTTTACTCTTAACCCTTCTCTGCGAAAAGGCGGATTGCGACTTAACCCCGGTGTTTAATACTTTGATTGTTACGACTCTTAACCCTTCTCTGCGAAAAGGCGGATTGCGACTGTCTGTAATGGTTACAACATAGGTGCCTGCGAGCACTCTTAACCCTTCTCTGCGAAAAGGCGGATTGCGACCCGTTCTCATACAGCCCTTGCTCATGTTCGCCGGCTCTTAACCCTTCTCTGCGAAAAGGCGGATTGCGACCTTTATGCATATACAAAACGCATAAATACTTTTTCTCTTAACCCTTCTCTGCGAAAAGGCGGATTGCGACCGGTCGTATTCCTTAGAATGACGTGGTTTGAATTCTCTTAACCCTTCTCTGCGAAAAGGCGGATTGCGACTGTTCTGCGTATGTCATATTCGGTATCATTTAACTGCTCTTAACCCTTCTCTGCGAAAAGGCGGATTGCGACCAGAGTATTACCCAGAAAAAAATATCTTTCATCTGCTCTTAACCCTTCTCTGCGAAAAGGCGGATTGCGACTTTTATAAAGAGAGTAATTCACTTCACATATCAACTCTTAACCCTTCTCTGCGAAAAGGCGGATTGCGACTTGTAGTCAAAGTGAGACTTCCGCCAACATTGATAACTCTTAACCCTTCTCTGCGAAAAGGCGGATTGCGACAAAATTTCCAAAGCCAGAAACGCGAGGTATCGGCTCTTAACCCTTCTCTGCGAAAAGGCGGATTGCGACTTTTCTTTGAGATGTTTTTTGTAGTATTCCAACGGGCTCTTAACCCTTCTCTGCGAAAAGGCGGATTGCGACTTTGAAAATGTTTGAGTTTGAGTATATTTTCTGAAATACTCTTAACCCTTCTCTGCGAAAAGGCGGATTGCGACCAGAGTAGTATCACTGCTTTGCAGCAAAGTGATAACTCTTAACCCTTCTCTGCGAAAAGGCGGATTGCGACTAAAACCATGAGGCCCAATAGAACCATCACAACCACTCTTAACCCTTCTCTGCGAAAAGGCGGATTGCGACTTGAGCGCCGGTATCTTTGTCGGCAAAATCGAATGCTCTTAACCCTTCTCTGCGAAAAGGCGGATTGCGACCCGTATTTTTGTTGATGACTGCAGTGGAGAGATTGCTCTTAACCCTTCTCTGCGAAAAGGCGGATTGCGACCAGGCGAGGAAGCGCCAACCCAAAGGTCGGCGGTACTCCAAAAGGCGGATTGCGACGCGGAGGCCAATTGCCAACAGGAGGGTTTCGACCGTCCAAGGCCGCAATGCCACCAGTGCGCTGTGGCCAAATTTGCCCCGCACCCATTTCCAGCCTTTTTTGGCACCTGCGGCACAAGGCCAAACAGCGCGTTGCGCCAAAGCCACGTAACGCCAACCTGCAGGTTGGCGACACAGAACCCAGGCCCTGTGTCAGTCCGCGCCCTTCAGCACCAGCCATTGCCCATGCTGCCCGCCCGATCTCAGTCGAACCTGGTAAACGCCCGCAGGGATGCCAGACAAGTCGAGCCTGTAATTATCCGCAGCCGGCCATTGCCAGTGCCGCCAACTCCGCCCTGTCATATCTTGCAGCGTCCCAAAAATGGTCTCGCCCGGCAAGCTTGGGGATGGCGCAAGCATCAGCCAGTCGGTAGCGGGATTCGGGAAAACATTGATTCCCAGCGGCGCCCTGGCCGCCGACTTTACACTGCCCAACAAATTGGCAAGCTGCCGCATGGTGCTGTCGTACCGCATCGCCAGGAAAGGCTTGATCCCATACGGCGTGTGGCTGTCAACAGTTTGGGTAAAACCGTTGTGAAAATCGGCCATCGAATACCCGTAATCTAAGCTGCGGTACACATCGGCTGCTGCCGCCGGGATGATGAGCTGGTGCAAAAAGTTGATCCTTGGAAAAATGCTGTCGGGACGGGTGACAAACCGGGTGACAGAATCCAGGTACTGCACAAACTGGTCGTAATACACCGGCACCTGCAACAATTGGGTCGCCAAAGGGCGTTTTTGCGGGGCCGAGGGCAGCCATTGCAAACAATTCCGCCTGGCCCAATCCTTTCCCAACCAATCGACCCCAAAAGTATTGTCGGTGTCGAAAGTCACGAACTCAAAGCGGCCGGTGGCCGGGTTGTCGTAGAGGTAAAAATTATTCTTGTTGTAAAAATAGTCGTCCCAGTTTCCCGTAGCGACGTCTATGGCAAAGGATTTCAGTACGCTTTGCACGTTGAGCATGCTGTCGATATTGGCGGCAAAGTTGGCGTCCACAGGCTGATAGAGCCGCCGCAGGAGCTCCACAAAACGCGCGTAATCGTCGGCAGCTTCGTTGGTCACCAAATCGTAGGCACGGGTTTCGGGGTTGTTCAATATGTTCTTGTAAATGGTGCTATAGTTGCCGAGATAGGCCAGATCGGCCGGGTAGGTGCATTTGTACAGGTTGCCGTCGTTGTCGCCAAAGGCCCTTGTGAGCCATTGCTTGTCTATCTCTTCCATATTGAGGTATAGCCCCCGGTATTCACCGTTGATGTACAGTTGTGCGAAACTTCCCCTCCGGGCGGGCATCCCCGCTTTTTCCCACACTTCGTAAAACAGCTTCTGCCGGATCATCGTAGGGTCGTTGTGGCTGCCTAAGAGGTTCAGCTTGCGCACGCCCTGGTATTCCCGCCCGGGCTGGTATTCGTTGAAGCTTATTTTGAAAGATTTTTTCTTCGCACCAAGGCTGGTATTGCCCCGCAGCCTGATGCCCGCATTTTCGACCGTGTCCCGCCCTATCCCATCGTCGAACACAAAGCGGGCATGGTAGTAATAGTCGTTCACCAATTCGCCGATCATTTCGTGCAGGGAATCGGCGGGCAGTTCCACGAAAATTTTGGAAACGCGGCTGTCGTCGAAGAGGGCGGTTGATTGGGCATGCAGGCTCCAGGCTGCGAACAGGAAAAAAGGGAAAAAGATGGTTTGCTTCATGTGGCAAAAGTAGCCCTCCCCAACGAAAATCACCCTCCCCCCTGACCGGCGTCATCTGGCCTCCCTTCCCGATACGCCCATCTTGCGCCTGTTTTTAAAAAGAACCCAAATCATACGGCGCCATGCAGATCATGCTTTTCCTCATTCTCGTCAGCTTGACAGTAGCCGCAGGTTTCCTGATTGCTTTCCTTTTCGCTTCCCGGAACGGGCAATTTGACGATGACTGCACGCCCGCGATCCGGATGCTTTTTGACAACACCATTGCTGAAAAAGACAAACAAGACGAGGACGACACAAACCCTTCTTTATGAGTAATATTCAACAGTTTCAGTACGACAACAAAATTGTACGCGCCTTCGGGATCGCCTCTTTTGCCTTCGGGATCGTCGGGATGTTGGTGGGCCTTATCATTGCCCTGCAACTGGTGTACCCGTCCCTGAACGTAGAGCCCTGGTTCACTTTTGGCCGCTTGCGCCCGCTGCACACCAATGCAGTGATTTTTGCCTTTGTGGGCAACGGCATTTTCACCGGCGTTTATTATTCGCTGCAACGCTTGCTCAAAACACGGATGTGGAGCGACAAGCTTTCCTGGATTCACTTCTGGGGCTGGCAAGTTGTTATTTTATGCGCCGCCGTTTCGCTGCCGATCGGCCTTACCACCAGCGGCGAGTATTCGGAGCTGATATGGCCGATCGACGTACTGATCACGCTCGTTTGGGTCGTGTTCGGCATCAATATGTTCGGCACCATACTCACCCGCCGGGAAAACCACCTGTATGTGGCGATTTGGTTCTACATCGCCACCTGGGTAACGGTGGCAGTGCTGCACATCGTGCGCAGCATGGAAATACCCGTGACGCTCACAGAAAGCTACCCGATATTTTCCGGGGTGCAGGAGGCGCTGGTGCAATGGTGGTACGGCCACAATGCCGTGGCGTTCTTCCTTACTACGCCCTACTTAGGCCTGATGTACTACTTCCTGCCCAAAGCTGCCAACCGCCCTGTATTCTCCTACAAACTCTCCATTATTCACTTCTGGGCCCTGATTTTTATTTATATCTGGGCGGGGCCGCACCACTTGCTGTATTCAACCCTGCCCGATTGGGTGCAGTCGCTGGGCACCGTGTTCAGCATCATGCTGATCGCGCCTTCCTGGGGCGGTATGCTCAACGGCTTGCTGACCTTGCGCGGCGCCTGGGACCGGGTGCGGCAGGATCCCGTGCTGAAGTTTATGGTGGTGGCCATCACCGCCTACGGCATGGCGACCTTTGAAGGGCCCATGCTCTCCATCAAGTCGGTGAACGCCATCAGCCACTTTACCGACTGGACCATCGCGCACGTGCACGTGGGCGCCCTGGGCTGGAACGGGTTTTTGACCTTTAGCGTACTGTACTGGCTCTGGCCAAGGATGTACCGCACCACGCTGTATTCTATCAAAATGGCCAATACCCATTTCTGGCTCGGCACCCTTGGCATCATCGTCTATGCCATCCCGATGTACTGGGCGGGCTGGACGCAAGCACTCATGTGGAAGGAATTCACGCCGGAAGGCACGCTTGCCTGGGGCAACTTCTTAGATACCGTGACCCAGATCATGCCGATGTACGGCATGCGCACCGTGGGCGGCGCCCTGTTCTTTGTCGGGGTATTGCTGGGGGTTTATAACCTGTACAAAACGGCGCAACAAGGCACTTTCTTGGCCAACGAGGCCGCAGAGGCGCCCGCACGGGAACGCCACACTAAAGTTGCCGGCGAGCACTGGCACCGCTGGATCGAAGGCCGCCCCATGCAAATGCTGCTGTGGAGCACCGTCCTGATCGCCATCGGGGGCATCGTCCAGATCGTGCCCATGGTGTTCATCGACAGCCAGGTCCCGAAAATATCGACCGTACAGCCCTACACCCCGCTGGAACTCACCGGGCGCGACATCTACATCCGCGAAGGCTGCGTGGGCTGCCACTCGCAGATGATCCGCCCCTTCCGCGATGAAACGGAGCGCTACGGCGAGTACTCCAAATCGGGCGAATACATTTATGACCGTCCATTCTTATGGGGCAGCAAGCGCACCGGGCCAGACCTCTGGCGCGAAGGCGGCAAATACCCCGACAGCTGGCACTACAACCACATGATCGACCCGAGCAGCATGTCGCCCGGCTCCATCATGCCCGCTTATGCAAACCTCGCCGATCAACAACTTGACCTGTCAGATTTGCCGGCGAAAATCGCCGCCCTGCGCAAACTCAACACCCCTTACCCCCGCGACTTCGAAAACCAGGCCATCAGCAATGCCCAGGCACAAGCCAAAAAGATTGCCGACAACCTGGCTAAGGAAGGCGTGAAAGACGAAGGGATTGAAAACAAAGAAATCATAGCCATAATCGCCTACCTGCAACGGCTGGGCACAGACATAAAGAAGTGATGTACAAATACCTGCTTGAATCGGTCGAAGGCATCCAGTGGTTTGGGATCATCACCCTGCTGCTGTTCTTCGGCACTTTTTGCCTCGCCATCCTGAACACCATGCTGACCAAGAAAAAGCAGGTGGAATACATGGCCAATCTTCCGCTGGAAGACTAACTATTGTTCAATCAATTAACAAGAAAATATGAAAACGCGAAACCATAAACTCGTTTTCCTGATCGCAGCCCTGCTCGGTCATATCCTTTCCTTTGCACAGGCGCCGGCAGCCGGTGCGGCCAAGCCCGACAGCGCCGCCGCCACCGAGGTTGCCGATATCATGACCTTGGGCATGGGCCTGATGGTGCTGGCAATCCTGGCCGTCGCCCTGTTCACCATGGCACGCGCCAACCGCTACCTGTCGCAACGGGTATTGCAGTTTGAGGCCGAAAAAAGCGGCGTCAAATTGCCCGAGGAAAAAGCGGAGGTATATGTGGAAGGCGACGACTTCCTGACCCGCCTGCGCAAAAAATACTGGGAAGATCCCGTGCCGCTCGAACGGGAATCAGAAATCATCATGGGCCATTCCTACGACGGCATCCGGGAGCTCGACAACCGCCTCCCGCCCTGGTGGGTGAACATGTTCATACTCACCATTATCTGGTCGGCAGGCTATATGTTCTACTACCACTGGAGCAGCAACGAATGGTCGTCGGACCTGGAATACAAAACGGAAATGGCGCGCGCCAAAAAAGAAGTGGCGATGGCCGTAGCCGGGCAGGCTGCTGCCATTGACGAATCAAACGTGACTGCCATAACGGATTCCGGTGCGCTTGGGGAAGGGGAAACAATTTTTAAGAGCGTTTGCGCGGCCTGCCATGGCCAGAAAGGAGAAGGCACCGTCGGCCCAAATTTTACCGACGAATACTGGATACATGGGGGTGGCATCAAAAACATCTTCAAGGTAATCAAATACGGTGTGCCGGAAAAAGGCATGATCGCCTGGCAGGCACAGCTGAAGCCGGCCGACATGCAGAAGGTTGCGAGCTATATCCTGACGCTGCAAGGCACGAACCCGCCCAACCCAAAAGCCCCGCAGGGCGAAATCTGGAAGGATTCGACAGCGGCGGCGGCGCCAAAGGGAGGCAAATAGCTGGATAGCGTACCTACGGCATGCCAACCCGATTTCCCGTCCATTCTACCAAGATTTAGCCCCTCTGGGGCTGCACAAAATTCGGGATGACTCATGTTTCCACCCTGCTAAAACCAAAGAATATTCGGAACAAAAAACGGTTTTGCCCCGAACGCGCCTATCAGGCAGCCAGCAAAATATCGAACAGCCATGAACAACGACGACTGGAACAAGGAGATAGAAGACCATGAAGATTATCGCGACCATATCGCGACGGTTGACGCGGCGGGAAAACGCATCTGGCTGTACCCGAAAAAGCCGCGCGGGCGCTTTTACAATGCCCGCAGCTGGGTCAGCGCAGTTTTCCTGATCGTGTTCCTGGCCCTGCCCTTCATCAAGCTCGACGGGGAACAGATATTGCTGTTCAATGTGCTGGAGCGGAAGTTCGTGCTGTTCGGGCTGCTGTTCACGCCCCAGGATTTCCACTTGTTCGTGCTGGCTATGCTGACCTTTATCGTGTTCATCATTTTGTTCACGGTGGTGTATGGGAGGCTGTTCTGCGGCTGGGTGTGCCCGCAAACGGTCTTTATGGAGATGTTTTTCCGAAAGATCGAATACTGGATCGAAGGCGACTCCGGCGAGCAGCGCAAATTAGACAAAAGCCCCTGGACGGCGGAAAAAATCCGCAAGAAAGCCTTGAAACACGGGGTGTTCTTTGTCATATCTGTCATCGCCTCCAACTTTTTCCTGGCCTATATCATCGGCATGGACCAAGTGCTCCACATCGTCCGGGAACCGCTGTCCCAGCACTTCGGGGGCTTTTTGGTCATGCTGCTGTTTTCCGGAGCCTTTTATTTCGTGTTTGCCCGGCTGCGGGAACAGGTTTGCACCGCGATTTGCCCTTATGGCCGCTTGCAAGGCGTGCTGTTGGTTAAAGACACCATCGTGGTAGGCTACGACCACCTGCGCGGGGAGCCGAGGGGCAAGCGCAAAAAAGGCGGGCAGCAGGCAGCCGACCCGGTCAAAAAGATTCAGAGCCTTGTTTCGGGGGAAAAACCCCTGCAGTACAGTCCCGCCCCGCTGGGCGACTGCATCGACTGCGGCCTGTGCGTCAGGGTATGCCCCACCGGCATCGACATCCGCAACGGCACCCAGCTCGAATGTACCAACTGCACCGCCTGCATCGATGCCTGCGACGAGATCATGGACAAAGTGGGCAGCCCCCGCGGCCTCATCCGCTACGATTCCATGACCGGCATCGAATCCGGTGTGCGCAAGATATTCACGACCCGCGTGCTGGCCTATACCACCGTGCTGCTGGCACTGATCGTGCTGGATGTGGCACTTATCTCCAATAGGGGCATCGTGGAAAGCATCATCCTCCGCTCGCCTGGCCAACTTTACCAGGAGATAGACGAAACCCACCTGTCCAATCTTTATACTTATGTACTGATCAACAAAACCTCAAAACCAATGCCCGTCGAGTTGCGGATGCTCACCGCAGGCGGAAAAATCAAGGTAGTAGGCCAGGCGCCTGCCAATATTGAAAAAGGGAGCAAAGTGGAAGGCGCATTTTTTGTTGAAATGCCCACCAGCCAACTGCAGGGTCGAAAAACCCCCATCAAAATCGAAGTGATTTCCGAAGGGAAAAAAATAGACGAAGTCACTACGAATTTTATGGGGCCGAGTAAATGATATACCTCACGCCGCTTGGTTTTGTGCATGCCGGTCTTTGTAATCAATGGAACATCAGTTGAATCAATCATACTCAATCACAAAAATCAGGCGAATCATAGTATAACAAACAACGATCATGCTAAACAAATTCTCTTGGGGTACCGGCATCGCGCTTTTTTACGGCACATTCGTCATTGGCATGCTCAGCCTCGTCATGGCTACCCGCAAACACGATCCGGGCCTGGTTCAAAAAGACTATTACGCCCTCGACCTGAACTATCAGGAGCGCCTGGAGCGCAAACAAAATGCCCGCACGTTGCTGGTTCCGCCAAAGGTGTGGGTGTTGCCTGATAATAAAACCTTGAACATCCAGTTGCCGGAAGGCATGGAAAATGCCGCCGGCACCACCAAGTTTTATCGCCCGGCAAGCGTCAAAGATGATTTTACTGTGGAAATCGCAAACGGTGAACCCATGCAGCTGAACACCGAAAAAATGGCGCCCGGCCGCTGGCACGTGGAAATGGAATGGGAAGCAGGCGGGAAAAAGTACTTTTGGGAAACGGCGGTTTTGATTTAAAACAACAAAAAAATGAACCTCTTGCCCGCTCTTATACTTGGCTTTGCCGGCAGCCTGCACTGCGTGGGCATGTGCGGCCCGCTGGTGCTGGCGCTGCCCCTCTCGGCAGCCGGCAAATGGAAGGTGCTGCGGCAAATGTCGGTGTATCACGCCGGCCGGGTACTGACGTACATAGGGCTTGGCCTCCTGTTCGGCTTGCTGGGCAAGGGCATCGCGGTGGCAGGGTTCCAAAAAACCCTGTCGATCGGCGCCGGGGCTTTGATGCTCGGCATGGCGTTTATGGCTTGGCGCTTCGAGCGCATCGTGCGGGCGCTGCCCGGCTTTGTGCAATTTACTAAAAAGGTACAGGCGCGGATGGGCGCCCTCATGCGGGCGCAGCCCGGGCGCGCGACGTTTTCTATGGGCATGCTCAACGGCCTGTTGCCCTGTGGCATGGTGTATGCGGCATTAGCGGGCGCTATCGCTGCCGGCGGCTTGTTGGAAGGCGCGGCATTTATGGCAATTTTTGGCGTGGGCACCTTGCCTTTGTTGCTGGCCCTGAGCGTTTTGGGCCGCGCTTTCAACCTTTCGGTCAGGAAAAAAATACGGTATGCGCAACCCGTTTTGCTGTGCATCGCCGGATTCTTGCTCTTACAGCGCGGGCTGCACCTCGATTTGTCGCTGTTTGAGTCGGCAGTGCCGAAAGCAGGGATGGAATGCCATTGATTGTATATCTCACGCCGCTTGGTTTTGTGCACGCCGATCTTTGTAATCAATGGAACATCAGTTGAATCCATCATACTCAATCACAAAAATCAGGCGAATCATAGCATAGTTCCCATCAATTCGGCAGCACCCGCAATTTTTCCAGCTTCACCACCTCCACTACCCCATCTGTGATATCGACGAGGCCCTCGTTCCTGAAATCGGTCAGGGTGCGGATAAGGGTCTCTTTTGCGGTGCCGGCCATGGAGGCCAGGTCTTCCCGGAGCAGGTTGACGGTGGGGCCGCTTTGCTCGGCGAGCTTCACCAAGGCCGTCGCCACGCGCTTGCGCACCGAATTGTACGCCAGTTCGATGAGCTGCTGCTCGCGCTCGGCGATGTGGTTGGCCAGCATCTTGATGAAACGGGCATTGACGTCGCGGTTGCCGAAAACAAGGGCGGAAAAATCCTGCTTCGGCACCAATTTGATGGAGCAGTCTTCCAAAGCTGCCGCGCTCTCCGGGTAGGCGTCTTCTTTGAACAGCGCCAAAAAGCCGAGGAAATCGCCCGCTTGCGCCACTTTTACGATAAACTCCCGCCCATCGTCGCTGGTCTTGAAAATCTTCACCTTGCCGCTCTCCACATAGTAAAGCCAGCGCGGGTTGTCGTTTTCTTTGAAGATCAGGTCTTTCTTTTTGTAGTGCCGTACTTCCCGGTTGTCGGAAAGGTGCCGGATGGCGTCGAGGGCACGGGCCTCGTCGATGAAGCGCTCCAGGCTGCCGGTAGCCTGCTCGGAGGCACTGCGCAAGCGCTCGCTTTTTTTGAGCCGCGCCTCAATGGTCTGCAGCAGCGCCACATCGTCAAAGGGCTTTACGATATAGTCGTCGGCGCCCAGCGACATGCCCCGGCGGAAATCCTCCTTTTCCGCTTTCGCGGTGAGGAAGATGAACGGGATGTCGGCGGTTTGTTGCTGGCGGCTCAAGATGTGCAGCACGCCGTAGCCGTCGAGCTCGGGCATCATGATGTCGCAGAGTATGAGGTCGGGCGACTGGCTGTGCGCTTTTTCTACGCCAACCTTGCCGTTTTCGGCCACAACGGCCTCATAGCCGCTCAGCGTCAGGATTTCTGCGAGGTTTTCCCGCACGTCGGGGTTGTCTTCTATTACGAGGATCTTTTTCATATACATGGCAAAGTTAGCAAGGGCTTAAAATCCTTCCGTTGATATTTATCAGCAGCAGGGGTAATCGGGGTCATTTGGCGCAGTTTTTTGGTAACGCACCTTTGCATCATCATTCATTCTTGAACAAATCCTCTACAGATTATGAACATTTTCGCGCCTGTTTCCAGCCTGATGACCGATTACCACAAACTTGTAACGGTCGCCCCGGAAGACCCTATTTCCAAAGTGAAAGAGATTTTCGCCACCCATAATTTTCACCATATACCCGTGGTAAATTTCCGGGAAATCGTCGGCTTGGTCAGCAAAACCGATTTCGAGCATTTTATGGGCGGCGCGTCGCACTACGCGGAAGACCGCTTCGTCAACGACCTGCGCCTCGAGCGTACGCACGTCAACGAGATCATGACCAGGCGCCTGGGGAAAGTCGCCCCAGACGACCGCATCAACGTAGTGCTGGAAATTTTCCTCATCAACCGCTTCCATGCGCTGCCTGTGGTTGAAAACAACGAATTAGTGGGCATCATCACCCCATTCGACATCATGACCGCCCTTTCGAAACAAATTCCCGCCGATTCCAGCTTGGTTTATGGCCAAACAGACTAACCATGAAAGAGTTACAAATCGCCTTGAGCCCTGAGGCCTGCACGGGCAATTGCTCGGGGTGTGGCAAAACGCATATCAAGATCTTTGGCGCGCACGATACCGCAGCGCAGCTTTTGCGGGCGCGTGTCATGCTCGCCCTTGAAGCCAACGCGATCGATGCCAAGGTGCTGGAGGTGTCCGAGCCCGTTGCGATCCAGGCAAGTGGCGTGCGGGGCCTGCCCGCGCTCATGGTGGAAGGTGTTGTGCTGACCGAGGGCATCGTGCCGAGCGTGCCCGAAATCATGGACTTGTTGATGCACCAAGACCTGTTCAAAAGCAAGCTATTCCGACTCAGCACCATCAGCGTACCGGTCGATATGAGCCCCGTGTCGGGAAATGCCCTGCGCTTTGGCTGGCAAGTGGCCAAGCAGCTTGGCGCCGGCATGGAAGTGGTGTTCGCCATGGACAGCATCTTCGAAGGCGCCACGCCCTCTGCTTCCGGGTTCCTGTCGGGATATCAGACGACGATGAAAACCGAGCTGGATGCCTTTATCGCCGAGGCTTTGGGCGAAGCTGGGGTCAAGTACACCCCGCCATCGAAATTCGCCGGCAGCCCAGGCGCTTCGGCAAACCAAGACAGCCGGCCCTTCATCAGCTCCAAAGTAATATACGGCGCGCCCGATCTGGCACTAGTGGAATACTCCAAAAAGGCCGATATGATCGTGATGGGCACTACGGGGCGGGGCAACATCGGAAAAAAATTCTTTGGCTCTGTTAGCATAGAGGTGTCAAAAAACGGCCATTGCCCGGTCATTTTTGTCCCAAAAGAAGCTGAGTATCGGGGCTTCAACAATGTGCTGTACGCCAGCGACTTCGATTCCTTGCACGCGCTTTCCATCCGCCAGGCTGCATCATTTGCCAAACGGTTCGACGGGCAGATTCACTTTGTCCATGTAGGCCCGGGCGGGGAACAAGGCCTGGAAACCCAGCGCAAAATTTTTGAGATCGACTACGGCTCGGCCAACCCCGACCGCCCTTTTATTTTCAGCAAGATGGTGAGCGACGACATCGCGGGCGCCTTGTACGAATATTCCTTTTACCATCGCATCGACTTGCTGGTGTTCGTGACCCACCAGCGGAGTTTTTGGGACAATATTTTGCACAAAAGCATCAGTAACGTAGCCTTGTTGAGCAGCGACCTGCCGGTACTCATCATACATGCCGACGACGACATGCTCGCTGCCGAGCAATAACCATTCTATCTTTTGAGGCTAATAAGAATACAGAGGTTTTTGTTCTGCCCTGTCGAGAGGTATCTTTCGCAGGGCTTTTTTTATCGGGCGGTTGCCCGATAAAAAAGTCTGGGCGTTGCCCGACTTTAGTGATTGCGCCCTTTCAGGGCTTATGCTGCCCAACTTTTCTGACTATTCCTAGTGCCGCGTTCACGCGGCCCGGATGAGGGCGTTCACGCCCACAAAACAATGAAAGGAAAGCCTTACCCGTGCAGCACCAGCATGGGCACTGTAGTATGGTGCGCCAGGCTTTTAGAAACGCTCTTGAAAAACAGTTTGTGGAGGAGAGAATGTTCGTGCGCCACGGTGACGAGCCCGCTGGCATTGATGGCCTCCAGAAAATGGCTGATGGCCCGCGGCACATTTTTGTCGTGGATGTAGTGGAACAGGTGCGGGATGTCTTCCAGCTTCTCGCTGAGTTGCGCCTCCAGTTCTTTTTTCGGTTTCTTTTCCGGGTCTTCAATAACATGCAGCACCTCTAGCCCGGCGTGCTCAATATTCAACAGACCTTTCAGCACCTGCATGGAGCGCTTGTCGAGCTTCATCTTGAAATCGGTGGCCAGGACAAAGCGGGCGTAGTTTCGGAAGGCTGCGCTTTTGGGTATCACCAATACGGGCCGGTGGCTGGTCGAAAGCACCCCACCGGCGGTACTGCCAAGGAAAACGCCTTTCAGCCCTGCCGCGCCCGTGGTGCCCATGATGATTAAGTCAATGTTCAATGCTGAAGCCACGTGGCTGATGACCGATATTGGGAACCCCACCCGACATTCCGTTTCAACCGGAATGTCTTTCACGTGCTCGCTGCGTTTGAACTTCTTTATCCAACTTTTCATCGCCTTGTTGCGCTGCTCGAGGTAATCGTCTATCATAAATGCGTCGTACATGTTGTTATCCACCCCTTCGCTGGGATAAACGACATATAGCACGGTAACTTTGGCTTCCATGCGCTTGGCCACCTCAAGGGCGTACATCATGGCGTTGTTGGCGCATTTAGAGAAATCGGTGGGGACGAGGATATGTTTCATAAAAATGAAATGTGATAATTTAGTCCTGCTCGCGGTAGTCCATCGGGTCCACGAACTCGAAATTGCGGTTGAGGCTGTCCACGGCTTTCTTTTCCTGCTGCTCCAAAGTCAGGTTGTCGGTGACGGAGGTTTCCAGCCAGGTGTTGCCGGAGCGGCGGAACAGTTGGACATGGAGGCCGTATTCGTTTTCGAACAGGCGTTCCAATTGCCAGACGGGCATCTCCGATTCAAGGAGCAGCTCCGCATTTTCCGGGATGCTGTCAGACAGGCCTGAGAGCAAGGTGTCCCGGTCTGAAACGATGAACTTGGCATGGCTGCCTTTGTACGCCTTGTGCGGCTTGCTAAAGAACACGGGCTTGAGGTTGGGGAAGAATGTCGCAAACTGTTCTTGTATCTGCCCAATTGTTGTATCAGAAGAAATGATGAGCCTCATAACATTGAAATTTTTCTACAAAAGTGCGCCATTTTGCCTGCCTTTGAAATGATCTGTATCAGCGAACAAGGTGATCCAGTTGGCTTGGGAAAACTACTGAACATAGGCCCAACCAATTGCCGCCAAAAATCGGCGCCCTCACCAGGCCCGCCCAATTATCGCATTCCCTAATTATCAAAAATGAATATCCGCATATTGTACCCCAAGAGCAATGCGATTGCATGAAATTGAGTGTTAGCGTAGTGGTCGGACGGCGAAAAGCCGTCAGACCACGTGAGACCTCGTCTGACGGCTTTTCGCCGTCCGACGAGTAAGTACCACACCCTTGCAGCACACTGGCCAGAAGCCTTAGCTCGTCTGACGGCTTTTCGCCGTCCGACGAGTAAGTACACAGGGACGCCTTTTATACAATGATTCGCCTGATTTTTGTGATTGAGTATGATCGATTCAACTGATGTTCAATTGAATACAAAGATCGACATGCACAAAACCAAGCGGCGTGAGGTATATCACATTCAGATCAATACCGCCGCTTCATCAGGAACCGCCGCCCGCGTTCCGTCACGGTGATTTGATCTACCACCCATCCTTCCTCATAAAAGAGGTTCAGGCCGTCTATCAGGCTGCGGAAATCGTAGCGTTTTCCATTTACATCCGTCACGTGGTCCTCTATTGGATTCGATTGACCGTAATCCACCTGGAAGGCGCAGCGACCATCTTCCTTGAACTTGGGGTCCAGTTCGAGGTATTGTCCGGTGTTGGAAGGGCCGATTTTCACGCCTTCCACATAAATCTGGGAGAAGGCAATTGCAGTTTGTGCCAAAAGCACCATTAAGAGCGTTGTTTTTTTCATAGTCAAAAATTTTGACACAAAGAAAAAGGACATCTTGGAAGCTTGGCGGGGGTTTAACCGCAATTTAACGGTGGACGGTGGGTGGTGGACGGTGGACCGTCCCACCGTCCACCGTCCACCGTCTACCGTCCAAACACACGCTCAGCATTCCCCGTCGTCACCTTCGCGATCTGCGACAGCGGCAACACTTTCACTTCGGAGAGCATTTCGGCGATGATGGGGATATAGCTGCTTTCGTTGCGCTTGCCGCGGTAAGGCACCGGGGGCAGGTAGGGGGCGTCTGTTTCGAGGACAATATCTTCCAGCGGGATTTCGCGCACAACCTCTGGCACGGTCGATTTTGGGTAGGTGAGCGAGCCGCCAATGCCGAGCATAAAGCCCAGATCGAGCATTTCCCTGGCTTCGTCGAGGGTGCCGGAAAAGCAGTGGAAAATGCCGCGAAGGCGGCCGTCTTGCCCTGCCCGCACCAGGTCTATGCACTCCCTGTTGCTTTCCCGCGAATGGATGATAATGGGCAGACCCAGGTCTTTGGCCCATTCGATGTGCCGGGCGAATGATTTTTGCTGGATGGCTAAGGTGGTCTTGTCCCAGTAAAGGTCAATTCCCGTCTCCCCCACCCCGGCCCATTTGCGGGCGGCCAGCTGCTTTTCCACGACGGCCAGTTCCTTTTCCCAGGTGTCGGGCTGCACGTGGCTGGGGTGCAGGCCCATCATGGCAAAACAATGCCCGGGGAACGCGGCTTCCAGGGCCAGCATGGGCTCGATGGATTCCACGTCGATGTTCGGCAGGTACATGCGCGTCACGCCGGCTTTGATGGCGCGGCGCACCATGTCGTCGCGGTCGGGGTTGAACTTGCTGGAGTAGAGGTGTGCGTGGGTGTCGATGAATTGGTGCATAGCGGGTGCAAAGTTATACTATGATTCGCCTGATTTTTGTGATTGAGTTTGATTGATTCAACTGATGTTCAATTGATTACAAAGATCGGTACGCACAAAACCAAGCGGCGTGAGGTATAAAAGCATGTGATTTTCAAATGACTTTGCGACCACTATTTTCACAACCACATTGCGTTGACTATAACAAAACGCTGTGAAAACGCCGTCCAAGCCCGCATCCCTTGTGGCAACAATATGCCCCAAAAAACAAACGCAACTCCCTGACTACCAGAAAGTTGCGCCTATATTATGTCGGGATAACTGGATTCGAACCAGCGACCTCGTCGTCCCGAACGACGCGCGCTACCGGGCTGCGCTATATCCCGCTTTCGAGTGCGGAATTCGGAGTGCGGAATGATTTCAACCTGCAGGGTTTTGTACATTCCGCACTCCGCATTCCGCACTCCGAATTACACATTCCGCACTCCAATGAGCCACTCAAGGGATTTGAACCCTCGACCTGCTGATTACGAATCAGCTGCTCTACCGCTGAGCTAAAGTGGCGTGGTCAATTTCTGTTCCCAATTATTGTGCCAGAGCCTTTTTTGGAAACGGTCGCAAATATAGAGCCATCCACTTCAATTGTCCAAGAAATTTTTCTGTCTTCTCCAAGCAAAATTTGGGTGGACACTTTCTTGATTTTTGGCTTCCCTAAGCTCCCATAATTTACGAGAGAAATTGGTTTGCGAAAACACAAGGATGTAAACCCTTCATAATCAATATAATCCATCTTGAAAATCTTACAAATCACCGGAATCATAGTATAATCCCTACCTTTGCCCACCGTGCCGCAAACACTCTACACCCGCCCTTTCTTGCTGCTCTGCCTCTCCCACGCATTGTTCGCCGGCAGCTTCAACATGATGATCCCGGAGCTGCCCGCCTACCTCACCCAGTTGGGCGGCGGCGAGCACAAAGGCTGGATCATCACGCTTTTTACCATAACAGCAGGCATTTCGCGGCCCTTCAGCGGGAAGCTCACTGACACGATCGGGCGGATACCGGTCATGTATTTCGGCGTTTTTACCTGCGTGGCTTGCAGCCTGCTCTACCCGCAGCTCGCTTTTTTGGGCGGCTTCTTCGCCCTGCGCTTTTTTCATGGGTTCTCCACGGGCTTCAAGCCCACCGGCACGGCAGCATACGTGGCCGACGTGGTGCCCGACCAGTTCCGGGGCGAAGCGATGGGCATTCTGGGCATTTGCTTCAGCCTCGGCGCCAGCGCCTCGCCGCTGCTGGGCAGTTGGCTGACAAACGCCTGGAGTCTGAACGCCATGTTCTATGCCTCGGCGGCAGTGGCGCTGCTGTCGATGCTGATCTTGATGAACATGAAAGAGACGCTTGCCGAAAAACAGCCTTTCAAATGGCGCCTCATGAAAGTAGGCCGCGACGATATTTTTGACCCCTTAGCCATGCCTTCGGCCATCACCATGATTTTCTGTTATATGAGTTATGGTGTCATCCTAACCTTGCTTCCCGACCTGACGGACAAGCTCGGCGTGGGCAACCGAGGGATATGTTTTACTATCTTTACGCTGGCAAGCGTCGCCACGCGCTTTTTTGCCGGCAGGGTCTCCGACCGCCTGGGGCGCATCCCGATGCTGAAAGCCTCGGCCATCTTGATCGCTGTGGCAATGGCCGCCTTTGCGCTGGCCGATTCTGCTGCCTTGCTTTTTCTGGCCTCTACGCTTTTTGGCCTGGGCAACGGCATCTTTGCGCCCAGCATCAACGCCTGGGCGATCGACCTGGGCGACCCAAAGCGCAAAGGCCGCGCCCTCGGCACCATGTTCATGGCGCTTGAAATTGCCATCGGCGGGGGCGCCCTGCTGGCAGGCTGGTACTTCGCCAATGATTTCGGCAGGATGTCCATCGTTTTCTGGGCGGCGGCGGTCATGAGCCTGGCGGGCTGGGCTTACCTCACTTTTTTGACAAAAAAAATGAAAAAGAACGCATGAGACAAGAGAGCATAGAACAATTCATTCAAGCATTCAAAACATCGTTCAACGATGGCAGCTTTCTCAAATGCACCTTGAGCAAGCCGACGCCCAGCGCAGCTGCCATCCTGAAAAACGTGTATCTCCGGCCCGTTTCCCTGAAAAAAGGCATGCATATCGCTTTCAACTTCCGGTTCCTGACACGTGACGAAGTAAAAAACCACACCATAGAAACAGGCGTCACCCAGCTCCGCGAATTGTTGGACACGGCATTCCTCAACGCCGACCTGTTCACGGTTGAGCAAGATTATTCCCTTCAAGCTTCTGGAAAGGGAAACACCACTTTTTCTTCAAAAAAAACATCCCAAAAAGCCGCAGCAGCATTTACACACAACCGTGAAAAGCAAAGACTCCTTCAACCCAGTGCCCCTTGGCTGCATGCCCTCGGCATCACCAATGCCAGCGGAACTGTATTGGCAAATGCCCAGGACAAATGGCGGCAGATCAACAAATACCTGGAAATCATCCAAAACCTGGCAACCGGAACTGCCTTCCCCCAAGCGCCGCACATTGTTGACATGGGCTCGGGAAAAGGCTATTTGACCTTTGCCTTGTACGACTTTTTGCAAAACAACATGGGTTTCAACCCTCAGATTACGGGCATTGAGCTGCGCCCCAACTTAGTTGCGCTCTGCAACAAAACAGCCCAAGAGGCCAGTTTCGACGGCCTGCATTTTAGGGCGCAAAATATCAGCGAATACCAACCGGAACGCATCGACATGCTGATCGCCCTACATGCCTGCGACACCGCGACCGACCTTGCGCTGGCCGCCGGCATCCGCAACAAAGCTAAGATCATTGTAGCGGCCCCTTGCTGCCACAAACAAATACGGAAGGACATGGTCGCCCAAAACGAGATGGCGCCCCTTATGCGCCACGGCATCTTAGAAGAACGCCAAGCCGAGATACTCACCGATGGTATCCGGGCCCTGCTCCTGGAAGTGGAAGGCTACCAGACTAAGGTCTTTGAGTTTGTTTCTACCGAACATACGGCCAAAAACGTGATGATCACGGCCGTGCAGCCCGACGATTTGCGGGCGAGCGCTCAGGCAGAACGACGCAAAAAGGCACTGGAGCAAATAGCCGCGCTGAAGGCAGGTTTTGGGATAAAACAGCACTTTTTAGAGGGCTTGTTGACGAAAATCAGCGCACAGGGCGTCTAAGCTTGTCGAATCTTCCTATTCCACCACCTTAAAGGTCGTCCGCCGGTTGGTCTGGTGATCCGCTTCCGTGCAGCGGGTACAGATGCAGGATGCCGCCGGCTGGGATTCCCCATACCCGACAGCGGTAAGCCTTTCCGGGTCGATGCCCTTGGAAATGAGGTAATTGACCGCGCTTTGCGCGCGCCGTTGCGAGAGGTTTTGATTGTAGCTGTCGTTGCCCCGGCAATCGGTGTGGCTGCCGAGCTGAATCCGAATTTTCGGGTTTTGGCGCAGCACATCGGCCAGGCGGTTGAGCGTGGGCTCGGCATCGGGGCGGATGTCCCACTTGTCATAATCGTAGTAGATGTTTTCCAGCACGATTTCCCTGTTGCGGAAAATCTTGTCCAGCACGATCTCTATCTCAAAAGTCTGGGTGGGGTTTTTAGGGTCTTTGGCGATGCCTTTGGTGCTGAATTTACCGCTGTTGGAAAGGTATCCGGCAAGCGATGCCGTGAAATTGTAGTCCGTGTTATCCGACAGCTCCAGGCTGAAAAAGCCGTCGTCCTTGGTGGTAAACTGCTGTTTTTTCCCGCCAAAGTCAGCTTGAACTAAGGCTTCGTTCAGTGGCTTTCGGCCCAGCACCTTGCTGTTCGGGTCGGCGGGGTCGCTGAGTATCTTTTCCAGCACGTAGCCTTCCAGCACCATTTTGTGCACGATGGGCTTTGCCGGCGCCGTGTCCACTACGGGCGGCTTTGGCGGCGGCACGCGCTGCTCGAAACGGTAAATATCGTCGCCGCCGCGGGCGCCCTCAACATTGCGGTTGCTGGTAAAAAAGCCGCTGCGGATGAGCGTTCCAGGTACTGTGGGCGCCGCTTTATTGGTATTGGGCAGGAGCAGGATACCAAAATCGTCGGCCCCGCTGTTGATGGGCGATTTCAGGTTGATCGGGGGCGCCCAGGCGTTGCGCTCCGATTTGTAGGTGCGGAAAATATCGAGCCCGCCCATGCCGGGTATCCCGTCGGAGGAGAAGTACAGGGTGTCGGCGTCGAAGGAGGGGAACACCTCGTTGCCCGGGCTGTTGATGTTGCGGCTAAGCGCCCTTGGCTCGTCCCAGCCCGTTTCGCTCTTGTTGTTGCGCTGCATGGCGTACAAGTCGTACCCGCCCCATCCGTCTGGGTCGTTGCTGGAAAAATACAGCGTGTTGCCGTCGCCGCTCAACGCGGGATGCTGGTAGTTGACCTTCTCTTTTTGGAATGGCAGGGGCATTGGCTGCGACCATCCGGCTTCGCCCTCAAGCCGCTGCACGACAAATAGCCTGTTGAAGGCGTCGTCACCCTTATTGGGGCTGACTGCCCTGGAGAAAAACATCTCGGTGGCGTTTTTATTGAAGCAGGGCACGCCCTCGTTCCCTTTTGTATTTATTTGGTTGTCAAATATTTGAGGGCTCGCCCCATTGGCCTCGGCGATCATGATGTCCATGAATTTGTTGCCCGTCCAGGCATAATTGTCTTTGCTGAGGCTGAGCGCCCGATCGCTGGTGAACACGATGCGCCCGTCGGGGTAAAGCGTGGGGGCAAAGTCGTTCTGTGGGCTGTTGAAGGGCGCCGGCTCAATGCTGATTCCGTTGCCTGCCGCCTCTTTGAGCCAGCCTTCAGCGATGAGGCAGGAGGTAATTTCGCGGCGGTATTCGTAGCGCGACCCGATTTCGAGGCCGAGGGCGGTGAAGGCGTTGCGGGCATCCTCGTATCGCTCCAGCTTTTTCAGGGCAAAAGCTTGGGCCTTGAGGGCATCTGGGCCAAAGTTGTTGCTCGAGGCGACTTTGAACCATTCGAGCGCTTTTTCATCGTTGCCGGTGCGGCGGTAGGCATCGCCGAGCAGATAGGCGAGCTGGCCGCGCTCTTTGCGGGTTTTGGCGCGGGCCTGTTCTTTTTGGAGCATGGGGATGGCTACGGCGAACTGTTTTTGCTCGTAAGCGGTGGCGCCGTCCTTGATTTTCAAGGTATAGTTGCAGGTGGCCAGCAACAGCGCTAGGCCGAACAGGGCGAAGGGAGGGACACGCAGCTTTTGCAGATTCATAACCGGGCTTTTATACAGAAGGAAAGGAGCGCCATAAGGTTCAAACAATTTTGGCAATTGACGAAAAAAGCGGGTTTCAAGTTGTGCCGAAAAAATATTTTTGAGACAAAATGATGTTATTTGCGTCAGAAATGCGGCCTTGAACCCGCGATTTTTTACAGTTAACAAATCCCTTGAACCTAATTTGTACGATAATACGGTTTATTGTCGTTCTTCTTATGCCGACCTTTGAAATTTTGTTCCAAACCTGCTTATGACAAAATCACACCTGATTGCCACAGCGCTTTTCGCTGGGATGCTCGCTACGCCTTCCTTCGCACAAGTTGACAAATCAAACCCCAAGCCCCCCGTATTGACAGAAAAATCGGGAAAGGAAGCGCCTGCCTCCGCAGAATCTTATGATCTGGAAGCTTTCAGGCCAAGGGCCATCGACACCACGGCTGCGCCCGTCGTGATCGCCTTTGGTTCCTGCAACAAAATGTCCATGCCCCAAACAATGTGGCAGCACGTGGCGGCCAACAACCCCAACCTCTGGATATGGCTCGGAGATATCATCTACGCCGACACCGCCGACATGCGGGCGCTCGCCGCACACTACAAATCATTAAAAACCAACCCAGAATACAAAAAACTGCGCGCAAAGGCGCAGATCGTCGGCATTTACGACGACCACGACTATGGCTTCAATGACGCCTGCAAATACTACCCCATGAAAGAAGGCGCCAAAAAATGCCTCCTCGACTTCCTCGACGTGCCGATGAAAAGCCCCGTGCGCCACCGCGACGGCGCATACCAGTCCTACACATTCGGGAAGCCCGGCGAGCGCATCAAAGTCATTGTCATGGACTTGCGCTGGTTTCGCGACTCGCTCGTGCCAGACCCAAGCAAGGAGCGGCGCTATTACCCAAACATGAATGGCACCGTGCTGGGTGAGCAACAATGGGCATGGCTCGAAAAAGAGCTCCGCAACAGCACCGCCGACCTGAACATTCTCTGCTCCAGCGTACAGATATTGGCCGACGACCACGGCCACGAAAAATGGGGCAATTTCCCCAACGAACGCAAACGGTTGCTCAAGCTCATCGTGGCCACAAAACCCAAAAACCTGCTCATGCTCAGCGGCGACCGCCACATGGCCGAGATTTCCAAAATGCAGCTGGAAGGGCTCCCCTACCCCCTTTATGATTTCACCTCCAGCGGCCTCACCCATATCCGCAGCGGCACCAGCGAACTGAACCGGCTTCGTGTGGGCGACCTGGTGCTGAAGAAAAACTTCGGCCTGCTCAAAATCCGCTGGCACGAGGGCAACCCCATCGTCACGATGGAGGTCAGAGGACATCAGAATGAGGTGTTTCAGGAAGTTACGGTGCGGTATTAGCAGTGCACTATACCCGAAAAAAAGTGGTTTGCGAAAACTCATGGGAGTAAATCTTTCATAATCAATGTATACTATGATTCGCCTGATTTTTGTGATTCATTATGATTGATTCAACTGATTTTCAATTGATTACAAAGATCGGTATGCACAAAACCAAGCGGCGTGAGGTATAATCCATCCTGAAAATCTCGCAAATCACTGGGATCCTGGTATATCTTTGCCCGATGGAATTCCTGAAACAACACATCGAGGCACTCATATTTTCATCGCCGCAAGCCATCCCGACCAGCGAGCTGAAGGCTGTCATGGACGAGGTGCTGGAGACCGAGGTGCCGGAAGCGGACATCCTTGCCTGCATCGAACTGACAAGGGCGCAGTTTCAGCAGGAGCAGTATGCATTCGAACTGGTGGAAATAGCCGGTGGCTGGCAGTTCCTCTCCAAAGGCGCCTACCACAACAGCATTGCCGTACACCTGAAACAGACCACGAAGAAACGGCTCTCCCAAGCTGCGCTGGAGACTCTGGCGCTCATTGCCTACAAACAGCCCGTGCCGCGCTCCGAGCTGGAAGAAATCCGCGGCGTGAGCTGTGATTACGCCTTGCAGAAACTTTTGGACAAAGAACTTGTTTTTATTGTCGGGCGCAGCGAAAGCCCCGGGCGGCCCTTGTTGTACGGCACCACGGAAAAGTTCATGGACTACCTGGGCATCAACAGCCTGACCGACCTGCCCAAGCCCAAAGATTTTAAAGAAATAGAAAACAGCGTCGGAGAACTGCCTTCGCTGGAAGAATTCACCCCTTCCGAATCTGCCCCCTATCCGGCAGAAGGCGCCTCCGGCACACCAGAATAGTTATGGACACTACGACTGCACAACCATTGGTCAACCGCGTTGCCAACAGCCGGCTCAGCACCATCGACCTCGAAGCGCTTTACCCGAGAGGGGAAATACTGCCTTTCGACCTGAAAGACTACCTGTACATGGAGCTGATCCTGAAAGAAAAAGAGTTTCGGGATGCCTTGAAAGCGCACGACTGGCAGCAGTACAAAGGAAAAAACCTCGCCGTCTTTTGCTCCACGGATGCCATCATCCCGATGTGGGCCTATATGCTGGTGGCTACTTATGCTGCACCTGTCGTCAACGACATAGCCCTTTGCAGTCCCGAAAGTTTTGTGGAAACAGCTTTCCAGAAAAAGATCAACGCCTTGAATATCAGCGACTACGAGGGCGCCCGCATCGTGGTGAAGGGCTGCAGCGACAAGCCCGTGCCGGCTTCTGCTTACTTAGAAATCACCCGGCGCTTGCAGCCGGTGGCGCAAAGTATCATGTTTGGGGAGCCTTGCAGCACGGTGCCGGTTTATAAGAAAAGTACCGCCTCCACTATTGAATAACAATAAGTTCGACGCGATTCATCTCGACAACGTCAGATTGTAATAATTCAGATTCAATTCTTGAAATGTTAGCTCTGAATATCTCGAGCAAATCACTATTGCTGATGTTGCCCATTGTTAAAAAGAGCAACTTATACGGCTCCTGTTTCCTAAAAAAGCAATCGAAAAAATCTGAATCTTTCGAAATCACTACTCGCGCGTCTTTTAGTGAAATCGAATTTATTGCATCGTCTTCTGTTCGATTTTGATTTGGAAGGTCTAGTGTGTGAATAGCATCATGTCCTAGCCTACACAACAAATGTGCAAGGGACTTTGGCAGTTGAGCATCCACTAAAAATTTCATGCTACGGCCAGAGGTGAAACTCGCTTCATTTTAACTGACCTGGCTGCAAACAGCAAACAAGCCTGCAAATCTGCCTCTTCTAAATCCTCATAATCCGCTAAAATTTCTACATGAGTCATATCGGACGCAAGTAGCTCAAGAATATTCTCAACAGGATATCGAAGCCCGCGTACCACAGGTTTCCCATGGCATATTTTCGGGTCTTGAGTTATTCTTGACAAAAGTTTCTGAATATCTTGTTCGCTTTTCATTGGACAAATTTAATACTTTTTTGAAATATACCCAGATTTGGGTGGATTTGAAAGATTGATGGATGCTATATTTTGATTTTCAATGGATTGCAGACCTTCGGTTTTCACAACCACTTTGCGTTGGCTATAAACAGTGGGCAAAAAAAACTCAAGCCTTTCCTGTTCACCGCTCCACATCGGCCGCCTGCAAAAACTGCTTCTCGTACAAGTCCCGATACTTCCCGTCTTCGATTGCCAACAACTTCTCGTGCGGCCCGAACTCCATAACCTTCCCTTTGTCGAGCACCAATATGTTGGTCGCGTGGCGGATGGTGCTGAGCCTGTGCGCGATGATGATGCTGGTGCGCTTGGCGATCAATTTCTCGATGGCGTGTTGTATAACGGACTCCGATTCGGGGTCGATGGAAGAGGTGGCCTCGTCTAGGATCAGCACGTCGGGGTTGAATACCAGGGCGCGGACGAAGGAGATCAGCTGCCGTTGGCCCATCGAAAGGGTGGCGCCGCGTTCCCGCACCTGGTATTGGTACCCGCCCGGCAGTTTTTTGATGAATTTGTGGGCCCCGATCATCTTGGCGGCATCGACGACCTGCTGCTCGGTGACATGGGAGTCGCGCAGGGTTATGTTTTCCAGCACCGTGCCAGAAAAGAGGAACACATCCTGCAGCACCACCGCGACGCGGCGGCGCAGGGCAAAAACGTCGAATTCCGGGAGGTCGTGCCCGTCGAGGCGGATATGCCCTTGCTGGATGTCGTAAAAACGGTTGAGCAGGCTGATAATGGTGGTTTTGCCGCTGCCTGTGCTGCCCACAATGGCTAAGGTTTCGCCAGGGTTTATCTCGAATGACACGTCGCGCAGCACGGCATCTTTCTCAATGTCTTGAGAATAGGAGAACCATACTTTGTCGAAACTTACCGCTCCCTTCAGCTTTTCAGGCGCAAAGCTGCCGCTGTTCTCCACTTTTTCGTTGTTTTCGAGCAATTTAAACACCCTATCGGCTGCGATCAGGCCCATTTGAAGGGTGTTGAACTTGTCGGCCAGCATCCTGATCGGGCGGTATAGCATGGAAATGTACAGCGGGAACGACACCAGCACACCGATGGTGACCTCCCCGGAAAGCACGCCCCGGGCGCCATACCACACCATCAGGCCCAGCGACAATGCTGAGATGATCTCGACGACCGGGAAAAATATAGCGTAAGCCATAATGGCCCGCAGGTTGGCCGATGTGTAGTTGCGGTTGATCTCGCGAAATTTTTCCGACTCCGTCGCTTCGGCGTTGAAAATCTGCACGATGCGCATGCCGCTGATGCGTTCCTGCAAAAAAGTGTTCATCGTCGCGATATGGTTGCGCACTTTCTCGTAGCTCTTGCGCACACTTTCCTTGAACTGGATGCTGCCCCAAATCAACAGCGGGAACACCGACAGTACCACCAAAGTCAGTTTCCAGGAGGTGAAAAACATCACCGATAAAACCGCCACGATGGTCAGCAGGTCGGCGAGGATCGTCACGCTGCCTTCGCTGAAAATGGTATTGATCGATTCGATGTCGTTGATCGTGCGGGTAGTGCTCTGGCCGATGGGTGTCTTGTCGAAATACCGGAGGCTGAGGCTGTTCACGTGGTTGAAAACTTTTATCCGCAGGTCGCGGATGGTAGCCTGGCCCAGCCAGTTGGCGTGGTACAGGAAGAGGTATCGCAGGACAACCTCCAAAAGAAGGAGCCCCAAAATAGTGCAGGCCAGCAGCAGCATCCCGTTCATGTCGCCGGGTATGATGTAGTCGTCCACCATGGTCTGCAGTAGCTTGGGGCGCAGCACCGCCAAAGGCGCCAACACGACGCTCAGGAAAGCGGTCAGGTAAAAAGTACCCTTGTAGGGGCGCACCATGCCCATCACCTGCCGGAACAAGGAAAAGTTGAATTTTTTATTCTCCACCATAACTGGGCATTCAAACTCATTTTTTAAAGAAAAGTTTTTTGGAAAGGATCACAAATGTATGGCACCATAATTGACCACAAGCATTAAGCACCTAATGTGTTATCTTCGCCCTCCACAACTTACAAACATATTCATCGTGAAAACATTGTCATTGAAAGCGATTTTCCTGCTGGTTGCCGCAGTGTTGTTTCAAACCGCACATGCCCAGGACGACCGCGTAAAATCGCTGGAAGAAAGCCTGCGGGGAGCCGCTGGCCCCGACCGGGTAGAAATACTGCTCCAACTTTCTGACGCATGCCAGAAAGCCGGGAAATTGGACAAGGCCGAATCGGTGGCCGAAGACGCTGGCGACTTAGCCCGCCGGATCAAAAGCCCGGAACTGCGGGCAGTGGCGCTCAACAAGGAAGGGAATATTATGATGGCGCGCGGCAAACGCAAGGCCAACACCCGGTTCGAACAAAGCCTGGACATCCAGCGCGGAATAAAAAGCAACAACAAGGCGCTGGCAATCAACAACTTGGAAAACTTGCGCGTTTTGGCAGAAAAGGCAGGCCGGTCGAAAGACCTGGCCGGCATAGAAGCCCAGATCGTGCTGCTCCGCAACGGCGGCAGCATCGGCGACCTGGCTTCGGACGTAAACCAGTCATTGGAAGTGCTCAGCGCCGTGCAGCAGCAACTGGCCGACAACAACAGCAGGTACCAGGAGAGCCAGACAAAGTTCCAACAACAAAGCAAAGAGCTGCAAGAAGCACTTGCCGCGAGAGAGGCCGTGATCGACCAGATGTCAGAAGAGCAGATGAAGACCGCCATGCTGCTCATGGAGCAAAAGGCGCTGCTCGATTCTGTTTACTACCGCGCCGGCATGGATTCCCTGGCAGTGGCCAACGCCAACCTCGCCTTGCGCGAGGCAGAGAGCAACCGGAAATTTCAATACGCCATCATAGCTGTCCTGTTCCTTTTGGCGGGCGGCTCCACTTTTAGTTTTGTACGGGCGCGACAAAATGCGAAGGTTTTGGAAGCAAAGAACAAGACGATCAGGGAGGAGCAGGCGCGTTCCGACAACTTGTTGCTGAATATTTTGCCCTCCCTGGTAGCCGAGGAACTCAAAAAGAATGGGCGGACAGAAGCACAGTATTTTGAAGACGTCAGTGTTTTGTTCGCCGATTTTGTGGGTTTCAGCAAGATCGCCGAGCGCTTGTCGCCGCAACAGCTGGTCACAGAATTGGACACTTGTTTCCAAAAATTCGATGAAATAATAGCTCGCCACGAATTGGAAAAGATAAAGACCATCGGTGACTGCTATATGTGCGCCGGGGGCTTGCCCAATGGCGGCGGCTCAAAAATGAGCAGCATTGTTGCCGCAGCGAAGGAAATGCAAGAATGGCTGGTATCCTGGAACAAGGAGCGCGACAAAAAGAGCCTTCCGCGTTTCGACGCGCGCATCGGCATTCACCGCGGCCCAGTCGTGGCAGGTGTGGTAGGGTCTAAAAAGTTCGCATTCGATATCTGGGGCGATACCGTGAACGTGGCCGCAAGGATCGAGCAGGCGGGCGAAGGCGGGCGCATCAACATCTCCGGCGAGGCTTATGCCGTCGTGAAGGATTTCTTCCCCTGCAAGTACCGAGGGAAGATCGCAGCGAAAAACAAAGGGGAGATAGACATGTACTTCGTTGAAAATTGATCTGCCAACACATATTTTTTTGTTGAAAACCAAGGGATTACCTGGGTTGTCAGCAAAAAACCAGCCTTTTTATACCGCAATCGGCAATCTACCCGACATTAGTTCGCTTTCCAAAAAATTTTAACAGCTCAAGCCCTACCTGTTTTTCAGAATTTCTTACATTTGTCACGCATAAGATATCCTTCCGAACTAATCAGTATTTTCAAATCTTCTCGCTTTTTTTACCTGATACTGGGCTGCCTGCTTTTGGTTCCCCGTATCAGTGCGGCTTAATATTTCCTTTAATCCCCCTCTCTCATCTTTTCATCCGGTTACTATGCCAAAATTGTACATTCCCATGGGACAAACACTTACTCTATTTAATGCTCCATCAAGACTTATTGCTGCCCTGTTGCTGGTATTTGCCTTCCCCGGCTTCGTCATGGCTCAGCAAGTTCAGGTAACAGTGACAGGCACTAACATTACATGCTTTGGCAATTGCAATGGCACTGCCACCGCCCTCGGCTCTGGGGGATGGGCGCCCTACACCTATTTGTGGAGCAATGGCGCTACCACCGCAACCATCACCGGCCTTTGCCCTGGCACCTATTCCGTTACAGTTACGGATATTGACCTTGGCACCGGTACGGGTTCCATCACGCTCACTCAACCCACACAGTTAGGGGTCAATGTTAACGGCCAAAGCCAGATTTGTGGCCTTGTCCCCGATGGCTGGGCAGCGGCCGTACCTTATGGCGGAACCCCTCCCTACACTTATCTGTGGAGCAACGGCGCGACCACGCCCCAGATCAACAACCTCGCCGCCGGCACTTATACCGCTACGGTGACGGATGCCAACGGGTGCACCGCTTCCGGAAGCTTTACGGTAGAATTCTGGAATGAGGGCGTTTGGCTAATGACAACCCACACAGATGTAACTTGCTTCGGTTACAACAACGGCACCGCACATGTCAGCGTGATGTCAGGTACGCCACCCTACACCTACGATTGGTCGAACGATGGCCCTGAAGACCCCGATAACGACCTTGCAGACATTGTGGGGCTTGCCCCTGGCACCTATACCGTGACGGTAACGGATGCCAACGGGTGCTTCAACTTTACCAGCGTCACCATTGGCCAGCCGGCGCTGTTGGTCTGTATAGGCTCTTCCCAGCCTGCCAACTGCGGCCTTGTAGGCAGCGCCACCATTTCAGCCACAGGCGGCACCCAACCCTACAATTATCTTTGGAGCAATGGGCAAACCACCCCAACGATCTCTGTGCCGGCAGGCACCTACACCGCTACCGTTACCGATGCGAATGTGTGTACTTGTTCCTCCAGCATCATTGTGCTTAACAACAGCACCGCCCTCACCGTCAACGTGACGCCGCTTTCCAGCGCCGGCTGTACCGTAGGCGGCAGCGCTTCTGCCACCGCAACAGGAGGCTCCGGCAATTATTCATATCTCTGGGACAGCAACCCGCCACAAACCACGCAAACGGCCACAAACCTCAGCGCAGGGCCACACAAAGTCACAGTAACAGATCTCAACACAGGCTGCCAGGGCATCGGCATGGTCACCATCCCTTCTGCCCCGCCGGTTGTCGTAGTAGCCAACCTTGGCTCCAACGCAACCTGCCTCACCGGCGGCTCTGCCACGGCAGTGCCCAGCGGCGGCATCGCACCATATACATACGACTGGTCGAACAACGGCCCTCAAAACCCGGATACGGATGGGCCTACCGCCACCAACCTGTTGGCGGGCACATATACGGTGACGGTGACAGATGCCGGAGGTTGCACAGCCACTGCTTCGGTCACCATCATGCAAACGCAGGGGCCATCGGTCACCGTCATGGTGGTCACCAATGCCACTTGCGTCGCTGGCGGCAGCGCCATGGCCAACGCTTCTGGGGGCACGGCGCCCTACACCTACCTTTGGAGCTTCAACAGCCAAACCACCAAGACGGCAACCAACCTGCCGCCTGGAACCCATCAAGTAACCGTCACCGACGCCAATGGCTGCGCTACCATCGGCTCGGCCACCATTACCCAACCTGGCGCGCCAACCGCTGTAATTTCGGGCAGCAGCCCATCCAACTGCGGCAGCAACACAGGCTCTGCCACTGTCGGCGCAGCCGGTGGCACCGGGCCTTACACCTACGACTGGTCGAACAACGGCCCGCAGAACCCGGATACCGACCCGCCAACCGTGACCGGGCTCGCACCTGGAACCTATACCGTAACGGTAACGGACGCTGCAGGCTGCACCGCGACAGCGATGGTGAGCATTGCCGCATCCTTGCCGCCAATGGTGGTCATCACAGCCTCCAGCAACGCCAACTGTTCCACGCCTGGCAGCGCCACCGCCAGCGTTTCGGGCGGCACACCGCCCATCACTTATTTGTGGACGAGCGGCGAAACCACCGCTACCGCCTTGAACCTCACGGCAGGGGTGCACACAGTCACCGTCACTGATGCGTCCAACTGCACCGCAACTGCCTCCGTTACCATCGGCTCCACCAACAACGGCGTCAAAATCGGCGACTATGTTTGGTACGACAACGATCAGGACGGCTTCCAGGCTGTCGGTGAAACCAATGGCGTGCCCAATGTGACCGCCAAACTGATGAGAGCCGGCCCTGATGGCATCTTTGGGACGCCGGATGATGTCACCGTGGCCACAACAACAACCAACGCCGCCGGTTACTATTTCTTTGACTGCGTGGTGCCAGGCACCTATATCCTGATGTTCAACGGCATCCCTGCGGGCTACCAGTGGACGGCTAAAGATGCAGTGCCCAATGATTGCAAAGACAGCGACGTGAAGCAAAACGGCAAAACGGATGCGTTTACCATAGTGGCAGGGCAAGGAGAGAACCTGTGCTTCGATGCCGGCATCCATACCATCTGCGTTCCGCTGATCAGCGCTGGCTCGATATGCTGCAACCAAACAATATGCGAAGGCCAAACCCCGGCACAGATCAACAATACCCTCTTGCCCTTTGGCGGCAGCGGCACCTTGGAATACATGTGGCTGCAATTCATTTCCATTGGCGGCGCCCCACCAAACTGGATCGCTATACCGAATTCAAACAGCCCGAACTACCAGCCTGGCCCGCTGTTTGAAACCACCCGTTTCATGCGCTGTGCCCGCCGGGTAGGCTGCCATGACTGGCTGGAATCAAACTACGTGCAGATTACCGTGCTGCCTGCAGGAACCTCCGGCTGCGCTGGCTTCACTTCGATATTCCTGGTTTCACAGCATGGGCCAAGCTCCGTAGATGTATCCTGGACCACGTATCCAGAGGCCACCGAATACATGTACACCGTGCAGCACTCCACCAACATGCTGCAATGGACCAACTTGGAGAACCTGATCGGCAAACAAGACCCGTTGCATGATAACCAATACAGCTATATGCACATGACGCCATCCAACGGCAAAAACTTCTACCGCATCAAACGCGCCACCGCCAGCGGCCAGATCGCCTACAGCGAACAGCGCGAAATCGAGATAGCGTTTGCCTCCGACGAGTCGGTGCGCATCACGCCAAACCCGGTAATTGACAAGCTGACGATCATGAACCTGCTTGCCTTTGATGGCGATGTCACAGTGACCATCACCTCTACCAAGGGCGATGTGCTGCACACAGAAACCATCAAACAAGGCAGGATGGAAGTGATCGAGTTGCCGTTCGGGAACTTGCCTTCCGGTATCTATTTCGCCCGCATCCGCTTTGCCGACGGGTCTTCAAAAGCTTTGAAGATTACGAAGATATAAGGTAAACTTTATCCTTGTGAAGCCCTTGGCCTTGTTTGGCCAAGGGCTTTTTTTTGTATAGGCTCGACCGAGGCCCTTTGCCGCTGGGCGAATGTCCCTTTAGGACACGTTTTATACTATGATTCGCCTGATTTTTGTGATTGAGTATGATTGATTCAACTGATCTTCAATTGATTACAAAGATCGGTATGCACAAAACCAAGCGGCGTGAGGTATAGTTTGCTGCTACAATCGGGCGTTGCCCAATATTATGGAATTTGCCCTTTCAGGGCTTGACCATCCCCCTCTATACCCGTTCCAGGGCCTTCCCCGCCTTTTCCAACAGGTCATCTGTTTTAGCAAAACAAAGGCGTATCACTTTCTGATCCAAGCCATCGGAATAGAACGACGATACGGGGATGGCTGCCACGCCGTATTCCGTGGTGAGCCGCTTGCAAAACGCCAGGTCGGGTTCGTCGCTGAGGTGGCCGTATCCAAACAACTGGAAATAGGTGCCGGCGCAGTGCAGGGGCTTGAAACGGGTGGCGGCCATGGCTTGCAGGAAAAAATCGCGCTTTTGCTGGTAAAAATCCGGCAAGCCAAGGTACTCGGCCGGGTCGGCCATAAAATCCGAAAATGCGGCTTGCATGGGGTGGTTGGCACTGAACACGTTGAACTGGTGCACTTTCCTGAACTCGCGGGTCAGTTCTGGCGGAGCCACGCAATAGCCTGTTTTCCAGCCGGTATTGTGGTAGGTTTTGCCGAAGGAATAAATGGCCAGGGTGCGGGCGTACAGGTCGGGGAAACAAAGCGCAGAAGCGTGCTTTTCGCCGTCAAAGATCAAGTGCTCATACACTTCGTCGCTCATCAGCAACACATTGGTGCCGCGCAGCATGGCATCGATGGCTTGCATGTCTTGTGCGCGCAATATGGTGCCGGTGGGGTTCTGGGGCGTGTTGATGCAGAGCATTCGGGTGCGCGGTGTGATCAGTTTTTTCAGCTCCGGCCAATTTACCTTGTAATCGGGCGCCGACAAGCGGTGTATCACGGGAATACCGCCCACTGTCTCGATGGAAGGCCGGTAAGAATCGTAACAGGGTTCCAGCAGGATCACCTCGTCGCCCGGGCGCACAAAAGCGGCGATGGCACAAAAAATGGCCTGGGTGCCGCCAGCGGTGACGGTTATTTCAGTTTCAGGGTCAATTTTTGCCCCGTACAGGCTTTCAGCTTTCCCTGCGATCCGTTCCCGCAGCGAGAGCAAGCCGGGCATGGGCGCATACTGGTTGTTGCCTTTGGCCATGTGCTCCGTGACCAATTCTTGTAATCGGGGCGCAGGGTTGTAGTTGGGGAAGCCCTGGGAAAGGTTGATGGCGCCGACCTGGTTGGCCAGGCCCGACATCACGGTAAAAATGGTGGTGCCGACATTGGGAAGCTTTGAATCTATGCGCATGCCTGTCATAGAGCCTGGTACCGTTCGTAAATCCCATCAATAGCGTTCGCCAGTTTCCGGTCTTTGTCCGTAACGATGTTTCCTGCCGAATGCGTGGTGAGGTGAATATCCACCCTGTTCCACACATTGCTCCAGTTGGGATGGTGGTTTTGTTTTTCAGCCAGCATGGCCACCTCTGTCATAAAGGCAAATGCCTGGGAAAAGTCTTGGAATTGGAAGCTTGCTTGCAACCTGTTTTTTTCTTCTATCCACATAGTTTGTTGTGGTGTTTTGGTTTGCTGGAAAATAAATGAGCCACCCTAAGCTTTCAGGATGGCCCATCATTGATTCAGCAAATCGGTAAAAAATCAATAGTCTGAATCATCTGCTATGTCGTGGTCGTCGTCGTCTTTGCGGCGGGTGACGATGATGTGGTCGTCTTCATCGGAGGTGCCATCGTCCAGATCGTCGTCGTCTTCGCCTTCGCCGTCGAATTCGCTGTCGTCCACATCGACGTCCATGATCTCTTCTTTGAGCTGGCCGTCGTCGTCAAAATCGTCGTCTTCTTTCACGATGCGCTTGGCTTCGAGCACGGTCATTCGGATGAGGTAATAGGTATCGTCGGTTTCAAATGGCAGGGCGGACACCTTTTTCCCCTCTTTGTCATTGTAGGTGACAAGGTGATCCGCGTATCCGGAGGGATAACGGTTTTTAACGAGATGCACAATTTCCTCCGAGAGGGCATTGTAATCTTTGACAACGCGTTTCTTAGTCAAGGTTAAGGAGCAGTTAGGTTTTATAATCGCAGGCTAAAATCCGATTAGCACTTGTTAGTTGCGGGCAAATTTAAAGGAATGGGCCCTGAAACCTCAAAATTTTTCCTGTCTAAAATGGACATTTTTTTTGGCGCACCTGATTTCTCTCGAAAAAGGCCAAAGTATTAACGAATTACGACCTCAACAATCTCCACACGGCGTTCCCTTGCAGCGTCAGGATGGTAGATGGAGTTCCGCTCGTCGGTCAATTTGTCGCTGATGCCCGCTTTGGCGGTGGTTTCGCCAAAGCTGAGCTCGCTGATTTTGAGCATCCCGTCGTCGAGGAAAGGTTTTAGGCTCCCGTCGTTGAACGCCAAAAACTGGTTGCGCACGCTGCTGATGCGGCGCTGGGCGAGTTTCTCGTTGTAGTCGCTTTTTGCCCGCGGGCTGGTATAGCCCTTCAAGACGACTTCCAGTGCTGCCCCTTTCTGGAGGCGGTCGAGCAAGAGTTCGCAAAGCAAGTTGAAGCGGTCGGCGCCGTTGCGCACTTCGTTTTCAAAAAAGCCGTCGATCATTTGCTCGGCGGCATCTGCCTGCTGGGCTTTCAGGTTGGCGCTGAACCGGTCGCGGTATTCGCGCTGGCGGGCCAAAAAAGCCTCCACGGTTTCGTAATATGTCTTGGTGGTGCTTGTTTTTCTGCTGCGCTTATCGGGTTCGTCATTGTCGAAATAAAGCGGCAGGCCGTTGAAATCAGACAGTTTAGGCTCTACAGTCAAGGGCGGGATGGGCGGGGTTGGCGCCGTTTTTGGCGTTTTCAGGGCAAGCAAAGGCAGGTCGGTGCTATCCTCTGTCGGCTCTTTTGGGATAGGATTCAAGGCCGGCGTTATCAAGCTGAACGCGAACAGGTCATTGCAACAAGCCTTGTTCTTTTCGTCCAAATACATCGCGCCTGGGCGGTTGCTGCTCAGATAGCCTCCGGAGCCGTCGTTTTTCAATATGAGGTACAGGTCGTTGTAGCTGGTGTTGAGGCCAGGGCCGGCATTTTGGGGCGCAGCGAATGCCCCCTCTTCTTTTGAGGCATGGAAAATGTCGAAACCGCCCAATCCGGGCAAGCCATCCGAGCTGAAATACAATTTTTGCTCCGGGCTGAAGAAGAAGGGCGACACCTCGTTTTCCGGGGTGTTCAGCTCGGCCACATTGACGGGCTGGTCGAACCCGGGCAGCTTCCCGATCTTTTTTCCCGGCAAGGGCAAATTGCACTCACAGAAAAAATTGGTGTCGAGCGGCACCCGCCAGAGGTCGAGCTTGCCTTTGCCGCCCGGTCGGTCGCTGGAGAACCAGAGCACCGGCCCCGCTGCCTCGTTGTCGTAGGCGATGTTGGGCTGGGTAGTGGTATATCCCGCCATGTTGATGGGTTCTGGGAGCTTCACCGGGGGCAGCCAGCGCCTGCGGCGGTCAATGATGGTCATCCACAGGTCGCATCGCTTGTCGTTGGCGTTCAAGTCCTTGCATACGGTGAAAAAGACGTAGTGGCCATCGGGCGAAAAGGCCGTATGCGCGATATGGGCCGTATCGGTAGCCGGAAAGCCTCGGCCGGGTTCGCGGCCACGGCCTCCGTTGGCGGCGATCATCACCTTGCTGAGCTTGCGTTTTTGTTTGCCTTTATCGGTTCGCTTGTCGAAGCGGTAGGAAGAGTAAAAGAGCGTGTCGCCCACGATGCTGGGCGCAAACTCGTACCATGGGCTGTTGATCTCTTTGCCCAGGTGCCTTATTTCAACCAGCATGGGCGTTGCGGCGATGGCCTGTGCCTGATGGCATGCGTCGATCTCCGATTTTGCTTTTTCTAAGTAATTACCCGCAGTTTTTGGCTGTTTTTCGAGGAATTTCTCAAAATAAGCAATGGCAGTGACGTAATCGCCCTGGCTTTTTTTCACTTCTGCAAGGCGGTATTCGGCCAGCGGGTGCCGGTTTTTCTGCCTCTTTGAATCAATGATCTTTTTGTAGGAGCGCTCAGCCTCCGGGAAGGCGTTGTACAGGCGGGCGCTTTCGGCGTATTTCCACAAAAGGGAGTAATCCTGCTCGTGGCGTTTCAGCACATCGCCGTAGTATTGGACGGCTGCGCCGTAGTCCTTTTTTTCAAATGCAGAATCTCCGGCGCGCTCGTAGGCGCGAAGCGACTGGGAATAGGCAGTAAGCTGGAAAATTGAAAGCAGCAGTGCGATTAATGAGCCTTGTCTCATGGTACGAAATCGGTAATTGATTATTTGGATGAATACGAGAAACGCAGCCGTTCGGATTTTCGTCTGTCGTTTGTTTCATAAAATGCAGATAATCAATAATGAAACGCGTTAAAGATTATTCATAGCTTTGAATATCAAAGCTTTTGGAGGGCGGAAGGAATGGTTTCATAACTAAAAAACCGGGCAAGATTTAACAGTAGTCAGGGCCGGCACCGGAATCCTACGCCAAATTACTGCAATTTCTATGCCGCCCCTGCCACGGGTGGCGGTATCGAAGGCGGAGCTGTTCCAGTCGTAGCTCAGCCCGAGGGTCCAGTTGTTGCGGTCCACCTGCACGGCAGGGATGATGGCATCGCCCAAGCGGTGGGCCAGGGTGAATTGCAAACTGGTCTCGTTTGCCAGCCCTGTGGTCAATATTTGGCGGATTCCGGCGCCAAACACCAATTCTTTGGCACTGCCCATTTGTTGATATTCGTTCAAAAAAACCAGGTCGAGACGCGTTTGTATCTGCCAATAAGCGTTGGCGAAACACGAAATTCTGAAGGGGAGCGGTTTTGCAAAATCCCCCAAATTTACTAAGGGCTTGTTGAGGTGTGCCGCTCCGCCGCCGAGGTCGATCCGACTGCGGGTTTCGCTTTGCTCAAAATGATATTGAAGGCCCGCCGACATGGTTGGGACGAGGTTGGAAGCCTGGGCAAACGACTCGCCCGTGGGCCGCCCGGGGTCGAACACATCGCCGCCCCACTGGTTCTTGAAGGTGAGGCCGCCGATGCCGAAGCTTCGCTGGGCAAGGGCCAGGCCAAAGCCTACGGAAAGCGCATGGTTCTGGTTGAGGGCCTGCACCGCGCCGATGTTGGCGCCGATTTGCAGCCACGACAGGCCAGCGTCGCCCGCCTTGTCGTTTTGGAGCTGCAAACCGATGGAAAAGGCATTGCGGGCGCGCTGCAAGGCTTTCCATTCAACGGAGCCTGCGTAAGTTTCGTAAGCCACCGGTACGCTGCGCCACTGGCTGCGGTACAGGGCAGCAGCGCGCAGGTCGCCTTTGAAAATGCCCGTTGCCGATGGGCTGAGGTGCATGGGGTTGTTGTAGAACTGGGAGTAGTGCAGGTCCTGGGCTGCCATCGACAGCACGGTGGTGACATGGAGCGAAATAATGGCGGCGAATCGCAGCATATTCCAGGAGGATTGGAGGGTGAGAGGGCTGTTTGCTGCGAAGGTATGGATTTCGGAGTAGTTCATCCTTATGGGGCTCGGGGTGGCTTGGCAAATGGTGTATTTTTGTTTCTCACTACGACGCAACGGCCCAACGAGCGATATTTGCTTGGCATTTATTGCTGATGCCGGACTACGCCTTATTATCACATTATCGAATTACCTCATTATCAAATTATTATTCATGGATTACACATTCGAAATATGCGCCGTCAACATCCAATCCGCCCATGCCGCTGCCCAGGCGGGCGCGCAGCGCATCGAGCTTTGCTCGGCGCTGGATGTGGGCGGGCTCACCCCCTCTCCAGGCCTGATATTGTCTGCTGTCCGCGATACAGGGATTAAGGTCAATGTGCTTATCCGCCCCCGTGAAGGCGATTTCTGTTACAACGACCATGAGTTCAAGATCATGCTCGACGACATCCGTTTTTGCCGCGAGGCGGGCGCCAACGGTGTGGTAGTGGGCGCTTTGGACGCCAATGGCAGGCTGGATTTGCCGAAATTAGAGGCCATGCGCCGGGAGGCCGAAGGCATCGAGATCGCGCAGCACCGGGCCTTCGATTTTTGCGCCGACCCTGAACTTGCCCTGGAACAATTGATCGAGCTTGGCTATCAGCGGGTGTTGAGCTCCGGGCAGGCGGATTCCGCCTACGAAGGCCGGTTTATGTTGCAAAAACTGGTGCAGCAAGCCAATGGGCGCATCAGCATCATGCCTGGCGCGGGCATTGATGCCTCCAATATCCATGAAATAGCCAGGGTTTCAGGTGCGCGGGAATTCCATTTCACAGGCAAGGTAAAAACAGAGCCTGGCAACCGGAATGCGATTCGGGGGCTGGATAATTGGTATTGGCAGAGCGATGTGCAGATAATAAGGAGCATTATTGCGGCAATTTGACAATTGGCAAAAGGGGGATTTAACCAAATAAGTTATTTCAGTACCCCTTCCCAAAAAGCTTAGTTCAACGCCAGGTGTACACCAGCACCACTTCTGCCGAGCTGCCGAACGCCCGCCCCAGCCCTTGCGTCACAGGCAAATCAAACGCAAAGCCGACTTTCGCCTGGCTGTTCATCAACTGCACCTGTTCGCCCAAAAACAAGCCCGCCTCGAAGTGCAGCGCTGCGCTGGGCCGCAGGCCAAATCCGAGGTTCAGCCCTGTTCCAGCCCATACCAGCTCGCTGACTTGTGCCCTCAGGTTCAAGTCCAGGTTGAGCGGGCTGCTGCCGGCGTACTTGACCCAAATGGAGGGCTCCACAAAAGATGTCTCGTTCCCCAGCCAGGGCGTGCTCCAATATCCGCCCAGCACAGCATAGACATGCGGCTTCCGGCGGATAGAAAACAGGTCGTCGCCATCTTTGAAATCAGTGCTGACCCCAAGCGTCTGCGGCACCGACAAGCCCGCGTAGTAACGGTCGGCATAGTGGTAAAATACGCCCAGGCCAACATCGGGACGAATGAGCCGCGGCGCTTCGGTCGGGGCGGTGCCAGGATCAGGGAAATCGATTTCATTCAGTTTGGCCCTGTACTGCACCGCCCCGGCATTTATCCCGATCAGCAGCGATTGCGATATGCGCTTCCCCATTTTGATGCGGTAGGCATATCGGCCATACACGCCCGTCTGGCTGATCTTGCCCGTCTGGTCGTTGACAACCTGCGCCCCGAACACGCTGTTCTTGGGGTCGCTCACCATTTCCCAGGCTATGGTTTGGGTGCGCGGCGAGGTGGGCAGGTTCCACCACTGCACGTGCCAGGCCCCGCTCAGGCTCATGGTCTTGTTGTTCAACAGGTAGTTGTTGGACAATGCCGCCGGGTTCAGCACCGCCCACTGGTCGCGGTACATGGAGAAGAGCGGCGTCTGCTGCGCTGCCAAAGGAGCCCATGTTGAAGCCACAAGAATAAGTATCCCAAAAACTGTTTTCATGTCAGGAATTTTAAAAAAGGTGCCGAGGAAGTAAGCATCATTCATCATTTTTCAAACAGGTGTATAACCCCCGTCATTGTCCCTCCAACCAAGTTGTCGCCATCATACGCCCGGAGGAAATAGTAGTATGCCCCGCCTGGCATGTAGTTCCCGGTGCGTTTGTAATCACCCAGCCAGGGCCGCTCATTCTTGTAGTTAGAGTCCTGGAACACCAAGTCGCCCCAGCGGTCGGTGATGGTTATTTCTAAGCGAGAAAAACCTTCGGCGCCCCGGATGGTGAAGGCTCCGTTTTGGCCGTTGTCTTTCAGCACCAGGCCACTGGGAATGGTGGGCAGGTTAAGCACCTCGATGGTTACGGTGGCAGTATCGCATGGCAAGTTGCAAACAGAGGCCGGGTTGCAGACGGCATATTGGAAGGTGACCGTGCCCCTGAAATTTTCATCTACGGTATAGCGGAAACGAGGAGTTTCGGCCAGCAACTCCAGCGTGCCCGTTGAGGGGCTGCTTATTTGGACAAGGTTGGTGTCCGTCAAGCCTGCCAGGGCATCGTTGAGCAGCACTTCCATCACGGCGACATCATAGCTGCGCTGCAGGGTATAATGGTCGTCTCTGGCCACGGGGGGCGCTTCCAGAAAGACCCTCACCGTATCAGCCCCCGCTTGAGGGCAGTTGTTCAGCGCTACTTTCCACACAAACAAATTCTTCCCGACCTGGATGTTGCGGGCAATGGTCTGGCTTTGATTGGCAGCGTCCACGATAGCCGGGCCGAGTGACGACCAAGATCCGGCGCCGTTTGCCGGCATGTTGGCGCTAAGCTGCGCGGTAGCGGCGCTGCACAGCACCATATCATTGCCCGCGAATACGTTGTCGAGCACCAAAACAGTGACCGGCGCGCCGCCAACCCTGGCAGAGCGGCAGCCCGCCGAGTCGCGCAGCACGAAGTATTCGCCGGAATAGGCGCTCGAATTCGGCACCACCGTCAGGGAGGGCAGCATGGTGACGGCAGAATCGCCGTTGGGCAAAAACCAGACGTATTTGACGACGATATTGGGGTACAGATCGTCTGCTTCGAGGGTGAACGGGGTATTGCCACAGACCATGCTGGGCGCCAGCACGGCATACACAGGCAGCACCGTACAGCCCCCGCCGCTTCCACCCACTGTCACCGTGACGCTGCCCGTGACGCTGCATCCCTGGGCATCCGCTACGGTGACTTGGTAGGTGCCGGCAGCCAGCCCGGTGATCTTGTTGCTTGTCGCACCGGTGTTCCAAAGGTAGGTATAGCTTGGCGTCCCGCCGCCGGGCGTCGCCGTTGCGGTGCCGTCGTTGTTGCCAGCTGTTGTTTCTCCGACAAAAGACAGGTTTACAGTCAATTGGGGCGGCTGGCTGAGGCTGGCTGTCTGGGTGGCGGTGCAGTTGTTCATGTCGGTAACGGTGACCGTGTAGGTGCCAGCTGCCAGGTTGGCAGCCTGGGCGGTGGTTTGGCCATTGCTCCAGGCGTAGTTATAGGCCGCGGTTCCACCAGTTGGCGTGGCTGTCATGCTGCCGTTGTTGCCGCCAAAACAGCTTGCATCAGCGATCATGCCGATTGACACACCCAACGCTGGCGGCTGGGTGATGCTGGCGGTTCGGGTGACCGTGCAGCCGTTGGCATCCGTGACAGTGACGGTGTAGGTGCCCGCGGCCAAATTGCTGGCTTGAGCGGTAGTCTGGGCATTGCTCCACAAATAACCGTACGTTCCGGCGCCGCCGCTGGGCATTGCCGTCACCCTGCCGTTGCTGCCGCCGAAGCAACTGACATTGCCCAGCGAGCCCATGGCTACCGATAACACGGGCGGCTGGGAGATGCTGGCCGTTTGGGTGGCGGTGCAGGCGTTGGCATCCGTGACGGTGACGGTGTAGGTGCCGGCGCTCAGGTTGGTGGCCGTGTTGCTGTTTTGGCCGTTGCTCCAGAGGTAGGTGTAGCCTGGGGAGCCGCCGGAAGGGGCTGCCATAGCCGCGCCGTTGTTGCCGCCGAAGCATGATACCTGGGTTGGCGTGATCCCGATCGCGATGGGCGGCGGTTCGAGGATAAACGCCGTTTGTGATGCCGAACAGCCGCTGGTGTTGGTAATGGTGACGGTGTAGGTGCCGGCACTCAGGTTTGTCACAGTGGAGGTGGTCGGCCCGTGTTCCCAGGCGTATTGGAAGGCGGAGTTGACCGGTATGGCGGTGGCCTGGCCGTTGTTGCCGCCAGGGCAGGTGACGTGCGTGGGGTTGATGCCCGCCACGAAGCCCGCACAGTCCACCACAGTCCTGGGGTCGGAAAAGATGGAGGTGTTGTTGCCGTTTTCGGTGCTGGTGGCTGTGAGGATATCGTTCGGCGCCACGCTGCCTGGGGTCAGGTTAAGTGTCCAGGCGCCTGCCGCGTTGGCTGTTGTTGTGCCGAGGTAGGTTTTGCCTTGCGTTGGCGCGCCCGAGCAACCGGCCGTGCTGTGGATGAACACCTCGATGATGCTGCCGCCAACGGTCGCCGTGCCGCGCACCAGTTGTGTGGTGGCAAGGGTAATGACAGGTTTGTTCGGCGGTTGGCTCCGGGCGATGCCGCTGGTCGTGTTGCAATAGATGCTGTTGTTGGTGATCAATACCGTGCCGCCAATGATGCTGATGCCCGCACTGCCATTGTGGGCGATTTCATTGTTGGAAACGATGGCGGCTGTTGGGTTGCCTGCCAAGGATATTCCGCCGGCCGTATTGCCGTTCCCGCTTCCTCCAACCGTATTTCCGTCGATGGTGTAAGCTTGGGCAGTGGTGTTTGTGGCGATGCCCACACGGTTGGAGGTGACTGTGTTGGACTGTACCGAAGCGCCATTGTTGGCGTTTATTAAAATACCGTTTCCCGCCGAAAAATTACGGATGGTAAGGTCGGAAACGCTGATGTTGTTCCCGATAATGGTAAGGCCATTATTGGGCGCCCCGGCGGGATTCCCCCCATCGATGACAATAGGCCCGCCGCTGCCCAGGTTGGCGCCTTCAATGGTAGCCCCCGCTTTGTTTACGTTGAGTGGCGCCGCCGCCGAGGGCTGTATCTCGGTTGCCCCGTTGATGTTGAAGCGCACGGTTGTCAGGTTGAAGCCGGGGTTGCTCAAACAGCCGAGCGCCCAGGCGAAGGAACCGTTGACGTTGTTGCCGGCATTGTTGGTCACCGTGACAACGGTGCCGTTTGGACATTGCGCCATTAGGCTCGAAGCCAGGGCGAGCAGGGCAATAAAAGGCAAGATTGTTTTCAGTTTCAACATGATTTGGGTATTTTATTTATTCAAAATGTACAGCGGCAGGTTTTTGTCCAGCTCGCTTTCGGGCATAAAGGGGGTTTGGGAGGTTGGGGCATTTGGTACGCCTGCCTTTACGAGCGCGGGCACGCGGCGGCGCAAGAACTCGTACAGCTCGCCGAGGCGCAGGACGCGGTCGCTGTCCTTGTCGGCCTGGAACGCGCCTTCAAGGTCGGTGCAGGTTTTGTTGCTCAATGCTTCGAGCAGGGCTTCCGTGAACGCGCCGTTTTCCCACTGCTTGTCCTCATACGATTTTTCGGTGCTGCCGCAGCTGGTGAGGGTGCTTACCCCTGCCTGCACTTTGGCCAGTTCCACCACGGCTTTGCTAAGGCCGTCGAAACCGTCTTTGGCGCCGCCGCTGTGGCAAGCATCCAGGAAGATCAGCTTTTTGCAGTTCACCGGCCCCAGTTTTTCTAAGATGTCGGTCTTGTAGTCAACGGTCAAATCATCATACTTGGGGTCGTAGCCCGATTGGAGTATCTTGAAGCGGTTTTCCACGATTTTCCCGTGTGAGCTGATAAACACCAGCAGCACGTCGTTGGGCTTGATCCTGCCGTCTTTCCATTGGTAGTACAGGTCGTAAATAGCTTTTTTGATGGCGATGTCGTTGGTTTGTTCCGGCGCTGTCATGGTTTTGACGATCACTTCGTTGAAAAGGCCATTTGGCCCGCCCTGGTTTTGGAAGGCATTGGCAAAATCGGCCGCGTCTTTGGCTGTGTAGTGCAGGTCTTCGTGTTTTGGGCCGATGGCGAGCACGTACAGGTTGGCGCGCTCGGGCTTGAACTGCACTTCTAAGGGGTCGGAAACCTGGTCGTCCACCATCACTTCCACGCGGTTGTTGCCCTGTTGGAGGGGTATCTTGTTGCGGTAGGTGTAGGTGTAGCGGGTGTTCTCCATTTTGGGGGGGGAGAGGTCTTCCTCGTTGAACTTCGAGCCGTCCATTTCTACACCGTTCACTTTAACTTTCATGTTTTTGGTGTTGATAGGCTTGGGTGAAACGACGGTCATCTTGAACTCGAAATGGTCGTCGGTCTTGCGCACTTTGTTGGTGCCCGTCTCGTGGGGGGCTGGGTCGGTCCATATCAGGATGGGGCCGCCGGCCATGGCCTGGCCACCAGAACCGGTTTGGAATTCGAGGGTCTTCCGGGCTGTTTGCTGGCCATTCTCCAAAACGGTGCAGGTAATGGCGGCCACGGAGCCACTGAATTGCGGCGTTTTCAGGAACACCAGCGACACCTCGCGGCGGCTGTGCGCGCCCACCACTCCCATCGGCACTGAAGCAGCCCCTACGGCGCGCAGGCCTGCAGGCAGCGAAAAGCGGGCCTCAGCAGGGCCTGAGCTGGCATCGCCGCTGTTCTGCACCTGTACTTTGAGGGTCACTTCATCGGAGCGTCCGCTGAGCACAAAATTGTGGCCGGCGATGAGCAGGTTGGCCGGCACAGGCTGGCGCAGGGCCACCGTTTGCTCGAAAGACTTGATCGACTTTGTGCCGGAGCTGATGGTAATGCTCAACTGCTGGTCGCCTGGGCTGAGCGCGGGCGCTGCATCCAGCGGGATACGCACCGCCCTGCTTTCTCCCTGTCGGAGCGCACCCAGATAGTTGGTGCTCCAGGCTGCCAGGTCGCTGCCGCTGCGGTTGTCCACGCTCACGCGAAGGTCGTTCAGGTCGATATCGCCCGCGTTGGAAACCTGGAAGCTGAGGTAGCCATGCTCCCCCGGCGTAAAAGTGCTGCCGTCGGCGCTGTGCACGGTGGCTTCGCCGAGGTTCAGGTTGGCCACGTTTCTGATGCCCGCCATCGCGGTTTGCAGCATCTGCGGGTCGGAGAAGCGCAGCAAGGTGGTGTTGCCTTCGAGGTTGCCGACAAAGACCACGCTGCCGTTGTGCAGCACACAAGAGGCATGGAAACTGTCGTCCCGGTCTTTGCCGTGGTATTGCTCCCATTGCAGGTCGCCACCTGGGGAGGTTTGCACTAAATATGCGTCGGTGAAGCGCGCGCCGCTGCGCTGCGACTTTGAATCGCCCGCCAACAGGAAGCCGCCGTCGCTTGTTTGCACCAGGGTATTGGCGATGTCGGCGTTTTTGCCGCCGAAGGTTTTGTCCCATTGCCGGAAGCCGTCGCGGCTGGTCTTGACGAGCCAGCAGTCGAGGTCGCCCGCGCCCTTCGATTTTGTCAGCCCGGCGATGGCGAAGCCGCCGTCGCGGGTGGCGGTCAGGCTGAGCGCTTCTTCCCATCCGCTTTCGCCGTACCATTTTTTCCACAGCAGGTTGCCGCTTGCGTCGGCTTTCGCCAAATAAACGTCACCGCTGCCCTTTTCCGCTTTTTTGCCGGTATTGCCGGAAAAAACGATGCCCCCATCCGTGGTCGGTGCCAGTCCGCTCAGCGTCTCAAACTCGGAATCGCCGAGGTTTTTTTCCCATACGACCTGTTGTCCGTCAATTTTTGCCAGCCACAGGTCGCCGTTGCGGGCGTTATTTTGTCGTCCAGCCATGATGGCCGTGCCGTCGGGCAGGAGCAGCATTTTAAGGCACTCGTCGCGGCCTGGGGTGCCAAAGCTGGTTTCCCAGATTTTCTTGCCGTTTTCGTCCACAAGCAGCAGCCAGGCATCGTCGCCCCCTTTGCCGATGGAAGCGGTGGTGCCGGCCAGCAGGAAACGGCCGTCGAAAGTTTGCGCTACGGCGCGCAGCACGTCGTCTTTATTGCCGCCATAGCGCACCGTTGTCACCAATTGCCCGGTGCTGTGGTCGGCGACGATCAGCAGGCCATCGGTGCCGCCGCTGGTTCTGGACGATGTTTCGCCCACGGCCATCAGGTAGCCGTTGCTGGCTTCCATAATGGCATGAACTTTCATGTCGCCGCCAAGGGTTCTTTCCCAATCGAGTTTCAGGTTTTGGCCGAACAGGAAGCAGGGGAGCATCAGGAGGGAAAAGAGGTAGCGCATGGTTTAATTTGACAATTTGATAATGGGATAATTTGGTGAATTTGATAATGGGGCGTTTGTTGGAAGTCAAATTTACGTCGTTTTTTTGGAGAAGTTTTGTTTAGCCAGGGCAGCTTTTGGCTTGGCACATAAAAGCTGCCTGATTTTAAGGATGCCTCGCCGTCACCTCCAATACCAACGGCACTATAAACCCATCGCTGCGCGTAGCGGCGCTGAACCCAATCTGATCGGATTGGTAGCTGATGTCCGCTTGTGGTACGGCGTATTTGCCGAGGATCGCCAAGAGGTTTTGGGCGAGGTCGCCTTCCTTGCGCCGCAGCGTTTCCGCCAGTTTTTGGACGGTCTCAATTTTTCGCTTGCTGAAGAGCATGACCAAGCGGTCGGTGCCGGGCTGGGTGATTTTCAGGGCCTTTGTCGCCGAGGGGATGGCGAGCTCGCCGCCGCTCAACATCAGCCCGCTTTCGTTGCTGCCTTCAAATTTTTCGTTGAGGCCGGCCTGCCGCGGCCAGTGGAAATGCACTTCGCGGCGGGCATCTATGCTGAAAACGTACAGGTATTCGTCGTCGCGGGTAGTAGCTGCCAGCAATTGGAACAGTTGGCCAACGGGCCAATCCTGTTTTTTCAGCCGGTAAGTGCTGCCCTCCAAAATCGCTTCTGCGGTTTCAAAAATCGGCTGGCCACTCTGCTCCATCCAGCCTGTGAGGTGCCGGAACTGGAAATTGCCCGCCAGTTCGAGCAGTGATTTTTCTTCCGGGACGGGCGTTTTGGTGGCAGCGGTTTGAGGCTTTGTTTCTATGGCAGGGTTTTCGTTGGCCGGCGCTTCCAGTTTTTCAGGCGCGAAAAGGTACAGGACATAGGCATATTTGCAAAAATCGCCGAAATCCTTGTATTTTACCCAGATATAGCCACCGTCGCCCCAGTTTTTGCCCCAGGAGTTCATCAGGCGGAAAGCGCCTTTGTGGTCGTCGTAGCCTACTACGACCAGGGCGTGGCCGCCCGCTGGGGTTGTGTTTCCGAGCCCGGGATGCCAGTACTGGGCGTTTTTCAGTTCGTAAAAATTGCGCAGCACCAACATGCCGATCACCACGGGCTTGTTTTTTGCCAGGGCGACTTTTACGCGCCGCACCTTTTCCGCTTCTTTTTCCTTGGAGCCAAAAAGGGTCAGGTAGTCTTCGATGGCGTAGCGTTTGGCCTGGTCGCTCACGGTGCTGTCGGGTTTTTTGGCGCAGTCGTTCACGTCGAAGTCGAACTGCCGGGCTAAGCAATCGCCCATAGTGTTCAGAAAGCTCAAGGCATCGGAAATTCGAGAGCCTTTGTCGCAATCCTCCGGTTTGATCTGGTTGTACAGGAACAGGGCGGAATGGGCGTTTCGAGTGATGACTTGCTTGTCGGTGCAGTTGTTCAGGATGGCCCGCTGGATAGACAAAGCGCCGTAGCCCGTAGCCCAGCCGACGCAGGAAAAAATGTATCCCTGGTGCCGCACTTCAGGGCAAAAGGGGCTTAGGTCAACTGCAGCCGGAAGCTCTGCCTTGCTGCCGTCTTCGGGCGCTTGCCTGGGCTGCGCGTCGTAGGCATCGTCATCGAGCAGGAGGCCGGAAGCGAAGGCGTCGGGCTGTTGGGCAATTGCGATGGCGCTGCATGTAAGCGCAAGGAGGGAGCAGAGGACGTATTTCATGGCAGTGTTTTTTTTGAACGACGATTGCCGAGTACATGATTTTCGATTGTTGATGTTTGGCAATGCGCCTGGCTATCCAAATAGTTAGGGCGAAGCGTTACCTCGGCAATCGAAAATCATGTACTCGACAGTCGTCATTCAAGTCATCAAATCAATTCCCAGGATAGGACGTGATCCAGGCGCCACAGACGCAGACACATTGGCCGTTCACCTGGAAACAGTGCTTGATCTGGAAGGTAGTGCATTGGATGCCGTTGCATGGCGCAGAACTTGGCAGGAGCGCATTGAACGTGCCGCCAGGAGGAACGATGCCAACCTGGGCGATTTTGCCACCACGCAACACCACAATAAATTTTGTCCGGTCGATTTTGGAAACGGCGAGCACTTGCTGGCCCGACGCGCCGGCTGGGATCGTCTTCACGTCCCATTGTTCCATGTTGTCGGCGTTGAAAGAGATGTCGTGCACGCTGACCTTTCCGGCACCTTGCGCAAACGAGGAAGCAGCGGCCAAAAGGGCGATCATGAGGGCGAAAAATTGAACTTGCTTTTTCATTTTTAAAGAAGTTTTACCAGGATTCCAGTGATTTGCGAGATTTTCAGGATAGATCAGATTGATTATCAATGACTTGCCCTCTAATATCCTCACAAACTAC
>CAZULM010000039.1:3683-56446 GCA_964621185.1 uncultured Saprospiraceae bacterium | reverse complement strand
CCAAGTGTTGCAGCGCTCGGGTGGCTCGGAAATGGTGGGGGCTTGTAATGTCCAATGATCAACACGGAATGTCCAATTTCCAAGTGTTGCAGCGCTCGGGTGGCTCGGAAATGGTGGGGGCTTGTAATGTCCAATGATCAACACGGAATGTCCAATTTCCAAGTGTTGCAGCGCTCGGGTGGCTCGGAAATGGTGGGGGCTTGTAATGTCCAATGATCAACACGGAATGTCCAATTTCCAAGTGTTGCAGCGCTCGGGTGGCTCGGAAATGGTGGGGGCTTGTAATGTCCAACGATCAGTATGGAATGTCTGCTTTGGCGAGCGGCCTATTGACATGGTTTTCCGAAATGATCAAGCGTTATCCCACTTGGAAATTGGACATTCCGTGTTGATCATTGGACATTATTACGGTTAAAGTTTTCCAGTCAATTGTAAATCGTTCGTAACTTCGTTGATCGTTTCATTTTGCCACAAATTCGATCTTTCCGCCTTGCTTGGTCTTCCATCCCTCCCGCCGAACGTCCCGAACCAACCCCAAGCCGTCTAAGCGCTCGAACGAAATTATAATCGGTTCGTTTTTTGAACCCAGACCTTTTTACACAACAATGAAATATTCCCTACTGCTCGCGCTCCTCCTGCTTTCATCCCACCCCATCAATTCCCAAGATCGCCCCGTTGGCCGCGCTTTCGCTACCCGCTCCGAGGTAATGGCGCAGCAGGGCATCGCCTGCACCAGTCACCCGCTGGCCACTGCGGCGGCATTGGACATACTGCGCAAAGGCGGTACTGCCGTGGATGCCGCCATCGCCGCCAATGCCGTGCTGGGCGTGGTGGAGCCCCACGTGAACGGTATCGGCGGCGATCTGTACGCCATTGTTTATGAGGCAAAAACGGGCAAACTGCACGGGCTGAACGGCTCCGGCCGTTCCCCTTATTCCCTTACTTTAGACACGTTTATCAACCGGAAACTGGAACATATACCTGCGCTTGGCCCCTTGCCCGTTTCGGTGCCGGGCTGTGTGGATGGCTGGTTTGCCCTGCACGGCAAGTTTGGCAAAAAACCTATGCCGGACATTCTTTCCTACGCCATTGGCTACGCCCGCAATGGCTTTGCCGTGGCCGATGAAGCCAGCCATTCCTGGAAGCGGGTGGCGGCGGCGTATGGCAAGTTCCCCAATGTAGCCGACGTGTATTTGCCGGGTGGAAAGGCGCCAAAGCGCGGCGATGTTTTTCGCAACCCATTGTTGGCCAACACCCTGGAGAAAATTGCAACGGGTGGCCGCGATGCGTTTTACAAGGGAGATATTGCCCAATCAATCGATCGTTTTATGCGCAAAAACGGCGGTTTCCTGAGCGCCCGCGATCTGGCCGAACACAGCTCCGAATGGATAAGCCCGGTATCGACCAACTACCGCGGCTACGACGTGTGGGAACTGCCGCCCAACGGCCAGGGCATCGCCGCATTGCAAATCCTGAACATCCTTGAAGGCTTCGATTTTTCGAAAATACAGTTCGGCTCGCCTGAACATATCCACCTGTTAGTAGAAGCCAAAAAGCTGGCATTTGAAGACCGTGCAAAATTTTACGCCGACTTAGAGTACATGGAGCCCGGCATTGTCGAGCGTTTGATTTCGAAGGAATACTCCGCCCAGCGGCGGAAACTGATCAACCCCGACCGCGCCGCGCGCGCCGTGGAAGCCGGCAACCCCAACCTGAAAGATGGCGATACCATTTACCTGACCGTGGCCGATGGCGAAGGCAATATGGTTTCCCTCATCCAGTCGAATTTTCGGGGCTTCGGCTCGGGCATGGTGCCAGACGGCCTGGGCTTTATGTTGCAAGACAGGGGAGAATTGTTCACCCTGAAACCCGGACAGGCGAATACTTATGCCCCGCACAAACGCCCTTTTCACACCATCATTCCCGCTTTCGTCACCAAAGACGGCAAACCCTGGATGTCGTTCGGCGTGATGGGCGGTTCTTTCCAACCCCTGGGCCATGCGGAAATAATCATCAACATGATCGATTTTGGCATGAACGCCCAGGAGGCAGGCGATGCGCCCCGCATCGATCACCAGGGCAGCAGCGAACCCACGGGCGAGCGCATGCGCGACGGCGGACAGATCAACCTGGAAAATGGCATCCCCTACGAAAGCATTCGCGCCCTGATGCAAATGGGGCATCAGGTGGGCTGGGCAGCGCCTGGCAATTATGGTGGATACCAGGCCATTCGCTACGACGCGGCGACGAAGGTGTATTTCGGGGCGTCGGATGCGCGGAAGGATGGCGGGGCTGGAGGGTTTTAGGATTGATTACAACAATAGTAACACATAAGGCAAATAGCAATGGCGAAATCAATCACTAATGCCTTTGCCCTGTCAGACATAAAATTTTTAGCGCAGCGCTTGGCAGGCAGACACAATATGGTTGTTTTCAGCGGAAAATTTTTCAAATCGAAAAAAAAGGTCAATTTTTTCGATTTGAATCTTAAAAATATATACTTTTGTTTAAAAAAGGACATGGTAATCCGCACACAAGCGCAAAACATAGGGCAATGGCTCGGCAAGGGCAAAGCGGTCATCGTCATTGGTCCGCGGCAGGTTGGTAAAACCACGCTAGTGCGCCAAATCACCCAAAACCTACCTAAAAAGGCACTTTGGTTGACTGGCGACGACCCTGAAACCCGCTCTTTGCTTGACAATATTTCGTTGGCCCGCCTGCAAAACCTTTTGGGGCAAAATGAGGTAGTAGTGGTTGATGAGGCGCAACGGTTCACCAATGCCGGGCTGATGCTCAAACTCATCACCGACCATTTGCCACAAATACAACTTTTTGTCACGGGTTCCTCTGCGCTCGACCTGGCGTCCCAAACCAAAGAAAGCCTTACAGGAAGAAAGATCGAATTCAACCTGTACCCACTTTCTTTTGCAGAAATGTGCAACCATCATGGCTTGTTGGTTGAGCGGTCGTTGCTTGAGCACAGGATGCTTTATGGTTATTACCCGGAAGTTGTACAACAAGGCCTCCCACAGGCCCAAAAGATTCTCAACGAGCTCAGTGACGGGTTGATGTACAAAGACCTGCTTACCCTTGATCAAATTAAAAAGCCTTCCCTGCTTGTCAAACTTTTACAAGCACTCGCGCTTCAGGTCGGAAGTGAAGTTCGGTATTTGGAAGTGGCGCAAATCATTGGTGCAGACCCGCTTACCGTCGAACGGTACATTGATTTGCTCGAACAATCATTCGTGCTGTTCCGATTGCCCTCATTGAGTAGAAATGCTCGTAATGAAATTAAAAAAGGGCGTAAAATCTACTTTTACGACAATGGTATTCGCAACGCCATCCTTAAAAATTTCTCCCCCCTAGCCTTGCGCAACGATACCGGAGCATTGTGGGAAAATTTTCTGCTAGCCGAACGCATGAAACGAAACGCTTATTCCAACTACTTCTGCAATACTTACTTCTGGCGTACCACTGCGCAACAAGAAATTGATTATGTGGAAGAAGCAAACGGAAGGCTGCACGCGTTCGAATTCAAATGGCAACCCAAAAAGCCAGCTCGTTTCCCGGCGGTGTTCCTCGAAAACTACCCCGGCAGCCAAACTGTCTTAATTGACAATGGAAATTTTGAGGAGTTTGTTGGGATAAACATTGAACCCGTTTCTTAAGCATATTTGGAATTTTCTCTACCAGGCTTGCTGCATTATACCGCATGCCACCAGGTTTTGTGCATTCTGATGTTATACTCTGATTAAAGTGATTTGTATGATTTGAGTGATTAAAAACTTCTGATTTTCAAATGATTATGGGATCACGAATTTCAGAACCAGTCTGCGTTGACTATAGTAATCAATTCAAAATCAGCTGAATCAATTTCATGTCGATCGTAAAAGCCTTGAAATTAGGCACTATCGTATGCGAAGAGCTTGGCCCCAACCATTTTTGCTCCGCCGGGCAGAAAATTTGCCGGCTTGCCAATGCGAAATAGGAATATTACGTGGCCAACAATACACACGTGTCAATGGCCGCTCGGTACACAATATGCGGATAGTCATAAAAGGTATACTCAACGCATAGTGGTTGGCTTCCCCACCAACAACTACAGCTGCTGAAGAAGCAGATTCAGACCGTTCGGAAAGAGATTTCTGGGGAATGAACATTCCCTACTCCAGGCGAAAAGGCAATCGGCAGGACAACCCCATTTCCACCTAAAAATCGCATTTTCGTAGAATTTCCCCGCCCCACACCCGCCTTCAAAGCATAAAAAAACCGCAGGATGCTGTACCATTGCCATTATTTATAGTCAACGCAAAGTGGTTGTGAAAATCTCGATCGCATAATCATTTGAAAATCAGATGTTTTTAATCACTCAAATCATACAAATCACTTTAATCACAGTATATTCAGCAACCAGCTCCTGTTATGCGCCTTTTCTACTTTCTTTTTTGTTTACTACTGCCCTTGTCGCCGCTTTTTTCACAAAAAAAGGATGACCCAAAGGATAAAAAATCAGAGAAGCCTGCCTGGCTGAACCCGGATACCTATAAAGGCCTGAGTTTCCGAAGCCTTGGCCCGGCCGTCACCTCGGGCCGTATCAGTGATTTTGCGGTCAACCCCGAAAACCAGGCGGAATATTACGTAGCAACGGCTTCCGGAGGCGTCTGGAAAACGCAGAACGCAGGCACCACCTTCACGCCGCTTTTTGACAGCCAAGGTTCCTACTCCATCGGTTGTGTGGTGCTCGATCCAACAAATCCAAATGTTGTTTGGGTCGGTTCTGGTGAAAACAACAACCAGCGCTCCGCCGCTTATGGCGACGGCGTTTATAAAAGCACAGACGGCGGCAAGACCTGGAAAAACAAGGGACTGAAAACCAGCGAACACATCGCCAACATCGTCGTTGACCCAACCAACCCCAATACGGTTTATGTTGCCGCTTACGGCCCGCTTTGGAGCGATGGCGGCGACCGTGGTGTGTATAAAACGACCGACGGTGGCGAAACCTGGAGCTGTGTAAAAGCCGTGAGCGCTTACACCGGCTGTAACAACCTGATCATGGACCCCCGCGACCCAAAAGTGCTGTACGCTGCTTTTCACCAGCGGCAACGCAAAGTGTTTACCTACATCGGCGGCGGACCAGAATCGGCGCTTTATAAATCAAACGACGGCGGCGCCAGTTGGGAGAAACTGGAAGGCGGTCTGCCCAAGGGCGATGTGGGCCGCATTGGCATCGATATTTCACGGGTGAATCCCGACTTTGTGTATGCGGTGATAGAAGCCGGTGACAAAAAAGGCGGCATCTATCGCTCTACCGACAGGGGCGCCAGTTGGGCCAAAATGAGCGACACCTATACCAGCGGCAATTATTACCAGGAACTTACCTGCGACCCTAAAAACGCGGACCGCATTTTTATTACCGATACCTATTACAAGGTGAGCGACGACGGCGGCAAAACCGTGCGCAACCTCGGCGAGCTGAACAAACACATTGACAACCACGCCATCTGGATCGACCCCGACAATACCGAGCACCTGCGCGTGGGCTGCGATGGCGGCGTATATGAAACCTGGGATTTCGCAAAAACCTGGGAATATAAACACAACCTGCCCGTGACGCAGTTTTACAAGGTATCCACCGACAATGCATTTCCTTTTTACCACATTCATGGCGGTACGCAGGACAACCTGAGCCTTGGCGGCCCCAGCCGCAGCACGAGCATGAACGGCATTCCGAATTCCGACTGGTACGTGACCAGCATCGGCGATGGCTTCGAAACCCAGGTGGACCCTACCAATCCAGACCTTATTTATGCTCAAAGTCAGTACGGAGGCCTCGTGCGTTTCGACCGAAAAAGCGGCGAATACCTGCCCATTCAGCCACAGCCGGGCGAAAACGAACCCGCCCTGCGCTGGAACTGGGATGCACCCCTGTCCATCTCCAGCCACCAACCCACGCGGCTTTATATCGGCGCCAACAAGGTGTTTCGCAGCGACGACCGCGGCAACTCCTGGCGGGCCATCAGCCCTGATCTCTCCCGCGGCGAAGACCGGAACAGATTCGAGATCATGGGCAAGGTATGGAGCGTAGATGCTATTGCCAAAAACGGCTCTACCGATATTTTCGGGCAAACTACCAGCATCGCAGAAAGTACCCTGGATGCCAATTTGTTATGGGTCGGCACCGATGACGGCTTGCTCTGGGTGACCCGCGACAGGGGCGCAAACTGGAATAAAATGGACAAGCTGCCAACGGTACCCGAGCGATCCTACGTGCATCAGGTGATAGCTTCGCAATACGACAAACAAACTGCTTACGTCTGCTTTAACCACCATCGATACGGCGACTTCAAACCCTATTTGCTGAAAACCACCGATGGCGGAAAAAGCTGGAAATCCATCGCCGCTAATTTGCCGGAACGCGGCAGCGTGTACACCGTTGCGGAAGACCATGTGGACCAAAATCTGTTGTTCTGCGGCACTGAATTCGGCGTCTATTTCAGTCCCGACGCTGGTGAAAACTGGGTGCAACTCAAGTCAGGCGTACCCACCATTGCCGTGCGTGACATCGACATTCAGCGCCGCGAAAACGACCTGGTGTTGGGCACTTTCGGGCGCGGCTTTTACGTCCTGGATGATTACAGCCCCTTGCGTAACCTGAAACCCGCGACGTTCGAAAAAACGGCCGACATCTTTCCAATAAAGGATTCCTGGCTGTTTGTTGCCAGCAAGCCACTCGGCCTTCGCGACAAAGGGCACATGGGCAGCAGTTACTATGCAGCGCCCAATCCACCCGTAGGTTCCATCTTTACCTACTGGCTCAAAGAGGATGCAAAAACGCTTAAAGTCAAACGCCAGGAGGCCGAAAAGGCCAGTTTTGAGAAAAAGGAAACCGTGTATTACCCCGACATAGAAGCCCTGCGAAAGGAGGATCAGCAGCCGGAACCCTACCTGTTGTTTACCGTCACGGATGCTGCGGGCGATGTGGTCAGGCACCTGAAAACGGATGCCAAGAAAGGGCTGAAACGCCTGTGCTGGGATTTCCGCTACAATCCTGTGGCGCCGCTGCTGAGCCGCCGCAACATTCCACCCGACATGCTGTTTGGGGACCCTGACCAGGGGCATCTTGCCCTGCCCGGCCAGTACAAGGTAACCTTGCAGCAATACGAGGATGGCGTGCTGACCCCGCTGGCGGGGCCGGTTTCCTTCACGGTACAATCCCTGAACAATGCCACGCTGCCGGCAACGGACAAGAAGGCCTACCTGGCTTTTTGCGAAAAAGTGAGCCGCCTGCGCAAGGCCGTCAGCGCTGCCGACAATATTCGCAACGACCTGACGGCCAACCTGGCCACCAGCCAATCAGCCATGCTGGAACTCGCTGCGCCACCGAAAGACCTGTTAAAAAAGGCTTACGACCTTAGCCAGCGCCTCGAAGCCGTCAACCTGCAGCTCAATGGTGACCGTACGCTTTCCCGCCGTGAGTTTGAAACATTACCCGGAATGAATGGCCGCGTCGGGTTGCTGGAAGGCGGCATGTGGAACAGCACGAGCGCACCGACCCAAACTTTCGAAGACAATTATCAGATTGTTGCCAAGCAATTTGGCCCGCTGCTGGAGGAGCTCAAGGCGATTGCGCGGGAAATGCAGGTGCTTTGGGAGGCTTTGGAACTGGGAGGGGCGCCGGCTACGCCGGGGAGGTGGCCAGTGTGGAAGGGTTAGGGGGTTCGATGAAAAATTCCGTTATACCTCACGCCGCATGGTTTTGTGCATGCTGACCTTTGTAATCAATTGAAAATCACTTGAATCAATCATACTCAATCACAAAAATCAGGCGAATCACAGTATAACTGTGACGATCCGCATATTGGAGGTTCAGTTTTTCCCCACCACCACAAACACCTTCTTCAACGTCATCACTTCCCCGTCGGGCCCAAAAATCTCCATAAACAAAACATGAATGCCCGGCCTTGCCTTGGCGCCGTTCTCCGTGTCGCCATCCCAGCGCAGCGCGCCCTGGGTACCCAGTAACTCCTGCCGCACGAGGTATTTCAACTGATTGCCATCGCTGTCGAAAATACGCATGGAAGCGGCATAGCCTACCTTGGGCAGGGTGTAGCGGATGTCGAGGAAATCCTCGTAGCCATCGTCGTCGGGCGAGAGCCGGGCGGGGTTGAGGCTGATGAGGTTTTCGGCGGGATTGCTGCTGCCCAGGCGTTGCGAGTTGGGCAGGGTGGGTGTGCCGGGTGCGCCCGTGATGATGGAAGAAGCGGAGGTCCAGTTGGCGGGATCATTGGTGGCTTGTTCGAAGCGGATACGCTCTAATGCCACCCCGTCGCGGTCGCCCACCGAGTACAGCGCGTTGTGCCAGGAATCGGAATAACGCAGGGCATCCAGCAGCACTGTGTCGCCGTTCTCGATCCAGTACAGCCGGATATCGCCTTCTTTGTCGGCCATGGTCGGGATGTCGTTTTGCATCACGTTCCGCTGGATGATGTTGGCAAAATGGCTGCGCACATTGGGGGCATTGGACGTGAACACATGGTATTGCCCCGGAATGGCGATGCGCTGCTGGGTGATCTGTTTGGTGGAAACGGCGCCCAGATAATTGGCGATGTAGCACTTGCGCCAATCGACAATTTTGCCGCTATTGTTGTAAAATTCCACGTACCGCGGATCGCCCGTGGCAGGGTTGAACATGATTTCGTTGATAATAATATCCTGTGGATCAGGCCTTTGTGGTTTCCCTACAATTACCGTGTCGGTTTCCACAGCGCTGTTGCCGCTGCAGTCGCTGAGCGGGGGCCGTACGGTGAGGGTGTACAACACGTCGTCTTCCAATGGGTCGGAAAGGATGAGGCGTACCTGGGCGGTATTGGGCTGTTGTTGGGCCGCAGCGATGCTCAGGCTGGGGAAAAACTGGTAGGAGGCCACATTTTCCATCGTACTTTTTTTCATGCCTTCGCCAAAAGTGAGCAGCACGGTGTTGTCCGATTCCGGAAAAGCCCAAAGCAGATGCGGTGTGACGGCATCCGTCGTATTTTGAAAGGAAGCGTTGGGCAATCCGGGGGTGCCGCCGGGCAGCACGGGGCACGACTGCCAGTTCTCCGCGCCCAGGCAGGGCAGGTTGTAGTTGATGCGCTCCAGCGACCAGCCGCCGGCGTCTTTGCCCGGCGTTGTATGCCAGCTGGGTTCGTAGGCGACCCGGTCGATGACATCGCCGTTGAGGTTCGAAAGGGTGATGGCATCGCCGTCGTCGTTGAGCAGGCTGCTGCTGAGCCCCGTGCCAATTACCGTACCGCTGGTGCTGGCGCGCAGACTGGCTACATTCGCCAATGCGGTGAGGGCGATTGTTTTGCCCGGGATAATCAAAAAGCTGGGCATCGTTACCGGCAAGCCGCTCAAGTCCTGGATGCGCAGCGTAGCAAGGTCGATGATTTTGGAAGAGCGGTTGACCAGTTCCAGCCATTCCACCGTGGGCAAGCCAACGGAGGGTGAAGGTTTGGCCATGATTTCATTGATGACCACGTCGTACTGGGCGGCAGCTTCCGCCAGGCCAAAGTACAGGGTGTCGGTGGCGGGCGCCAGGTTGCCGCTGCAATCGCTCAGGTTGCCCACAATATTCAAGGCGTATATCGTAGCCAATTGAAGCGGCTCTGCCAGCGTCAGGCGTACCTGCGCCGGATTGTTTGGCAATTGAACCGCAGTGGCGATGTTGCGGTTGGGTGTAATCTTATAGCTCGCTTTGTTTTGCACCGTGTTTTTGTCCAGTCCTTCTGAAAAGCTGAGCAACAGCGAAGTGGCGGACTCCGTCAACACTTGCGACAGGCGCGGCGGCACTATATCCGGCACTGTAGAAAGGGCGGCATTGGCCAGGCCGGGCGTTCCGCCGGGCAATACCGGGCAGGATTGCCAGTTTTCTTTGCCCAGACAAGGCAAATTTGGGTTCACGCGCTCCAGCGACCAGCCGCCGTCTTTTTTTGCCGCATCGGTATGCCAACTGATATCATAGGCTACCCGGTCGATCACATTGCCGGTGGCATCGCTCAAGGTAAGGATATCGGTGTCGTTGTTGAGGGTGGTAACGCCGATGGCTGCGCCCAGCACTTTCCCGCTGGTGGCGGCTTGCAAGGCGGCGACATTGGCCAAGGCGGTAATGGCGACATAAGCGCCGGGGGCGAGCACATAGGCAGGAAAAGCAACGGGCGCCCCGGTGGCATCCTGAATCCGCAGCGTGGCCAGGTCGAGTGTTTTCGCCGAGCGGTTGTACAGTTCAAACCATTCTACCTCCGGCAATCCGGCAGAAGGGGTTTGGTCGGCCATGATTTCATTGATCAGGATGTCGAACTCTGCTGCGGTTTCCGTTTTTACAAATTGGAAATCAACGGTTTGTGCTCCACTGTTGTTGCCTGCCACATCCTGAACGCCCGTGCTTTGCAGCGTATAGGTTCCCGTGGCGAGCGGCGTGCCGAGCCCAAGCTGTACCGAACGGCCATCGGGGAGCAAGGTTGCGGTGCTGGCTTGGCCAATGCCGTTGGAGATGCTGAAACTGCCGGGTGAAACGGGGTTGAGCGGTTCATCGAACAGGGCAGTCACCTGCAAGTCGTTGTTTGCCGTTGCCGATACCAGCACGGGCGGGTCGCTGTCGGGCGGGCCCAATGCGATGTTGATATCGTCGAAGAAATATTTGGTGATATTGGAAATGGTGTAGATGCACTGAAAGCCGAAAAAACGGTTTGCACTGCCGCTGTGGGTGGCATCTGTGACCGTGAACTGTGGCTCCAAAGCTCCGGCGCCGCTGGCGGCTTCCACCGTCCATTTCCCGGAAGCTGTGCGGGTGACGAATAAATGGATGTCGGGATTGACGGCCACCAGGCCCGCCACACCCGTGCCGAGCAGGGTGCTGGTACTGCCATCCTGGCGGAACAGGCGCAGGGCATCGTTGCTGCCCGTTTCGCCAATTTCCAGGTAGTAACTGTTGCCGGGCGACAAAGCGGCTTGATCCGACAGCAGGTAGATGCGCAGCAGGTTAGAGGTAGAAGGTGAAAAGCCTAGCCGGAAGCGCAAATCCCAGGTAGCGCTGGTGGGGATATTGCCCTGCACGGCCAGTACCGAGGCGCCGGCAGCGGTGGCGTTGAGCTGCAATTCCCCGGCGGGGTTCACGATAAAATGAGCGGTATGGCCTTGCCAGCTCGGGTTTTGGTCAAAATTTCCGTCGGAAAAATTGTCCATGATTTGAGCATGCGCGGAAAAGGTAAGGGCGCACAAAGCGCTGGTAAGAAAGCGAAGAGAAAGATTCATGAATTGTTCGTGAGTTTGTGCTCAGGCGGTTCAGACACCAACTTCTTTTCCATTTAGCACACAATTTCTTAAATGTACTGAATTTAGATTTAGAGCATTAGCATCACCGATGCCAATGCACTCAGTCATTCGCCAACGCGCGAAAAAAATCAATTAGTTCACCAATAGTGAAAAATGGGTTTTTCCGGTAAATTTCAATCTCCATTGTATGGTTTTTATTGATGGTTCTTGCCCGGTTGATAGCTTCATTGAGTCGATCACTAAGCTCGTGGTAGTGATTTATTTTTGTTTTATGGTATTCAGGCCAAATTTTTTTTAAATGCCTAAAAGCTTCCTCTCCATCTGAAAATGCACGGCCACAGTTTTCAAAATGTAAAATGAACCAATGCTCTATGCACATTGAACTGTAAGCTATTTTAAAGCCTTCCTTTTGTATTATTCCAAACGCATCAGCTAATTGTGGCCAGTTATCGTTATCAAAAAAAATCCAAATCTGCTCATAGGGGTTTCTTTCTTTTGAAGCTTTGGTTTTTTTTCTCTTTGCTTCTTTTGCTATGCTTTTGGGATCACTTTTGGAGCCATGATTAATTTCAATTGAAACGAACCGCTGGGTATTTCTAGGCAAATTTTGTTGTAAGGCTTTGGCGTAAAAATACTCCGTTTCGCCTTCACACAAGATAAGTACCCTTTTGTTTGGTTTTTCAGGCTTCATCTTCTTGCATTTCAATTAAAAAATCTACTTCATTTATTAGTGGGGTAGCGCCAAACCTTCCAGAGGCATACCATTTATCAAGAGGAGTCCCTAAACGAATTCCTTTTATGTCGGAACAGCGATAAAGTGAAGTTGCGCCAAATTCATTTTTCTCTGTAAACCAAACTTGGTCTCTTCTAAAGCTATCGTCAGATAGTTGTGTGATATCATGCGTTGCAAAAATTAATTGTGCAGACTTGGGATTGGTATTGGGATTATGAAAAAGGTTAATTAAAAATTGCGTAATGCTTGGATGTAGGTTTTTTTCAAACTCGTCTACCACCAAAACTCTTCCAGCCTCTAAAGCATCCAATATTATCCCTCCAATCACAAACAAACTTTTTGTTCCAGTTGATTCATCTTCAAGTTCAAAGCTCTCACTTCCAATTTGTTCTTTCCCATTAAAAAAAGGATGTTGTGTTTTTATATCATATTTAAACTGTTCCCGAAATTGGGACTTGAACTCATCTGGAGTATTGCTTGGGAATCTATATTTTTCCCAGTCGACCTCTTCTGCAGTAACACTTGAAATCCCAGTATCTAAGGCACATATAAGCTTGTTAAACCTTTTTGAAAATTTGGAATTCTTATCCTCGGCTAGCCTTCGTGCAAATAGCTTGCTAAGTGTGGTTTCTCGATAATCTTCAAGAAACGGGAAAACCATAAGGCCAGCATCAAAAAACCTATAGACATCTAATATGGATTCAACATTGTTCTCCGCTGCTTTAGAAAGAAATAACTGATTGGGCAATAATAATTTTTCTATGGTTTTTTTCCCCCCTCTGTAATATTCCCCAAATTTGATTTCTTTACCGATTAACCTTGAAAACAACAGGGTTCTCACTGCGTTCGGGAAATAATGAAGTTCTTCTTTTTCAATTTGGTTTTGATAAAAAGACAAAAAATATTCATAGCGGATGGCATTGCTGATAAATTCAATTTCAAAAATAACAGGGTTTGTAGAAAATGAACTTTCTAATCGATGTGGCTCATAAGGCGCAATTTTGTCGTCCGGCTTAAAGGAAGAAGATTTCTTAACAAGATATTCTAATGCTTTAAATGCTCTCAGAAGACTACTTTTACCAGACGCGTTTGGGCCAAAAATAATTGAAGACTTCAGTAATTTCAACCTTTTGTCGACATTGAAATGGTTTGAACCCAGGCCTCTTAGGCTGCTTTTTTCCAAGTTAAGCTCAACGGTCTCTCTTATTGACCTGAAGTTTGTAACACAAAATTTCACAATCATACTTTTGCTTATTTTGGATACAAAGATAAGCTAAACTAGTTTAACTTGCCTGAAACAGGTATAATATTTGCAAAAAAAGTGCAAATATTTGATGCATTTCTTGTCGAGCATTAATGTCTGCTATCCTTTATTTTTTTGAAGAAAGGTGCGGATTTGGCCTCAAGACAATAGTCACTGTGGCCTCCCCCCGCCCCTGGTCTCGATGATTTTCGGGTCGATGGCAATCGCCTTTTGCCGGAATTCCTCGCCTTTTGCCAGGTCGCCCGCTGCGGAATATGCCATGCCCAAATCCCAGAGGTAAGTGGCGTTGTCGGGGCCGAGTTCGAGTGCCTTGGTGAACCACATGATGGCGTCGGCGTTTTTTCCCGCCACCCCGTTGCAAACCCCTATCAAGCGGGCAATTTCAGGGTCTTTTTGGTTGTATTGCCAGGCTTCCGTGAGGTATTCCAGGGCTTTTGCGAGGTTTTTATTGTGCTCACCCTGGTATTTCCCGCCTTCCCGCAGGGCCATGGAGAGGTAGGTTTTGAAACGTGGGTCGTCGGGCACAAAGGCGATTACCTGCCGATAATCTGCGATGGCAGCGTCGAAGTTGCCGAGGGTGAAATGGGCGCCCGCCCGGCTGATATAGGCGTCTTTGTAATTGCCGTAAATCTTGATAGCCTGGTCGAGGTGCCGCAGGGCCCGCTGGCAAAGCTCTACCTGTTTGGGGCGGTCTTTTTCTTTGGTGGCTTTGTCGAACAGCACGCCGCCGCAGGCATTTTGCAGTTTGGCGCTGTTGAAAGAGGTTTCGGCATCGCCGAGAAACAAGCTTTCATTGCTTACCCAAATGGGGTTCCGGGTGATGGTTTTTAGCGCAAACAGGGCAATGGGCACCAGGAAAAGAACCGCGCTGAGCCTTTTGTTTTTGGCGTACAGATTGGCCAACAAAATGGCGATTACCAGACAAAAGCCCAGGGAGGGCATGAAGGCAAAACGCTCGCCCATGTTTGTGCCAATGGGAAAGACAAAGTTGGAAACAATGCTCAAAGGCAGCAGGTACAGCCAGATGCCGAAAGCCAGCGGGTCGCGGCGGCGGATGCCACGGATGCCAAACCAGGTCAAAAACCCGTAAAAAACCAGACTCGCCAGGGCCAGTGGATTGCTGAACGTGATGAGCCCGATTTGGCGCGGGTAGTAGTCGTGCGTGAGCGGATGCGGCACGAAAAGCAATTGAATGTACTTGCCAAGGGTATAAAAAATGGTGGCCAGCTTTTCAGAAGCCGCAAACGGCACCCACTTGTTCCCTTCAATTTTCAGGAATGGGTTGTTCATGAGTTCCATCGGGGCGCCGCCAAAGCGCCATTGCAGGATGCTGCCACGCAGCAGGAAAAAGGCGGCAAATGCGATGAAAATAGGCAGCGACAGGGCCAGGATCGAAGGTTTGCCAGGTTTGTTGCCTCCCCGGAAAAACCACAGGGCCAACGGTACGATCACTACAAAAGCCGCCGCGTTTTCCTTCGACAGGCAAGCCAAAAAGAAAATAAGCCCCGCCAATATGCCCCATTTCGATTGCCCGGTGTCATGGGCTTTCACCACCAGGTACAGGGCGGCCAGGCTCCCCAATAAAGTGACGATCTCGTCGCATCCCTTTATGTTGGCTACCACCTCGGTGTGGATGGGGTGCGCAGCAAACAGCAGCCCCGCCAGCAGGGACAACAACAAAGCCCGCTCGTTTTCAGCGCCGCCGAACAGGAGCAACAGCGTGCGGTAAAACAACACACAAGTGGCCGCAAACAGCAGTACCGTCAGCAAGTGGAACACAAAGGGCGATTCGCCTACGATTTGGTACAGCAGGGCGAACATCACCAGCGTCATCGGGCGGTAGCGGCCACCCGACACCAGGGTTTCCTTGCCCTCAACCTTGAAAAAACCGAAGAACGTGTCTTTTGACAGGATGCCGCCAATGCCTTTCACGCCTTGCTGCGTGTACATGTTGTCGGTGATGACGATGGCGTCGTCGAGCACAAAACCGTGCTGCAAGGTGTTGGCATACAGCAGAAATGCGAACGCGAAGATGAGGCCGCTCATCAGGTTGACATTCCGCATCAGGTCAGGGATGCCGAGTTGCCCGGTAATGGCTGTTGAACTGCTGGTTTGCGGTTTGGATGCCTGCTTGCGTTGTTGCTTTTTAGCCATATTTCCTCAAAAATCAAATATTTCGTGGCCAAAGAACGGGAATTTTTGGCATCCAGGAAAACACTTGTTTTTGCGCCGGGATTTATTTGTCGTGGGTTTGCCTTCAAACCTTGGTTAGCTGAGCAACTGCTTGCTTTTTATAAACCACCGGGCAGGCAGAGAAAATCATTGTTGCGATAAGGTTGCCAATAATTTTTCCAGGTTATCAATCGTCATGGTGAAGCCTTCCTTAAAGCCCATCTCCAGCATCTTCTCAAAACGATCCTGCGATTCATTTTTTATGATAATACGCACTTTGGTAATGCCATTTTGCTCGCTGAAATGATAGTCCCATTCAGAACCCGGCAATTCCGGGTTTTCATGTTCGTCTGCAAAGGCATTGTACATTTTAAAATTGGTTTTTGGCGTAATAGCCATATACTCCTGAATGGCCCAGCGCTCCTGCCCCTCTGGACTTACCATGGCGTAAAATCTTCGTCCACCGACCCTGAAATCCATGTGTTTTGTTTTGGATGACCATGGTTTAGGCGCTACCCACTGATCCAGTATTTCTTTTTTGGTAAAAGCATCCCACACCAGCGAGAGCCCGGCAGCAAATTCTCTGATCATGGTTACCGTCCTTGTTGCTTTGTCCACGGTAAAATCAAATTGTAAGTTGTTCTGCATCATCAATCTTTTTAATTGTTTGGAAAATATGGCTGGGGTGCTTGTTTGAGGTAATTGCAATTGTGCAACTATTTGGTTGCAAATGTAAGCGCAACTGTTTGGTTTCGCAAATAGTGTTTCAAATTTTTTGAAAAAATCGTCCAGGAATGCCGGCGGGGCGTGCGCTGTTAACTACTGATACAGTTATTGCATCCCGCCGGATGCCGCTTTTTGGGCGATATTCGGGTCGATGGCCATTGCCCGTTGCTGCAGCTCCGCCGCTTTGGACTGGTTGCCCATATTCGCATAAGCCAGGCTTAGTTCCCAGAGCGAGCCGGCATCTTTCGGGGCAATTTCCTCTGCCTTGACAAACCATTGGGTGGCTTCGGGCAATTTTCCCTGCACAAAATTGCCCACGCCCAACAGCCGCGCCGTTTCCGGATCCTGGGCATTGAGCTGCCAGGATTCGTTCAGGCATTTGAAAGCATTTGTCAGGTCGTTTTTGTGCTGGCCGTAATATTTGCCACCCTCGCGCAGCGACAAGGCGAGCATGGTTTTGCGCTGCGGGTCGTCGGGCGCCAATGCCAGGGCTTTGCGGTAGTCGGCGATCGATTCGGGGAATTTTTCCAGTTCAAAATACGTGGCTGCCCGGTTGATAATGGCGGCTTTGAAATCGGGGTAGAAAGAAAGCGCCGTGTTGATCCGCTGAATGGCTTCCTCCCCAAGTGCGCGTTTCTTGTCGGGGTTTTTCTCCGTTTTTAGTTGTTTTAACAACAATTGCCCGCAGGCATTTTGGAGTTTGGCGCTGTTTTTTGACACTTCAATATCGGTCATAAAAAGCCGCTCATTGCTTTGCCAAACGGGGTTTCGCAGCAGTGTTTTTATGGAAAACAACAATACCGCCAGGCCGAAAATACCCATTGCGAGGCTGCTGTTTTTATGCATCAAACGGCTCAAAAACAGGGCAGCCACCAAACAGGCCCCGACAGAAGGCAGGAACAAAAAGCGTTCGCTCATATTGGTGCCAACGGGCAGCAACAGGTTGGAAACGATGCCCAGCGGCAGCAAAAAAAGCAGCAGCCCGAAAGCCACCGCATTGCGGCTTTTGAGCCCGCGGATTGCGTAGAACCCCATGAAACCATATGCTGCAAGGCTCAACAACACCCACGGGTTGCCAAAGCCCATGATCCCGATATGCCGCGGGTAGTAGTCGTGCGTGAGCGGGTGGGGCGCAACGAGCAATTGCAGGTACTTCCAAAGGGTGTAAAAAATGGTAGCCAGCCGTTCCGCCGGGGCAAAACTGACCCAGGCCCCGCCTTCAAATTTCAGGAAGGGGTTGTTCATCAGTTCCATGGGCGCCGCGCCGCCAATCACCGACGACCAGGGCAAAATGGCGCCGCGCAGGAGCATAAACGCTACAAAACCCACAAAAACAGGCATGCTTGTTTTTAAAATGGAAGTATTGCCCGTGCCAGGGCTTCTGAAAAACCACAGCGCCAGCGGGATGAGCACTGCATACGCCACGGCGTTTTCCTTCGACAGGCAGGCCAGGAAAAAAACGATCCCGGCGCCGATGGCCCATTTCCGGTCGCCGGTATCCCAGGCTTTCAAGGCACAATACAAGGCGCCAAGACAGCCAATAAAAGTCAGTATTTCGTCGCAACTCTTGATGTTGGCCACCACTTCCGTATGCACCGGGTGGGCGGCAAAAAGGACGCTTGCCATCCAGGCCACTACATGACTGCCCGGGTGTTGTGCAGGTTGCAGCAACAACAATAAGGTGCGGTAGAGCAACACACAGCCCAAGGCAAAAAGTAGCACCGTTGCCAGGTGGAAGAGGAAGGGGCTGGCGCCGCCGATCTGGTACAAAACAGCAAACAACACCAGTGACAAGGGCCGGTAGCGGCCGCCTGTTACCAGCATTTCACCTTCTTGTGATTTGAAAAAGCCGAAAAATGTGTCGTGTGAAAGAATGCCACCAATGCCTTTTATGCCCTGGGTGGTGTACATGTTTTCCGTGATAACGATGCCATCGTCGTACACAAAACCGTGTTGCAATGTATTAGCGTACAGCAAAAAAGCAAAGGCGAAAATGAGCCAATACTGAAGCTTTACATTTTGAAAGAAATCAACGCGGCTCGTGCCGGAGGTGTCGCGTTGCTGAGGCTTGGAGACTGATTTGTGTTGCTGTTTTTTTGCCATGTTGGAGCGAGGCTTTTAAAGCAATTTTTTTTAACACATAGGTGCTGTGTGTTAAAAATTATTGTTAGAAAACTGATGTGTTTCCTCCCCACTCATGCGCAACTCAGGCCCCGATTTCCGGAATGCTTTGTACGCCCCTTTCCCGAATTTGGAACCATTGAACACCATCGCCGGTGCGCGGCGCAACTGTTCCTCTTTCGGCAATTGTATGAATGCTGCGCATTTGTCTGAGCAGCACTCCTGATACTTTTCTGCACATGCCGGGCATTGGATGAACAGGATATGGCAATGTTCGTTGGCGCAGTTGCGGTGCGCATCGGCGGGGGTGCCGCATTGGTGGCATTGGGCGATGATGTCGGGACTGATGCGCTCACCGAGCCGCTCGTCGAACACAAAGTTTTTGCCCACAAACTTGTTCTTCAGGCCCTGGGCTTTCACTTGCCGGTCGTATTCGATGATGCCGCCTTCCAATTGAAAAACGTTGTCGAAGCCGCGGTAGCGCATGTAGGCGCTGGCTTTTTCGCAGCGGATGCCGCCCGTGCAGTACATGAGAATGTTTTTGTCTTTTTTATCGGCCAGCAGATCGGCCACTAAAGGAAGTTCTTCCCGAAAAGTAGCGACATCGGGGGTGATGGCGTTTTCAAAATGACCCACTTCGCTTTCATAGTGGTTGCGCATGTCCACCACGATGGTATCGGGGTCGTCGGCAAGCGCATTCCAGGACGCGGCGTTGAGGTGGGTGCCTGTTTGGCTTGGGTCGAAAGCGGGGTCGTCGATGCCGTCGGCCACGATCTTTTCCCGCACTTTGATGATGAGGGCGAAAAAGGACTTGCCGTCGTCTTCCACGGCGATGTTGAGGCGCAGGTTTTGAAACATCGGGTAAGCGTCCATCGCCTTTTTAAAATCCTCGAAATTGGATTCCGGGACGGAAAGCTGTGCGTTCACGCCTTCGTGGGCGACGTATATGCGGCCAAGCACGCCAAGTTCGTGGTAACGGCGGAACAGTTCATCGCGAAAGGCTTTTGGATCGGCGATTTGTGCATATTTGTAGTACGACAAAGTCACCCGTTTTTCTGTGCTTTGGCGCATGCGCTCCTTCAGTTCTCGGCGGTTGACGCGGTTGTATAGGTTTTTGAGGGGCTTTTTTTGCAAAGTCTTTTCCATAAACTAATCTGTAATTACATCTTCCATCACAAGCTCGAAGCCAGGCAGCACTTCCCCGCCGTCTAGTTTTTTCGAAAATGGGATCACTTCGACGCTGCCATCCGGGTGGTACACCATGGTTTGCTGCTTGGAAGGATCGACGAGCCAGGCCAGGCGGCAACCATTGGCGATGTACTCGTTCATTTTTTCACGGAGGGGGGCAAGGGCATCGGATTCAGAGCGCAATTCAAGCACAAAGTCGGGGCAAAGGGGAGCAAATTTGTCCTGTTCTGCTTTTGACAATGCATTCCAGCGTTCCCATAAAATCCATGAGATATCCGGCGAGCGAACTGCACTGTTTGGCAATGTGAATCCTGTGGAAGAATCAAAAAGCTTACCATGGTTGCTTTTTTTGTTCCAAATAAATAATTCACCGAAAATATTGGCATTTCTGCCGCCAGTTGTAGCAGTAGTTGGGGGCATAATGATGATTTTTCCAGTTGCGTGACGTTCGATCCTAAGGTCTTGATTGAGCATACAAAACTCAAGAAATTCCGCATCACTGAATTTCTCGCCCGGCAAGTGAATCAGGGTTGTGCCAACTGAAGGCTTTTCCAATGTTTGTGCTGCGCTCATGTTGCAGGTTATTTATACGCAAAAGTACTATTTTTGCCCCAAACAAACCACAATCCTCTTGCTTTGAAGTATAAAGCCTCCATCCGCGCCGTCGGTGTCGAAGTTCCGGTTGACATCAGCCTTGAGCGCCGGCGCGACACCCGGTTTGGCCTCACGGGCAAGCGCGCCACCCTGCGCATGCCCCTGGGCGCGCGGCCCGATGATGTACGGGTGCAACTGAAAAAACTGGAAGATTGGGTGGAAGGCGTTTTTTTGAAAAAACCGCTCATGCGCCAGCCATTTGAGCACAAGATTTACAAAACGGGCGATGTGCTGCAGGTGGGCGCGCGGCGCTATCAGCTTGAAGTGCAAACGGAAGACCGCGCCACCCACAGCGCCCGGCTCATCGGCGATACCATCCAGTTGCAACTTTCAGCAAAAGCGACCCCCATAAACTTGCAAAAAAGCATCAAAACCTTGCTTTCCAGGGTGGTTGCCGGCGATTTCCACCCCGAAATACGCCGCCGGGTGCTCGATATCAACGACCGCACTTTCCGCCAGCACATCAAGAGCGTCAACCTGAAATACAACCACACAAACTGGGGCAGTTGCTCCTCCGACAGCAATGTCAACCTGTCCACACGCCTGCTCTTTGCCCCCGAAGACGTGCAGAACTACGTCATCGTCCACGAATTGGCCCACCTTGTAGAGCTCAACCACTCCGACCGGTTTTGGTCGCTGGTGGAAAGGTATATGCCCGACTACCTGGAAAAAGAGCGCTGGTTGAAGGATAACAGGTCGATTTGTGATTTTTAGCTATGAAACCTGACATCAGAACCCCCGCCGACATCCGCAGCCTGATCGATACCTTTTACGGAAAGGTGCGGGCCGATGATGTGCTGGGCTACGTTTTCAATGAGGTCGCCCAAGTAGATTGGCCCCGTCACCTGCCCATCATGTATGCGTTTTGGGAATTCTTGCTATTGGGCACGCCCGATGCCTACCGCGGCAACCCAATACAGAAGCATTTTGACCTGCACGCCAAATACCCCTTGAAAGCCGAGCATTTCGAACGCTGGGTAAAGCTGTTCCACGAAACGGTGGACGAACTGTTTGAAGGCCCTGGCGCGGAGAATGCCAAGTTCAGGGCCTTGTCCATCGCAGAGACCTGGAAGCCAAAATTTGACGGGCCTTTCGCCGTGTGATCAGCGCTCTTGCTCCTTTTCCTCCAAGTCCCGCAACAGCACGTTCAAGGCGCCGGCGGAGAGCACCGTTTCTAACAGGGTGATGACCAAAGAGGCCATCATCAGCAGCAAACTGGCGGCAAACAGTATCTTACTCCAAATCTGCCAGCCTTCATAAACGAAATACATGGTGACAACGCAAAGCAGGATGCTCGTCACGGCAAATATCTGCATCCAGCGGATGAGCCACAAGCGGCGGCGAAGGGTGTGTATCTGTTTAAGTATGTCGCGGTTTTTCTTTTGCTCATAGTCCGAAATAAGCTTTCGGATGAGGTTGGCGATGGCCAAGAACTTGTTGGTATAGGCAATGAGGAGAAGCGATACGGCCGGGAAAAGAAGGGCCGGGGTTTGGATGGAGAGTTCCATGTCGAGAATGTGAAGAATATCGGATGCCTACAAACAAACTGTGCCGTAATTTTGTTCGTAATTAATCCAGTTCAGCCTCAAAATCTGCCTTTTGAGCAAAAAAAAGCGCTTTTCGTTCAATTCCGACATTTTTCCAAAATACAAAGCGCTTTCTTGTGCCACATTTTAATCCAAGCTTGAAACAAAAAATGTTTCAACACCGATTGCTGCTACACAACTGACTAATTTTAAAATTTGCTGATGACTGCAACTCGACACTCCCGCTTGCTCCAATTTACCGGCCTATTGCTCAGCGCCCTGGTCTGGCTTGCCAACAACGGCAACCCACCCACCGGCAAAACAGGTGCCCCGTTTGATGGCAGCTGTAGCGACACCAACTGTCACACTGGGGGCAACCCTGGCGGTTTTGATGGCGACGTGATCATTTCCGGCATCCCAGGCACCATCGAACCCAACACCACCTACCCGCTCACCTTGACCATGAACGTTACCGCAGGATCGCCCACCAAAGGCGGTTTCCAGCTGGTTGTTGTGGATGGCAACAACGTGAACGCCGGCGACCTGAGTGCTGTCAATGCCCAAACAGGTACAGAGTTCTTCCTTACGCGGGAGTACATCGAGCACCGGAACGGTAAAGTCTTCTCTGGCGGCACTGCCAGTTGGGACTTCAACTGGAAATCGCCCGCTACCAGTGTTAACGGGAATATTTTGAAATTTTATTACATCGGGAATTTCACCAACAACAACAACAACAACTCGGGCGATTTTCCCAAGGCTTTTTCAGAAACCCACCCGTTTACCGGCCCTCCCCCTGTGTCGGCGTTTATCTCTGCCAGCACCAATGTGAGCTGTTTCGGCGGCAACAACGGCAGCGCCACCGTTGAAGCCGGGGGCGGGGTGCCGCCCTATACCTATATGTGGAGCAATGGGCAAAACACCGCCACGATCAACAACCTTGTCGCCGGCACCTATACAGCTACAGTCACCGGCTCCAGCGGCAGCGGCACCGCATCAGCTTCTGTCGCCATCACACAGCCGCCGGTGCTGAACGTTTCAGCTTCCGTATCCGGCATCCTCACCTGCGCCCAAACGAGCGTAACTGTAACCGCAAACGTCACAGGAGGAACCCCGGGGTACGACATCAACTGGTCGAACGGCCAAAACGGCAGCTCCACCAGCATCACATCCCCCGGTTCTTACACCGTCACCGCCACGGATGCAAACGGGTGTACCAAAGTGGCTTCGTTCACCGTGAACGAAAATATCGTTTCGCCCAACGCCACTGTGGCCCAAGGCGCAACCCTCGACTGTATCAACACCCAAACCACCCTTAACGGCATAGGATCTTCCCAAGGCAGCAATTTCAGCTATCAATGGACTACGGTAGGCGGCAATATCGTCTCCGGGGCCAACACCTTGTTCCCAACCGTAAACGCTTGCGGCACCTACACCCTTACCGTGACAAACAACACCAATGGCTGTACTGCATCCGCATCCACCACCGTCACTTGTAACATCAACCCTCCCGATATCGCTGCCAGCAATACCGGCCCGCTTACCTGTGTGGTGCAATCGGTTACCCTAAATGGCAGCTCCAATACAGGTGGCGTCACGTTTATGTGGACGGGCCCGAATGGTTTCTCGTCCTCCGAGCAAAACGCGACAACCAACGCCGTTGGGGTTTACACCCTGGTAGTGCACAACCCTGCCAATGGATGCAGCAACTCCGCTACAACGGCAGTTAGCCAGAACACCGTACCGCCAACGGATACGACAAATGTGTCCGGGCCGATCACCTGCGCCATCGATTCGGTACATATTTTTATGAATACCAACATCCAGAACGCCACTTATCAATGGACGGGGCCAAACGGCTTTATGTCCACCCAAAAGCGCGATACCATCGCTGTACCGGGCCAGTACATCGGCGTGGTGACCAACCCCGCCAATGGCTGTAAGGCAAGAGATACCATTGTAGTTGAAATAGACACACTGCCGCCAGGAGCGACTGCGATGGCTGATGGGTCCATCACTTGTGTCAACGACACGGTCGTGTTGTCGGGCGGCCCCTCTGGCGCCAACACTTATTTGTGGACAGGACCGAACAATTACACATCAATGGAGCAAAACCCGAGCGTCGGCGCCCCAGGTCTTTATACCATTGTTGTCACCGCAGATACAACCGGCTGCACTTCCTCAGCCTCGGTAACCGTGCAACAAAACACCACCCAGCCCATTGCCACCATTGCCCCGCCCGGCAATTTGAACTGCAACAACGCCACCATACAACTGAACGCCACAGGCTCCTCACAGGGTACCAACTTCAGTTATTTATGGACAACAACCAACGGCGTCATCGTTTCCGGTGAAACCACGCTGACCCCTGTCGTAAGCGCCGCAGGCACCTATCAACTCCAGGTCAGCAATGCGAACAATGGCTGTACCAGCACGGCAAGCACTACGGTGGTGCAAAGCCCACCCGTGCTCGCCACCGTTACCAGTACCAATGTCACCTGCAATGGCGCCGCCAACGGCACCGCAACGGCCATGGGCAGCGGGGGCAACGGCACGTTCACCTACCTGTGGTCCAACGGCGCCACCACCGCGACCATCACGGGCTTGAGCGCGGGCAACTATAACGTCACCGTTAAAGACGGGGAGAACTGTACCGCAACAGCCACGGTTTCCATTACCCAGCCGAGCCCACTGCTGGCCAATGCTTCGGCCACAGGCGAAACATCCCTGGGCGCGAACGACGGCACGGCAACTTCGGCACCAACGGGCGGCACCCCGGGCTATTCCTTCAGCTGGAGCAATGGCGGCACCACCGCCACCATTACTGGGTTGGCGCCTGGAACCTACACCGTTTCCGTGACGGATGCCAATGGTTGCACCGTGGTTAGGTCTGTAACAGTAAACGTTTTCGGCTGCACCTTAGCCGGCGACATCAGCGCCACCGACGCAACTTGCAACGGCGCCAACGACGGTGTCGCAACAGTGACCCTCAGCGGACAGGCAGACCCTGTTTCCTACCAATGGTCGAATGGCGCAACAACGCAGACTGTCACTGGCTTAGCACCAGGAGCTTATTTTGTTTCTGTAGTTGATGGGAACAACTGCCCTGTTGTCTTAAACACCAGCATTGCCCAGCCCCCCGCGCTCGCGGCCAATGCTTCTGCAACCGGAGAAACCTCCACTGGAGCCAACAACGGCACCGCCACCGCCTCGCCGACAGGCGGCACGGGCAACTACAGCTTCGAATGGAGCAATGGCGGGCTGACGGCAACGATCACCGGCCTCGCGCCAGGCACCTACACCGTTTCGGTCACCGATGCCAACAACTGCACCGCTGTACAAACTGTTAATGTAGCAGCGTTCAACTGTGCCGTTGCAGCCTCCGTTACCGGGGCAGACGCTTCCTGTTTTGGCAAAAACGACGGCCAGGCTACCATAGTGCTTACGGGCGGCCAACTGCCCTATTCCTACCTTTGGAGCAACGGGGCAAGCACCGCAACAGCATCCAACCTCCTTGCTGGAACCTATACCGTGACCGGCACGGATGCGGCCGGCTGTTCCATCACGGAAAGCATCACGATCTCAGAGCCGACACTGCTGACAGCGCAGGCTACCGTAACCCAAAACGTTGTGTGCCCATCCGGCAACTCCGGCGCCGCCACTGTTGCGGCATCTGGCGGCACCCCGCCGTACACAATCAACGGGAACCTGACGAACCTCGGCGTGGGCACCTATACCGTGACGGTGGTGGATGCCAATGGTTGCAGCACGACGGCTTCATTTACCATTGTGGCAACCGACAACGTGCCTCCAGTACTCTCTTGCCCCGCCAATATTTACCTCTGCGGTGCCAATATTGTGAGTTGGCCGCCAGTTACTTTCACCGACAATTGTGGATCAGTGCCAGGGCAACCTGTGCTGATCAGCGGCCAGCCAAACGGCTCAGCTTTCAATGATGGCACAACCGTACAGGTTTACCGCGCTACCGACGCATCGGGCAACGCTGCTACCTGCTCCTTTGCCGTGGTGGTATATCCCGTCGCAGATATTATTTTTGACGGCTCTACCGACGACCAAAATGGGCAAGGTGTCGGCACCATTTCGATCACACCGGTCGGCGGCGGCGGCAACTTCTTTTTCATCTGGAACAAAAACGGCCAATTCTTCTCCAACGACGAGGACCTCACCGGTCTCATGGCAGGTTCCTACACCCTCACCCTTACCGATGGCAACGGGTGCACCAGCGCGCTGGCTCCCGTAATCATCAACAACACCGTGGGCACCGCCAACCCTGGCCTGTACGGGTCAATCCGCCTGTCGCCAAACCCGACCGCAGCTTCTTTCCAACTGGAAATCACCGGTTTTGAATTGGTGGCAGCCAATATCCTCGATATACGGGGCAAGTTGGTACGGCAATTGCAGCCGCTAGAATGGAAAGGCAATGTGGACGTTGACCAATTGCCCACCGGGGTTTATTTCTTACGACTGGCAACGGACAGCGGTAAATTGCTCACGCTGAAATTTGTCAAGACCGAATAGAACAGAAAAAATACCAACTAACGGCCACTCGGGAAATATTTGAACCAAGTGGCCGTTTTTTGTAGGAGCAACAGAAAGCTTGTACAACAATGAAGACTTCAAAAATTGGCCGCACGGCCCAAAATTAAACTCCATCAAACCGAATTTTAATACAAAAAGCCCGCACCTTTGCGGCGCATTTATCAGTCAGTTCAAACCAACAAATTATTCCTTATTCATGGAAGAGAAAAAACGTCGTCCGCGGCTCAAAGCGGACACGGACGCACCGCTGGAAGAGCGCAAAGAGTCCACTCACTCCAAAGAATCTTCCGAATACCAACCAAAACCTTATGAGCGAAAACCCTGGGAAGATCGCAGCGGCCAAGGCAGCGAGCGTCGTCCATGGCAGGATCGCCCACAACGCCCTGAACACAAGCCCTGGCAAGACCGCCCACAAGGCGGCGAGCGCAAGCCCTGGCAAGACCGCCCACAAGGCGGCGAACGCAAGCCCTGGGAAGACCGCCCACAAGGCGGCGAGCGCAAGCCCTGGCAAGACCGCCCACAAGGCGGCGAACGCAAGCCCTGGGAAGACCGCGGCCAAGGTGGCGGCGAGCGCAAGCCCTGGCAGGACCGCCCACAAGGCGGCGAACGCAAGCCCTGGCAGGACCGCGGCCAAGGCGGCGAGCGCCGACCCTGGCAAGACCGCAGCCAAGGTGGCGGCGAGCGAAAACCCTGGCAGAAAGGCGGCGGTTTTGGCAAAAAACCATTTGGTAAAAAACCGTTCCGCAAAAAAGACGATTTCTACGTGGAGCGCAAGCCGAAGCCCGGATTGCCCAGCGGCGAAGGGATGCCGCTCAACAAATACCTGGCACACTGTGGCATAGCTTCACGCCGCAAATCGGTCGATTTTATCAACGAAGGCAAAGTGTTGGTCAATGGCGTGGTGCAAACAGAACCGTTCTACAGGATACAGGCAGGTGATGTCGTTGTTTGCGACGGGCAAACTATGTCCATCCAGGAGCGACAGGTTTACATCTTGCTCAACAAGCCGAAAAACGTGATCACCACCACCGAAGACGAGCATGGCCGTGCTACTGTGCTCGACATGGTTGACCCGAGCTTCCCAGAGCGCCTCTTTCCCGTCGGCAGGCTCGACCGCGACACCACGGGCCTCATCGTCATCACAAACGATGGCGACCTGGCACAGCGGCTCACCCACCCGAGCTATGCGGTGCACAAACAATACCGTGTCGGGCTGCGCAGCCCCTTGAAACAAGCCGACCTGGAGCACATCGAGCGCGGGGTAGAGCTTGAAGACGGGCTCATGGAGATCAACTGGATCCGGTTCTCGGAAGATCATCCCAACCGCGATGTCGTAGAGCTGGAGATCACCTCTGGACGCAACCGCGTCGTGCGCCGGCTTTTTGAGCACCTTGGGTACGAAGTGTTCAAGCTCGACCGCTTTTATTTTGCTGGGCTGACCAAAAAGGACCTGCCGCGCGGCAGCTTCCGCGAGCTCACGCAGCGGGAGGTCATCATGTTGAAGCACTTCACGGGGCATCCTTCTACCGGCAAAAAGCGGAAAAAAGAAGATGCCGATGATATGGACGACGTAAATGACCTGCCAGAGGATACGGCGGCAGACGGTGACGAGTAAAGGCATGAAGCCGCCGTACAAGTTCGTTTGGGATCAACTTGATTTTTTTGGCGTCAATAACATGCCTTGCCCAAGATTTTACCAGATGCTTTAGGCGACACCCATCAATTCTCAGCGAATGTGACATCTTAACGTGCTAAGCGGAATCGACTTGGCGCTTCCCCTTGGCCTCGTTCCACAATTTGTCCATTTCCTCCAGGCTCATTTCTTCCAGCGGTTTGGGCGCATTTGCCTCGATGTGCTCAAACCGCTTTTTGAACTTCCGGTTTACTTTTTCCAGCGCCGTCTCGGGGTCAACGCCGATGAACCGGGCATAGTTGATGAGCGAGAACAGCACGTCGCCAAATTCCTCCTCAATGTCGTGCTGTGGGGCATTGGATTGTACGTTTTCGTGCAGCTCTGCTATCTCCTCTTCCACCTTGGCCCAAACCTGGGCAGTGTTCTCCCATTCAAACCCCACCTGCTTGGTTTTTTCCTGCATCCTGTATGCCTTCACCATGGCGGGAAGACCGCGCGGCACGCCTTCCAACAGCGATTTTTTCCCCTCCTTGAGCTTCAACTGCTCCCAGTTCCGCTTCACATCGTCTTCGCCGTTAACCTGCACATCGCCGTAGATATGCGGATGCCGCGACACCAGTTTGTCGCAGATGGCATGGAGCGCGTCGGCTATGTCGAAATGGCCCGTTTCAGAACCGATTTTGGCGTAAAAGACCATGTGAAGCATCAAGTCGCCGATTTCCTCTTTCACACCCTTCAAGTCGTTGGAGATGATAGCATCGGCCAGTTCGTAGGTTTCCTCGATGGTCAGGTTGCGCAGCGATTCGATGGTCTGCTTTTTGTCCCAGGGGCATTGTTCCCGCAGCTCGTCCATGATGGTGAGCAAGCGGCCAAAAGCTTCCAGTTTCTGCTCGTAAGTATTCATGCTATACCCGGATTTGGGTAGATTTGAAAGATTCGTGAATATTGAAATATGGTTGTGGCGCGAAGTTACCGCAAAAAGCACGAACCCGGTTGGCATGAGCGCGCCAATCGGGTCCGAAAAAATGGAACAGGTTCGTTTAACGAGAGAAATGTGAACAATTAAAAGGAAGGGCTTGAAATAAGCGCCTCCCACAGCGCTGACTGGTCAATTATTCACACAACCCAGGCTAACAACCTGTTCCGGGCGGTACACCTTAGCAATATGTACCTGTCATAGTGTTTGTTTGTGGTGTGCTATTAAATATTGTCTCGGTTTTTGATGGCACACCCAGACAAATCGGTTTTCGATTTTTCAGGGGAGGGTGTTGGTTATAGTGCTTGTAGTTTTGAATCTTACCATAGTGTTAGTCTGGTTTGGGGTATGCGTCACAGGCGGTTGCCCGCGATTCCTTTTTTTAGGGCCAAACTGATGGCCTCTCCTTTTGAGTTTACGTGCAGCTTGCGGTAAATACCCTGAATATGGTTTTTTACCGTATCGGTGCTGATGAAATGCTTTGCAGCGATCATTTTGTAGGAAAGCCCATCCACCAATGCCTCTAATATTTCTTGTTCCCGGGGTGTCAGCCCCGCTGCAAGGCTCTCGTCGCTTTCTAATTGTTTTGCCATCCCCAGATGGTTGGCGCCGTTCTGCCCATTGTTGGAGAAGTGAAAGAACTGAAGCACTTTCCGGGCAATGGCAGGGCTCATGGGCGAACCTCCCTGGCTCACCAAGCGAACCCCGTCAACCAGCTCATCCGGCCCTGATTTTTTGAGCATATAACCCGTCGCACCGTTGCGCAGAGCTTGGAATATCCGGTCTTCCTCTTCGCTCACCGTCAGCATGACAACCTGTGTGCGGGGCGAGAGGCTTTTGACCACTGCCGTTGCCTCAATCCCGTTCATTCCCGGCATGTCAATGTCCATCAAAACCACATCCGGCTCCAAGCTGTCGATTACGTTATGTATGTCGGAGCAATCGGCGAATGCGCCTGCTACCTCCAAATCAGGCGTGAATCGAAAAAGGTGCAGCAAGCTTTCCCGAAAATCATGGTTGTCGTCAAAAATTACCAATCGCATAGGCATCATCGAAACCGCGCACGCTAAATGGAGAAATGGTTCATTTTGTTACGCTCAAAGGTAGGGCAATATTGACGCCTTTTTTTATAGGAACTTAGTACTAATAAAGTTTACTAATGTGCTGGAAAACGACAATTGGTTGCGGGTTGTTCGTGAAAACAAGGTGATTTGTAAAATACTCATTTCCAAGCACTCGCGTTTGTCAGTTATTTGGCAAATCGCCAAAACAGCCTAAAAATGTTAAGGAAATTGCTTGCACAGATACAAAATGACATACTTTTGGCGTTCGCAACTTTGAAAACGAAACAATCAGTTTCACTTACAACAGCACGACAACTTTATGACACTCCACGCCTTTCTGAGCGCACTCTTCTTCTTCCTTCAAGCTCCCGCCACGGTGCCGGCAACCACAAAGCCCGCCGAATCGCAATCCCTGCTCGATATCGTCCTGGGCAGCAGCACCTCCGGCCTGATCGTGATCAGCATCCTCCTAGTACTGTCCATCGTAGCCGTTTACATCATTTTTGAGCGCTACCTGACCCTTACCCGGGCCGGGCAAGTTGACCACAATTTCATGAACAGCATCCGCGCCAGCGTTGAAAGCGGCAACCTGCAAGCCGCCAAAGCGCTGTGCCAGAGCGTCGATGCACCCATGGCGCGCATGGTGGAAAAGGGCCTCGACCGCATCGGAAAACCCCTCGACGACATCAACAAGTCCATCGAGAACGTGGGCAACCTCGAACTGCTCAAGCTCGAAAAAAACCTCTCTACCCTGGCCTCCATCTCGGGCATCGCGCCCATGATCGGCCTTTTGGGCACTGTGATCGGCCTTATCATCGCCTTTCAGGACATGGCCGTGGCCGAGGTCATCAAGCCTTCAACCCTGTCGAACGGTATTTACCACGCCCTCACGGCTACGGCTGCGGGTCTGTTCGTGTCCATTATCGCCATGGCGGGCTACAACCTTTTGGTGACCAACCTCGACAAGGTTATTTTCAAGATGGAAAACACCGCCGTGCAGTTCATGGATCTTTTGCAAGAGCCTTCTCGTTAATACTCTAAACAATAAAAAATGGGACTCAAACGCCGTCAACGGGTAGAACCGGAATTCAGCCTTGCAGCCATGATCGACGTGATCTTCCTGCTCCTCATGTTTTTCATGCTGACTTCCAACTTCGTCACACCCAATGCCCTGAACCTGCAACTGCCTTCCAGCACCTCAAAATCAATGGCTTCGCCAGCTCTTTCGGTGTCGGTAAAAGCCGATGGCACTTTTTATATCGACCGGTCGGGCGTGGACAAATCCAAGCTGGAGCCTGCCCTGCGCGCGCGCATCCGGGCGGAGAACAAAGACCCCAATATGACAACCATCACCGTCGCTGCCGACAAGGCTGCCACCGTGGATGACGTGGTGTTTATCTTAGACATTGCGAATCGCTTGAAAGTGAAGACAATTTTGGCCACCAACCCCGATCAGGGCGGGAAATAGGCTCCTCTGGTTTGTGTAAACCATCTCCCCCAAAACATCATACTACCTAAACAAAGATGTTATGAAAACCGCAGCTTATGATCAAGAGAACCGCACCAAAAGCTTTTTGATAAGCGTCGTGTTCCACGCCTTGCTGGTGCTCCTCATGTTCCTATATACCTTTACAAAGAAAGAGGAAGCCGCACAGGTGCCGCCCATCACCATCGAATGGGGCGGCGGCGGCGACAATGCCGCAGCCGGCGAGCCCGACAAGGGCATGAACGACGATTACACCCCGCCGGGCGAACAACCCGCTGCCGTGCCGAGCACTGCAGCACCTGCAACGCCCGATCCCGTACCGACACCCAGTACCAAGCCCGCTACACCCCCGCCGCCAACGGCCACTACCGAAGACCCTAACGTAGCCGCTGTGCGTCAGCAAAAAGAAAAGGAGCGCAAGCAACGGGAAGAAGCCAACCGGCAGGAACAAGCCCGCCAAGCCGAGGCAGAACGCCAGCGCCAGGCAGCTGCTGAAGCTGCACGCGCCGAAGCGGCAAGGCGCAATCAGGTTAAGAACAACGCGGGAAGCGCTTTCGGCAAGCCCAACAGCAGTGGTAGTGGCGCCGGCGGCGGCGGCAGCCAGGGCAATGGCGGTGTCACGGGCGGCACCGGCGACAACCCCTTCGGGAGAAGCAGCGGCACCGGCGGCGGCACCGGCGGCGGCGACGGCACCGGGAGCGGCGCCTCAGTGGGCGGCGGCCTGGGTGGCCGTAAAGTTGTGAGCCGCGGCAGCATCAACGACGACTCCCAAAAACAAGGGCGCGTCGTCATTGCCGTATGCGTCGATTCGAACGGGCGGGTAACCAGCGCCGATTACAGGCTCAGCGGTTCTACAACCAGCGACAGCGAATTGAAAAACAAGGCATTGGCCGCAGCAAGAGCCTACCGCTTTGCACCTTCTGAAGCCTCCCAGGAGTGCGGTACCATTACTTTTAACTTTAAATTGCGGTAGGGGGAAGCGCGTGGTTCCCAATGGGAGCATTGCCTTGCCACCAGCTCACTCGGCTTTCTTCTCCACCTTCTCCTTCCGCGTCAGCACCCGCTTGTCTTCCGATACCATAAACGTGTCGGGGATAAAAATCTTCGCCGTGGCTATCTCTAAGCATTTTTGCCCGTCGGGCCGCTTGATGGGCTTGCGCTCCTTTATCTTGGTAAATATCTTCATTTCTGAGGGCGTGGGCCCTGCGCTGGAGTCCATGGCGATGTCGTAGCGGCCATTCTCGATGAGGAAGCCCAGTATTTCCCGTGAGGCGTCCCATATCTGGATGTTGTTCTCCACCAGGATGCTGTTGCCTGCCCAGGTATGTATTTCATAAATGCCGACAATGTCAAGGCTGATGGTTTTTGCGGAGTCCACGTTGAACACCTGGTACATGGTGCGCTCCATCTGTGCCTGTGCCGTGCACAGGGAAAGGGCAAACAATATGCTTGGGATCAGTTTCATGATTGCTGAATTTGACAATGAGATAGTTGGATAATGTGATAATTATCAAGAGATTGGGCGTTTCCTGGCTTTCCCGGGCAAATGGCGTTTCGGGCCATCATATTAGACCAATTTTGGCGCAATAGTAACAAAAAATGCCCTGGTTTTGAAACCAAGGCATCGTTGCAACTTGTAAGAAAGTAAAAGATCGGGTGTGCTATCGGAAATTATTTCTTCAGTTCTGCGGCAGCAGTTACCTGCGGCAGGTCAATTTTCAAGTTTTCCGGAACGAAGACGACAAATACAAAATCCTCTCTGAGCACTTCTCCCTTTACCTTCAGCTGTTTTTGAAGGTTGGGGGCTGTTATCGTAAGCACATCGCCTTCAACTTGCGATGCCAGGTTGTAGCGGCCGATATTGGCCAGTTCGTTCAGGATGGAGCCGTTCCCGGATGGGAGGGCAACCCCGATCTCCACTTTAATGTAGCTGTTGTCCCAGGCTTTCACATCAATTTGTCCAGGCAGGTCGAGCATGATAGTGCCGCGATTTTCCGTGTTGAACGACTTGTTGAAAGTCCTGCTGGCCGTCTGAGCCGAAAGGGCAAGAGAGAGGGACAGGAGGAAAATGGTGAGATGATTGCGAGTAGTCATGGCGAAACCTCCTTTTTTGTTTGGTTTAAAAGTACGTCATAGTTTTGGAACTTCCAAATATTTCGGCAAATAAAATTTCTAATAATGAAACGAACGCCGATTGGAAAAGGTTGGGAGCTTGTATGACTTTTTTTTCAAACGGGGGTTTAATCGCTACCTTAGCCGAAAATTTGTGTGTTATGCATACCAGCAAATTATTTTCAGGTGCTTTCCTGCTGCTTTTTATGCTGCTTGGCCCTCGTTGTGTCCCACCTGGACAATGGCGCCCTGCCAACCAGATTTTCGCTGCTGCAGGCACCAAAGGCCTGCAAAGCGGCCCAATGATTGGCTATGTCGATATGTTTGAAGTATTGATTTGGGTACAAACCAAAGGCCGTGCTGGCGTTCAGGTAGAATATTGGGACATTGACAATCCCGCGCTGCGATTCACGACAGATTTTATGTTCACGGTTGGCCCGGAATTTACGGCAAAATGCATCGCCGACAAGGTGCGGCCCGGAAAGCAATACCAATACGAGGTTATGATCGGCGATAAAAAAGTGGAGCTGCCTTACCCAACCACTTTTAAAACACAGGTTTTGTGGCAATGGCGCACCGACCCGCCGCCCTTCTCCTTCGTCACCGGAAGCTGTTCCTTCATCAACGAAGCGGAGTACGACCGCCCAAAGCCCTACGGCTCCAATTATCAGATTTTCACCAAAATATACGAGCAAAAACCCGACCTGATGCTTTGGCTGGGCGACAATGTTTATTACCGCGAGCCCGACTGGAATACCCACACAGGCATGGCCTACCGCTACACCCATACCCGCTCCCTCCCCGAGATGCAGCCGCTGCTCGCCTCCACCGCCCATTATGCCATCTGGGACGACCACGACTACGGCCCCGACAACTCCGACGGCACCTGGGTGCACAAGGAAATGGCCTGGGAAGTGTTCCGCAACTTCTGGGGCAACCCTACCTTCGGCATCAACGGCAAAAAAGGCTGCACTACCCGCTTTCAATACAACGATGCCGATTTTTTCCTGCTCGACAACCGCTACAACCGCGCCCCGAACCGATGCATCACCTGCGAGCGCACATCCCTGGGCAAAGAACAGCTCGAATGGCTGATCGGCTCTCTGGCCAACAGCCGCGCGCCCTTCAAGTTCGTGGCCATCGGCGGGCAGGTGCTCAGCTCCGACAACCATGAAGAGTCCGCATTTCACGATTTCCCGGCAGAACGGGATTCTATCATCAGCCGTATCGAACGGGAAGGCATAAAAGGGGTGGTGTTCCTCACGGGCGACAAGCATTTCTCCGAGCTGAGCGCCTTCAAAAACAAGGCGGGCAACTGGATGTACGACCTAACATCCTCATCCCTGACGGCGGGCTCTTTCACCGATGCGGCCACCAAAACATCCAATGACCTCAGGGTGCCTGGGACAGTTGTGGCGGAGAACAACTTTTCCATGCTGCGGTTCAGCGGGCCGCGCACGGCACGTGAACTGGCCATCACGGTTTATAATGCCCAGGGGAAAGAAATGTGGACAAAAACGATTTTGCCCGATTACACCATAAAATAAACATGGCATCACCATACAATCCAGTAGGCGTTTTAGGCGCAGGTTATTTCGGCACAGCAATCGCCAATTTGCTGGCCTACAACTCCGATGTGCTGCTTTTCAGCCGGCGCGCAGAAATTGTTGAAGAAATCAATACCAAGCACCGGCATTTGGGCACCCAAATTTCCCCACGGGTGCGGGCTACCATGAGCGTGGAAGAATTGGCCAAAGAATGTACGCTGATATTTCCCATCGTGCCCTCCAACAGCTTCCGCAAGATGATGCAGGCGCTTTCGCCCCACCTGCGCCCACACCATATCATCATACACGGCACCAAGGGCTTCGACCTGTACGGTTATGAGGAAAACGAGCTCGACAAACCGGGCATCAGCATCACGCGGGCCAATGTGCGCACCATGAGCGAAGTGGTGCGGGAGGAGAGCAGTGTAGTGCGCGTGGGCTGTCTGGGCGGCCCCAACCTCGCGGCTGAGATCATGGCAGGCCAGCCAGCCGCGACGCTGGTGGGCAGCCGCTTCCGGGAAGTTATACAAGCGGGACAAGTGGCCCTCAACAGCCCTAAATTCCACGTCTATGGCTCATACGATATACTGGGCGCTGAATTAGCCGGGGCATTGAAAAACATCGTCGCGTTGGGCTCCGGCATCATCGGCGGGCTGGGGCTCGGCCGCAACGTGCAGGGCCTGCTCATCGCCCGCGGGCTGGCAGAAATGGTCTATTTCGGCAAATCGCTGGGGGCTTCGAGCCAGGCGTTTGTGGGCGTGGCCGGCATCGGCGACCTGGTAGCAACCGCTACCAGCATGAACAGCCGGAACTATACGTTCGGCACACGGCTGGCCAGCGGGGAGACAGTGGGGCAAATCCGGGAAACCATGCCGGAGCTGGCAGAAGGGGTGCGCACGCTGCGCATCGCCCACCAGCTCGCCCGGCACTACAAACTGCACGTGCCGATCACGACCATGCTCCACGCCGTGGTGTTCGAGCGATACCCGATCGAAAAGGCGCTGGAGTATTTGATGACGTATCCGTATGCGGTGGATGTGGATTTTTTGTAGTGGTACTGGCAAATATCGGATCGGATTTCCAAAATTCTATTACCTTTGAAAGCTAAAAGGTTAACTGTGCGCGGTATTGCCTCTTAAACGACCCCAGGGAAATTTTTCCTGACGATTGTTCGCAATATGATTGACCAAAAGGTATTGATGCGCCTTATCGAATGGCTTAGATTGAATACCGGGTGGAAAAAGCAGCGCTCGATAAAGCTGACGTTGATCAATTAGCCATAGAAGTCAAAATACCTTAGATCATCTTCCTTATTTCTCTCCGACCAACTTTAGTAACATTTTTTCTAAAAACTCAACCCTGCTCTCCAATTTTGTGGTACGATGAATCAGGGTGCCATTTTTTCCGGCAGATTCTCCAGAATAGGTATTGAAATACTCGCCATCCTGATTGTTGTTGAAGCTATTGAAAATTGGGCGCTTGTCAAGCGACATCATCAAATCTTCCGGTATTTCAAGTAATTTAGCCACCTCTTTCATCTCATTGCGAGTCATATCTCGCTCGCCAGATTTTATCTTGGCATAGGTGCGCTCAGATTTTCCAATTTTTTCAGCCATTTGTTCCAAGGACAATCCGCGCATTTCACGAATTTTTCGAAGGTTGTAACCAAAGTCTCCCATGTTTTAAGGATTTATTTGTTAAAAATTGAAGTATAAATCTCTGTTAAATAGGGTGTGAGTCCGCTTGGTGTAAAATTAAGGCTACCCCAAATCCAAAACAGAGCCGAATCTGTCAATTTGATTCCAGAGTTGGCCCCTCCACCTGTCACTGAGGATACGTGCTCTTGCCAAGAAATATCATTCTCGCCCCCGTTTGTCTATTGCATTCCTGATTGGCTTTGGCATCGCCATCGTCTATTTATGGCCTATGGTTACTAATGTGGTCGTTGTCCCGTCCAATGCCCATTTGCGGCAAGTTTTCCGATCCAAAGTTGGGCGGTGCATTTTCCCATGTAAGCTCCCTGTTCAGAAGAACGTCCACCATGAAGAAAACACCGCCAGAAAGAGAGGATGCCAACCTGCCAGCCATTTCGAACGTGATCTCATAGTTTAATTTGCGGCCTTATTTCTTGATTAATTTTGCTTCCAACGCTTATTTTTAAACAAAATTGTCATTTCAAGGCATATCTACAACACCCGGCGACAGACCTGCCAAACAATTTCTACATATAAGATATTTAGCAGAAAAACTCAACTCAATGATCAAACGGAACAAACTTACAAGTAGTTTGGGAAAATATTTCAAAACAAGTGAAGAATATTTCCAAATAATGCACAAGTTTGGTCTTGGGCTTGAAAAAATTAAGATGGACTTTTGTAACGAGATTCTTTCCCCTTTGAAAAGCTTTTCAAGAATGACAAGGCACAATGCTCTTTAAAACTAATATCATCAAATAAAAATTGCGTTATGGACACGAAAATATTGTTGATTTTTTTGGCTTTTGTAGCTATTTTTGGCCTAATTATTTCCTGTTCTGAAGATAACCAACTCATAAAAACCGCTGTCGAATCTGAATTGTTAGCAATTGATCGAGACAATTCAGTATTAGCTACAGAGGTTTTTGAAATGACGGCAAACGACGGAAGTTGTTACGCTGTTACTTTGGAATGGCTAGCGGATGGTAGTGTAAGGCATAGCAAGTTGCCCATAAGTTGTTCTAGCAATGCAGTTGACTATAAGGGTGTTTATTTTACACATTCAGTGGAGCCAGATGTGAATGGTAGGATCAAATTAGATGATGGTAATACTTATTGGTATATTCCCTTAACGGGTACACAGGTATTTGAAATTTCTGGTCATGATCTGATCTGCTTTTGTGAAGTGGTTACTCCAAACTCATTCCCAGGGTCACTTGACCCTTGTGGTCCTGATCTTGCAGAGTGCCATTGGAGATATACAGGCCCTTTTAAAACTTGTGTAGAAGGAGGTTGCTGCGATGATTGTGATCTCCGTGTTTGTACTGCCATGCAAGTTGGGGATTCCACAGTTTTTGATAAGGCTAATGGTATCGTAGCGCGAGCATCATTTGTTAGAAACGTTTATTATGGCAGCAACACAAAAATCGAAATAAGTCGACAGGGGGGTACTGTTTTTGCTTCTAGGACTTCACTTCAAGGAGCGCCTCATCCTAGAAACTTGGTAAATTTGACCACCTTACCATTGGTAAATGGAGAAATTATTATTCCTTCGGGAGGAAATTATTGGTTTATTCCCTTTGAGACCTCGGTAGCAGCAGTTGCACCAACTGACGGTCCAAGATGTAGGCCTGATACAGGCGATTGCACAGAGTGCGAATTGAGAGTAGGTAAAACAGGGTGTGATGAGTGTTTTTGTAAAGAAGGTCGTGGCACAGGGGATTGTGATATGGTTCCAAACAGTCACGGAGGAATTCTTGTAGAGGCTACAACTATAAACCTTACAGATCATTAATATGCACAAAGGTGTAGTATTCATGTTTTTTTTAGCACTTCAATGCTCTGTTCCACTATATGGCCAGCATGAAGCCCCTATTCCGTTTATAGAAATGGCCAATGAAAAAATAGCCAAAATTGATCAGGGATATTTTGATTGTACCTATTTGTGGAAATCAGCAACAAGTGGTGATACCAGTTCTAAGTCGGCACGTGTTTACATTTTTAAGAAAGATATTGGAGAGGACACTATTTGCCGCTTTATTATTATGCGAGAGGGCGGAGTAAGCGCGGCATATGATGGAAAGTACTTTTATGCTGTTGACAATGTTGGAAGAAACATTGGCGCACACCTAGCAAGTGAAAAAGGTGGTGTGGTAAAAATTCTTAGAAAAAGCTTCCTTGACTTCCTCGCTTTTCGACCCTATATTTTGAAAAAGCAGGCTTTCAATTCGACAGCGTTCCAAAATGCGTTTTTCAGCCCAATCGAAACAGCAAAGGGCAGGAGGCTGAGAATTACGGTACTTGATTCATTTAAAAATCAACTTAAACTGCTACCCAGTGACCCCGACATGACGCAGGTAAAAGAAATTTATGAATTTGAATTGCCCGGTGCTGCCCTAATAAAGAAACAGGAGATTATTACATTTTCTTCTTCACCCCAATTTTTAGAGAACATCCTTTCGCCCATTTCAGCCTTGCCTGATTCTGTTACTTTTACGGATATTTTTAATTTAACCCAATTGCAGTCCGATGGATATACGCTAAAAGAAATTTCAAGGAGCAGTTCAAGCAAACCGTCTGAATTCATCCTTAAGCCAGGAGATACATTGATGGAGCTTGATCTCGTCGATTTAAATGGCAACCTGTTTTCCTCGAAAAGCCAGAAAGAAGGGTTGATTTTGTTGGATTTTTGGTATAAAGGTTGCGCGCCTTGTTTAATGGCAATGCCAATATTAGAACGCCTCCACCAAAAATATGGAGATAATGGCCTTAAAGTGTTTGGGATAAATGGGATTGACAAAAACCCGGCGGAAATTAAATCTTTTATGAAAGGACGGTCTGTTACGTACCCAACACTTGTCGATGCTGACAAAAAGGTTTCACGCAAGCTTCAAATTGAAAGTTACCCAACAATGATTCTTTTCGATGCCAAGACCCACAAGGTTTTAATGGTTCATACCGGGTTTTCAGAAGAAGTTGAAGAAAAAATTGTCGGATTTTTGAAATGAGTTTGGGAAGGTGCGCATTTATTTATACCTCGCGTCGCCAGGTATTGTGCATGACCAAAATCGTAAACATTTTATTTTCTGTGAGTAAGCCAATGGCTAACAGCCAATAGCTAACGGCGCGAGGTATAATCGTTCCATTCACCATGTTTTATCCTCCACACAGTTACGCAGGGGTTCTACAGGGGCCAGGCTATTCCTGCCCTCCCTTCACCAGCAACCAAACCGCGAACGACATCTCTCCCACAACGCTCGGTATGGCCACCAGCGCCAAAAAGACAGCGCTGTACGACTCATAGTTCGGCAGCATAAAATGCGCCGCCGTGTCAACAACATACATTAGGCCAGCGAGGATCAAAAACCACGCGATGACCTTGGGCTTGCCGATAATATTGCCGAGCAAAACGAGGTGAATGCCAAAAAAGAAAAGCCCGATAAGCCAGATGGTGTTGAAAACATGCACCTGTGCAAGCACCTCCTCGGCGGAAGCTACCCGGAGCGCCACCACCAGCGCGAAAACGGCAACGCCCATAATGGCAGCGTGCATCATCCGGAAACAGGCGCTGAGGACCGACAGCCAGTGATTTTTGTACAGCGCGTACAGCGACCAGGCTACCACAACGTCGAAAACCACCGTCACCATGAAAGCCATTATCCCCGCCCGGGTCGTCATCTGATGCGCCTGTATGCTCTCTATCGGCGATTTGAGCATGGATTCCAGCACGAAAAAATTGGCGAAAATCGCCGCGAAAAAGATGACGAGATAACTGATGCCGGTAATTCGGGAAAGTGTCCTGTTTGTCATAAATCTTCCTGGTTTTAAACTTCGATTTCGGCAAACTTAGGCAATGAGGGCTTAGGACCCAAACCATCGGGGCAATTCATGCCTTTCTCTCCCAAAATATGTGCCCTATCGCCAATATGGCCGCCTTGTTAAATTGTACGGAGGCAATTTTGCCGCAACTTTTGCGAAAGCGCACAAATTCCCCAGCTTTTCCCCCCAACAGCGCTACAATTCCCCAAATACCCGTGTACCTTTACGCCCCCAATCCTAATTTCTTCAACGCTACCACGCTATGACTTTCATGGATTTTGAAAAGCCCCTCGAAGCCTTGTACGAGCAACTGCAAAAGCTCCGCGACGTGGGCGAGCAAGGCGAGCTGGACGTCACTGACATGGTGCGCGAGCTTGAAGGCAAGATCGAAACAAAGCGCAAAGAGATATTCGGGAACCTCAACGGCTGGCAAAAAGTGCAGCTTTCCCGCCACCCGGAGCGCCCATACACCATGTACTACCTGGAAACGATGTGCGAAAAGTTCGTGGAGCTTCACGGCGATCGTTGTGCCGGCGACGACCATGCCATCGTGGGCGGCCTGGCCGACCTCGACGGCCAAACAGTCATGTTCATCGGGCACCAGAAAGGCGTGAACACCAAGATGCGCCAATACCGCAACTTCGGAATGGCCAACCCCGAAGGCTACCGCAAAGCCCTGCGGCTGATGAAACTGGCCGAACGCTTCAACATCCCTGTTGTGACGCTGATAGACACCCCCGGTGCATACCCTGGACTTGAAGCCGAAGAGCGCGGCCAGGCGGAAGCCATTGCCCGCAACCTTTTTGAAATGGCCCAATTGAAAGTGCCAATCCTCTGCTACGTCATCGGCGAAGGCGCATCCGGCGGCGCCTTGGGCATCGGCTTGGGCGACAAGGTGTTCATGATGGAATACACCTGGTATTCGGTTATTTCACCCGAATCCTGCTCTTCCATACTTTGGCACTCCTGGGATTTCAAGGAACAAGCCGCCGAAGCCCTCAAGCTGGATGCCGACAGCATGCTCGAATTCGGGCTCATCGACGGCATCTTGAAAGAGCCTTTGGGCGGCGGACACAATGCGCCGGAGCAACTGGCCGAAACGCTGAAAAACCACATCAAGGCTGAATTGGCGAAGCTGATGCCGCAAGACCCGGAGGAGCGCGTTGTCGCCCGCATTGAAAAGTACAGCAAAATGGGGCAATATGCACGGGCGCCGAGCCATAAACCTCAAAGCTAATGTCTTATGCTCGCACAAATCCGGGCCATATTTTTCAATAAAGCCCTTCGAGCGCTTTTGGCTTCCCAACACCGGAAGCGCCAAACGCACACGCTCGACAGCGCCCGACATATCGGCATCCTGTTCGACGCCAGCAGCCAAACCATTCGCCAAGAAGTAGGTGAATTCGCCAAAAAGCTGGAAAAAGCGGGCAAAAAAGTGCGGATGCTCGGGTTTTTCAACTCCAATAACTTGCCGGAAGCCCATACATTCGATGCCTTTACCTTGAAAGAAAGCAACTGGCAAGGGCTGCCCAAAAGCGAAAAAGCGGCAACCTTTTCCAAAGAAAAATTCGACCTGCTGCTGAGCTTCAACCCCGACGAAACCCCCCAGTTGGAATGGTTGGCAGCAGCCTCCCCTGCCGCCATGAAAATAGGCCTGGCCACCCAACACCCCAACGATTTTGACATACAATTAGAAACGCCCGAAGGCAAGGGCCTCCATTTCTTTGCCGAACAACTCGATATCTATCTCGATAAAATTGTCCTGACCAAATCATGAAACTGCACGAAAAATTGCGCGGCACCGGGGTCGCCCTGGTAACGCCTTTCAAAAACGGCCAAATCGACTGGGAAGACCTGGAGCGCGTCATCGAGCACGTGATCGGCGGCGGCGTGGAATTCCTGGTCAGCCTCGGCACCACCGGAGAGTCGAACACCATCAGCGAGGAAGAGCACCGGCAAATTCTAGATTTCACCATAAAAACAAACCGGGGCCGCGTGCCGCTGGTAGCCGGCGTTTTCGGCGGCAACAACACGGCCAAATTGGTGGAAAAGATACAGGACTTCAACTTCGAGGGCATAGACGCGCTGCTTTCCAGCAACCCCGCCTACAACAAGCCCAGCCAGGAGGGCATCTTCCAGCACTACCTCGCGCTCTCCGAAGCCTCCCCGCTGCCCATCATCATCTACAACGTGCCAAGCCGCACGGCTTCCAACATGAACGCCGAAACGACGCTGCGCTTAGCCCACACCAGCGACAAGTTCATCGCCATCAAAGAAGCCTCCAACGATATCTACCAGATCATGAAGATCATCAAAGGCCGGCCCAAAGACTTCCTGGTGCTCAGCGGCGATGATTTCATCACCCTGCCGCTCATCGCCGCTGGCGGCGACGGGGTCATCTCCGTGATCGCCAATACCCTCCCGCGCCCATTCACCGACATGGTGCGCGCCGCCCTGCGGCATGATTTGCCGACGGCCCAAAAACTCAACAACAAGCTGCTGGAGCTGTACCGACTGTTGTTCCTGGAGGGGAACCCTGTGGGCGTGAAAGCCGCCATGGAATTGCAAGGGCTCTGCAGCCGGGAAGTGCGGCTGCCGCTGGTGCCGATGACGGAGGCGGGGGTGCATGCGCTGATGAACGAGCTGGAGGATATAACATGAGTCTCCAACAAGCACCCATCTACTTTGCATACTCCGACATTCACGGCAAAGGCGTGTTCGCCGGCCGCGACATCCAAGCGGGCGAAGTGATAGAAGTGTGCCCCATTATTTTGTTCCCGAAAGAAGAGCTGCCCAATGTGCGCCAGACCGTGCTCGACGACTACTATTTCGACTGGGGCGACAAGGGCGAGTGGTTCGCCTTTTGCCTCGGCTATGGCTCGCTGTACAACCATTCCTACACGCCCAACGCCGAGTATGGCATGGATTTCGAAGCGCAAACCATCGATTTTTACTGTATTAAGGATATTGCTGCCGGCGAGGAGATATTTATCAACTACAACGGCGATGCGGGCAACCAGAGCAAGGTGTGGTTCGAGTAACGCCAAGCTTCGCTTGGCGGGCTGAGCAACCAAGCAAAGCTTGGCGCTACCCCGCCGCATTCCCATACCCCGCCACCGCTGCCCGCACACTGCCAAGTTCCAACAACAATTTTTTAGCCGCCTCATAACCCAGCCCTGTAGCCTGCGCCACCATCTTGGTGCCACGGTCTATGAGCTTGGCATTGCTGAGCTGCATGTCCACCATCTTGTTGTCCTGCACCCTGCCCAGCCGTATCATGATGGCGGTAGAGATCATGTTGAGGGTCAATTTCTGGGCCGTGCCGGCTTTCATACGGCTGCTGCCGGTGACAAACTCTGGCCCTACCACTACCAGTATCGGAAAATCGGCCTCCGCCAGCAAGGGTGCGCCGGGGTTGCAGGTGATGCAGGCGGTGGCGATGCCCCGTTCCCGGCAAGCCCGCAGGCCGTGCAGCACATAAGGCGTGGTGCCGGAAGCTGCGATGCCCACCACGGTATCGAGCGGGTCGATTTGCCAGGCTGCCAAATCCTCCCAGGCCTGGGTTTCACTGTCTTCCGCATTTTCCACCGCTTTCCGTATTGCCCGGTCACCGCCGGCGATGATGCCGATGACCCATTCGGGCGGGGCGCCAAAAGTGGGGGGTATTTCGGAGGCATCCAGCACCCCAAGTCGGCCACTGGTGCCGGCGCCGATGTAGAACAGCCGACCGCCTTCCTGCATTTTCGGCACAACAGCCTCCACCAAGGCTTCGATTTGGGGAATGGCCTTTTCAACGGCCAACGGCACCAGCTTGTCTTCCGCGTTCATGTTGCGGAGGATTTCCCCGGCGCTCATTTTTTCCAAATGGCGGTACTTGGAACTGGATTCTGTTATTTTTTCCATGCCTTAAGTTTTTCACCAAACTGGCCCAGCCGAAACCCAACCTGAAACCTGAAACCCAAAACCTGAAACCTTATTTATCAAGCAAACATGCGGAACAGATAAAACAACAGCGCAGCCATTGCGAACGTCACGGGCAAGGTCAGCACCCAGGCGACAGCAATATTGGTGATGGTTTTCCTGCGCAGGTTTTTTACCCCACCTTCGGCTACCATGGTGCCCGCAACACCCGACGACAGCACGTGCGTGGTGCTCACTGGAAGGCCGTAATAGCTGCTCACCCCGATGGTAGCGGCGGCACAGAGCTCTGCGCTGGCGCCTTGGGCGTAGGTGAGGTGGCTTTTGCCGATCTTTTCGCCGATGGTCACCACGATGCGCTTCCAGCCGACCATGGTGCCTATGCCCAGGCAAAGCGAAATGAGCAATACAGCCCAGGCTACTCGAAATTCGTAAAAGCCTTTCAGCTTCTTTTGTTCAGCTTTGATTGCTTGAGCCGGTTCGCCCCGAATGATCTCGCCTTTGATAGCGGCATCCAGTTTTTTGTTCAAGTCCTGTATGCCCTTTCGGATGGCAAACACGGCTTTGCTGTCGTTTGCCTGGAAGCTGTCCAGTTCAGCGCCCAGTTTTCGGCAAGCCAGGGCGAGTGGGGAATTGGACACCAAGTGGCTGCTGTCGATGGACACCTGTTGGGCAATGGCGGCGGACACCTTTTCCACGTGCATTTTTGCCTCCCCGGCAGAAAAATCGGGGCTAAGCGCAAATTGGACGGGCAAAAAAGCCATCATCACCACCAAAAGCAGTCCTACGCCCTTTTGTCCGTCGTTGTTGCCGTGAAAGAAGCTGACCAGGGTACAGGTAGTGATAAGGATGCCTCGAATCCACAAGGGCGGCGTTTTTTTTGTGTCGTCGGGCGATTTGAAAATGGTTTTGCCTTTAACCATTACCCGCAATAGGTACATCAGCCCAATGGCCAGGGCGAAACCAAACAAGGGAGAAATGAGCAGCGACATGCCAATGTCCTTGGCCTTGTCCCAGTTGGGCCCGATGCCGCCGTGCATGGTAAAGAAGGCAAAGCCGCCGCCCAGCAAGGAACCGATCAAGGTGTGGGAACTTGAACACGGGATGCCGAAATACCAGGTGCCAAGGTTCCAGGCAATGGCGGCGACCAAAATGGCCAATACCAAAGCTATGTTCTCGTTCAAGGAAGTGGCCATCATATCCGTTAGCGGCATGAGTTTCAGTATGCCCATCGCCACGGCGATACCGCCCAGCATGGCGCCGAGGAAATTCCAGCAGCCCGACCAGACTACGGCGAATACGGGGGGCAGGGTTTTGGTGTAAATGACGGTGGCGACCGCGTTGGCGGTGTCGTGGAAACCGTTGATGAACTCGAAGACGCAAACGGCCAAAAGACAAAGCAACAACAACATGGATGCGTTTGCGGAGAGGTCGGCAATGAAACCCAGCATCATAGGACAATAGGGAGTTAGGAATTTGAAAATGATGGCAAAGAAAGGAAAAGGTTGGGAATAATGCACAGGCTAATCTCACTCCCCTTCCAGCAACGGCAACAGCACCTCCACCCGAGTCCCCGCCCGCTGCCCCTGCGTCAAATCCGATATGTCATCGATCTGGATATACTTGTCTTCTTCGCGGCCCTGTAATTCGTGCAGCAGGTTGAGCCGTTCGGTGGTGATTTCCATGCCACGGGAACGGTGTGTTTGGAAGCCCAGTTGTGCCGCCTGCTTTTCCCGGCCTTTGTTGTAGCCCACGCCATCGTCTTCGATGATGCAGCGCAGCAGGGTTTCGTCGTCTTCTACCAGTTCAAAGCGGATGTTCAGGTGGCCTTCCTGACGGGGCCGCAGCCCGTGCTCGATGGCGTTTTCTACAAATGGCTGCACGATCATGGTCGGGATTAACAGCTCGTCGAGGTCGAAATTTTTCGGGGCGGCGATGTTGAACTGCAGCTTGTCGCGGAAACGCAACCTGCGGTTGATATCGAGGTAGCGGTCTAAAAATTCGATCTCCTGTTCTAAGGTTACCACTTCCAGCTCGGAGTATTCGAGGGTATGGCGCATCATCTTGGCAAATTTGGCCAAATATGATTCCGCATCGGCGTTGCGCCCGGAGGTGACCAGTCCTTGGATGGCGTTGAGGGAATTGAACATGAAATGCGGGTTCATCTGCGCGCGCAGGGCCCGGAGCTGCAGGCCTGCCACCCGAAGCTTTGCCATTTGGGTTTCCTGCCTGTTGCGCTCAAGCTGGTAACGCGCCTCTATTTCCTGCCGCTCGTGGTCGCGGAGCTTTTTGAAATTTGTCTGGTTGAGCTCAGTCACCTGAGTTTGCCATTCGAAGGCTTTGAAAAAATCACCTTTCTCGGCGTGCAAATTCGCCAGGTTTTGGCAGACTTGTGCGAGGTGGTACAGGTCGTTTCCTTTTTGGCCCACTTCCCAGGCGCGCTTGAAATGCTCTTCGGCCTGTTCCTGGTTTTCTAGCTCGTGGTACAGCCCTGCCCGCCAGTTTTCTATTTTTGAAAGGTTGGTGAAATCGGCGGGCTTGGAAGGCGGGTCGTATTGTGCCGCTGCCTGCCCGAAGAGGTTGAAGGCCCGCACGGCATTGCCCGCGATCATGGCGATGATGCCCAGGTTGCTGAGGGCGTGGGTCTTTGCTTCGGCTTCGTTGCTGCCGGCAAATTTCAGCACTTTCTCAAAGTGTGCCTGCGCCTGCTCGTTGTCGTTGCGGGCCAGGGCGGCGCGGCCGGCATTGAGGTAGTGCCAGCCAGAACGCGGGCGCAAGTTGTGTTTTTCAACAATGGGCAACACGCTGCGGTACGCCTCTAAGCTTTTTTCCTTTTCCCCGAGCTTTTCGTACAGTTCGCCCAAGCCGCTGAAAACCAAGGTTTGGATGTAATAGTCCTTCAAGCTGGCATTGCTGTCGAGGCTTAAGAGGGATTTTTGCGCTGCCATGAGGTTGTCGAGCGCCTGGCCTATATTTCCGGAGTGAAGATGCAAAAAGCCCTCCCGGCAAGTGACGTGGGCTTGCAAAGAAGGCGGGGAATCGTCGCCCAAGTAGCGGTGAGCACGGGCAAGCGCGTCTTCTGCGGCAGGCCAGTCACGCTGATTGAGGTGCGTGGCAGCCACATCAGCCCAGGTTTCGGCCAGCGCCCAGGTATCGGCAAGGCTTTCCAGAATGCCAATGGCCAAGCGGGCATGCAACAGGGATTGGTCGTAACGGTGCCATTGGTTTTCCAAAAAAGCGGCGCTGCGGTGGTAGGAAAGCCGAATATCGAAAGGACTGTGCGGGGTAAGCAGGCCCGAAAGCTCGTTCAAGGCAGCGGCAGCTTGTTCAAAATCGGTAAAGGCCCAACGCGCCAAATTGTCGCTCAAGCGGCGCAACAACGTGTGCTCGTCATGGATGACATTCTTTCGCAGTCCTGGCGGCGTGGAGTACATTTTTTCGTAACGGGCAGTTGGCCCGCTGCAAAATTACAAAAAACGCACCGACTTACACGGTATTCATCCGTTTTGCCCGCCAAACGACATCCTCCCTGCATTTTTGCTTATTTGCAAACTTGCCCCTTGCCCATTTGCCAACTTGCCCATTTGCCAACTTGCCCGCTTCACGTCTGCCGCCCCAGCCGCTCCATCACATACATCTTGTGGCTACGCCCAATCGGCAAAGTCCGGTCAGCAATTTCTACCTCCGCTGCCGAAAACGATTCGATTTTATCAATAGCCACCAAAAACGACCGATGGATGCGCAGGAAATTGTCGGATCGCATCAGTTCCTCCAGTTCGCCCAATTGGTAGTGGGTATTGTACGCCTTCGTTTTGGTCACGATGGAAACCGCGTCTTTCAGGCTTTCGATGAACAGGATTTCGTCCAGGTAAATTTTTACGGAGCGCTTGTTCACGGTAAAAAAGTAATAGGGCCGGATGGGGGTCATGGCGGGCACCGCAGTGGGTGCCTGGTCGCTCAGGCGCTGGGGCTGCAACAGTTTGTTCACTGCCTTGGTGAAGCGGCTGAATTCGATGGGTTTCAGCAAATAATCGGTCACCTGCAAGGCGAAACCTTCCACGGCAAATTCGTGATAAGCCGATGTAATGATCACCTGTGGCTGGTGCAACAGGGTTTTCAAAAAATCAAGCCCGTTTAGTTTGGGCAGGTTTATGTCCAAAAACAAAACGTCTACCGGGTTTTGCCGCACCACATCCAGCGCCTGAATGGCGTCATTGCAAACGTGGGTGAGTTGCAGGAAAGGTGTTTGGCCTACATATTCGGCCAGGATTTCAGCCGCAAGCGGCTCGTCTTCTACGATAACACAACGGAGCACCATGGTTTTTTAAATGATGAATGATGAACGATGAATGATGAATGGGTTACTCAAACATACTAGTGACCGATGTACTTTAAAAACGTTGCACTACCCAGAATTGAAAATATTCTTTGGTTTTATTGGCAAACATACGAGCGAGGTGGAAATTGGCTGCAGCTAAATTTCGAATTGGTAGACATTTTGAAATGATTCTTTGCATTCACACATTGGGAGGATAGGTTTACAGGCAAAATCGACGCGTTTAGTAAATTTAACGTACTGAATCCGAAAATTACCAATACATTTGAATCTATTCACTGTATTTCGACGGAAGTGTTGAATGTGCAAATTTATGCTACGAATGAGCCTTTGCTCAAGGTTTATCATCAAGCGAGCGGCTTAAGAAAAATCCTGCCGTATTTCCCACGGTACAAACCACATACGCTGTACGTGTTAAAAAGGGTGTGATTCCCATTTGATGTAGATTTTACCAGTTTTTCACGCCATGTATTTTTCCCAAAACTGCTCCCATCGGCCCTTTGTTGAAGCCAATGCTCTGGTTATAAGCATTCCTTGAGCATTGTCTATATTCCATCTCATGCCTGATTGGCTGAGCCTTTGCTTGACCACCGTTTTACATCCTGCTTCTGTGACACCTGAGCCAATTGGATACCCCATTTTTTGATACTCCGGGTAGTTCATCCGCATGAGGTTGTTTTCAAAATAGGTGATGACCCTTGAGACCGTTTCCTGCTCGGCACCCACGTTTTCCCTAGCCCAACTTTTCAGTTCCCTTACAATAAACCGAGCGCCATTTTTTTTGTGCTTCAGGTCATGGCAGGCATTGTCAGCCCACAGCGTCTGCGCCTGTTCGCCCTTTTTCAACACCGCACTGGCCTTTGTAAGATATTCGGTGGCATGATAAAAGTCGAGTATGTCCACCTGCACATATTGCAGCAGGTAAGCCCAGTTGTCTTTTGCCCCATCTGCCAGGCCAACATAGGTGACCTTCGGGAACGCTGCCTTTACCTGTTCTATTTCCATGCCCAGCACGCTGTCAAACGTCTTTTTGCCGTATTCTGGGGCGCAAGCACTATATATGGTGTGCAAGCGCTCTCCTTGCGAATCGTAAAAACTGATCGTCCCACACATGGTTTCCCGGTAGCCTTCGCCACGAATGGCGGTGGTGGTGCCGTCCCGACCTATGCTTATGTGGCTCACAACCTGATCAAATACCGGCAGATCGTAATGCCATTCAAACTCCTTGTCCATCGCGACATCCTCTACATGGGCCGACACTGATTGTACTAATTTAGTGCTCAAATGTCGGGCGTGGTTCATTCTCAAGTCCTCGCAAACCTGACGGGCTAACATCTGGCTATACTTCCAACTGACCATCTTGCCGAACTTGGGCGTGTTGCTGCTGCCCAAAAACCGACCTTTGACCTCCAAGGGAACAACCGTTTTGCCTCCGCGAGAAGGTTGATATACCTGACGCGCTACTTCTACTGACCCGAAGATCGTTTGATACGTTTTTTTTCCGCCCCGCGGCTTGTGTAACGCTCGTTGGCAACTACAATCGGGCGACCGTCAGTGTCCAAATCTTTTATAGCTTCTAACATCGCTATGCGGCCAGCCTCCTGTAAACCAATTTGAAGGGCCGTTTCCTGATCCATTAAATCACCTTCCGGCTTAAAGGTTGTTGTGATCGTGACTGTGCCGTCAGCATCTTTTTTGTACGTGGTTTCCATATTCTTAACTTATTTTTGGCCTAAATCTACATCAAATGGGAATCACACCCTTTCCAAACTTATTAGTTCTACTTTGGTTTTTTGGGATACTATTTTTGGCTGGCTGTAGCAATAGGTCTTGCAAAATTCCAGCTTTTGTCTTGAAAAATGTCGCCCGGTATGCTAATGTTGCAGAAGAACTATTATTGAACCCTGATTCAATATATTTAAAAATTCAAGGCTATTATTATTGGAACTCTAGCCATAATAAGTTTGAATTATTAAATTCAAATTTTAGGCAAATAAACAACAATAGAAATACGTTGGTTGATGAGTTATTGTATCTAAAAGTGACTCAATTCCGAATAATAAATAACAATGTTTTCTTTTACTATGAGTATGACTCCAACTTTTTTAGAGGCAATACAATCTACAGATATGTGGTTTTTGAAAATGTACCTATAGATTTTACAAACCCAGAAGGAGACCAGTCTTGGGATATTCTTTGTAATGAACAACTTAGTGATAAAATTAAACACATTGTAGAGTATGAGACGATTTAATCACCCGGTGCCCTAAGCACTAATCTTATTGATCGACTGGGTTGGCACACTACTGTGAGGTGGCCAATACAGGGGTTGATTCTTGGAGAATTCAGGCACACGCTTGCCTCCATGGAATAAAACAGCAGGACCGAACATCAACCCATTTTGATGTTCGGCCCTGCCACATTTGTCCTTTTTTCAAGTTGCCGCCGCGTCAGCCCTTCAAAACCCCCAGTTCCTTCCCGATTTTCGTAAACGCTGCCACCGCCTTCTCCAAATGCTCCTGCTTGTGCGCTGCCGATATCTGCACCCGGATGCGCGCTTTGCCCTGGGCCACCACGGGGTAGAAAAAGCCGATCACATAGATGCCTTCGCCCAACAAACGGCGTGCAAACTCCTGTGCCAATGGCGCCTCATACAACATGATCGGCACGATGGGGTGCTCGCCGGGAATGATGTCGAAACCCGCAGAAGTCATGGCATTGCGGAACCATTGGGTGTTGCGCTCCAGGGTGTCGCGCAGGGCAGTGCTGCCGCTCAGCAACTCCATCACCTTGATGCTCGCGCCAACGATGCTCGGCGCCACGGTGTTGGAAAAAAGGTAGGGTCGCGAGCGCTGGCGCAGCAGGTCCACAATTTCTTTTCGGGCAGCGGTGAAGCCGCCGCTGGCACCACCGAGGGCTTTCCCAAGTGTGCCTGTCACGATATCCACCCGGTCGATCACGCCGCGATACTCATGGGTTCCGCGACCTGTTTTGCCCAAAAAGCCGGTCGCATGGCACTCGTCAATGCCTACCATCGCGTCATAGCGATCGGCCAGGTCGCAAATTTTGTCGAGCTGGGCAATGGTGCCGTCCATGGAGAAAGCGCCGTCGGTAAAGATCAGTTTACGCCTTGCGCCGGCCGCCTGGGCTTCTTTCAGGCAGTCTTCCAAAGCGGCCATATCGTTGTGCTTGTAGCGCCAGCGCTGGGCTTTGCACAAGCGGATGCCGTCGATGATGCTGGCGTGGTTGAGTTCGTCGCTGATGATGGCGTCTTCCGCGCCGAGCAGCGGCTCGAACAAGCCCCCGTTGGCATCAAAGGCTGCGGCGTACAGGATGGTGTCTTCCATGCCCAAAAAATCGGCGAGGCGGCGCTCCAGTTCCTTGTGGATATCTTGGGTGCCGCAAATGAAGCGCACGCTCGACATGCCATAACCATGCGTGCGGATGGCTTCTATCGCGGCCTCTGTTACGGCGGGGTGGCTGCTCAAGCCCAGGTAGTTGTTGGCACAAAAATTCAAGACCTCATTTTGGGCTGTTGTATCGATAACCGGGCCTTGGGTGGAGGTTATGATGCGCTCTTCTTTGAAAAGGCCGGCATCACGAATACCTTGGAGCTCGGCTTGAAGGACAGGTTCGACTGACGTGTACATGGTTTTGCTTTATAGAAATTCATGGAACAATTACGGCACGAAGATAATTGGATACCGTTGCCACTTTGGCTGAAAGCGCGTATTTTTTCAAATTACGCAATTCCCGTCGGATTTTTGAGCAAAAGCCCTATCAAATACGCACCGCCCAAGCACCAGCCCTAAAAGGGCAAAATCAATAACCTTGGGCACCGCCCAAGCACCAGCCCTGAAAGGGCGAAATCAATAACCTTGGGCACCGCCCAAGCACCAGCCCTGAAAGGGCGAAATCAAT
>CAZULM010000039.1:0-3583 GCA_964621185.1 uncultured Saprospiraceae bacterium | reverse complement strand
AAATCAATAACCTTGGGCACCGCCCAAGCACCAGCCCTGAAAGGGCGAAATCAATAACATCAGGCGCCGCCCGATGAAAAAAGCCGCCCCTGCTGGAGGAGCAGAGACGGCCAAAAATGAAATCGATACCAGTGTTTGTTTCCCGCAAGTTACTTCACCACGACGAGCATCTTCTGACCTCTTCCATCGCTGGTTTGCAGGAGCACATTGTAGATGCCAGCTTGTAAGCGGCCAATCTGAAGTGGGATGCTGTTTGAGCCTTTCGCCACAGCAGTCTCTTGTTGCAGCACTACCCTGCCCGTCATGTCCATCAATATGATACTGGCCGACTGCTCGATGCGCGATTCGTATTGCAGTATCACGTTGTCGGTTGCCGGGTTTGGCACGAGCTTCCACTGCATCTCCGCTTTTTGGGCAGTGCCTGGGGCATTCCGGTAATCCGATGGTTGCACGGCATGCAAGCTGGAGTCGGCGCTGACGGGTTTGATATAAAGGCTGTAATCTTCAATCTCCCCGTAGCCTATAATTTGGCAGGCATTGCTCGATTCGTTGCGGCTAAGCACGATGCGCAGGGTTGTCAAGCCTGGCACTGCGCTTGGTGGCACCGTAACTGTAAACGTTGCCTGCGTCACCAAAATGCTCTGGGTGCCGATCAACTCAGATGGGTCGGAGAAGTCGCCATCGCGGTTAAAGTCGGCATAAACATCCCAGTGGCGGGTTCCAGAGTAGGCTCCTTTGCTGGCAGAATACGTTTTCAGCTCGTAAGACTGGCCGCGCTGTACCTGGGCAGCTGCCAAGTTCCGGAAATCGGAATAAAGTGCTGCCCCGCTGTTGTTGTTGATCAAATTGTTGCCGAGCCTTACTTTGTAAATGTATTCCCAAGGTCCAATTTGCGGATTGTATGCAGGCACACATTCCGTAGGCATACAGTTCGGCCCTTTCACGTCGAGGGTGTAATCCTCAATTTCACCAAAGGCGAATACCTGGCAAGCATTATTGATCGGGCCGCGCACCATCGCCACCCGCATGCGGATGTTCCCGGTCTTGGCAGTGATCGGTATGTGTACGCTGCCGGTGATGCCCGTATTGGAGGTGCCTAGGTTGATGCGCTCCTTCAGGTTGTCGAAAACGCCGTCGCGGTTCAGGTCGATCCAGATTACCCATGTCTCGTCTTTCGAGCCACCAGAGAACCCTGGGGCCATCGAAACGGGGTAGGTAGCGCCGGCCAGCACCGGAATCGGCGGTTGGGTGAAGTTGGAATACGTTGCCGCCCCGCTGCCATTGACAAAGGTGCCAAACTGGAACTTTTGGATCCATTCGCTCGAAGCATCCTGGGTCCCGGTGAAACAATAATTTGTCGTCACGCAGTCTTCATCGCTGACCAGTATCGGGATGGTCGTCGTAGCAGTGCCGCCTTCGTTGTCTGTTGCCTTAAATGTCGCGTAGATCATGTACTTGTCGCCACAGTCGTCGTAAGCGATGGAATCTGTTCTGGTGACTGGCACCGAGACGTTTGTCGGCGGGTCGTAAGCTTTCACCTTGCCCACTAAGTTGTTGAATTCCACACAACTAACGGCGGAATTTGCCGTAACCTTTGGCAAGTCGAAAAACTCCGGAGGCTTGTTGGTCACGATCGTTATCACCTGGGAATCAGCAATACAGTTGTACGCACAATCGCAGAAAGTCCAGATACGGATCACCTTGTCTGGGAAGACTTGTTGTTGGAATGTCACGTCAACTTCAAGCACCAGATAACACAGGTCGCAGCCCCAAACCGGCGGATTGGGCATGGGTGGCAAGGGGTCGCCCGCCTGTATCGTGATATCCGCCGGGACATCCATTGGCCGTGGTGGTTCGTTGTCGATCGCCGTGCCATGTTGAACAGCTACAGAAGTGTTCTCGCAGAAATCGGCTGCTACCCAGGTTCTGGTAACATGAATCAAGCCTGGCTCGCAGGTAATGGTCTCGTAGAAGTTTCTGATAAAACCTTCACCGCAAAGGTCGGTGACCGTTGGCTCGTGGATACAGAGCACTTCCACACAATCGCCCGTGATGTCGGCGGGAACATTTGAGAATACAGGAGGGGTGGTGTCCACAACCCTGATCTTTCCAGTAAACACGTTGGTGTTCCCACAAGCATCGGTGGCCGTCCATTGCCGCCAGATATTGTAGTTGTTGATACAGGATCCCGGGTCATGGGTTGTCCATTCTGTAAACTGGATGTTCACCGCACCGCCACAGTTATCAGTAGCCGTTACAGTCGAAACCGGAATGGGCGATCCACATTCAATTGTTTGTACCAATGGCGGCAACCCGCTGAATACTGGCTTTATGTCGTCAAAAACTGTGATGCGCTGGGTACAGGTAGCGGAATTGCCACAAACATCCGTTGCACGGTAGGTGCGGGTCGCCACAAACCGGTTTGCACAAGTCTGGTTGGAGATCGCGTCGCCAACAAAAGTCACGGTAACCGTGCCTACACAGTTGTCGGTAGCTGAGACCAAGCCCGTGTTTGACCCAGGCACTTGGCTGGCACATTGTACCGTGATGCCTGGAGGACAAGTTATGGTTGGCGCCACATTGTCAAATACGGTAATCACCTGGGTACACGTTGCAGAATTGCCACAAACATCCGTTGCACGATACGTACGTGTAATGGTGAAACGGTTGGCACAAGTTTGGTTGCTGATTACGTCGCCCACATGGGTTACCGTAATCGTGCCTCCGCAATTGTCACTTAGGCCAGTCACAAGGCTAGTATTTGGTGCCGGCACCTGCAAAGCGCACGTTACCGTCACGTTGGCCGGACAGGTCAATGTCGGTGGTGTCACATCATTTACGGTAATAATTTGGGCACAAGTAGCGGAGTTGCCACAGCCGTCCGTGCCGCGGTAAGTGCGTGTGACGGTAAACCGATTCGCACAGGTCTGGTTGGAAATGACATCCCCTACGTGAACTACCGTCACGCCGCCGCCGCAGTTGTCGCTGGTTGTCACACTTGCCGTATTGACCGGAGGCACTGCTGAAGCACAGCTTACGGTTACGTTGCCCGGGCAGGTTACTACTGGTGGTGTGACATCAAATATCCAGGTAAACACCTGCGTGCAAGTTGCCGTGTTGCCGCAACCGTCCGTCGCCACATAAGTCCGCGTCTGCGAGCGCAGGCAGCCGTTAGAGCTGATAACACCAAGGGAAGAACTTATCGTCGGGTTGCCACAGGCGTCCGTCGCGGTTGCAGCCCCTGGGGCAGGAACCCCTGTCGGGTTGCATCCAAGGTCGCCGCCAGGAGGGCAGAACGTGAAGGTCGGCGGTGTGGTGTCCACCGTCCAGGTGAACACCTGCGTGCAGGTAGCCGTGTTGCCACAGCCGTCAGTCGCCACATAAGTCCGCGTCTGCGAGCGCAGGCAGCCGTTAGAGCTGATCCCGCCAAGCGAGGACGTTATCGTCGGGTTGCCACAAGCATCTGTCGCAGTGGCCGCCCCTGGGCCGGGAACCCCGGTCGGGTTGCAACCAAGGTCGCCGCCCGGCGGGCAGAACGTGAACACGGGAGGTGTTTGGTCAAAGGTCCAGGTGAACACCTGCG
>CAZULM010000038.1:19103-56475 GCA_964621185.1 uncultured Saprospiraceae bacterium | reverse complement strand
TATAGGCGGATTAAAGCGGTACAGGTTTTTATCAGATCGTTTACGCTGTCGTGATTTTCAACTATACAACCTCGTAGCAAGTGTTTGTGCCGGAATCTGGAATTTTTGCTTAACTGATTGATTGTCATACCACAACAACACTCTTTTTAAATATGGAAAAATTCATCTTCGCTCTGTTTTGGCTACTTTTTTTGCCCGTAAGCTATTCGCAAACTACTTTTTCTAAAATCATTTCTAATTATCCACTTGATCCTGAAAATGCATGGACAGTTGCCGAAGCAGATGATGGTTATATAATGGTTTCTGTTGGAGAATGTCTTGGTCAAGATATTATTGTATGTGGCGTAATATCTAAATTAAACGATCAAGGCGACATAGTTTGGTTCAAGCAATTTGATTTTTATCCGCATATTCTCTCCTCTCTGGCAATTCGAGATAACAAAATCTACGTCAGCGGTAGTTCAAATCAAGGTGAAGATCAGTTTGTTTTTTATTGTCTGGATATGGATGGGAATATTATTTGGGATCGAAAATATGGAGATCCTACACAAGAAGACGTGACCCCTTCCTTTGCATTTACTCAAGACAACCATATAATATTATGTGGCACCCGCCAGCCTAATATTGCTGGAATGCCGCTACAAATGGCATATTTGGTAAAAATTGATTTGGATGGCAATGTCATGGATGAGCACATCTATGATTTCCAAAACAACCAAACTTTAAGTAGAACTGTCATACAAACCACCGACCTGCAGACGGTGTTTTCGTACAGCGCCTGCCCAAGCTCATGTTTCTTAGAGGTCACAGGAGGCGTGGCGAGTGTTGATACCATTGGAAATCTCAATTGGAATGTAGCGTTCCCGTTTTCATTTGTGCCAGACCGGCCCAATATTATCCAAACAGATGCTAGCACCCTTGTGGCAAACTGGCATTCTGAAACGACGCTGCCCAATCACGTTCTCAATCCTCCAACGCTTTTCTATTTGAACCTATCGGGCCAAACACAAGACCAATATGTATTTGAAAACCAAAGTTATAAATCCATTACTGACCTGGAGCCCGACTTGAACAAAGGCATTATCGGTTGTGGAAGCAACTATATAGATTATCTTACAAGCTCAAATCCCGTTCCCGGCGGCTGGGTTTTCCGAATGGGCGAAGGTATAAACTTACTTTGGGAGAGAACATACACCGATACTACATACCAGGGAAGGACGGGAGGGCTTCAGTCCATCACACGCACCAGAGATGGAGGATATATTGCAGTAGGGTATGTTATCAACAAAATGACCGGGGTGCTGGAATCTCATAATTGGATTATAAAATTAGACTCCCTCGGGTGTTTGCAAGAAGGCTGTGGAGAAACTAACTATATCACCGAATCGACAGCGCCTACCTTTATAAAGGGTTTGGGTATTAAAATATTCCCAAATCCGGCAAGCGATTTTATTAATATAGAATTCCCAAATGATGCTGGCTTCAAAAATGTAATTGTATCAATACTATCTGGTAACGGGACACTTGTGGGGCAAGACTCGGCCATTGACGCAAAACATGAGATAAATATTTCTGCCCTTAAAGCTGGCCCATATTTTATTGTAGTATCCAAAGACAATGAAATTCTTTGCAGCAAACGTATCATTGTTGTCAAATAAAACAGGGATAACCTACCGCTTCCTTTCCGCCACAAACACCAACAAATCCTTCAGCGACTGCCGCGCCGGCGTATCCGGCGCCGTATCCAGAATATCAAACGCCTCCTGCCGATAGCGGTACATGGCCTGGCGGGCGTATTCCAGTCCGCCGCTCTCGCGCACAAACTGGATCACCTCGGCCACTTTGTCGCTTTTGTGGCTTTCGTTTTTCACGATGTTGATGATGCGGCGGCCGGGTTTTGCTTGGCGCAAAAATCCACTACATGCTCCAAGGCAATATTTGGGTGCACCGTAATAGAATGTAGATTCGGGAAGTTGAACAAAGAGTACTAAACAAGTAAAGCACCCGCATTTTAAGGTTGAATTGTTTATACAAAATTTTGAGTTTCAAGAAATTCCTTTATTTTTGAAACTTGAATCCGCTTGTAAACATCTTAACACACACTACACCTTTATGAAACCTTTCAAAAGCAGAAAAACCTTAGCAAAAGAATTAGAGATTCACCCCAAAACCTTGAGCCGGTACATGAAGGCACTCGACATCAAATGGGGGCATGAGCCAATGCCTTACGAAGTATGGAATGAGGTAGTTCAGCGATTGGGATGCGATGATTCCCCATTAAAACCTGGGGGGGGGGGCGAAAACCCTAAATAAGACGCGTGTCCAAAGTTGTCTGCAATTGTCTGAAGTTGTCGTTTTGAGTGATAGGAAAGATGCGCCCACCTTTGGGGTATTGTTTTTTCATTCACTAAAACCTAGAAAGTGTACAAATTATTCAGGAAAAACATGCATGAATTTCATTGGCAAATCAGAAAAGAACTAAGTTCTGTTTCCTGATCAGAAAATTTGTACCCATTCTAATTTCTTAAACCTAAAAATGAATTTTTATGAAAAAAAAACTGCTTCCTATTGCCTTGGTTTTTGCATCCGCTACCTCCTTTGGAATGGATATTTGTTACTGCCAAGAATTCGGCCAGGGTACATTAACAACCGTTACCTATGCAGTTGAAGGAGGTTGTTGCACTGGCATTGCTTCACCGGGTGCTTCCATTCATAATTATGTCCAAAATCAGGGACAAACTTATACATTAGACACTGTAACCTCTATGAGTGGCGATATGGCACAAGATCGCTGCTGCCCTAATTTTGACTAAATCACCATTTAAAAATCATAATTCACATGAAAAAGCATTCAATTTTATTACTATGGCTCCTAGCCGTTGGAGCTACACCACTGTCTTCTGCTGAAATTTGTTTTTGTACTAGACTAGTAGGTTCTAATCTTGTTACCTATAGTTATAGTGTTGATTCGGACGAATGTTGTACCGGAGCGATTAATACATTTTGGGGAGGTCTTGAAAACATTTATGTCATTGATGAAGGGAATGTTTGGAGATTACAAACCAGTAACAGCATTGGTGGCTCAAATGCACAAAAAGCCTGCTGTACACCAGTATAGCTGCCTTAGGAAGGCAACATAATTTGAAAAATTCAAAAAAACTTTCGAACATGAAAAACAAGATTTTCTCTTACCTTATTTTATCGGTTGCAATACTATCATTGATAAAGTGTGCGCCAATTTCTGATGACAAACCCATAACAATCCCAGAAATACCACCGACAAAAGTCTCAATAAACGATGGTGTCATTCCAGATACGGTGCATCTATTCCAATTAGTTTGTGATCCCTCAAAATATTCTTGGAAAGACTTTGATCATTATTATAGAGTTACCTTGCCAAAGTATCATACCGATACGCATTATTCAGTAAACCTAAAAAAAGCTACAATTTATGGAGCAATTTCTTCTGGAAAACTTTTAGACAATGCAGACAAAAAAACAATTGAATGGTACACACAAGAGCTACTATCTTTTGAGCTTCCTGATACGGATGTACTAATTCAATGTTTTGAATCTTTGAAAGGATACTGGCCGGATTCAAAAATCAAAAAAAACGCCGAGGCAGCTTACGAAGATCTTATAATGTATATAAAAGGACACCTAAAATACCCTGAGCAAGTATTAACGAAAAATGAAACAAGATATAATCGGTTAAGAGATTATGCAGCTAATATAAAGCTTGATTGAAACTTTTCTCACATTTTTCGCGCAGATTTCAAACAGATTAGGGTGCCTCGGCTTTTGGCGAAAAAGAAGTCCATTTTTTCTACATCAACGGTGGTGGCGTTTGGTGGGAACCCATTGGAGGTATTTACGAATACCCAAATTTCGGGTTTACCTTGGGGCCGCCCTAACCCATCCAATAATCTGGCGATTTTTTGGGGAAATAGATTGCACATATTCGCGCATGTTTGCAAAATTTGACAAAAATCAGCTGTTTCTGTAGTACAGGATCGGGCTGAAGTTTTAACAGTGCCCGTAATATATACCATGATTCGCCTGATATTTGTGATTGAGTATGATTGATTAAACTGATGTTCAATTGATTACAAAGATCGGCATGCACAAAACCAAGCGGCGTGAGGTATATTAACCAACAGCCCAGCCCTGTCAAAGAGGCTGGGCTGTTATTTTGTATTAGGAGGGCAATCTACCGCCTCCGCTCCGTCACAAACACCAACAAATCCTTCAGCGACTGCCGCGCAGGCGTATCCGGCGCCGTATCCAGAATATCAAACGCCTCCTGGCGGTAGCGGTACATGGCCTGGCGGGCGTATTCCAGTCCGCCGCTCTGGCGCACAAACTGGATCACCTCGGCCACTTTGTCGCTTTTGTGGCTTTCGTTCTTCACGATGTTGATGATGCGGCGGCGCTCGGGCTTTTCGGCGTGCGACAGGGCATAGATCAGCGGCAGCGTCATTTTTTTCTCTTTGATGTCGATGCCGCGGGGCTTGCCGATGTCGTCGTCGCCGAAGTCGAAGAGATCGTCGCGGATCTGGAAGGCCATGCCGGTTTTTTCGCCGAAGAGCCACATTTTTTCTTCGATGGCGGCATCGCCGTTGGCGGTACTGACAGCGCCCGCGCAACAGGCCGCGGCGATCAGAGATGCCGTTTTTTGGCGGATGATTTCAAAATAAACTTCCTCCTGGATGTCGAGGCGGCGGGCTTTTTCCATCTGCATCAGTTCGCCTTCCGCCATTTCGCGCACGGCGGAATTGATGACTTCCAACATGCGGTACTGTTTGTTTTTCACCGACATCAACAGGGCCTGGGAGAGCAAAAAATCGCCTACCAGCACGGCGATCTTGTTTTTCCACAAAGCGTTGATGGAGAAAAAGCCCCGGCGTTCGTTGGCATCGTCCACCACGTCGTCGTGTACGAGGGTGGCGGTGTGGATCAGTTCCACCAAAGAAGCCGCCGTGTAGGAAGCCTCGCTGATGGGGCCGAACAGCTTGGCGCTCAGCAGCACCAGCATGGGCCGCACCTGTTTGCCTTTGCGCTGCACGATGTACCAGGTCACCTTGTCCAACAGCGGCACATTGCTGCGCACCGCATCCCGAAACCGAAGTTCAAAGGTGTCTAATTCGGCAGTTATGGGCTGTTTGATGCTGTCTAGTGACATTGTTCAGTTGGGTAAAAGGCGCCGTTTTTAGCGGATCTTGTAATTTCAATAAAAAATGAAACAGCCGCAAGATAGGAAGGTTGGGGAGGGGGTATGCAATTATTTCATTTTCTCCTGCAGCGCTTTCCGGAAATCGGCTTGTTTCTGTTTTACTTGTTTGTTTTTTTCCCGATCCCCATCGTTGCCTGGATTGGGAATGGTATCCACTTTGTCGAGCCATTCCAGCGATTTCGGGAAATCGCCCAGCTTGAAATAGGCAAAGGAGAGGTTGAACTTCCCGTCGTCGAATTTCGGGTTGATGCGCAGCGCTTGTTCGTAAAAGGGTATGGATTCGCGAAACTGCTGGTGCTTCACCAAGGCGGAGGCGTAATTGTTGATGACCTGAAAGCTCCAGGGATTGAGCCGGTAAGCTTTTTCAAACGCCGCAACAGCCTTATCCATTTGGTTCAGCTGATACCAGGCGATGCCTTCGTGCCAGGCCAGCGGGATGGCCACGTCGGTGTATTCGTAAAAGCTATTCTCGGCGGCCTGCGATTCCTTAGCCAGCACTTTCCAGTTGTTCGCGGCTTGCGCATCCAGCAAAACAACGTTGTGCTTTTCACCTACGATGCGGTACCAACCAATAACAAGGTTGAAGGAAAGCCCCAGGCCGAACAGCAGGGTGAGCAGCGGTTTTGCAAGGCTGCCCATTTCGAATTTTACGGGCAGAACATCGCGGGTGTAAAAGAGCATCCAGGCCAGCAGCAAGCCCAGCATGGCCTGCATTTCGATGCGCTCGCGCGGAAAATCAAAAAACTGGATGATGCAGTAGCCGAGCAGGCCCAGGCTCAGCACCAGCAGGTCATGCGCTTTGTCGGGCGCCCTTGCTTTTAGCTGCCAGATTGCCCATATCGCTGCTAAAAACGCCACAGCAAACAAGGTGCAAAACCAAACGACACCTACAATCCCCATCTCGGCGCGCACCTCCAGATAGTCGTTGTGCGCGCGGGTAAACACCACGTTTTGCTCCTCCAGGCGGTAGCCTCCCGCGATGTTTTTGGAGGGGAACCAAAGCTTCCAACTGCCGTTGCCGACGCCCAGCCAAAAATGGTCCTTGTTGAGCTCGTCGGTTTTGTACCATACGAAGCGGCGTTCGTTGGCGGTGGTGCTTTCTAAGTAGGTGTTCGGGTTGAGCCGTTCGGCTAAGGAGTTGCCGCGCCCTTTTATGGCGACAAATCCGATAAGCAGCAGCACCATAACCGTGCCCGCTGGCAGTATCCGCTTCAAAAACAATTTCCTGAAACCGGCATCCAACATGGCGCGGCCTAAGCAGTAAAACAGGCCGCTGGCCGCCAGGGTCAGGTACACTGTGCGGGTTTGCAAGAGCAGTATCAGGGCTACAAGCATGCCCCCGGCGATCCAGAAATCGCTTTTGCGCGGCTGTTCCGGGTACAACAGCACATTTAGCACCAGGAGGAAAAAGAGAAAGTCGGTGGCGAGGCTTTTGTTGCCGAAAAGGCCCGAAGCAAAATCGTACAAGGCTTCGTTGTCTAACCCTTTTTGCGAAAAAGCATAAGCCAATTGCACGAACAATATGCCGCAAACCGCCCAGGTTGTGAGCGTAACAATTTGCCGCAGCGTTTGCCGGAACATGCTTTCATCGCGCAGCAAAGCCTGCCGCGAAAACCAGTACACCCCGAAAAGCAGCAGGGTTTTTTGCGCGTAAAAAATGCCCTCCGACCAACTGAATGCCCAGGATACCGAGGCCAAATTCAACGCGTACCAACCCAGCAGCAGCAGGTCGAATCCCTGCAGTTTCCAATCGCCTTTTTCTTTTAAATCCTTCCATACCAGCACGCCTGAAACCAACAAAGCCCCCGACAAAAAGAAGAATCGCGGCGCCAGGTAGCGGTCGAGGCAGAAGGGCAAAAAGAACAGCGTGCCGCCGAAGACGACGAGCCACAGCGCTATGCGCCAGGCCTGGAGGCTGTTTGTGGGTGCGGATGTTTTGTTTTTTTTATGGATCATGGTGCCTGTTTCCTTTTTCCCTGCCCCTCTGAGGGCTATGTCGGTAACGTATGGCCTCGGAGGCCCAACGTTTTTAGAAATCATTGGCGGCCATTTTTCCAGACCTCGGAGAGGTCTAACTTTTCAACGGCGACTACCAATATTGGACCTCTCCGAGGTCTGCCAATCAACGGGTAACCAACGCTACAGATGTTTGGCCTCTCCGAGGCCTTAAGGCAACCCATCTTTCAAAGCCTCCGGTCAACGCCGCACAAACACCTGCGGTTCACTGAAATTATTCGCCACCACGATCCCTTTCTTGCCGCCCGCCATGCGGATCTCCGCCAGATGCCGCACCTCCCGCGATGCCCAGAATCCGCAATCGCGGTTGGGTACGAAGCGGAAATTGCCTTTGCCATCGCCGAGCATCAGGGCGCCGTTGCCCGCGTCGTAGCGGTTCACTTCCACGGCGATGCCGTAGTCGTTTCCAGCCAGCAAGAGGTCGAGCGTGCCGTTTCCGTCGAAATCCCGCACAAGAATGCTTTTGGTAGGGAAGGCCTGTGCTTCGTTGGAGAGCGGTTTTGCCGTGAATTTTCCGTTGTTGTTTTCAAAATAACAAGTGCGCAGTTCTTTGGCATCCAGCACGATGCCCGTTTTCAGCACCTCCATCGGGAACAGGTCTTCGATGGTAGCTTTGGCATACGTTTCGTAATGGACAAACTTCTTTTTCAGGATCGGCAACTGTTTGATCATGGGGTCGCGCAGGGCCACAGGCAGGCATTTGCCGTTTTCATAGAAGCACATCAGCGGGTCCATGCTGCCGTTGGCGTCGAAATCTTTGGCGTAGAGCCGCATGGGCGCTTCGGGTGTGGCGCGGTAATCGGTGTTCAGCCCTTCGTTGCCCGCCACGATATCGATGTCGCCGTCGCCGTCGAAGTCGGCAGCGGCGAGGGAATTCCACCAGCCAGTCATCTGGTCGAGGCCGAAACTGGCGGTGGCGCGGCTGAATTTGCCGCCGTTGTTCTTGAAAACCTCGATGGCCATCCATTCGCCGGCGACCAGCATTTCCGGGCTGCCGTCTTTGTCGAGGTCGGCAAAAAGGATGGCGGTGACCATGCCAATTTCACCGAACTCGGGGGCTACCTGTGCGGTAACGTTGTTGAATTTGCCCCCGTTGTTTTGGAACACAAAGGAGAACGGGGTTTTGGGGAAATTGCCCGGAACGGTGCGGCCGCCGATGAACAAGTCGAGGTCGCCGTCTTTGTCGTAATCGAAAGGCGCCACGCAACTGCCGCTTTCGGTCTCGGTGGGAATGCGGTCGGGGGCTGCTGTCATTTTGCCCTTGCCATCGTTGAGGTAGAGGCGGTCCTGGTAGTAGTTGGAGTTGACCTTCGGCTCGTTGCCGCCGCTCACGATGTACAGGTCGAGGTCTTTGTCGCCATCGGCATCAAAAAAGACGGCGCCTACGTCTTCGCGCAGGCTGTCGAGCACAAACGGGGATGCGTTGGGGACATACTTGCCGGAGGCTGTCTGGATGCACAGGTAACGCTTGGCGCCGAAGCCGCCGCCGATGTACAGGTCGTCAAGCCCATCGCCGTTCACGTCGCCAACGGCCATCGCCGGCCCCAGGGTGGAATACTTGTGTGGCAGCAGCCGCTCGCGGTCGAAATCGAAGAACTTGTTTTCCTGGTGCTTGAAGTTCAGGCCCGATTGGCCCGGACTTATTTCGGTAAAAATGGGCTCCGCCGTGGGCAATTTCAAAATGGAAGGCCCTGGCGCGGCATCGCTGTATTTGAGGGTGATGCGCTGGTTGGCCGGCACGTTTTCCAGGGCCTGTACTTTGCCGTCGGGCCATTGCACCTGGATTTTGTCGGCTGCAGCGGCTTTGCCCAGGCCAAATTGCAAAATGTCGGTGGAGCTGGAAATAAAGCCGTGGGTGGGGTTGGCATATTGTACTTGCTGGGCGCTTTCTGTTTGCAAGCGGACGGTTGAGCCCACGCCGGTCGGGTTTTGGGCCGTGCCTTCCAGCTTTATTTGCAGGTAATTGCCCAGCTTGTTTTCCATCGACTTGTTGCGGAAAACCGCTGCCGGGTCGTTGGAGCGCACGACGATGATGTCCTGGTCGCCATCGTTGTCGAAATCGGCGTAAATGGAGGAGTTGGAGAAGGTTTTTTCCCCGAAGCCCCAGGCTTCCGAAACGTCTTCGAAGCTCAGGTCGCCTTTGTTGCGCATCATGAAATTGGCGACGGGTATGCGCGGCACCGATTTGATGTGGCCCATGGTGTCGCGGAGCTTGCCGCCGTCGGCTCGGAGGGTGGAGTCGTACACAAAATGGACGAAATCGAGGTTTTGCACCTCTGTGCGGAAGCCGTTCGACACAAAAATATCGTTCCAGCCGTCGTGGTCAAAATCCACGATCAAGGGCGCCCAGCTCCAGTCGGTGGCGTTGATGCCGGCCAAGCAGCCGATCTCGCTGAAGGTGCCGTTGCCGTTGTTGAGCTGCATCATGTTGCGGGCAATCTGCTCGCCAAAGCCGTATTGCACGAGGGAGTAGTAGCGCTCGTTCACCATCGCCGTGGCATTGGTCTTGAATTTGTAGTCGGTGGGCAGGGCCATATCGAGCACAAAAAGGTCGAGCAGGCCGTCGTTGTTGATGTCGGCCAGGTCGGCGCCCATGGATGCCGCCGACATGTGCCGGACGTATTCGTCGATACGGTCGGTGAAGGTGCCGTTTTTGTTGTTGATGTACAGTATATCCGGTTCGATGTAGTCGTTGGCGATGTAGAGGTCGGGGTATCCGTCGAGGTTGGCGTCGAGGGTGGTCACGCTGAGGCCAAAGGCGTAGTTGTCGATGCCGGCGGCCTTGCTTACGTTGGTGAATTTGCCGCCATCGTTTCGGTAAAGCCGGTCGGAGGTGTATTCATCGTCGGCGCCGACCTTGCGCACAACCTTTCCGCCAACTTCGTGCAGGCGCATGTTGGTGGTGGAGGCAAAATCGGTCGGGTGGTTTATCAGGTACATATCGAGGTCGCCGTCGAGGTCGTAGTCGAAAAAATTGGCGTGGGTGGAGGAGCAGCGGATGTCGAGCCCGTACTCAGCTGCTTTTTCGGTAAAGCTGCCGTTTTGGTTGTTGACGAACAGCAGGGCGCTGCGGGTTTCCGGGTTTGGCCCGGTGCGGCACTGGTAAATGTCGGGCCAGCCGTCGCCGTTGATGTCCACCACCGTCACCCCGGTTTTGATGCCGTCGGGCGCCGTGATGCCCGCTTTTTCGGAAACGTCTTCAAACTGGAAATTGCCTTTGTTGATGTACAGTTTATTTGGCCCCATGGTGGCGCCGAAATACACGTCGGGCAAGCCGTCTTTGTTGAAATCACCTACCCCTGCGCCGCCGCTCATGTAGAGGTAGTTGAAGTTCATGTAGTTCATTTCCTGGGTTTCTGTCACCGTATTGGCGAACGTGATGCCCGATTTTTTGGCGTCAATTTGTTCAAAAAGGGCGTTTGCGGGCGCTTTGTAGCTGCTGCCCGAGGATTTTTTATCACAAAAAGAAAAAAGGACGGCACACAGCAACAGGGAAAAAGGCAGGTGTACGGACAGAAGTTTCATAAGAACAAGCAATTAAATCAAGATTTCGCACTGCAATTATCGGGAGAATGTGCGACACGGCTACATTTGCGAGCGAAAACCCACTTTATTGATGCTGATCTTTAAAAAAGTTGCCGACTTGCAGCACTGGATTTCAAGCCAGCAAACGCCGGTCGGGTTCGCGCCCACGATGGGCGCTTTGCACGATGGGCACCTGGAACTCATCCGGATGGCGAAACGTGACGGCAGCGTGGCCGTTGCCAGTATTTTTGTGAACCCAACCCAATTCAACGACCTGAAAGACTTGGAAAAGTACCCGCGCACACCGGAAAAAGATGCTACCCTGCTCATCAGTGCCGACTGCGATGCACTCTTTATTCCGCCCGTGGAGGAAGTTTACCCGCCTGGCGAGGATTTGACCATCAACCTCGATTTCAAGCAGCTCGACAAGGTGATGGAAGGCGAATTCCGGCCGGGGCATTTCAAGGGAATGGCCACCGTAGTGCACCGCTTGCTCGACATCGTGAAGCCGCAGCGCTTGTATATGGGCCAAAAAGATTACCAGCAGCTCAGCATCGTGCGCGACATGATCGCACAGCTGCAAATGGACGTCGAATTGATCATGTGCCCAACGGTGCGGGAACCCGACGGACTGGCCATGAGCAGCCGCAATGTGCGCCTGAGCGCCCAAATGCGGGCAGCAGCGCCTGCGATCCACCAAACCCTTCAGTGGGCCAAAACCGCCCTGGCAACGGGTCAACCCGCACTGGCAATCCAGGAAACAGCCATGGAAATGCTCTCCAAAGCCGATCTGCGCCCGGAGTATTTTGAAATTGTGGACGGCGTCACTTTATTGAATGTTTCAGACAAAAATAGCAGTAACTTTATCGTCGCTTGCACCGCCGCGTTTGCAGGGGAGGTGCGTTTGATTGATAATATTGTGGTGCAGGAGTAGTGACTGGTGATTAGTGATTGGTGACTGGATGATTGGTGCTCATCGATTGTGCTTTGGGTGGGCATTCTTTTCCAGCGCTCTTGGCCAATACATAGCGGGAAATGGCAGGTTCTGATAAATGCAAAAAAACACGCTATCCAGCGCCCATAACCAACCCTTAGCTTAAGGGCTGAAAAACAGATATCCATCTGAAAAGCGAGGCCGTGCACCAATCACTAATCATCCAATCACCAATCACCATATCAAACTAAACTTTATGAAAAAACAATCGAAAACGCCCCTGTTCAGCACCCTGCGCAAAGTGTTCCGCCTGGCGCTCGCCGCCGAAAAACGCCAAACAGACAGCCTGGAAATGGTGGAGCGCGACGAAGAGTTCCGCCGCTCCCGCCGCCGGTTTTTGGAAAACGCGGGCAAGGCAACCATCATCGGCGCCGCTTTGCCGCAACTCATCCTGCCGGGGTTCAGCCGCGCCATTATGCCCCGCATCGCCATCGTGGGTGGCGGCATCGCCGGGCTGAACGCTTTGCACCATTTGAAAAAACGGGGACTGGAGGCCACCGTTTACGAAGCATCAAACCGGACGGGGGGGCGCATGTTCACCGTGAAAGGCGTGATGGGCGAAGGCACCTGGACGGAGTTCGGCGGCGAATTTGTGGACACCAACCACAAGGATATCTGGGATTTGGCCAAGGAATTCGGGCTGGAACTGATCGATTACGCCCAGGATTCGGAAGCCAAGCTGACCAAGGAAGCATTCTTTTTTGAGGGCCAACACCATACGCTCGCACAGGTGGTGGAAGGATTCAGGGCTTTTGCGCCCCGCATCCAGGCCGATATCGACAAGCTGAGCGACGAAATTTCCTACAAAACCAAATCCCGTTTTACCAAAAAACTCGACCGCATCAGCCTTTCCAAATACTTAGAAAACATCGGCGCTACGGGCTGGGTGAAGAGCCTGATCGAAGTGGCGTATGAATCGGAGTACGGGCTTTCCCCCAGCGTCCAGTCGAGCCTCAACCTGCTGCTGCTCATCTCCACTGATACCACCAATGGCGCATTCGAGATTTTTGGCGAAAGCGACGAGCGCTACAAGGTGCGGGGCGGCAACCAGCGCATCCCCGATGCCCTGGCAAAAAAATACGCCAGCCACATCGAAATGGGCCGCTCCCTCGAATCCATCCGCGCACAGGGACAGCAATACACCCTACAATTTTCAGGCATGAGCGCACCCGTCGTCGCCGACTACGTGGTACTCGCCATCCCGTTTACCGTACTCCGCAAATTAGAGATGAAAATCGAGATGCCCAAAGTGAAGCGCAAGTGCATCGACACGCTGGGCTACGGCACCAATGCCAAGCTCATGCTCGGCATGAAAAGCCATATCTGGCGCAAAAGCGGCTACACCGGCCTCTGCTATTCCGACAATGGCCTGCCCAACGGCTGGGACAACGCCCAACTGCAAACCCCCGAAAAAGGCCCCGCCGGACTTTCCATCCTTTTCGGTGGCCCCGGTGGACTCGCCGTGGGGCAGGGCACGCCCGAGCAGCAAAAAGACAAGTACCTCCCGCGTTGGGAGCAGATATTCCCCGGCGTCACCAGCGCCTTCACGGGCAAGGTGGCGCGTATGGATTGGCCCACCCAGCCGCATACCCTCGGCTCCTATGTTTGTCCCACGGTAGGGCAGTACACCAGCATCGGCGGCGCCGAGCAGATGCCCCTCGGCAATGTGTTCTTTGCCGGCGAGCATTGCGGCGGCGACTTCGCAGGGTTTATGAACGGGGCTGCGCAGAGCGGGCGGGAAGCGGCGGAAGCGATTGCAGCAAAGCTGAAGTGATTTCGGAGTGCGGAATGCGGAGTGCGGAATAGCACAGCTTTTGGGGAGGATTTTGGCTTTGGTCTTCGGCGCTTTTGGCAAATGGTTAGTTGGGGGGGAATTGGCATCTGAACCTATTTATGCCTTGGGTTTTGGTCTTTCTGTTGATTCCGAGTGCCGTATCTGCCCCATGGATATTCAGCCAAATGTGCCGAAGCAGTATGGTCGACAAAATACCAACTGCCCAGATACCTACAAGGAGTCTCCTGCCAAAAACACCCGTTTTATCGGCTAAACCTTATCTTTATGCCAACATACCAAAACAAAATCCCGCCCAACCGCTGAAAACCCAAAACCCACTGCACCATAAAAGCTGTGCTATTCCGCACTCCGCACCCCGCATTCCGCACTCCGTATGGTTTCTCTTTTCGAACTCAACGAGCACATCCGCCGCGTCATCGCCCTCAACTTCCAGCAGCCGCTGTGGGTCAGGGCGGAGATTGCCCAGATCAGCAGCTCGAAAGGGCATTTTTACTTAGAATTGGTGCAAAAAGGCGAGGCAGAAGACATTGTGGCCCAGGCTTCGGCGGTGATATGGGCGGGTGAGCTCCGGCAGATGCTTTCCCGGCATGGCATGGCTTTGCAAACCGTTTTGCGGGAAGGGCTGGAGCTGAAAATACAGGTGCGCCCGGAATTTCACGAGCGCTACGGACTGAAACTGAACATCTACGACCTCGATCCGGCCTACACGCTGGGGCAACTCGATTTGCAGCGCAAGCAGACCGTGCAAGCGCTGAAAGATGCGGGCCTGTTCGATAAAAACCGTTCGCTGAAGCTGCCCTTAGTGTTGCAGCGCATCGCTGTCATCAGTTCCGAAACGGCAGCGGGGCGGCAGGATTTTTGGCAGCAACTGACGGCGAACAATTTCGGATACACTTTTGATTTGAAACTGTTTGCCGCATCGGTGCAGGGAAAAAATTCGGAACAGGAGGTGTTGGCAGCTTTGGCAAAAATAGCGGCGCAGGCACATCAATACGACTGCGTGGCCATCGTGCGCGGCGGCGGCTCCCGGCTCGACCTCGCGGCGTTCGACGGACTGGGACTCTGCTCGGCAGTAGCCAAATTCCCGCTGCCCGTATTTGCCGGCATCGGCCACGACGTGGATGAAACGGTGCTTGATCTGGTGGCCAACCGCTCGCTCAAAACCCCAACCGCCGTGGCGGAGTTTATCGTGCAGCAGAACATGCTGTTCGAAGCAGCGGTGCAGGATGCTGCCGGACAACTCGGGTATTTGGCAGCCGCCCAGCTCAAAGCACATTCGGTGCAACTCGAACAAAGCGCCAACGAAATGCGCTGGGCGGCGCAAAAGCGGCTGCACACTGCACAATTTCAGGTGGACGGCGCCGCGCAACAATTGCCCCAGCTCGCCCGGCAATTCCTCCGGAATCAATACCGCACGTTGGAGCAAATGGAAGCCTATTGCCAGGCCCAGCACCCGGAAAACGTGCTGCGCCGGGGCTTTAGCCTGACCATGAAAAACGGAAAGGCCGTGCTGGCGGCATCGGAGGTTTTGCCGGGAGATGTGTTGGAGACGCGAGTTAGGGAGGGGGTTGTGGTGTCGAAGGCGGTTTAAAAAGATGTCTATACACAGCTACACACGATGCTCGTGGTGTGTTTTCACGCAGATTCAACGCAGATGATTCTGTGTAAAATCTGCGCAACAGAATCTGTGTAAAATCTGCGCGAAATAAAGGTCAACCTGATCCCCAAATGTAAATGGGTATAGTTGTTTAAAAAATCCTTCTCGCCAGCGCAGGATTCCCCCAATCCCAGCGTCTAAGCCCCAAAAACATTCCTACAACATGAAAAAAACAATCCTTTCCGCCAGCTTATTGGCCTTTGCCCTGGTTTGTCAGGCCCAGCTGAACCCCGCCATCACGGCCTGGCTGCAAAACACCACCCAAACGGGCACTTATTACGTAGCCGGCAATTCCACCGCCATCAGCAACGGCATACTCGTCAACTGCCAAAAAGTGGAGTACTCCAGCGATTTCGTGTACGTGAAGGCAACCGGCATACCCGCCTACCCAACCGGACCCTTCCTCGATGGCAACCCTTCCCAGGCGACCAACCAAAACGCGATTTTCAAGATGCCCTTGCACCCTCAAAAAAACAACGGCACGCCTACCGCCACCAATGGCGGCAACATCGGGGTGTTTATCAATGGCGTGGCGCTGTTCGATTACCGCGACGGCGTGGCATGGAACCCCAACACCAACGCCCTGTGCGGCGGCCCTGGCAATCCCCCATGCCCCGGCGGCATGGGAGCGGCCAACAGCTGGAACCGCGACGCCATCCCGGCAGAAAGAGCCGGTTTCGATTGCTCCAAGGCTCACCCGGCCATGGGCAACTACCACCACCACCAAAACCCCTCGGCCTTCAAGCTGGATCAGATGGTGATTTCCAACATCTGCAACCTGTACGATGCCGAAGGATTGTACGCCATCGACAGTACCCAACATTCGCCGCTGATCGGCTTTGCCTACGACGGTTTCCCGATCTACGGCGCTTACGGATTCAAAAATACGGATGGAACAGGCGGCATTACACGCATGAAATCGGGATACCAACTGCGGAACATCAGCGTCCGCACCCACTGGGCCGATGGCAGCGATGTGAGCGATGGCCCCGCCATCAGCGCCACCTACCCGCTGGGCTATTTCCGGGAAGACTACGCTTTCAGCACCCACCCAGAACCCGATTTCCTGGATGCGCACAATGGCCGGTTCTGCGTGACCCCTGAATACCCGAACGGCATCTACTGCTATTTTGCTACCGTGGACGCCAACTGGAATTCCGCCTACCCTTATGTGGTTGGCCCTACTTTTTACGGGATATCGGCCAACAGAAAAGTAACGGCGATCACGGAGCCAACCACCGTTTATTCCCTTTCCACGGGCATTTCGGAAACCGCGTTCAAGAACCTGAACATCGCCGTTGTCCCAAACCCGGCATCCGACCTGATCGCCGTCCAGGTAAACGGCCTCGTACAAAACGATCTTCAGGTAGCTTTGCTCGACAGCAGCGGCAAATTACTGCAAAGCTCCACCATCAGCAAAGGCAGCACCATCGCCTATTTTGACGTGCAGACCCTGTATGCTGGGGTGTACATGGTCGTCATTTCCAATGGGGGGCAAAAGATGGTGCGGAAGGTGGTGGTTAATAAATAAATTATCACATTAACAACTTTTTCACCCGCTCCGCAAAGTTGATGATCTTGGCGTATTCGCTGATCCTTGCCAGCCGCAGGTCGTTGTTGAAGATAAGGATGGCTTCGCCGTTGCTTTCTAAGTGCGGGATGTCCGATGTTTCGATCAATTCCCGCAGTTCTTTGGTCATAAATGCCTTCATTTCTTCCCTGTTGTCAACCTTCACGATAAACTCCCTGGAAAAATCACCGTACAGCACATAATCGATGTCTTTGTGCCGCGAGAGGTCGAGGTACTTGTCGAGGAACGCTTTTTTCTCGATGCTGAACTTGGGGATGGCAAAGGGCAGCTTGATAAGGCCCAGGGTGGTGTCGTACTCATCGTAGGCCATGAAAGCGCCCTCGTCGAAAGCAACATCTAAGATTTCCAGCTTGATGTCGCCTTCTTTATTGCTGATGCAGTTTGACTGTTTTTCGATCGGGCGCGACTTGAAGAAGCTGAAGCGCTCGAAGTAGTCGATTTCTTCGTCGGGGGCGCCCTGAAACTTCCAGCCGTATTCCAGCGCCAGTTCGTTCAGCCATATTTCGCGGGTGCTCATTTTTTGTGCCGAACGGGTCAGGATTTTCAGGCCCACTTTGTTGTTTGTGAGGGAAACGTGCTTTTCCAGTCCGTTTATTTGTACCGTGCCGCCCGACAGCGCGTGCACGCGTTTGAAATCGTAGAGGTTTTCCAGGATGGAGATATCAACTAAGCGGGCGTCTGACAAATCTACGTTCACGTTAGCGCCTGCGGGAATCTGTTTGCTCAGGCCGTCGATTTTTATGGTGGAGAGAAAATTGGCGATCCCTTTGATCTTGAAATCGCAGGAACCGTCTTTTTTGACCATTACGTTGGAGCCGGAATTGAAAATCATGTTGTAAAAAGTGCGGGGGCTCACGTTGGCCAGCAGGAAATGGGTGAGCAGCACCAGCAGCAGGCCGCCGAACAGGCCAAACAACAAGTTGCTGTACAGGGTAATGACAAGTGTTCCGACAAAAAAGACCAGTTGCTCTGCGCCCTGTTGGTACATGTGCTTGAACACCTTGGGCGAGGCCAGTTTGAAACCGGTGAATACGAGCAGGATGGCCAGCGCGCAAAGCGGCACCTGCTGTATCATCGGCGCCATGATGAAAATGAACAGCAACAAGAGGATACCGTGGTAGAAGTTTGACCACCGGGTTTTGGCGTAGTTGTGCACGTTGACCGTGCTGCGCAAAATAACGGTGATGACGGGCAAGCCGCCCACCGCGCCCGAAAGCATGGTGCACACACCTACTGCGATCAGATCTTTGTCCAAGTCGGTTTTCCGTTTGTAGGGGTCCAGTTTGTCCACCGCCTTGCTGGCTGCCAGCGATTCGATGGTCGCAATCATGGTGATGGAAATCACGGACGACCAAAAAGGCAGGGTATCTATTTTGGAGAAATTGGGGTGTGCGATGGCATCCAGGATATTGTCGGGAATCTGGATGAGCAGTTCGGGGCCTACGTGGTATTCGCGGCCAAAAAGGTGCCAGCTATGCGTTTGAAAAAAATCAAAGGCATATACAAAGGGGATGGACAATACCAGTACCCACATGGGCGCGGGGATGAAATGGAAAAGTTTATAACTGATTTTTGAGTGAAAAACGAGCAGTAACAACCCTGTTAGGGAGATGATGCCCACGAAGGGGTTGATGTTCCCCACCTGCCGAAAAGCATCGATGATGGTGCCGACGATGTTGTCGGCGTTGGGCGTAGTGCCCATGGCAATATGGATCTGTTTGGCAAAAATGATGATGCCAATAGCGGCCAGGATGCCGTGAATCACCGCGGAGTGAAATACCTCGGCGAAGCGGCCCATTTTCAACAGACCCAGCAATACTTGCAGCCCCCCGGACACCACAACCGCGGCCAGCACATAATTGAGCGACTGCCCCGTACCATCGTCGAGGGCTACCAGCGAAGCCAGCACCACCGCGATCAGGCCCGCCGTGGGGCCTTTGATGCCCAGGTGGCTTCCCCGGAAAAAAATGGCGACGACACCCCCGATGATGGCCGAAAAAATGCCCGAAATGGGCGGTACGCCCGATGCAACGGCAATGCCCAGGCCCAGGGGAAGGGCTACCAGCGATACGCTGATGGCCGCCAGGATGTCGCTTTGCCAATTCTCGAAAAGGCCCTTCAGGCCGGTCTTAGGTGTTACTTTCATACAGGACGATTCTTTTTTGGGCAGGAGGGGGCAAGAGAGGTTGCCCGAAGAGCAGGCCCAATGACGGGCGCGGCGAAATTGCCGGTTATTGGCAAAGATAAAAATAGATGGTTATGGTTTAGGCCTTTCCTTTGGGTATATGATATTTTTGTGAAAAAATTATCATGAAATATTTTGGATTAAGGGTTGACTTGAAATCTTTTCCACAAATCAAGACGTTTAACAATGCGATCCCCCCTCCAGAAGCAATAAATTATTACGACTGGTTGGAACTGCATCATTCTGTAAATACTTTCTTTTCAATGTCTTGTCCACAAACGGGGCCCTATTTGGATAATTTAGAATTAAATCCAAGGTTAAAAAAAGGCCCCTCAGACGTTATTAATGGATACATGGGGTTCAGAAAAGGATTTATTGTAAGTGATTCTTTTAAAAATGTTCTAAGAGATTTTGAGCTTGCCCCTCATGTATATTTTCCTTGCAACGTTTCACAAAAGGCGCAGACTTGGAGCTATTCTTTTTTATATTTTTATGGACATTTGGGTAATTCAATTGATTTTAAAAACTCTCCAATTATAATTACTGCTAGCATAATTGATCTCAAACCCATTGATTTAATTGTATTCGATAGCTTTAACGATTACAAGGAATTCTTTTTAAAACACCACAATAGAGCCGGATTTGTTTTTCAAAAAATCAAATTTCTACCTACCTTAAAACCACTCGATTTCTTTGGAAATTTTGTTACCCAATCATTTGAGTTTTATATTTCCGAAGCCTTAAAAAACGAGTTGATCAATTCCAAAATAAGTAATATTGAAACCTGCGAAAAGTCAAAAGGCTTTATAACTTTTGGGGGCGACCAAGCTTCCTACTGGCCAGCAACCCTTGCCCCACAATAAGCACAAAAATTGCTGCCCTTGTCAACCTGCCCGCCACATTGCCCGCACGCGGCTTTTTCCTGCTGCGATTTTGACATTTCTACCGTGATAATCCCCGTCGGTACGGCTATGATGGCATAACCAATGATCATGGCCAGGGAAGAAATAAACTTGCCCAGGGCCGTGTGCGGCACCATATCGCCGTACCCGACCGTGGTGACGGTCACAATGGCGCAATAAATACTTTGCGGGATGCTGGTGAAACCCTTTTCGCCGCCTTCTACCACGTACATGATGGTGCCCATAAAAACGACGGTTCTAAGCAGTGATCCCGCGTTGACCCACTCAGTTTATTTCCTCAAAGAATGGCAGACACCAATAAACTCTCTACTTTTGTCAACCCAAACCTACTTCACCCAGCACTCAAAAACAAACCCTCCTTCGGCGGGCAAACAACAACCAACAAAAATGTCTGAATACGAAGAACCATCCCTCAGCCCCGCAACCGACGAACAGCCGGCTCCCCCCGCCAACAGCCTGAACGTTGACCCCGTGATGCTCCGAACCGAACGCGTAAAAGCCGAGATCAGCCAGGTAATCGTGGGGCAGGAGGAAATGCTCGACCTGCTGTTGGTCGCCCTGTTCACCGGCGGCCACGTGCTGCTGGAAGGGGTGCCGGGCATCGCCAAAACGCTGACGGCCAAACTGCTGGCTAAATCCATCCACGCCGATTTCAGCCGCATCCAGTTTACTCCCGACCTGATGCCCGCCGACGTGGTGGGCACCTCGGTGTTCAACGTGAAAACCTCTGACTTCAGCTTCAAGCCCGGCCCGATCTTCAGCAACGTGGTGCTGATTGACGAGATCAACCGGGCGCCCGCCAAAACCCAGTCCTCCCTGTTCGAGGTGATGGAAGAGCGGCAGGTCACGGTGGACGGCATCACCCACAGCATGGAAGCGCCGTTTTTTGTCATGGCCACCCAAAACCCCATCGAACAGGAAGGCACTTACAAGCTGCCGGAAGCCCAGCTCGACCGATTTTTGTTCAAGGTCATCCTGGAATACCCAAGCCTGGAAGAAGAGCAGAAAATACTGCGCCGCTTCCGCGAAGACTTCTCCGGGGTGCTTCGCGAATCCGTAAAGCCTGTGCTATCGCCGAGCGACATTGCCGACTGCCAGCGCATCATCGAGCAGGTGTATATCCGCGAGGAGCTGCTCGACTACATCGCGGCCATCGTGCACAACACGCGCAACAACGCCGACCTGTTCTTAGGCGCAAGCCCCCGCGCCTCACTGTCGCTGATGAAATCGGCCAAGGCCGTGGCCGCCATGGAAGGCCGCAACTTCGTCACCCCCGACGACATCCGCTACGTGGCGTACCCCGTGCTCAACCACCGCGTGATACTCACGCCCGAACGCGAGATGGAAGGCTATACTACGCGGGAGGTGCTGGATGATATCGTGAAGAAGATAGAGGTGCCGCGGTAATGGAATGCGGATTTTGGAATGGGGAGTGCGGAATACCGTCGCTGAAGCTATGGCGGGTATAAGTGTGCCCAGCGCTTCATAAAGCCAAGCGGTGAGCTGCTTCGGAGGGGACAAATCTTTGTAGCAACTGTAATTGTAGCCAAATTTTATTTCAATTTTATTAGTCAAGGATCTCCAGGTTTTTAAAACCTGAAAGCTCTAAGCGCTCGAACGAAATTAAATTTTGGTCGTTTTTTGGGCCAAGCCTTTTTGCGCACCCCCAGCCTTTGTGCATTGTGAACACAAAACGTTGGCGGTCAACGGTATGGTTAACCCTATCCGTAATTTTAAATCAGAATGTTGCCGTCATAAATCTACAAAGGTTAGACCTCTCCGAGGCCCTTTCACGCTGGTGCATTGTTTGCTACAAATGTTTGGCCTCTTTGAGGCCGCGCACCGCTTGACAATTCTATTTTCCCCTAAATTATACGCTGGCCATGCCCGACGGCACCGAGGCCTTGTCAGGCTTCCTTGTCTGGCTTGCGCATTGTTTGTATACCTCACGCTGCTTGTTTTTGTGTATGCCGATCTTTGTAATCAATTGAAAATCAATTGAATCAATCATACTCAATCACAAAAATCAGGCGAATCATAGTATAATCATTGGGTGTCGCCCAACGAAAACCGGCTGTGAGCACATAGCCCACAGCCGGTCAGTTATATCAAAAATCACTGTTAAGGTGCTGAAAAACCAATCACCCAAATTTCCGAGCGGCTGAGCACTCATCGCTCATCGCTCATCGCTGTATCACCAGTTTCCGAGTCTTTGCAATTTCCCCATTGCGCACCTGTACGAAGTACACGCCGTTGGGCAATTTGTTCAGGTCGAAAGTCATCTGGTTGTTGCCTTTGCCCAGGGTGCTGTGCTCCTGGAGCGCTACTTTGCCTGCCGGGTCGAAGATAGACACGGCGACATCGCCTTCGGCTTCCATGGGCACTTCAACGGTCAGCTGGTTGGCCGCAGGGTTCGGGAACATGCCGAAGCCGGCATCTTCAAAAACAACAGGTATTTCAATTTCCTGTGTCGGGCCGTCGGTGCTGCCGTCGGTACGCCAGTTGGAAGCGCTGAGGCTTACGCGCAGGGTATAGCAGCTTGTGCTGCTGTATGCGCCGTTGTAGCCATACACATAAGCATAGTAGCTGGTTGATACCGTGCCGGTGTTGTAAATGATTTGCTCATCGGCCGTGCCGCCATTTTGTGAAATTGCCAGGCTGCTGCTGCTGCGGTAGAGTTGCAGGTCATAGTCAAACGGCAGGGTTGTCAGGTCGATCTTGATGTTCTTGGTCGCGGAGGTATTGGAGAACCGGTACCAGTCTTTATCGGTAGAAGTGGCGATTTGCGCCGTAAACGTGGTGTTGACGGGGATCACTTTTGCCGTGTTGCGGGTATTGTTGGCCTCGTAAGCATCGGTGCAGCTGCCCCCCAGGGTTGTAAAGGAGGCTGTCGAAGAGTAGTTGCCTGTCGTGCCGCCGCAAACCGCCTGTACCTGATAATCATAGGTAGTGCTTGCCGTAAGGCCCGTAAAGCCTTGGGAGGTTCCCGTGAGCCCGGTGAAGGTTTGCCAGGTTCCGGAAGTGGATACCTTCAACTGCAGGTTGTAGGAGGTTGCGCCCGATACCGCGCCCCAGTTGAGGGTCACTGTGGTTTGCGTGATATTGGTCGCGCTCAGGCCGGATGGTGTGCCGCAGCCGCCGCCGCCGGGCGGGTTGCAACCGATAGAGGTGGTCAGCGGGTTGCGGAAGCCCCCTGCGGCGAACAGCGCCTGCATACGGGCTTTTTGGCCGTTGGTGAACAGGTTCATGCAGGCATCGTCGGTGTAGTCCATATAGTTCATGAACATATCTCCGTTGGGGCCGTTGCTGCAGCTGATGGTCGGGAAAGCCGGGCAGCCGTAGTTTTCGTCGGCCTGGTTGGGCGTGTCAGAAACCTGGTCGGTGCCGGTGCAGGAGGTGCCATCGTCGCCCCAGATGTGGTAGCAGTTGAGCCAGTGGCCCACTTCGTGGGTGGCGGTGCGGCCCAGGTTGAAGGGGAATGTGGCGGTGCCGATGGTGCCAAAATAGGCATAGTCACATACTACGCCATCGGTAGAAGCGCCGCCGCCCGGGAACTGTGCATAGCCCAGGAGGCCACCCGAAAGGTTACAGACCCAAATGTTGAGGTACTTGTTGCGGTCCCAGATATCGGAGCCGCCGGTGCTGTTGAACTTCACATTGTTGTTGGTGCTGAACCCGTTGACGGTGGTTGACCGGCGCACGATGCCGCTGGTGGCGTTTCCGTTGGGGTCTTGTTGTGCCATGCAAAACTGCACTTCGCAGTCGGCGGCAATGCTCTGCCAAACACCAGGTGTATTGCCGGCATCGGAGTTGAGACGGCGGAAGTCATCATTCAAAACCTGGATCTGCGTGGCGATCTGTGCGTCGCTGATGTTCTGTGTGGCATTGTAATACACAACGTGTACGACAACGGGGATGGTCACCACAGCGCGGTCTTGGGCGCCGCCCTGTTGGATAAACTGTTCGGTGTGGCGGCGGATGTTCTCCATTTCCTGCGCCATGGCAGGGTTGTCGAGGAGTTGTTGCGCCAGTACATCTTCAGCCGCACAGGTACGTTGGGCTGACACGGCGCTGCTGAAAAGCAATAGCGCAAAAATTGAGAGGAAAAAATTACGCATGATTAAGATGTTGGTTAAAAATGATGAAAAATGTTTGGTTAGAAAAATCGGATACTGGTTTGGCAGGCGGTCAAAACCAAGCCATTTATGCAAGTTTCATTAAGTGTATGGTGGAAAATTTCGGCGTGTGAAATGGATGAAAATTGACTGTTAAAGGGCGAAGAAACATATAGTCAGAGAATTTTCGCAGGGCAAATGTATTTTTTTCAAAATCTACGCCTGGATTTATTTTTGTCACTTTTGGGACACTTTTTGTCGGGCCTTTTTATCAAAATTTAATTTGGCTTTAATTTTTTAAAAACATTTAGATTACGCGCAATAATGCATCTTTTTTTAATTTATTTTAGCCTGCCCTCCTTAATGTTCCAACACATAATCTGCGCGGTTGAACCATAATACTCCCGAAAAATTTCTTTCTTCGCCCCGCTTATTCATGAAAAAACAACAAAGATGTTCCGCCACTGCACCCTCTTCCTGCTCCTGATTGCCTTTTTGGCCCCGCTCAGCGCCCAAACCGGCCTTTTTGTGCCGCGCAACTACAAAAAGCCCTACGAAAACGGCACCCGAAGCTGGGACGGCAAGCCTGGGCCAAACTACTGGCAAAACCGCGCCACCTATGCCATCAACGCCAGCCTCGACCCCAAAACGCGGGTACTGCGGGGCGAAGAAACCATCACCTATACCAACAACAGCCCCGATTCGCTCAAAAACCTGCGCATCAAGCTCCAGCACGACCGCTACCGCAAAGGCGCGGCCCGCGCATTCGACGTCGATCCGGGCGATGTGGAAGACCAAGGCACCTTGATCGAATCCATTGTGCTCAACGGTGTGGCCGTGCCAGAAAAACAGCAGCGCCGCTTTGCCACCTTCCTCGATATTTCCATGCGGGCGGCCCCCATAGGCCCCAAATCGACGGTTACCATGCAGATAAAATGGTCGTACACCCTGCCCCAGGGCGAGGGCTCCGCCCGCGAATGCGTGTGCGACAGCAGCACATTTTTTGTGCCTTACTGGTACCCACAGGTCGCCGTGTACGACGACCTCAACGGTTGGGCTTCCGTACCGTACAGCGGAATGCAGGAGTTCTACCACGAGTTCGCCGATTACGACGTGAAGATTTCCATGCCCACCGGCTTCCAGGTTTGGGCCACCGGTGAATGGCAGAACGCGGCAGATATGCTCAACACCGAGTACCTCCGCCGTTGGGAGAAGGCCCACAACAGTGCCGAGGTTATCTCCGTTTTTTCAGAAAAAGAATTGAAAGATGGGGGCGTTTACAAAAAAAACACCCAAAACACCTTTCATTTCAAAGCCAGCGACGTGCCCGACTTCGCCTTCGCCGCCAGCGATCACTACAACTGGGACGCCACTTCCGTACAAGTTGATGACAACACCAAGCGCCGCACCTTCGTCAGCGCCACCTACAATACCAGCGCAAGCGATTACCCGGAAGTGGCCAAAATCGCCGCCGACGGCATACGCCTGATGAGCACCTGGCTGCCGGGCTACCCATTCCCGTACCCCTCCATGACCGTATTTCACGGCGACGACGGCATGGAATACCCCATGATGTGCAACGACGCCAGCACCGCGCCCCGCTCGCCCATGACGCTCACCGTGCACGAGGTAAGCCACACGTATTTCCCCTTCATGATGGGCATCAACGAACAAGACCACGCCTGGATGGACGAGGGCTGGGCTGCCTTTTTCGATTTTATGCTGTCCGATTCGCTGTCGGGCCATACCCAGGGCGGGGTGCGCCCCTACGCGCCCATTGCCGGCACCGACAACGACGTGCCGCCCATGGTGAAATCGAGCAACCTCAGCTCTGCCTACCGCAACGCCTCCTACCAGCGCCCTCAGAACGCCTACCTGACCCTGCTCGACCTGCTGGGCTATGAAAAATTCCACGCCTGCATGTTCGAGTACATGAACCGCTGGAAAGGCAAACACCCGGCGCCTTTCGATTTTTTCCAAACCTGGAACAACGTCTCCGGCCAAAACCTCGACTGGTTCTGGAAACCCTGGTTCTTCGAATGGGGCTACCCCGACCTGAGCATCAGCGGCGTGGTCATGGACGAAGCGGCCAATTGCGCCGTGGTCGTAATCGGGCGCAACGGCAACCTGCCCGTGCCGATACACCTGGTGGTAGAGTACGAAGACGGCTCCAAGGAAACTTTCCACCAATCCGCCTACGTTTGGAAAGATGGCAAACAGAACTATAAAGTCAGTTGCAGCCAGGGGAAAAAGCTGAAAAGGGCAAGCTTGGGGTCGCGCACCATACCCGACACTACGCCTTCCGACAACACGTGGGGCAAGTAATGCCAATTCCAGGTACGGATATTGAAAAACAACGTTACCTTTCGCACACGAAAAACTAAATTTCAAACCTTTAAAATGTAGGCATAAGACCATGAAAAACAATAGTTTGCTCACATACATCCTTTATGGCTTGCTCGGCCTCATCATCGTCATAGCTGGATATTACACCTGCCAGCGGCAAAAAGCGGAAAAGCTCAAAAAAGAGCAGGACGAAGCGGAACTGCAACAAACCCTGAACAACATGGGTTACGGCAATTCAGACACCAGCGCCGTCAACGGCAGCGCTTTCATCGGCGCCGATACCGCTAAGGCAGGCAGCCCCAATGCCACCAAACCTGTTACCAACAGCAACGGCATCGTGAGCGAACCCGCAGGAAGCACCGCCAAACCGAGCGCCGCCACCAAAACGCCGCCGCCAACTACCAATCCGACGACAACAGCGCCCACTAACACCAGTACCACCAAATCGTCGGTAGCCGGCCCCGGATCAGGCCGCTGGGCAGTGCGCGCCGGTACGTTTGCCTACATGGAGGGCGCCCGCCGCCGACTGGAACAGGTGATAAAGCTGGGCTATACAAAAGCAGAGATTTCAAAAACCAAGGACGGGAAAGCGGCCGTGGTGGTGTTCCGCTCCAACGACAAGAACGCAGCCATCCGGGTTGTGGACAAATTGGAGGCTGCCGGCGTAGATGCGGCTGTTTTTGATCGGAATAAGTGATTAGTGACTGGTTGATCAGTGATTGGGGCACATCGGTTGTGCTTTTGTTTGGCATGGCGTTACAGCAGCTTGGCGAGATTCGCCTAAATGGGTTGAAGCCGGCCGTTGTGTCAGGAGGTATCCCATTCCTTCCCCAAGGGTGCTGAAAAACCAATTCCACCCAAAGAAAAAATGCTGTACCCCAATCACTGATCAACCAGTCACCAGTCACCAATCACTGATCACCACCCCCAAAAAGACCCTTCTCCCGAATCAGCGCCGCCACTGTTTCCGGCACCTTTGATTCCCAGCCGGGAGTTCCTGCCTGAATCATCCGCAACACATCTTTGTGGTGGATATCCAGCACTTCGCGCTTGAAGTGCTGGATGTCCACGATGTTTTTGTTTTCCTGCAAATAATCATACAGAAACTGTATATCGGCCGGAATGTCCATGTTCCGGGAGGTCATCAGCATATCCGGCTCGCTTATTTCGCCGGCTTCCGGTATGGCAGGGTGTATGTAGAAGCGCACGTTTTTCAAAAAAATCTCGCCGAAAGCGCTGAGCAGGTTGCCGGGGTTGTTCTGGTAAGTATCGAGCACGATCCTCCGCAGTTTGCGCAGCCCCATGGCGATGCCGATGCGCTGTACTTTGTAATCGGAGAAATAGGCGATCAGTTTCTTGTGGTGTGAAAAATTCGAGATTATCACGGTTTGCCCCAGGGCGCAGAGCATTTCGACCCGGTCGAGGTAGTCGCGGGTATCGATGCTGCCCGATGCGGCCAGGTTGTCGAGGGTGATTTCTGTGAGGAAAAACACCGAGCCGGGGTCTTGCCCGGGTTCCGCGGAAAACTGGCTGTGCGCGCAGCGTATCATATCCTGTTGCACCAAAGTGGGCGGCCTGTAGCTGCCCCGTGCGATCAGTACCGATTTTTTGTACAGGAATTCCCCGGCATGTACCGGGCGGCCATCGGGGCCGAAAATGGCAATATCGCTCAGGCCATTTTGCACGGTCCAAAGGCTGAGCAAACGGCCGTCGAGGGCTTGAAAATCGGGGCCTTCCAAGCGGATCATGTCTATCTGGGCCCGGTCGCGCAATTTGTCGAGCAGGGAGCGCAGCAGCAGTTCCGGGTCGTGGGCGTAGCGGAAGCAGGCGTATATCATGTTCACGCCTAAGATGCCGATGGCCTGCTGTTGGAGCCGGTTGTCGTTGTCGAGCAGGCGCACGTGCAGGATCATATCGTTGGGTGCGCTTTTGGGGTCGAGCTGAAAGCGCAGTCCCAGCCAGCCGTCGCCCTTGTTGGTTTTCTGGTAATTGATGGCCGAAACGGTATTGGCAAAGGCGAAAAAAAGCTGTTCGGGCCGCTGCTCCCGCAGGCGGTTTTCTATGAGCCCGTACTCGTGGTCCAACATGCGGTACAGCCTCGACTCGCACACGTAGCGCCCTTTGCCTTTGGCTTCTACGCCGTAAATTTCATCGCTTACCGTTTTGTCGTAAGCGCTCATCGATTTGGCGATGGTGCCCGCTGCGGCGCCCACCTGGAAAAAGTAGCGTGCCACTTCCTGTCCGGCGCCGATTTCTGCAAAAGCGCCATAAATCCACTCGTCGAGGTTGATTTCGAGTGCTTTTTGTTCCGTTTCAAGAAAAATTCTGCTCATCTCCAGGTTGTTTTTTCAGCCACCGGGCTGCGTTTTCCGGGTGCGGGCGGCATGTCGTGCCATCCGAGGTAAAACAAGCCGAGGCAGCGCTGGCCAGGCTCGAGCCCGAAAAAGTCAGTTGACTCCAGGGCCGCTTTGGGAGTGCTCCAATAACAGCCCAGACCCATGGCAGTGCAACTCAGCCACATATTCTGCACGGCCATCGCCACCGATGCGATTTCTTCCCATTCCGGCACCCGCGCCTCCGGGTCGCGCTGCATGATGATGGCGATTACAGCGCCCGACAACAGTGGTTTTTCAGCGCTCTTTTTCATTTTTTCTTCAGAAAATAGCGCAGCAGGCGTATTGCGCTGGTAGAAATCTGCCACCATATCGGACAATGCCCGCCGACTCTCTAAGGAATGGAATACCTGAAAGCGCCAGGGCTCGGTCAGGCGATGCGTTGGCGCCCAATTGGCGTTTTCCAGCAGTTGCTGGATAACCGCCCTTTCAACGGGCTTCCCCGGAATATAGGTTTTGGGGAAAACAGCGCGCCGGCGCTGGATGATTTCGGAGATGGGTTGCATATTGAGATAGGTTTCAGGTTTCAGGGTTGCAAGGTTACAGGGTTGCAGGGTAGTTGTTGATCTTGGATGGTTTAGGCATCAACTGATTTTCCTGTTACTTTTGCGGTTGCAATGATAAAGGGTTATCTGTTCCCTTTATCAACGATGAAGCAACAATTCTTCGCTTTGCCATGAAAACGGACAGCCATTGCAGTTTTACCGATATGTTTTAAGTATCCACAACCAATTCCACAAGAACAGAATAGTATGAACCTAAGCGCTCAAATCGCCCGCCATTTCCGCGAAATCCACTTCGGTACAAACTGGACCTGGTCGAACATGAAAGACAACCTGGCCGATGTGACCTGGCAGGAGGCGAGCACCAAAGTTAAGGACTTCAACACCATCGCCGCGTTGGTGTATCACTGCCATTATTATGTCGCCGTGGCGTTAAAAGTGCTGGAAGGAGGGCCGCTCGACGGGCATGACAAGTTCAGTTTTGCGGCGCCGCCGATCAATAACGAAGCGGATTGGCAGGCTTTGTTGGACAAAGTATGGTCGGATGCCGAGAAATTCGCCGGGCTGGTGGAGCAGTTGCCGGAAAGCAAGCTCTGGGAGACCTTTGTCGAGGAAAAATACGGCACCTATTACCGGAATTTTCAGGGCATCATCGAGCACAGCCACTACCATTTGGGGCAGATTGTGTTGATAAAAAAGTTGCTGCGCTGACAACAGGTTCGCGCTGTTTGCTGTTGAGGGTTTATACCCTTCATTCACGCACCTTAAATGTAGTTTATGCTGATTCAGATCAATACGGACAACAACATCACCGTTCACCCCGAATACAACAACAAGCTGAGCACCCTGCTCGAAGACGAGCTTAAGCGGTTCAGCAACAACATCACCCGCATAGAGCTCTACCTCTCCGACCATAACGGCCCTAAAAAAGGCATCAACGACAAAAAATGCGCCTTGGAAGTGCGCCTTGCAGGCCACAAGCCCCTTGCGGCAACCGATTTGGGCAGTACCTACGATTTGGCGGTGAAAGGCGCGGTTGAAAAGATGAAGGGGTTGTTGGATACGGCGTTGGGGAAGGAGTAGGCTAAAAAGCCCCCTTCAATTCCCCCCACCGCCGCCTCGATACCTCCACTTCCTCCCCATTGGACAAGCCCAGCCGCTGCTCCGGCAGCAATTGCTTCACATGCCAGCGGTTCACCAGATGCGACTTGTGTACCCGGATAAAAATATCTGCAGGCAGGGACTCTTCCAGTTCTTTCAATGTCTTGGACACCACGATGGGCTTACTCCCGCGCACCACAATGCGGGCGTAGTTCGACATGGCCTCCACGCGTATCAACTCGGCCAGTGGCACAAAATGGGTGCCTTCGGTGGTGGCCACGGCCAGCCGCTGTTGGGCGTGCTCGCCCGTGCTCATGTTGTGCAGGAAGTTCTGGATGATGCCCTCACTGTGCCGCTTTGCGGCGCGTTTTTTGAAAAACTCAGCCATGGTGGCATCCAACTCCGCCGGGTCCACGGGCTTGAGCAGGTAATCCAGGGCGCTGAGCCGCAGGGCGCCGATGGCGTATTTGTCGAAAGAAGTGGTGAAAACAATTTCGAAATCGGGCGTATCGAGTTGGCGCAGCATGTCGAGCCCGTTTAGGCCGGGCATTTCAACGTCGCTGAACACCAGGTCGGGCTTCAGGCTTTGTATGGCTTTCAATCCTTCCAGTCCATCGCTGCAGGTGGCCAGCAAATCGAGTTTCAGGTGCCGCTCTTGGAGCAGCAGGCGCAGCTGGGCGGCAGCAAAGGGGTCGTCTTCTATGATGATGGTCTTGATCCGGTTCATGGCAATTTTTTATGTGTGGCTGGCGGAGGCTTTTCCCAGTATCCCGGCAATAATGCTTTCCAAGCGCTGCACGTCCACCCAAAATTCGGGATTCGGTTCGGTGTTTTCTTCGAGCCCGTCCAATAGTGGTTTGTGCGCCACAAGGCCCAGCGCCAGCACTTGTGGCCGCAGCTTGTGTACCCTTTTTTTGATGGCCGCGGCATCGGACTGGGCGCGCAGGGCCTGTATGGCGGGCAGGTGGGCCTCAAGTTCGCTGTGGATGATCTTGAGCAGTTCTGCCGCCGATTGGGGGTTGCCGCCGGCAAAATGCAGCAGGGCATCGGGAATCGGGGCGCTCGGTTCGGCGCTCGGTCTTTCGCCTTTTTCCGGCGCTCCCGTCAGCTTATCCGGGATGTACCGCAACAGCAAATCCGCCATGGCTGCCGGGGCGATGGGCTTCAACTGCATCTCCTGCATGCCTGCTTCGATACATTTGGGCGCTTCTGTGAGGGCAGCACTTGCCGTGAGCGCCACGATGGGCGCGCTGAAGCCGGCTGCCCGCAAGCTCCTGGCCATCTCATAGCCACTCATGCCGGGCATTTGCAGGTCGGTAAGCACCAGATCGAAATGGATGGTTTTTTGCAGTGCCAGGGCAGCCTCCCCGCTTTCTGCGGTATGCAGGGTAATTTCTGGGCAAATTGCGCTGAGGAGTTGCTGAGCCACCACCTGGTTGAAACGGTTGTCTTCCACGAGCAGCACGGCCACGGGACTTGTGCAGTGCAGCCTTGGTATGTGGATTTTGCTGTTTTGCCGTGCTTGTGCAGCGCTGGCTTCGGCGCTGGCTACCGGCAAGGTCAGGGTGAAGAAAAACGCCGATCCCTGCCCTGGCTGGCTTTGCAGTTGCAACGTGCCGCCCATTTGCGCCACGAGGCTGCGGGCAATGCTCAAGCCCAGGCCGGTGCCACCGTAATGGACGGCAACGCTGGCATCGGCCTGGGTAAATTCTTCAAAAACGGCAGCTTGTTGTGCCGGCGGGATACCGATGCCCGTGTCGCGCACAGCGAAGGTGATGGCAGCTTCGCCCGCTGCAATACTGTCACAATTGGCGGAAATGACCACTTCCCCCGCATCGGTGAATTTGATGGCGTTGGATACCAGGTTGTTCAGCACCTGGCCAAAGCGCACCGGGTCGGCGATGATGTTTTGGGGCAAGTTGCCGGAAGTTTCCAGGCGCAATACCAGGTTTTTTTCCTGAGCACGGGCGGCAAATGTGTCGCATACCAATTGCAGGTGCGCCAACAAATCCAGCGGCTGCGGGCGCAGCTCGATTTTGTCGGCTTCGATTTTAGCCAGGTCCAGCACATCGTTGAGGATGGTCATCAGGGTTTCGCCCGAACGGCGGATAATGGAGATGTTGTGCGCCGTGGTGGGCGGGTGCTCCCCGGCATCTAACAGCTGGCTGAGTCCGACGATGGCGTTCATGGGCGTGCGGATTTCATGGCTCATGGCCGCCAGGAATTTTTCTTTCACGGCTTCGGAATGCTCGGCACGGAGGCGCAGCCGCTCGGCTTCCGCCTTTTGCGCCAGTATTTCTGCGTTTTTTATTTCAAGGGCGGCATTGGTTTTGCGGCGCTGGCGGGCCCGGTACCAGGCGGCAAAGCCTGCCATGAGCGCCAACCCGAAACCTGCCAGCGCCAGCACGAACCGCGATTGCAGCCGGGTGTTTTCGAGCGTTTTTATGTGCAGGTCTTTTTCCTTGCGCTCGGTTTCGAATTCGGTTTTCAGGCGCTGCAGCTCAAGCTGGGCAGTTTCGGCAGCGCTGGTATCGCGCATGGTCTGATAGGCCAGCAGGGTTTGGTAGGCTTTTTCTGAAGCGCCAACGGCGGCATAAGCTTTGTGCAGGTCGGGGAATACATCCTGCAAGATGTCGTCAAGTTGCAGTTCGGTGGCCATTTTCAGGGCTTTTTCCAGCGGTGCGATGGCATGGGCGGTATCGCCCCGCATCAGGTGAACGGAACCGATGCTGAAGTGGAGGTAAGCCAGCTCTATCTGATCGCCCAATTTTTCCAAAAGCCGCTGTGCCGCCTCCAATTTTGAAAACGCCTGGTCGTAGCGGCCCAAATGGCTGAGCGCCATGGCCCAGTTCTCGTAAGTGAGGGCTTCGCCGAGCAGGTCGCCTTGCCAGCGGCAGAGTGGCAAGGTCTTTTTGTAGTAGTCAATAGCAGTATCGTATTGTTTCAGGCCGCTGTACGCGTTGCCAAGGCGCAGCAGGCAATCGCCCATTTGCCCAGTATCGCGCAATGTCAAAAACATGTCGAAAGCCCGTTGGATATGCGGTATGGACTTGTCGTATTCTTTCTGCGCATTGTAAAAAGAGCCCATGCTCCCGTTCATAAAAGCAATCCTGCCGGCATCTTTGCTTGCCTCGGCAGCGTTGAGGCCCTCCCGGAAATAGCGCAGTGCGCCAAGGTTATCACCCTGTTTGAGGCATACCCAGCCCTGGTTGTTGCATACCGGCGCAAGGTCAAAATAGTCTTGCGTTGCCCGCATGTATTGTATGGAAGAATCGAGCAGTGCGCGGGCGCGGGCGTAGTGGCCGCTCGAAAAGAAGGCCCAACCCACCCCGTTCTGGCATTGCGACAAGAGCCAGGGGTCTTGGGATTTTTCTGCTACCTGCAAGGCTTCTTCTCCGTAGGCGACACTCCGCTGCGGGTCGCTGTGCGCCAGGTTAAAGGCCAAAAATTGCAGGGCCATCGCGCGGGCGCTGTCGGTTTTGGCTTCCTGCAGGGCTTTTTCAAATTGAGGGACGAGGTGGTGATCTTGTGCAGGAAGGCTGGTTACAGCTACCCACAGCAGGCAGGGGAGCCAGCGCTTGCAAAGCGAAATTGGGAAAGGTGTTGAACCCTTGTGTTTCATTGATTCAGGATGGTTTTACCGATAACTCAACGGTTTTTACCGCAAACTCAACCTTTGGGCGGCGGGTTGGGGGCGCCGATACATTTGTCCCATCATTCACATTGAGCAATTCGATCTCAATGTAAACCGAAATCTTCTAATCAATTTAACAAACTAACAAAATTTCAATGAAACACTTGCCTTTTTCAATCGCCCGCGCTTGCAGTCTGACCTTTATCCTGCACTTTCTCTGCGCCTTTTACCTCAATGCCCAAGCCGTGGACAATGGACACGAGCACGGTTTCGGCTGTGTCCACTACCAGACAAAATCCAAACTAAAAAACAACACCCCGCCTTCCTGGGGTGTGGTGGAAAGCCCCAGTTCCGCAGATGCCGCGCCCAGCATCGATGTCGTGTTCGACCAGCAGGAAGCGGGCGCTTTGCTTTATGAAACCGTTGCCGGCTGGACGGGCAGCTCCGCAGGGAAAGCCCAGGTTTCGCTGCGCGTTTGGGTAAAAAACAAGGAAGCCAACAGCATAACCTGGAACAAAGTTGTTTTTGAATACACCCAAAGCGGGGCCGTCAAGACCAAAACTTTCAATTTTTCAATGGGAGCCATTTCACCCAATACCTGGCAAGCCTGGCAGAACAGCCGCGACTACCACCAGGTGGGTGATGTGCTGTACCTCGATGCCCCATTGCCCAGCGCCCTTACGGTGAAATTGTACTTTTCTGGGTTCACCACACCCGTCACCATGACAAAATCGCTGGCGCCGTACACCAAAACCTTCGGCATGCCTTTCCGCGCTTTCGACCTCGGCAGCAACGAAGTATGGGAAGGCGGCAGCACCCACGGTGGCGGCGATCAGGTTTTTGCTTACGATTTGGCGGTGCAAGGCTATGTGAACGGCGCCTGGACCTACAACTTGCCCAATACCAACGGCACGGAAAATGCACATTCCCGTACCTGGGGGAAACCGATTTACGCCATGGCCGACGGCGTGGTGAAAGGTTTCAACAACAGCGTGCCCAACAACCCGAAACCTGGCCAACAAGCTGCCTGGGAAAACTACACCAACGGCGGCGCCGGCAACCACTTCTACATCCAGCACGGTGAAAACATCGCCCTGTACGCCCACATGCAAAAAGGTACCCTCAACCCGGCGCTGACACAAGTGGGCAAGGTGGTCAAAAAGGGCGATTTTCTCGGCCTGGCGGGCAATTCCGGCAGCAGCAGCGGCCCACACCTGCATATCCACGTGCGAAAAGAAACTACCATTGAAAGCGGCCCGTTCCGCCCCTTGCTGTTCAACACAGGTTTCGCCATCTCTAAAAGCAGCTTTGCCAGCCTCGTTTCCAACGCCGACTGGACGCCGCTTACCGCACACGGCTTGCCCGGTTATGCCGGCACCCGCGCCTTTATCTGGCCCAGCGGCGCAAAGCCTTTTTATGGTACCAATGTCTATAACGGCGTGTTCCGCAGCGGCACAGATGGTCATGTCATGTACGCCGGGCTGACGGCCGCGGCCCTGCAACAAAAAGATGCCGAATGCAAGAACAGCGGCCTGCGCATGACAGACATGAGCGTGACCAAAGTGGGCGCCAACCTGGAGTACTCCGCCGTTTGGCGGGCAGGCACGGGCGTGTCGAAAGTACAATTGGGTACCACCTGGGCAGCCTTTACTTCGGAATGGAACACCCTCTCCGGTCAGGGCTATCGTTTGCTCGACCTCGAAGTGTTCACCGATGCCAACGGCAATTTGAAATACGCCGGGGTGTATGGCGCCGGTAACTGGGGGCACCACTTAATTGCAGGGCTTTCACAGGCTGCTTTCAATGCCAAATGGTCGGAACTGGGCGGTCAGGGATACCGGCTCGTCGATATAGAAGTGTACAAATCGGGCAACAGCACTTTGTACGCCGGCGTATTCAAACCCGGCACGGGCGGGTATGCGCTCTGGCATGCTGGTAGCTGGGCAAGCTTTACTTCAAAATGGAGCGAACTCAGCGGTCAGGGGCTTCGCTTAGTCGATCTGGACACCGATGGCACGGGCGCGAACACCATCTACTCCGGCACTTTCCTGCCCGGCAACGATGGCTACGCCTTGTACGAGAGCAACTGGAACGCATTTTGTTCCTACTGGAGCCATGCCGCCGATCAGGGTTTGCGCCTCGTCGATTTCAACGTGCGGGCTGCCTCTGGCGCGGGCTTTGGCTCCGAAGACGGCGGCAACGGCCTCGCTGGCAACGCTGACGGCGACGTGGCAGAAATGCTGCTGGTAGGGCCTGAAATCGAAGATCGTTCGGCTCAAGTTTCGGAAGTCGGCAACCTCAAGCTGTTCCCGAACCCGGCATCCGATCAGTTTTCCATCAATACCGACAGCGATATTCAATCCTGGATGCTTTGCAGCACCATGGGTGTCGTGATCCGTCGCGGGGTGGCAGAGCCCGCTACCCAAAACATGGTCGTCTCTGTGAATGAACTGCCGGCAGGGGTGTATTACATGATCGTGCAAACGGCAACTGGAAGCCTGAAACAGCAGGTGCAAGTGGCGCGCTAATCCAAAGAAACGGGGGATTAATGGTGCTCAGGAAGGGTCGAAAGACTTTTTCTGGGCACTTTTGTTGATATTTGGGCGCCCTACTGGACATTTTATTTCGCGCAGATTTCACACAGATTTGTTTTCACAGATTTCACGCAGAAAAAATCTGTGTGAAATAAAATGTCCAGCAGGGTGATATTTGGGGCTAATTTTTCATAACAAATCAGCATGAAAAAACATCTCTTTTTGCTCTTATTTCTAAGCTCCAGCCCCTTCTTGCTTCATAGCCAAGACGCTGAAACCAGGCTCGCCAAGTCCGGCATTGCTCTAAGCCCTCCCGCAGCTCCCGTCGCCAATTATGTGCACGCCGTGCGCGTCGGCAACGTGCTCTACCTCGCCGGAAAAGGCCCTGCCAAGCCTGATGGGACTTATATCACAGGCAAAGTTGGCCGGGATCTATCTGTCGCAGAAGGCTACGCAGCAGCCCGGCTGACGGGCATCCAGCACCTTGCAGTACTCAAAGCGGAATTGGGCTCCTTGAACAAAGTGAAACGCATCGTAAAAGTGCTGGGCATGGTTAACTGTACCGAAGATTTCAGCGATCAGCCCAAGGTGATCAACGGCTACAGCGACCTGATGGTGGAAATATTTGGCGACAAGGGAAAACACGCCCGTTCGGCAGTCGGGATGTATGCCTTACCGTTCAATATGGCGGTAGAAATAGAGCTTGTGGTGGAAATAGAAGAGTAGTATCTTTGGAGGTAAAAAAGTTTCTCACGACGACACGACGAAATGATTATGGACGAGTGCAAGCCCTGAAGGGGCAAAATCACTAACATGGGGCGCCGCCC
>CAZULM010000038.1:0-19003 GCA_964621185.1 uncultured Saprospiraceae bacterium | reverse complement strand
TTATGGACGAGTGCAAGCCCTGAAGGGGCAAAATCACTAACATGGGGCGCCGCCCTATTTCTCACGACGGCACGACGACACGACGAAATGATTATGGACGAGTGCAAGCCCTGAAGGGGCAAAATCACTAACATGGGGCGCCGCCCCATAACTTTAAACAATGGAAAAACTACACGAACTCGAAACCCGGATCAACCACATCGACTATCGCTTAAGGCTGATCGAAAGGCTCCTTGATGCCAATGCAATGTTAAACACGTACAAAGGTGAGCAGTCGGAAATCGACGCTATTAGAATTGAAGTATTGAACGACATGCGGCGGGAGATCAAGGACCTGAAAATCGAATTCAACAATGAAAATGGACGTGATTTTTATGTAAAAGGAACCTAAAACGTATGAAACAGATCGTCACCATCAGCCTTTTTTCCTGCACCATACTGGCCCTCTCATTGATTATGCTGGAAACCCGCAGCACCAAACCCGCCGCCGCACAACCTGAACAGCACCCGCTGCCGGAACGCCCGAATAGCCAGAACCCGGAAGAACTCGGCGCGGTGCACTGGCTGCGCGACCTGGATGCAGGGTTAGGGGAGGCAAAAAGGTCGGGCAAGTCCATCCTCATCCTATTCCAGGAAGTGCCGGGATGTTCCAATTGCACCCGCTACGGTAACTCCACGCTTTCCCATCCCCTGATCGTAGAGGCCATTGAGACGTATTTTGTGCCGGTCTGCATTTACAACAACAAGGGCGACAAGGACGCCGACGCGCTCAAACGTTTTAGAGAGCCGGCCTGGAACAACCCGGTGGTGCGCATCGTCGGCGCCGATTACCGGGATATTGTGCCGCGCATGCCCAATTTCAGCTCCTCCCTGCAACTCATCAGCGGGATGCGCAGCGCCCTGGAAACGGGCAAGGTGGCCATACCGGGATACCTGAAACTGCTGGAAGAAGAATTTGCCGCCCGGGAATCGAAGCTGGAAACCGCCACCTTTGCCATGTACTGCTTCTGGACCGGCGAAGGCGCACTCGGCGAATTGCCGGGCGTGATCGAAACCGAACCGGGCTTTCAGGATGGCCGGGAAGTGGTGAAAGTGCAGTTCGACCCGGCCGTGATCAAAAGGGCCAGCTTAGAAGCGGTGGCAAAGCCCAAGGGCATCAGCGCCTGCACCCGCAACGAGGGTTTCCGCAGCGACCGCGAGCCAAAATACTACCTCTCCCACACCGATTACCGGTTCATCCCCATGACCAGCCTGCAAGCCTGCCGCGCCAACAGCTTAGTGGGCAAAAGCCAATCGCCCGATGAATGGTTGTCGCCCAGGCAGCTGGCATTGTTGAAAAAGGTTGGGGAAAACCCGAAGAAAGGGTGGGTGAATATGATTGGGCGTAGGGATTTGGCGAAGGCGTGGAAGGAGTTTGGGGATTGGTGATTAGTTGGATTGGTTGGATTGGTAATTGGATGCCAACTACAGCCTCCTAATATTTTCGCAAAGCACTTTCCGTTGGGTATAAAAAGCCCGCTTGGTGATTTGGAAGTTTAGCCAAAAGCTTGCTATATTGTACGAGCTAATACGCTTTGGCTTTAGTGGTATGAGACGGCGATTATAGCTTCTATGCAGAGCAATAACCTTACATATACGCAACCTTTATGATGTCGAGGTACGGGCAAGGCGGTTTTCACGCAAGAATATGCTGAAATATATACTATGATTCGCCTGATTTTTGTGAATAAGTATGATTGATTCAACTGATCTTCAATTGATTACAAAGATCGGCATGCACAAAGCCAAGCGGCGCGAGGTATAATATCGGTTCCTCCAAGAAACCGCCACCCAGAAGGGGGAAGGCTAAAAATCTCCCACTTTGAGAAAAAAGCTGTATTTTTGGTGAAAATTTGGCATTATGCTATCAAAAAAGCATATAAAAGATGAAATTACATCTAATCGGCTGCTTATTCGCCAACACGGGATTAGCAAAATTGGCTTGTTCGGCTCTTACTCAAGGCAGGAGCAAAAGAAGGGGAGCGATATAGATATCCTTGTTGACTTTCAACAAGATAAAGAGACTTTTGACAACTTCATGGCTGTTTGTGACCTTTTAGATAAAATTTTTAAAGGATATAAGGTAGAAGTTGTGACGACGGGTGGCTTAAGCCCATATATAGGCCCTCACATATTAAATGAGGTTGAGTATGTCCAAATTGCCAATTGAATACCTACGACACATTTATGACGAGTGTGAATTTATCAATAGCAGCATATCGGCAGATATGACCAAGGATGGTTTGATCGACAACGAGGTGCTAAAACGGGCGATAGTCCGCAGTTTAGAAATTATTGGTGAAGCAACTAAAAAGATTCCAGCAGATATTAAAGAGCAATAGAGTGATGTTCCTCGGCGGAATATAGCAGGAATGAGGGATAAGCTCATCCACGACTATATTGGGGTCAACTATGCAATCGTATGGGATGTAGCCAGAAACAAGATACCCGAAATCACGCCAATTATTGCGCAAATAATTAAAAGCGAATCAAATACATAAGATGTAAGTAGCTATGCAAGGTCTCACATGGCCGACTAAGTGCGCCAGATTGCCCATGCGCACGTTCACCCAACAAGGACCAACCTCATCAACCACGGCTTGAACATTGTCAGGTCTAAATCTGCGCCCTAGCTTGTTGCATATTCCAAAATCCTATACCTTTAAAGTTCAAACTTTTTACCAAACACTGAATATGACGTTAGAACGCACGGAAAATGAGGTAATTCTTCGACTTCCTGGCAATATTGACTGGGAAGACCTTGAGTTGATGATAAAATTCATCCGCTACAAGGAAAAAATTTCAAAAAGCAAAGCCACTCAAGAAGACATTGATCGGCTTGCATCTGAAACCAACAAAAAATGGTGGGAAGAAAATAAACATCGGTTCCTCAAAGGGCAATGAAGGTAATTGTCGATACCAACATTGTCTATAGTGCTATTTTGTCCCAATCAGGTAAAATTGGCCAGATGCTCCTTTTTGGCCGCAAACAATTTGAGTTTTTTGCTCCGAATCTTGTAAAAACCGAAGTAAAAAGGCACCAGGAAAAACTGATGCAAACAGCTGAAATTGACATTGATGACTTCGAGGATCTGCGTGACGATATTTTTAGTTGCATCAATTTTATTTCAGAAGAACAAATACCATACGATTATTGGTATGCTGCCATTCCAGTTGTTCGAGATATTGACATGGACGATATTGCTTTTGTTGCACTGGCAGAATTCCTTGATGCTCAATTATGGACAGGCGATAAGAAATTGTTGAAAGGCTTGGTTAATAGAGGCTTTTTGAGGGGAATGACGACTGAGGAATTGTATAGTTTGCTACAAAATATTGATAATAAATAACATAGACAGCCTCCATTATCACCCCCTTACCCCATACAAAACCCAGCCCTCCGGCAATTCCTTCAACACCTCCAGCCTATAATGCTCAACCAAAAAATCCCAATTGAGCATAGGGTTTTGCCCTTCCCATTGCGCCCGCAAGGCCGGCGCGTTGAACAAGACATAGCTGCCCACGGGGAAATCGTCGTATCGCTGCACCCACATATTGGCAAACTGCACATCCGGCAGGTAGGATTGCAGGGCGATGTCAATGTCAAATCCGTACACCATGGCGCGGGGCGGCAGCAAGGGTTTGATTTCACGGGCAATTGACTGCTCCAAATGGTTGCGCGCGCGCGTGGGCGCCACCATGCGCGCACAAAAAAATAATTGCAACACCACCGTTATGGCAATAAACGTCAACGTGAGTTTCCTGAAAAAATGAAGCCCGTAGGCGTACAGGCGGTCCCAGGCAGGGAAAAGCAGCAGCAACAGCAGCGCGTATGCCGGAAGCAGAAAACGCAGGTTCTGGTGCGGCAAGCCCCCTAACAAAACCAAATAAGCCCCTACGCAAACAAGCACGACTTTTTTGGCCGGCAAAATGACGTCGGTTCTTTTTGCCAGGAACAACAAGCCCGGCAGCGTGAGGCAAAAATAAGGGTGCAGCAGGGGGAAAAGCAGGTAAAGGATGTTGGGGAAAATGTATTGCGACAGCCCGTTCTCGTTGCTGAAACTGCGCTGGAAAAAATTGGCGACCGACCAATGCTGAAACATGGAATGTTGGAAAGGGCGGCTGAGCACATCGGTAGAAGAAACAAAATGGGACAGCAGCACCCCGATACCGACCAGCAAAGCCAAAAACATCCAAAGCCATTTCCGCCGCACGAGCAAGTACCAGCCAGTGGCCAGCGACAGCGGGAGCAGCAAGCCCGCCAGGCCAATGCGCACCGTGACAGCCAGCCCCACAAACAACGCCGTCCACACCACATCGGGCCCGCGCTGCTGCTCCACCCAGCGCAGGCCAAAGAAAAAAGCCGCCAACGTGAAGGTCAGCCCCAAACCATCGCTCATCACCACAAGCCCTGAACGCACAAAAACGGGCGCCAGCACCAATGCCAGCACGCTGAACAACAGCCGGCTATCGGCCCGGCTGCCCTGCGCCAACACGGCTAAAATCCGCTCAAAAATATAGGCTGATGCGGCAAACGACAAGCAGGAAACTACCTGCAGCGCCAAAATCGGATCGCCGACCAAAAAACGCAGGAGCGCGCCCGCAACCGGGTACCCGCTGGAAAACTCGCCATTGCCCAGCGTGCGGGTCATGGGAACCCCATTTGTCCACCAGTCAAAAATGGCGCGGCTTTGCCGCAAATACTCGTGGGCATCTTGCCCGTATAAGCCGTTGAATCCCAGCAGCACAGCCAGCGCCAACAGCCCCAGGAACAAGAAGAATGGGAAAACGTGCAATAAAGGAGCGTTGGAGGTCATCTTGAATCATCTAACAACTAAAACACCTGATCGATGGGGTCTTCCTCGTCGATGCTGACCTTGACGGTTGGCTGGTATTCATTGGCCTTCAAACCTTTGATCAGAGCCGAAATCAAATAAACGGTAGCCGCCATACAAATGTAATTGATTGATAAAACGGATACGACAAGGCTCAAACCTCCGAAAACGAGCCCAAGGATAAGATTTGACTTTTCGCTGTGCTTCTTGGTGAAAAAGCCTAAAATAAGCATGGCCAGGCCAAGTACAAACAGCGAAACGCAAAGGATGAGCCTCAGGAACGAAGTTTCGGCAATCAGGTTCATTACCCCCAGCACCATATTTATCGTCCCCACCGACATTAAAGCCAAGAATGCGCTGCCGAAAAAATCGGTTGTCCCGCTTTTTGTCCCGCTCACCACTTCAACCCCTTCGTACCAAACCTCCAACCCATAGTCGGAAAGCAGTACCATAAACGATTTGCCATTTGGAAGCCGGAAGTTGCGGCCTGCCTTCAGTTCTTCCTTAGTTTCAACATTGCCCAGAACAACGTTGTCCATTTTGACAACGAGTTGCTGCCAGGATTCCTGCCATTCGATCACCAGGGTTTCTTCGCCGCGGAGCTTTACGATTTTTCGGTACATCTGGAATGGGTTTAATTTTAGAATGCTGAAAGGTCGGGCATCTTGCCTAATTTTGCAATAAAAAGTGCCGTTGGCCATGGGCCGTTGGCTGTTTTAGGCGATGAAGAAAGTAATGGTAACCGGTTGTTTCGACCTGCTGCACAGCGGGCATGTGGCTTTTTTGCAGGAAGCAGCCCAACGGGGCGAGCTGCACGTGTGCATTGGCTCCGATGAAACGGTGCTGGGCTTGAAAGGCCGCCGCCCGGTGAACGCGCAGACCGAGCGCCGCTTTATGCTCGAAGCCCTGGCCTGCGTGCACCAGGTACACATCAACAGCGGCTCCGGCATCCTCGACTTTTTGGCAGAGCTCGACGATATTCAGCCCGACATATTTTTTGTGAACGAAGACGGCCACACCCCCGCCAAGGAAACCTTGTGCCGGGAGCGCAACATTGAGTACCAGGTGTCGCGGCGCGTACCTGCGGGCGGACTGCCCACCCGCAGCACCACGGCCTTGCGGGAAGAATGTGACATTCCCTACCGCATCGACCTGGCCGGGGGCTGGCTCGACCAGCCCTGGGTATCCAAACACCATCCCGGCCCTGTGCTGACCATCAGCATCGAGCCGACCCAGGATTTCAACTACCGCAGCGGCATGGCCACCAGCACCCGCAAAAAAGCCATCGAACTGTGGCGCACAGCCTTGCCGCCCGGCGATCCCGAGCAGCTGGCCAAAGTCCTGTTCGCTTTCGACAACCCGCCCGGCACCACGGAAATTGCGGGCTCGCAGGATTCCATCGGCATTGTGATGCCCGGCCTCAACCGCGCCCATTACGCCGGGCATTACTGGCCGGAACAAATACAAAGCGTGCACGATGAAGCCATCCTGTCGTGGCTGGAGCGCCACCTGTACCTCGTCACCCTCGGCCCGCGCGTGCACGATTACGACGTGCTGGCCGACACGCGCATTGGCCCGGAAGGCGCGAAAGCCCTCGCCGATGCCGCCCTTGCCTGCTGGGACGCCATCCTCAACATGGATGCCAGGGCATTTGGCAAACATTTCCGCGCCTCCTTCGAAGCCCAGATCGCCATGTTCCCCAACATGGCCGACCAGAGTATATTCGACATGATAGAACAGTACCGCCACCAGGCGCTCGGCTGGAAGCTGAGCGGCGCTGGCGGCGGCGGCTATTTGATACTGGTGTCGGAGAAGCCGGTTGAAAGGGCTATTCAGGTGAAAGTGCGGCGGCGGTAGCGCGCTGCGATGGTTTCAATGATTTTAGCGCGGGAACCTGCTAAAAATAAGCCCAATAGATTTCATCATGCGTATTGCCGCGGTAGCACAAAAAACCACCACCAGCGGTGATGCCCAAGGTTGGGGCTTTGCTGGTCTGCGGATATGTCTGGCTGCCACTGTCATTTTTGTACACACAAATTTTGTTATTGCCTTTCCAGCTGTTGGTTTCATCGGCCATCATGCACAGGCGCATGTAGTTGTTCGAATCGTTGGCATCTACGTAAACGAGGTACCACTGGCCATTGTAATAGTTGAGCGAGAAACCAATGGTGCTGTTGGGTGTCACCGTGCCCCCATCTGTTTTTAGAGAATTTATGTCCGAATGCAGCGTCCAGGTACCCCCGGTAGATTCAGCCCATTGCAAATCGGTGCTGCTGCCCGATTGCTGGAAAACCATCACCATGCGGTTCGGGCTGGCAGCCAGGGCGGGGATTATCTCCGATTCGATTTTGTTGCTGTTGGTATCGTACATGTTGCCTATATCCTGGCTATACCCGTCGGCAGGGTTGAAGGTGGCCCAGCAAAGGTTGTTGGAGGAGCCGCTTTGCAGATAGGTCAGAAAGATCACGCCTTCAAAAAAAGCAGCTGATAGCCCCGAATCGCCTACGACGATGCTGTTGCCGTGGGTATCCTTGATCGAGCCCAAATCGGTCAGGCCACCGCCCGAAGCATTGAAAGAGAACACTTTGATGTGGTTGTTGGAATTGACGTAGAAGCAATAGATCACCCCGTTTGCACACACGGCTGCCGGGCTGTGGCTGGTAGTGAATGGGCTTCCGTTGTTGCTGAATGCACCTTTTGTGTTCCAGTTAGGCGCCTGGTTTTTCCCAGTTGGCCTGTAGTCGCTCACATCTGCCGTTGCCAGGCTGATATTGCCTGAACCGTCGGCAAACAACAGGTAAAGCTTTTCATTCCAGTTAACCAAAGCGGGGTTGTGGTCGGTGACCACATCGTTCGGGTCAATTTGCTGGTTGCCGATCCAGGTGGGGGTCAAAAAGCGGAAATTTGAATTGATGGTTTCGCTGTGAATCTGGTTGAGGGGCAGGCTGCTTGGCTGCGGGTCAACGTTGTTCCAGGCTGGGAACTGGTAATAGCTGACATCGATCTCGGAGCCGTTCAGGATAAAAATAGCTGCGGCATGGTTGTACAGTCCGACACTTCCTGTTTTCCCGATCGGGATGGGGCTCATGCTGCTGTCAAACGGAACCATGGGGTAATTGTTGGCATACGGGTCGTCGTCGTCTTGCGTCGCTTCATAGCTGGAGCTCCCCAACAAGCGGCCCTTGTTGAGGCCAAAAATACCGTCCTTATAAATCGCGTATGTATGCTCGTGGCCCCAGTACCAGGCTGCGATGTCGTTCTTGAAATAATCGGAGAAATTTTTCAGCAGGCTAACATTGAGGTACTGTGGGTCGTTGTGGTCTATTTCAGCCTGGCGCGAAAAGAGCTGGTGGTGCGAGCAAAGAATGGTCTTTCCGCTGAATTCTGATGAGCGCAGGCGGTTTTGCAGCCAGGTAAGCTCGCTGCTCCGCAACGCTGGCGCAAAAGGCCCCACAAAATCCTGGTAAAAATTGTTCGCCAGGCCTTCCACCCAGTTCAACCAACTCCAGTTCCCCAGGTGGCTGTTGATCCAGCCCTCGAAAGCAGCGCCTGCGCCTTCCAGTGCCGCTGTAATGCCGTTGTAATCGTCCTGACCAGTGTCCATGCCCAAAAACTGCCAGCGTTTGTCGGCAGAACGCAGGCAGAAAAAGCTGCACGACTGGATGATCTGTGAGGCGCTGATGCCAGCGGTGTTGCGGTTCAGGGTATCGAGCAACTGAAAATAGCCGTAGCCGTAGGAATAGTACTCGTGGTTGCCGGGGATGGTGAAGATCGGCGGGTTTTGCACAAACCTGTTGTCGTTCAGCTCCGTGTGCAGTTCGGAGCCGACGCTGAGGAATACCTGATTGAAATTGTTGTCACATTCGATTGGAAGCCCACAGTAATAGATGTCGCCAAGGTGAATAAAAACGATCGGTTTGCTGGGGTTGTCCTGGAAAGCTTTCCTCCAAATAGCCTTCAGCATCTGCTTGGCATCGTTCATGGAAGTGCCCCAGTCGCCCAGCATGACGACCTGCCCATTGGTAGGGATGTTATAGGGTATGGCTGTGTAGTTTGGATAGCTGCTGGCATCGCGGTATTGCAGGCTGTATTCGTTGTTTGGGGTCATGTTGTCCCAAAAATTGCGTATTTTCTGCTTGTTCTCGCTGCTGATATCCAGGGTGTTGATCATGTACTGCACAAACTCGTTCTCGGTATTGCTGAGGTTAGAGCCCGTAAGCCCCACATAAACAATGGTGCACAGGGCAAAGCCGACGAGGTCTTCGGTGCTGTAATCCCTATCCTTGTGACTGTTGTTGTAGCTGTTCAGAAAATCCATGTACAAGTCGAACAACGTCGTGCCCACATTGGTGAAGAGCATGGTCGTCATCGCCAGGTCCATAAAATCCTGCGACATCAATGCCTGCTGGTCTATGGGGTCTGCGGCGGTTTTCGCATCGGCGCCGGGCGCTGCCTGGCGCTTTCCCTTTTTGAGGTCGCTCAAATGTTGGAACACGCCCTGCATCATCGGCAATTGGCGAATTTCGTTGATGCTTAGGTTCGGGTGCTCAGTGCGCAAATAGCTTTCCACAGCCGATGCCCACAAAGCGCAAAACGTGTTGCGCGGATTGAAAAAAGTTCTGGCCATAATGTGATATGGTTGAAAAGTGAAAAATAAGATTGACCCTGATGCGGTGGCGCATCAGTAGAAGATCAACATTGCCTTGTGTGGTGAGGGAAAGCGAAAAATGAAGCGCCTTTTATTCCCCGAATTCAAACGGAAGTATGCACAACTGTGCCTGCTTTCGGTATTGCCCGAAAGTGGATTAAAGAAAAATGGAAAGAAGAAAATTTACAAAAAAACAACGCCACGCGGAGCGCCATCAAGGAAATATTCGGTGAGCCTTGACTAAGATTAAAAGATTGGCCGGTACCGATTTAAACATTTATTACGGAAGGAATACAAATTAAAGCCCGTTGGAGCGGCTTCGGTGGGGATTGCAGTAACAAAGATAATGATATTTTTAATATTGAAAGTTTTGCGGCAAATTTTTTCAATATGTTGATCTTCCCTTCCGCTCATGCCCCTTGCATTTCTGTCCGTATCACTTAAAAGCATTTACGGCCAGTATTTGCCCAAAGTCGTTTACATTAGCGCTGCGGCGCCATGAGATTGCAACTTGGCGCCAAAACTTTTTAAAACCTACTGCCATGCTCGACCAACGCATCATCAAGCTCTACGACGAATACACCCACAAACCATTGACCCGCAAAGTATTCATGCAGGAACTGGTTAAACTGGTGGGCAGCACCGCCGCCGCCATGTCGGTGCTTTCCCTGCTGGAGTCGGGCTGCGCGCCGGCTTCCAGGGCCGGTGCCGAGGCATTATTCACCGAGCACATCAGCTATCCGGTGAACGGAGAAAAAATGGATGCCTACCTGGCCCGGCCCAAGGCCAAAAAGCGCTACCCCGCTGTGGTGGTGATCCATGAAAACCGGGGCTTGAACGCACACATCGAGGATGTAACGCGTCGCGTGGCCAGCGCCGGCTACCTCGGCATTGCGCCCAACGCCCTGTCGCCCCTGGGCGGCACGCCCGCCGATACCGACGAGGCACGCAAACTGTTCACCCAACTGAAACCGGAGGAGAGCCTGCAGCGCTTCATCAAGGTGTTCGATTACCTGGCATCCCGCCCCGATTGCAACGGACAGTTCGGCTGCGTCGGCTTTTGCTGGGGCGGCGCCATGTCGAACCGGCTTGCCGTGAACGTGCCGAATCTGAAAGCCGCCGTGGTTTTTTACGGCACCCAACCCGATGCCGCCGACGTGCCCAGGATAAAAGCTGCCGTTCAGATACACTACGCCGGCCTCGACGAACGGGTGAACGCGGGCATGGCCGCTTATGAAACGGCCTTGAAAGAAGCCGGGGTTCAATACGAACAGTACGTGTACGAAGGCGTGAACCACGCCTTTCACAACGATACCTCTGCGGCGCGGTACGATGCAGCGGCGGCGGCATTGGCCTGGAAACGGACGCTGGAATTTTTTGGGAAGCATTTGAAATGAGGTAGTCGCCACCCAACTATACTTATTTCGCGCAGATTTGACGCAGATTTGTTTTCACAGATTTTACGCGGAAAAAATCTGCGTCAAATCTGGGTCTTTTTCTGCGTCAAATCTGCGCGAAATAAAATGTCTAGTACTGTGGGATGTCGCACTATATTCGCTGCGTGTTTCAAAAAACAGTCCAAGAATCATATTCCAGAAAAGCCAAAAACAACCATGCAACAACTCAACCTCCTCAACCCGGTCGCCACCAGCATCCCATTCGAACGCCTGAGCTTCCCCGATGGGCAACCACACCTGAAACTCCGCGCCGATGCCATAAAACCCGGGCAGCCCTGCCATGTCACGGCCCGCATCGCCAACCCTGCCGACCTGTTGCTGGTTTTGCTGGCCAAAGATGCCCTCGATGCTGCGGGCGCCGGGCCGGTATCGCTCAGCATCACGTACCTGATGGCCGCGCGCATGGACCGGCAAATGACGCCTGGCGAGCCCTTCGCGCTGCGCGTGGTAGCCGACATGCTCAACCAGGCGGGTTTTTCCAAAATTTCGGTGTTCGATCCACATTCGGATGTCAGCACCGCATTGCTTCGCCGATCCGAAGCCATTGGAAACGAGGCGTTTATCCGCGACTGCATCGCCGACCTGCTGCCCGCCGGCACCCCATATTGGCTGGTGTCGCCCGACGGCGGGGCACTGAAAAAGATACACAAGGTGGCGCAGTTCGTGGGAGCAGAACAGGTGGCGGAGTGCATGAAAATGCGGGATGTGCGCACGGGGCAGTTGTCGGGCTTCCGCACCCTGGAAGCCGATTTTAAAGGGCAAGCCTGCCTTATTGCCGACGATATTTGCGATGGGGGCGGCACGTTCACGGGCCTGGCGGCGCTGCTCAAATCCAGGGGCGCGGGCGCGGTAGCGGTAGCGGTCTCGCACGGCATTTTCAGTCGGGGCTTCGAGCTGGCAGGCATCGACCGGATCTATTGCACCGATTCATACAAGGACTTTGAAGCTGTGCCGGAGCATGTGAAGGTGTTTGGGGTGGAACGGTACTTCTAAGGCATCATTCAGTGGGCGGTGCCCAATGTTAGTGATGTCGCCCTTTCAGGGCTATTCCTACCATGAAAGAGTTGAATAGTGATCCTGCCCCTTTGCCAACTTGCCCCTTTGCCAACTTGCCTATTTGCCAACTTGCCTATTTTAAATCATGGTTATTCTCGGAAACATCCTCCTCACCCTTTCCGCGCTCATTTCCGCGTTGATCTTTTCCACCGTTTATGGCAAAGCCCCGCGCGGCGCCGATGGCGGCTATCCGCTGAGCGTGGTGCTGCTCTACCTTGTTTTTTGGGTGTGTATGGCTATCGCAGCCATTATCATCGCAGTGAAAGGCGGCTTTGATTGGGTGTCGCCGAACAGAACGACCCGGAACCTGCTGGTAGGGCTGGGTTTGCTGATGGCGGTGTTCACGGCGGCTTTGAGCGCCTTGTTCAAGTACGAGGCAGGGCCGGTGCCGGCGCTGTTTAAAACCTTTTCATCCTTTGCGCCCGCTTTGATCCCCTTGTTGATGATCGCTGCCGGGTTTGTGCTGCTCAACAGCGGCATCCGGGAGGCGGTGCCGGCGGGGCTGTACAAATGGCCGCTGCTGCTGGTGTTCGCGCTGGGTGCGCTGGGCACGGCTGCGGGGCTGTTCACCTGGTTGGCCGCCCAAAGCGAAAAAACGGCCAACGCGATCGAAAGCAAGGCCGCCGACGAAGCGCGGCACAACGCCGAATTCATGCGCGAAATCGACTCCTGCGACGTGACGAAAAATATGGTGCGCATCCTGGCATTCACCGATGCCAACCACGATGCCGCCCTGCGCGCCCATGCCTTAGCCAAGATCAAATCGAACCCCGACTGGCAGGAGGTGCTCGTGTACTGGCTCGAAAACAAAGGCGCCCTGGAGTGCTTCACCTTCCTCGCCTCCAATGAGGTGGACGACAAGGCTATGTTCCTCCAGCCCATCGACACGGGCCTGCGCTCGGTGGCCGACTGGATACGCCGCAGCATACGCGACGAGGAACATGCGCACGACCTGTACCCCGAACGCTTTTCCTACGAAGTGGAGCGGATGCTGCGCACGGTGGACAAATTCGAGGGCCTGGGGCATGATTACCGCCCTGCCGTGCGCGAGCTGCGCGCCGCGCTCGACGAGCCGACCGCGCTGGCCAAGGTGCAGTTCAAGTGTGCGGGGATGTTGGATGCCTGGCTGAAGAAGCGGGATTAGGAGCGTTGCTTTTTCAGCGCCTCGGCTTTGGCCATGAGCCAGGGCCAATCGACGGCATGTTTTTTTTCTTTGAGCCTTTCGATAATTTGTTCGGCGCGCTTAGCGTCGCCCGGGATGGAGCTGTGCAATTGGACTAAAAAATTGAGGAAGGTCAGGTTCTTTTTACGGCGCGCGGCGGGCAATTGTTTTTGCGAGGTGCGGCTCAGGTACATTTTGTAAGCGTCTATTTTGTAGGGCAGCAGGTCGGAGTTCAATTCATAAAGGGCTTTGAGCTCTAAGATTTTTCCGGCCAGGAAATAATTTAAAAAGGGTGAGGTGGCAGGGATATAGTCGAGGCATTCGTTAAAATTCCCTGTGCTGAACAAAAGTAGGGCCTTGTTGAAGCGGTATATATCCTGGCTTTCATTTTCACCCAGTATTTCGTGTTTGTGATTTTCGATAAAATTAAAGGCCCATTTATATTGCCCTGTTTTTGCAGCGCATTCGGAGATCGCAAAATATCTGGTTGCGGGCAATTTGCCTTCATAATGCAAAAAACCACGTACCAAATTGTCTTTGTATAAGTCAAAGAGTAAAAGTTCAATCTCTTGACGGTCTGGTTCTTGCATCAAGATCAAATTGCAAATGTTGCGCAAATAAGTATAAAACCCGTTTAGGTTTTCATGGTCAATCCTTTTTTCATGGGTACTCAATTGGTCCGACAAACGCTGCAAATCCTCTAATTTAAGATGCTCCTTTTTTAGTAAGGTGAAAATGGTGTGGTTGATCAGAATTACTGGGGAGCGATCCAAATAACGGGGCGGTACTTTGGTTTCTAATAGCCGGTCATGCATGGCTTGCGGCACCTCGATGTTGGCAGCCATTTGTTGTAGCAAATAGACATTTAGCAAGGCGAGCCTGTTGAGGTAGTGGTGCATGTCCAAGGCATCCAGGGTCGCTGGGATGTTCAGGTCTCCTTTAATATGGTTATTCAGGCTTTGTGCATTGTGTATCGCATACTCAAGTAAGAACTGGTCATGGAAGTAAAAGCTATGCTGATGCTCTGCCTCGTCCTGCATTTGTTGGAGTAGCAGCAAATGCTTTCGGTGTTTCGAGTTAAAGCCCCGGGTACGGAGAATTTCTGCATAATCGAGCACCTGGTGGAAGGCATTGCTTTCGCGAAAGTAGTTTTCCGCCAACAGAAAGGCGCGGATCACCCGCTGGGCTTCCACCATGAGTTTCTCCAGCTTGCCCTCCAGATAAGTTGTGCTGGGAAAAAGCTCGGCGAAAACCTCTTTTTTTTCCAACTTGTGCCCAGTTTCTTGCCAGGGCTGTGCAAAACAGATGCGCAGCAGCGATGCCACGTGCGGCTTGATTTTGACCCCTGGAAAGAATTGGAGCTGGGCGTAATGGAGAAATTTCTCTTTCTCTTCCGGCTTCAAGGCTTTTATCAATTCAACAAATTGGCTTTGTTCCATGCGCGTGTAAAGAATTTTGGCCCAAAATTGTTACTAAATTCCCAAACCGAAGGAAGAACCTTTACTCCGAATTTAATTGTGAATCATTAAAAAAACACTTCATCATGGAAAAAAAGTTGCTTTACACCCTGCTTTGTTCGTTGCTAAGCCTTTTTGGAAGCCACCTTTTTGGGGAGACAGTTTCTGGAACGGCGTTTGCTCCAACTACACAAGACACCTGTTTTGCGCCTCCGCCCGACAGTTTCAGGATTACGGGATTTGGCTATGGCTATGTTTCTTTGGCCTGGAATCCGATTTCTGCAGGTGCAGACCATTTGGTGACGGTTTTTCAAGAAAACAATAACAATGGATATGACTCACTATTTTCTATACTTTACCCTAATTCTGTCGAATGCACTATTTCAAACCTTAACCCTGAAAAAAGGCATGTATTCACGATCAGAACTGTTTGCGGGAATGGGTTGGTTAGCCGCAAGAAATCTTTTCCCCCATTAGGCCCTACTGGACTAATTCTTGATTTAACAACCTTAGGTAGAACGCCAAATAACCCTACCAATATTGATTGCAAGGGGATGCGCTGCCCAACTGCTCCAAATGAATGGATTGGTTTTAGGATATCCGAGATTAAAAACGCAGAGGTTGTTAATTCGACAATTTTTGAATTTGATCCAACTGAGGAGCCTGGCGATGTTGCTGGGACCGTTAAGCGGGCTACAAACCTCGGAGAAAGTGTCGTCTTAGTTGCTGCGAATTTGGAAAACGAGTGGCCAAAAGGCGCAACCGACATTGTTCAAGCTAAACTCCGTTTTAAAGCGGGTAAAATAATAGGGCCAGAGGAGCTTGAGGTGATTGGGTATCTCGAAGTTTCTTTCAATTTGGGAGGGCCACAACTGACAGTTGATATTTGCGACGATTCCTGGTCGCCTGGTTTTACATACGAATCTATGGAAGGAACTGCCTTTTCGCAAGAATGCCACGGGTGCCTACCAGATTTGGAGTTGTCCCGACCTTTGAATACCAAAGGGTTGATAAAGGTTCAAAACCCTTGCGCCGAGTTTTTATATGTATTTTTCCCTGAATCAGGGTTTCAATCAGGTCGTAGGCACTTTGAATTATTAAATTTGAATGGTGTGCCTGTTTTAAAAGCGGATATTGATGTGCCCTACCCAATAATTGCAATTCCAATAAACTATATTCCATTTGGGTTTTATGTGCTACGAATAGAGCATAATGGGGACGAGCAAAAAATAAAGGTAATTCTTTCCCAATAATGTTTGTTTCTCCTCAATGAGAAATTGTCTTTCCAGTCAATCAAAATTTTAAATTATGAAAAAGATAGTCACCTTTTTTATCGCATGCTCTTTTTCAACCCTTTCAAACGCCCAACCCAGCATCCAATGGCAAAAGGCCCTTGGCGGCAACTCCTACGATGAAGCAAAAAGCATTATCCAAACTACAGATGGTGGTTACATTGTGGCTGGTGGATCGGCTTCCTCCAACGGCGATGTTTTTGGGCACTTGGGTGCCAATGATTTTTGGATAATCAAGCTGAGCAGCACCGGTTCTGTGCAGTGGAAAAAAATTTATGGCGGTACTGGCAATGATATAGCCCAATCAATCAAGCAAACATCTGACGGTGGTTACATTGTAGTAGGGGATACCGATTCCAACAACTATGATGTCACTGGAAACCACGGCGGGTTTTCAGACGGCTGGGTCGTAAAACTGAGCAGCTTTGGCAGCATCCAGTGGCAAAGAGCCCTGGGTGGATCCAAATGGGACGATTTCCTGTCAGTGGAACAAACCTCCGACAACGGCTATATCATGACCGGGAGGTCCGATTCTTTCGACGGGGATCTGACGGAGAACAAGGGCCTGACCGACCTCTGGGTGGTCAAGCTGAACGAATCGGGCGCCATCGAATGGCAAAAAACCTACGGCGGCTCGAAGGACGACCTTGGCAGCTCGGTGAAACAATGCCCCGACGGCGGGTATGTCATCGTGGGCGAGACGGCCTCAACCGATGGGGATGTTACCTGGAACAACGGGAACGTAGATTTCTGGATATTGAAGCTGGCCGCTGACGGCACTTTGGAGTGGCAAAAGACCTATGGCGGACAAAGTGCCGATCTGGGCAGCGACATCGCCCTCACCGACGATGGTGGCTATGTCGTGACAGGCTATGTGGGCTCGCACAATACGGGCGACGTAACGGGCCACAGCGAGCTTGCCTATTATGACGCCTGGGTGCTCAAGTTGAGCAGCACCGGCGAGCTCGAATGGCAAAAAACGGTCGGCGGCACCGGCTACGAGTATGCCCGGGCTGTGATCGTCGCAAATTCGGGCGGTTACGTGGTCGCTGGCAGCACCAGCTCAACCGATGGTGATGTAAGCACTATGTACGGGCTGCGCGATTTCTGGGTCTTCAAGCTGGACGAAGCGGGGCAACTGGTTTGGGAAAAATCTTATGGCGGCACTAAGGCAGAACATTGCTTTTCCATCGCCAACACCACCGACAACGGCTTCATCATGACTGGCTATGCCTGGTCTACCGATGGCGATGTATCAGGGGCTGTGAACCTGGGCAGGAACGAGTATTGGATCGTGAAGCTCTCCCCCGAGAGCACCAGCCCCACAGACAATCTCAGCCCCATTGAGAACATCCTAGAAATATTCCCCAACCCTGCCCGGCACCAAGCGAGCGTCCACGTGCCGTCGGCCAGCGGTCAGCTGCAGGTAACGGTGTCCGACATGCAAGGGCGGGCAGTGACGCGCCAGGCCATAGCCAACGGCGGGGCACTGGACGTGGCACAACTATCTTCAGGCTTATACCAGTTGGCGGTGGCGGTGGAAGATGGGCGGGTGTTTTGGGGAAAATTGGAGAAGTTGTGAGCGCGTGGCCCTGGGCGAGCTTTGACAACTTCAAAAAAAGTTGCCAAAGCTGTTCCGTAGCTTGGCCAGTCGGCGGCGTGAGAATTTGTCAACATTTTTCATGTTGACAAATTTGGGTTCCTCGCACCGGGCCTGTACTGGTTAGCAGTGGAAATGGAAGACGGCCGAGTATTTTGGGGAAAATTGGAGAAACTATGAGCTGATAACAACATTGGGACAACAATCTGTCGCAACATGAAAAAACAACAGAACATCTTCATTGCGCTTTGCTTTTTGGCTGCATGGGGCAGCGCCCAGCCCAGCATCCAATGGCAAAAGTCCCTTGGCGGCTCGTCCTACGACGAACCTAGGAGCATTACCCAAACCACTGACGGCGGCTATATCATTGCTGGCTCCTCCCTCTCCAGCAACGGTGACGTTTTTGGCCACATCGGCGGCGACGATTTCTGGATCGTCAAGTTGAATGCAATGGGCGGCGTTCAATGGAAAAGGGTATTTGGCGGCACCGGCAACGAGGTGCCCAACGAAATCCACCAGACATCTGACGGTGGCTATATCGTGGCCGGCTGGACAGAATCCAACAACTACGACGTGTCTGGCAACCATGGTGGGTTTCACGACGGCTGGGTAGTGAAGCTCAGCAGTTTTGGCAGTATCCAATGGCAAAGGGCCATGGGCGGGAGTGGCTGGGACATGTTCTGGTCGGTGCAGCAGACTGCGGACAATGGCTACGTATTGGCTGGCTGGACGGACTCCAACGACGGGGATGTCACAGAGAACAAAGGCCTGATTGACCTGTGGGTTGTCAAGCTGACAGAATCTGGAAATATTGAATGGCAAAAGGTTCTTGGCGGGACAAGTGACGATAAGGCCGCCTCAATCAAACAAACTGCCGATGGCGGCTATATCGTAGTGGGCGAAACAGCCTCCACCGATGGCGACGTGACCGGCCATCATGGCAACGTCGATGTCTGGGTGCTGAAGCTCTCGGCCAGCGGGGCGCTGGAATGGCAAAAAGCCCTGGGCGGAGAGGATGGCGACATCGGCAGCGGCGTGCTGCCCACAGAGGACGGCGGCTACGTGGTGATCGCCTTCGTGGGCTCGCACAACACGGGCGACATCACGGGCCACAGCCAGCTCGGCCTGTTCGACTACTGGGTGGTTAAGCTCGACAGCCAGGGGAGCTTAATATGGCAAAAGACAGCGGGCGGAAAAGAGCCCGACTATGCGAGAGGGATAGTTCCAAGCAGTGATGGCGGTTATATCATTGCGGGCAGTGCAGACTCATACAATGGTGATGTAACGGATACCAAGGGAGAAGGCGATTTTTGGCTGGTCAAGGTCAGCGAATCCGGTGAATTGCTGTGGCAAAAATGTTACGGCGGCTCGCTCAGCGACCACGCTTTCGCTATCGCCAACACTTCGGACAACGGCTATATAATGACGGGATATTCCTGGTCAAAAGACGGCGACGT
>CAZULM010000037.1:0-57428 GCA_964621185.1 uncultured Saprospiraceae bacterium | reverse complement strand
TATGGGCTTCGGCGCCGTTCATCACCCGCACCACGTACATGCCTTCGGGCCAGCCATGCACGGATATCCTCCATTCAGTGGCCCCGAAAGGCATGTTGCCCGAATGGACAAGTTGGCCGTTCAGGTTCAGTACCTGTATTTGTCGCGCTCCCGGCATACTTGCGGGGTTTACAAGCAAGCGCATAACGTCATTTGCCGGATTGGGTAATATCATTAGCCCAGGTAAAGTTTTCGATCCTGTTTCGTATACTGTGCCTCGTTCCTGCGGGGCGCCCAGGCAACCCTCTTCGCCAAAATGTTCCTTGAGCCATACCTCGCACAGTCCTCTGGCGCCCAGCACTGCCCGTCCGCCCTCGTTCAGGCAGGTTTGGGCAATCATCCGCAGGTCATTGGTGGCGTTGCCGTCGGGTTCCGTGCCGCCCAGCCAGTTGAGGGCGATTTCATTGTAGCGCTTTTCGCACCAGGTATGCCACTGGTTGTCGTCTAAAGCGGCATTTTGCAGCAGCAGGGCGCTGATGGCGTTTTGAACCGTCTGGAGGAAGGAAGCATCGGCCAGCTCGAGCTGAAGGGCAAGCGCATTGTACTGCTGCAGTGTCGAGTCGAGCAAGGCTTGGTTATTGGTAGGGGGCGCCTCCGAGCAGGAGCTTGACGACAAATTTTGTATCTGTTCAGCAAGGGAGTCTAACTGCGCCCGTACAGGCTCGAGGGCAGTTTGATGCGCCGAAATATCCAGCAGCAGTTGTTGCCACCCTTTTTTCAAGGATTCGCTTTTCCCGACAAAGCTCTGCTCCTGCGCTGATTTGAAAGCCGACAGGCTGGCGCTGCTCATCCAAGCTGGATGCTCCAGCAGCAGCCCGTAAATTTCTTGCTGCATAAAGGTTTGACCCGCAGCCGTCAGCCCGCTCCAATAAATCGTATCATTTAACAGCAGCGCCCATTCAGCTTCCGGGTTCGAAGGCGCCTCGGCGGGAGGAGATATCGGGTCTCCGCAGAAATTGACGGGAAGCCCCTCAACCCCTTGGGTTGAAGCAAATAAGCTTGCTGGTGAGCTCAGCGGGCGATGTACTGAGCCTAGCGGGGAGCCGAGGGGGTACCAGAATTGGTTTTGAACGTCTAATCCACCTAAATGCCTAACCTCCACGCCGGACTGCCCGAGCCAAGAATTGTACTTTTTGTGGTGTTGTTTGCCAGTGATAGCACTGTTGTTGTAAAGAAGGCTTTCAAAGATGCTGGTATTGAACACATTCCACCAGATGTTGGAGCCGGTGACACCCTGGTTATCGCCGCTGAATTCCATGTCGTGCCCATTGCCGAGGAAGCTGTTGTATCCGTACCGGTTTTGGTTGGAAGACACCACCGTAATGCCGTTGGCATTGAATTGGATGTTGTTGCAGTCTATTGTCGCGTCTCCCCCTTCCCGCAACATGATGCCGTGTACCTGAGGTGTGCCGGTGATGAAGTTTCTTTTCGCAACAGAATAGTAGGCATTGGTGATGCCGATGCCGGCGCCGTCATTGGGTTCCGTATTGATATGGTTGTCATTGATGACAAAATCCTGTGGGACTTCAACAAGGCTCGACAAGATCACCCCGCCGTTCAAAGCTGAGGTAGAATTGGAAACGATGTCGAAGTCGTTGTCCAACACTTTGAGGTTGTTTTTGCCTGACCTGAAATCGCCGCTGATGCCGAAGCCGTATTGGCTGCCTCCGTTGGTGGAGATGTCATTTTGGCTGATCGTACCGGTAAGCCTGGCCCCGCTGCCAATCGTAAGGTCGTAGCCTCCTGTCAGGTTGCGGGTTCGGATGCTGGAAATGGTGTTGGCGGTAGTGGCCAGTGCGGCGGCGGCAGTGAGGGTGTGCCGACCGGAGCTGATGTTTTCCCGGACGGCGACCGATCGGGCATTTTGTTCCTCGAAATCTGAAAAATGCACATAGTCCAGGTCCAACGAAGAACTGGCGGGTTTGCTCCATTTATAGTCGATCCCGATAGCACCGACGCCATCGGGGTTGTTGGGTACCCCTACGACGGGTTGATAGTCACGCAAGTCGTGGATGTCGAAGCCCCGCAGCCTCAGTTTGGTGTTTTCGAAGTGAAAACCCTGCTCGTAATTTAGGATCGTATTGTTATAGCCCGTCAAGGAGGAGTAATTTTGGGGAATGAGTACAGGCTTCACGGAACTGCCGACCTCTCTGAAGTCAATTGCGTTTACGGCATTGCAGTCGCATACCACAGGGTGGGGGGCGCCATCCATCGTGTTGTTTCTGAACTCGCAAAATTCAACGTATTGCCCTTCCGATTTGATGCTGTAGTAATTGTTCACGTAATGGGTGTTCAAACTGCTCAAGGTCGGGAAAAGGCCAGGCTCATTTAGGTAGCGGATGGCATATTTGGCGTCCATGATCCAAGCATCGGTCACACCGATAAAGGTCTGGCCTGAGGAACGGATACCGGTCCAACGGCAACAACTTGGATTGCTCGGCAACCTGACGGCGCTGCGCAAGGTTGTGCCGTTCAGCGTGAAAGTCCTGAACAAGGGCATGGTCTGAGCTACGAGTATTTCAGCGTCTATTCCCATGTTCCAAGTACCTCCGAAAAAGTTGGCATCCAGGTCGGCGATCAATATGCCCTCGATGATAAGTGGATGGGCATCCCCGCCGTCCTGGTGTGCCTTGATGAATTCCAGCACATTCTGGTTGGTGGTGGGGATATTGTCTGAAAATTTAGTTATTTTTCCAGGAGCGCCGACGTAAGCCCCTTCCAAATGAGCGGCACATGCGGTGTACGAGGCTGTCTCATTGCAGCAGGTAATGGTATGGGTCACGCAGACTTCGCCGTCCGGATCGTCAAAATTGGTGAAAAGGTGGTCGGGCGGGTTGGGGCCCTCATATACGGTGCCATCGCTGAACACCCAGGTGTGGGTTACAGCCAGGTTGCTGCCCGGGCAGGCAATGTGGGATATCCTGTACTTGGGGTTGATGCAGGATTCGCTTGGAAGCACCGCGTTTAGCTCGAAGTTAGGGATCAGGCAACATTGAGGCAGGCAGACGACTTCGCAACACTCCACAAATTCACCAGGATACGGCTCGAATGTATAACACACGTTGTAGCATGTGTTGTCGGGATAATCGTGGGTGACCGGCGAGCTGTTGACGATCTCTGTAGTTCCGTCGCCAAAATCCACGCTGATGGGAAAATTGGAAGCGGGAAGGTTGAACGCCAGCGTGGCAGTCCAGGTGCAGGGTTCAACAGCTATCAATTGGACAATATCCTCCTGACAGCAGTCTTGAACTTCGATGGAATAGCAGCATGTTACGAAGCCTATTTCGGCGTTAGGAACGTAATAACTAAGACAAATCTGGTAAATGCCGGGTTGGGCGTATGTATGAATAACTTCACCGGCGAAGGACTGCTCGGCAGGGCTTCCGTCGCCGAAGGTGATCACGTATGAAATATCTTGGCTCCCTATAAAGGACAAATCCACGTTGATAGTTGCCTCGAAGTGGCAGTTTTCTACAGTTGCCGACACAGCATTCTCCTCACAATTCGTTTCGGCAGGCAAAATGTAAATATATTGCTGACACCCTATACCATCTACTGTGTGATTAATTTCGAAATACGGATTGCCAGATGGAAAAGTCCAACACATGGTAGGTGCGCTGCCGGTCATGGTAATCATTCCATCCATAACAATTACCCAGCTATGAACGGCGGACTGGTCATTGGCCTGAACACAGACCTGATAGCCTCCCGGTATTGCAATCGCCGATGTGACCAGGAAACTGCAATCCGTTACAGCCGACCCGGCATTTGAGATCGGTCCCGAGCCATCTTGGCCTGCCGTAATTGGATATGGAGGATAAACAACAGGAAGTGTAGCAATACCAAGGCAAGGCGACTTGGTATTACCCTTGAGGCTAAATGCTAGGCACATAAAAAACATTAAGAGCAGTTTTGCCCCCCCCCCTATTTAACAATTTGATTACAGAAGAGTTGGCTTCTAATGTTGGCATCTTGGAGATAATACTGCGTTTATCTGCTGCTACATAATGTGAATCGGAATGATTTTGAATCGAATTCTGGTGTTTCATAATGATAAAGATTTGTTGGTTAATAATAAAGAACTGACCCGCCAGGTGCTGCCGACTGACAAAACTTTACATGAGGCACATAAAAATTAATGGAAGTGAAGCTATTAAATTGACAGTAAGGGACGGATTAAAAACAGGCCTGTATTTTGGGTCCGCCAACGGCTAAAAAAATGTGGCCATCGGCGAAATCTAATGCAAGTTAAATGGCCGGTATTCAAAGTTGCAAATTTTTTTAGCGGATTTTTTTGTTAACGCCCAAGAATGTTGCTTTGCGAGGCTATAGCGCACAAACAACATGAGCCACTTTCAACACTTTTCAGTTGCCGGCCTTTAGAAATTTCCCGCTCCACACATTGCTTGGAAACCTTATGACAACAAAATACACTCCAATAGGCAAATGCCGCACATTTATAGCTGTTTTGCCAGCCTTTTTCAATCCCTGTATATCGACCCATTGTCGGCCGAGCGCATCCACAATCGCTATTCCTTCAATGGGCGATTCCGTTTGAATAAACAATTGGTCTTGCGCGGGATTCGGCCAAAACGCCACCTTTGGCTTTTCTGGCGCATGGGTGCTGACCATCGGCGCATTTATGCCCAAAGTATCGCAAACACTGCCCGGCAGATCGTAAAGCCGGTGGTTCGGATAATTGGGCAGTGTGCGGACAACGTAGTTGGGCAAGGCGAGCCCTCGTCGTTGGAAATCGATCAAAGGGGCATCGGGCTTGTTGATGACATGGTATGCGGGTGTGCGGCCCAAATTGCTCAAATAGATTTTCCCGTTCGGTGCATATTGCATCAGCAGCAAACTTGCGCCGACAATGTCTATGGATGCTACAATTGTGTCCAACACCGGTACGGGCGCCGTCAGGTCGGCCTCCTGGACAGACAATTGGGTGGAAACCAGCAGTTTGTTACCGTCTTTGCTGAACGCCACGCCGCCGCCCAGAATGGCCCGCAGCGGCATGCCGATCAATCGCCCATTGCTAAAAATGCCGGAGCAGCGGTCGAAATCCAGCACCGCCACCCCGCAATGCTGCTGCCGGGCATAGCGGCTTCCATCGGGCGAGAAAGCAGAAGAGCCTATGTATCGGCACGACAAGGAGGGGCCAATTTCTTGCGTTTCAATGGATTGGATTCCCTGTGTCGAAAACAGGATTTTTGTGTACCTGTTTGTCCCATATTCCGGGAAAACCAGCCACCAGTCGCGCCCATTGCCATGCCGCACGGCGACGAAAGGCTCGAAGCTGCCATCGGCCAGAACATTGTTTTTTGAAACCACGGCTCCCTTGCCGCCTTCCAAGGCCATGTCTATGATGGTATAGTAAAAAGGCCCATAGTGCAGCTTGCGCTCGGGGCTGTAGCGCACACCGATATGAAAGAGGTAGTACAAATGGTCGCTGCCCGGCAGTTGAAGCGCCATCGCGCCCATGGGGGCTGCGTAGCCGCTGGTGGGGCAAGTCCAGTCGGCCATTTCTCCCGGATTGAGGCCGGCGCCGTTGAGCATGGTGTCACCCGTGCTCGAGGCCATATAGCAGCCGTTGGTATAAAAAAGGATATTGCCCAAGGAGTCGGGCATTACGGCCATGGTGCTCTCAAAGTTCATGCGCAGGTCGGCTTGAGTGGCAGAGACCTGTCCAGCTTCAAATTTCAGGACGGTATTGCCATATCCCGGCTGACCTGGGATGTCATGGGTGCCGGAGAGCCAAAGCTGGTCGGGCAGTATTTGTGCCGATGTCAGCAATGGGCAGCACAATGCAATTAGGAAAATACGGGTCGTAAGCATGGTATTTCTTTTTTGGTCAATCCTTGTCGGGTTTTTGTCCCTCGACGCCCTCCGCGCTTTTTTTCCGCCTTTGTTCCATCGCCTTTCTGGCAATAACCTTCATATTCAACGGGTTGTAATCCTCACTGGCAGCCTTCCCGTCCGGTGGCGGGATGTAAAAGCCCGGCGGTAATTTCAATATGCGCAGTTCCTCAGTGGAGGTTTCCAATGGGGGTGCAGCCCATGGCGTGTTTTGAAAGCGGTGCTCCGGGTCGGGCGCAAAGGCGAGGGTATCGCAGGGTGAGCCTTGCCACTTTCCGAGGCGGTAGTTGGGGAAGTAGCAGCGGGTGGAGGCATTTTGCGTGGGCAGTTCTATGATTCGCTGAGACATGTCGCTGGCCAGCAAAGGCAAGGCCGGGCGGTTTATGACGTGATAAGCCGTTGAACTGTACAAGGTGCCATAATATATTTTACCATCGGGCCTCAGCTCGGGCAAAAAGAAATGCGTGTAATACGGCGGGGCGGGGCTTGCGCCATATTCGTAGCGCCCGATGGTGTCAAAGGCCATATAGGTGCTGTCGATGGTCTCCATATCCAATTGATAAACAACAAGATGCGTACCAGGATACAAAAAGCGGCTATCAGCTGAAAAGGCTAGAGATGCAGTCCAGAACACTGGTGGTTGATATGGCAGTACCCGTGGATTGCTGAGCAGGCCGGTGCAACGGTCAAAATCAAAAATCCAGAGGCCTGTGCTGTCGTCGTTGCTGACAAAATATTTGCCATCGGGCGATGCCAAGGCATAGCCGTAATCTGTGAGCGATGCTGGTGCAATATTTTGGTGGTGCCGTAAAAAGATTCCCTCTGCGTTGATCAGGTAAATAAAGTAAGTTTGGGAGAGCATGTCGCCCAGTATCAGCCACCAGTCACGCCCGTTCCCATGTTTCAACAAAACCGGGCTAGGAAGATCGCCTGTAGCGATTAACATGTTTGCTTCCACCACCTTTCCTAAACCATTGTTCTCTTTCATATCGATAAAGGTGTACAACAATTCAGGAAAATACATATTTGGGATATTTCCATCTTTCAATGTGGTATGGATCAGGTAATAATGGTTTGGGAACCCAGGCGCAGGAATAGCTAAACCGCCAGTTGGAGAAGGGTATCCATCTGAAAAATCCCACCAAATTTGTCCAGGGTTGATGACAGCACCGCCTTCCATAATTTGATGCAAACGGTTTCGGATACGTCGGCCATCTGCATGGAAGATTAAATTTCCCGCAGAATCGCTGCTGAGGATACAATAGTCTTTATAATCCTGCTGCACATTTTCGATCTCGAATTCCGGGTACCCGTTTTCAAAATGGAGCAAGGTGCCGTTGGTATTGCCTGATATAAAATCGGTGTAACCGAAAATGCTGTAATTGTCGTGGGTGGGAGACTGGGCAGCTAAAAAGCATGCATTGAATAAAAATAATGCGCAGGGTATTTTCATGGCAAAAAACACCCAGTACTGGCACCCGTGTGGTTGCCAGTACTGGGTAGGATTGATGAAAGACTAATGGGTGAAAACTATTTTGTTCCGGCTAACAACCTGGCCATTGGCTGATATTTCCAGGAAATACATCCCAAACAAAGCTTTTTCAGGTTGAACCGTAAACTCTGTCCCGGTGAATTTCCATTTTCCGATCAATTGACCTTTGGAATCCGTCAACCGCAGTTCAGCATCCTGGGCGGGATGGTTTAACTGGATGGTAAAAGCTTTACTGGCAGGGTTTGGAAATATTTTAGTTTCAGAAGGCAAATCAGCAGCTATGATTGAACGATTGGAAATGCTGCCGCGTTCTTGCTCCTCATTGCAATCCAGCTCCCGTTGGCTAGGCTGACCAAGTGTCAAACGGGCCATTACAACGCCAATGCCCCCTTCAGGGCGACATTGATCGGCAATTGTGGTCAAACTCGCAACTTGTTGAGTCGAAAGCGTTGCTGTTTCATAGATGTATTGATCCAAGGAAATTTGAAGCCAGGTTTTAAGGTTTTGCTCACAAACTTTATCGGTGCTAACCGTATTAAGTTCTGCCAGCAGCTGGCTTCCAGCGGTTGGGCCTGTTGTGCCAGTGGAAAGTTTGGAAAAGCCATCAAACACCCTGAAAAGCTTGCCCAGATTCTCATTTTGATTGTTTCCAAACCAGTAGGCAGCCAAGCTGCCTGCGGGCATCAGGCTGGGGCTTTCACTCAAGCGCTTGTACAGGTAAAAGGAAGTTTCCCAGGCATCGCCTTCAAATCCGTTCCAGGGCTGGAATGTACCATTTATGATGGCTGTATCCAAAAAATCCAATTCTGGGTATTCAGGGAACGGCGACACAGTGCAAGGATAAACAGGGTATGGTTCAGGGTTTTGCGGCACATTCGCCCTGAACCAGACATGGTGCATGGCATCATCGAAGGCGCCTACTATCCTTGGGGTTGGCCACAAAGTTGTGGTTTCATTTGCATCTTCAATGGAAAAGAGGGAGCGCTGAACATTTGCACGATGTAATGCATTGAACGGGCTAAAACCCAAGTACCCAAACTCCGCTCCGGTCCCGGTCCAAACATTGCTTTGTCTGAATTGTCTGCCAATAACAGCAGGCTGGTTAGTAAAATATTCCAGGTGCAGCCCAAAAACAGAGTTTGAGTTGAAGTTGTTATGCCTTAAAATGGAAGCATCACTGTTGTTGCAAAATATCATTCCATATTGAAGACCGGTAAATGAATTACAATTGTACTTACAAAATGGAGAGTTGGTAATAGTTGCCCCAACTTGGTTTTGTGAGATAAAAGTAAGGGATGGCGTCATGCTAATAAAATCATTTCCTTCCCACCTGAATCGAATACATCCGTCCATATTCAATCCCTTAAATGTTCGATTTGGAGGAACAGTGCCTGCATCATAGAATGTATTTCCTTCACCAAGCCCATTATGAATATTGGTCAAATTCACACAAATCAAACTGCGCGTGGATGGATTGGGTAAATATCTAAAGTGAAATTCATTGTGGTAAAACCTGAAATTAGTGCCGTCTGTTGGCATTCCGGCTTCTAGCACCAGCCCACGCCTAGAATTTGCACTGTTGCGGTTGTCGTCGAAGATGGAGTTGTTCACTTCAAGGGTTCCCAGCGGGATGTAAGTATTAGATTTTATCCAAACACCAATGTCCTGAAAACCTTCAAATTTGCAATTATTGATGCGCAAGTCAAAAGCACTTTTCAACCCGGAGTTTGTTTCATGCACAATATCAATCTTATTGTTCAGAAATTTTGAACCGGATATATCGTTCTCGGCGTTGTTGACATATACACCAACATGACAACCTTCAAATTGTGTTGTATTTATACCATAACCGACAATTGTAGTTTTAGCCTTGTTATGACAGGAGATTGCCGCCTCTCTGTCGCGTGGGGTTGGTGTAAGAAAAGTGTTGGCGGAGAAGCCAATATCCTTGAAATAAGTATTCGTCACAGTAACATCAGAATTGCTGATAAAGATACCAGCACTTGGTTCGTCTGAATTTATTATAGTAATTTTTTGCCTTTGGATGCTATTTTGATTTTGTTCTGACTTTCCAATTTGAATGCTCGATACATTCTGAATTGAAATCCCTTGAAATGAATATAATCCTGTCTTTGGAGGATTTAAGAAGGCACCCAGTATGGTATTTCCCCAAATTCCGCCGTTTTGAGTGAAAAATATCGGGGCTCTTTGCCCGTTAATAAGCGGCATCCCTAATTTTATAGCACGAAAGTTGTTTTGAAATGTACAATCTGTAATCGATATTTTGGCATTTTGGGACACTACTACGGCATCGTCTGCGCTGTAAAAGTAGCTACCATTTTTTGCAATAAAAGTGGCTTCCGGCTTAACAAATATGCTCTTCCACATGATTCCGCAACTTCTCAATATTGTATTATCTAGTTCTAATTTACAGTCAGGTTCAACTTCTATTCCACTAGTTTGATCCGCAAATATTATAATGGTTCCAGGTGCGAATTTGTAACCTCCTGACGCTGTAGATATGTCATCTTTAATGATACCTTTCACTGCCAACATTTGGGGCGTTGTACTTGCTGCGGCCTGCGGTAACAACAATTGATCCATAATCAACTGTGAAAATGTCGTTGTCCCAGCAATACATTTAAAAGAAGCCCAAATGGCAGGGTCGGAACTTCCAGAACACTCCGTGCTGATTAATCCTTCATGGCAAGGTAACTGGGCTATTCCTTTAAAACTCCACGAAAGCACAATCAATAACAAAATAATTGCTTGCCCCCCCCCCATTTAACATTTCAACTACATGCCATTTGTTTTCCAAAAATGGCATTTTAGGAAGGGTGCTGCTTGAATTTACTGCTAATTCTCCTGATTTGGAAACCTTAAAAAGCGAAATTTTGTGTTTCATAATAACAAAGTTTTGTTGGTTAAAAATAAAGAACTGACCCGCCAGCCGCTGCCGACTGACAAAACTTTACATGAGGCCAATAATAAATAATGGAAGTGAAGCGATTAAATTGACAGTAAGGACGGATTAAAAACAGGCCTGTATTTTGGGTCTGCTGATGGCTAAAAAAAACGCGGCCATCGGCGAAATCTTATGCAAGTTAAACGACCATTATCCAAACTTGCAAATTTTTTGAGTGGCATTTTTTGTTAACGCCCAAGAAAGGCGCTTCGGGAGGCCCATAGCGCACAAACAACATGAGCCACCCCAACACAAAGTCGGAGTGGCTCAAGCAAATCCCGGCGAAGCAGCATGCCGCGCTCAGTACTCGTCCTCGTTGAAAAAGAAGTCGTCGTGGCGGGGGTAGTCGGGCCAGATGTCCTCGATGCCTTCGTACAGCTCTCCGTCGTCTTCAAGCTCTTCTAAGTTCTCGATCACTTCTGCCGGCGAGCCGGAGCGGATGGCATAGTCGATCAGCTCGTCTTTGGCGGCGGGCCAGGGGGCTTCTTCCAGGAAGGAAACTAATTCGAGCGTCCAATACATATATTGTCTCTTTTGATAGGTTTACGTGTGCAGAATGAGCGGGTTTGTTGCGGATAGGTTGCTTCGCAAAACGGTTGAATCCGGGATTTAGTTTACAAAATCATCATGGCGTCGCCATAGCTGAAAAAACGGTACTTTTCTTTCACGGCCTGGTTGTAGGCTTCCATCACCAATTCGATGCCGCCAAAAGCCGCCACCATGATGAGCAGGCTGGATTTCGGCAGGTGGAAGTTGGTGATCATGGCGTTGGCGATGCTGAAATCGTAGGGCGGGTAGATGAACTTGTTGGTCCAGCCTTCCACGGGCTTCAGCATGTTCTCTGCCGACACTGCCGTTTCTATGGCGCGCATGGAGGTGGTTCCGACAGCGCAAACCTTCTTTTCGGCCATCATGCTTTTGTTCACCGTTTCGGCAGCCTCTGCGGAGATGCGGAAATACTCCGCTTCCATTTTGTGCTTGGAAAGGTCTTCCACGTCGATGGTGCGGAAGGTGCCGAGGCCGATGTGCAGGGTGAGCTCGGCAAACGACACGCCTTTCAGTTCCAGGCGCTTCATCAGCTCGCGGCTGAAGTGCAGGCCGGCTGTCGGTGCAGCCACCGCGCCCAATTCCTTGGCATAGATGGTCTGGTAGCGCTCCCGGTCGATGTCTTCCGGTTCGCGCTCTATGTATTTCGGTATCGGCGTGTTGCCGAGTCGCAGCAGCTCGCTTTGGAACTCATCTTCGGTGCCGTCGAACAGGAATCGGATGGTGCGGCCGCGGGAAGTGGTATTGTCCACCACCTCTGCCACGAGCGCGTCGTGCCCGTTCTCGTCTTCAAAGTAGAGCTTGTTGCCCACGCGGATCTTGCGGGCGGGATCCACCAGCACGTCCCACAACCGTGCGCTGTGGTTGAGTTCGCGCAACAGGAACACCTCGATTTTCGCGCCGGTTTTTTCTTTCTGGCCATACAGCCTTGCGGGGAACACCTTGGTGTTGTTGAAGATCAGCGCGTCGCCGTCGTTGAAATAGCCGAGCAGGTCTTTGAACACCTTGTGCTCGATCTTCCCGGTGCTGCGGTGCAAGACCATCAAGCGGCTTTCGTCGCGTTCCTTGCTGGGGTACTGGGCGATCAGCTCCTTGGGGAGGTCATAATTGAATTGTGAGAGTTTGGTGCGCATATTATTTTTTCAGCAATTGGGCTACGATGAGAAGTTTAGGGGTTCGGAGTGGGGCATGCTTACACTACTGGACATTTTATTTCACGCAGATTTCACGCAGATTTTTACACAGATTTTACACAGATTTTTTCCGCGTAAAATCTGTGTAAAAATCTGCGTGAAATCTGCGCAAAAAATGTCCAATAGCGTGGGGCATGCTCTACAAAATGGCTGCAAAAGTAAAATTCTTTGGCAAACGAAAAGAATTGTTTTGAAAAAACGCATTTTTTGCGCTGGATCGAACCGGATTCAGGCGTTTTTTGATCCGATTTCGAGCCAGCGCATGTATTTATTAGGCAGAAAACACCTCTTTGCCCGCCCTTTTCCGCTCGAAATCTTTGAGGTAGATCTTCCGCAGGCGGATGTTCTTGGGCGTCACTTCCACGTACTCGTCTTCCTGGATGTACTCGAGCGCTTCTTCGAGCGTAAAGCGCTGGGGTGGCGGCAAGGAAGCCTTGTCGTCGGAACCGGAAGCGCGGTGGTTGGTGAGCTTTTTCATCCGGGTCACGTTGATGACCAGGTCGCCGGGGCGGTTGTTCTCGCCGATCACTTGCCCTTCATACACTTCTTCACCCGGGTCGATGAAGAAAGTGCCGCGGTCTTGCAGGTTGTCGAGGGAGTAGGCGATGGCGGTGCCGGTCTCCAGCACGATCAGGGAACCGTTCTGGCGGCCAGGGATTTCGCCGCGCCAGGGCTCGTAGCCCGTGAAGCGGTGGGTCATGATGGCCTCGCCCTGGGTGGCGGTGAGCATGTTGGAGCGCAGGCCGATGATGCCGCGCGAGGGTATCTCAAACTGGAGCAAAAAGCGGTCGCCCTTCGGCTCCATGCTTTTCATCACGCCCTTGCGGCGGGTCACCATTTCGATGCACTTGCCGCTGCTGGTCTCCGGCACGTCTATGTTAAGCTCCTCGATCGGCTCGCACTTCACGCCGTCGATGTTTTTGATGATCACGCGGGGCTGGCCGATCTGCAACTCATAGCCCTCGCGGCGCATGGTTTCGATGAGGATGGAGAGGTGCAACACGCCGCGGCCATACACCATGAACGAATCGGCGCTGCCGGTCTCTTCGAGGCGCATGGCGAGGTTTTTCTCTAATTCTTTCTCCAGGCGCTCGCGCACGTGGCGGCTGGTGACGAACTTGCCTTCCTGCCCGAAAAATGGGGAATCATTGATGGTGAACAACATGCCCATCGTCGGCTCGTCGATGGAGATGCGCTCCAGCGGCTCCGGGTTCTCGTGGTCGGCGATGGTGTCGCCGATCTCAAAGCCGTCGATGCCGACAACGGCGCAGATGTCGCCCGCGCCGACTTCCTGAATTTCTTTCTTTGCCAGTCCGTCGAACACGTACAGGGCTTTGATGCGCTGTTTCTGGATGCTGCCGTCGCGTTTCACGAGCGAGCACATTTGGCCGCTCTTCAAGGTGCCGCGCAGCAGGCGGCCGATGGCGATGCGCCCGATAAAGGTGGAATAGTCGAGCGAGGTGACGAGCAGTTGCGGTGTGCCTTCCGTCACTTTCGGCGCCGGAATGTATTGGATGATGTCGTCCAAAAGGGCGTTGATGTCTTCGGATGGCTTTTTCCAGTCGTGGCTCATCCAGCCTTGTTTGGCGGAGCCGAAAACGACGGGGAAGTCGAGTTGGTCTTCGTTGGCGTCGAGGGCGAACATGAGGTCGAACACCTGTTCGTGCGCCCAGTCGGGGTTGCAGTTCAGCTTGTCCACCTTGTTGATGACGACGATCGGCTTTTTGCCCATCTGCAGGGCTTTTTGCAGCACGAAACGGGTCTGAGGCATGGGGCCTTCAAAGGCATCGACGAGCAGCAGCACGCCGTCGGCCATGTTGAGCACGCGCTCCACCTCGCCGCCGAAGTCGGCGTGGCCGGGGGTGTCGATGATGTTGATCTTGCAATCTTTCCAGTTGATCGCCACGTTCTTGGCTAAGATCGTGATGCCGCGCTCCCGTTCCAGGTCGTTGTTGTCCATGATGAGCTCGCCCGTCAGCTCGTGTTCCTTGAACACTTTAGCGGCGTGGATCATCTTATCGACAAGAGTGGTCTTGCCGTGGTCAACGTGGGCGATAATGGCGATGTTGCGTATGTTTTTCATGTGTTTGCCGCTGTGGCACGATGCTTTTTTGAAAAGAGGCGCAAAGGTACGCTTTCTGCTGCTGTAAAAAAGGGTTTTTTGAATTAGAATTTGTTAATGATGGATGAATTTTGCGAAAATATTTGGTACAGCGGTTGAAAAGTGGGGGTTTGCAAAATTTAATTTTTGTAGAAACGGGTGCAACAGGGAGCTTTTTCGGGTTTTCCTAGCCACCCAGGCCTGCCAAAGGCGCCCACCTCCCTGGATTGTCGTTCTTGTAAGGATCTGTCCACGTAAATTGCGCTGAACGTACAAATCCTGTCAACATTTCGGTATCCTTATCCCACTTTACTTGGACGGATTCTTACAAGAACGACAACCAAGATCGAGGGTATTGCTCGGGCCTAAGCGTTGTGGCCGTAGTGTCGTCGTGTCGTTGTGAGAAACTAAAAATGCCCCTGAAAAGCGTTTCCTAAGCCATTGGTAGCCCTGTTTTTGGTGATCTTCCCTAGATAAACAGGACTTCGGTAAAGTTTTTTCGCGCAGATTTTACACAGACTTTGATGCGCAGATTTTACACAGATGCTTAAGTGCAAAATTGGTGTGACATTAAATTCGACCTGATCCCCAGGTGTAAATGGGTTTAGTTGCTTTTTTTATCAGCATGCGTCTTCTGTTTTCTCACTTTTCAACCGTTACTTTAAACACCCTGATTCCCCAACTTGTTCCCAGCTTTAAAACGTACACCCCATTTGGTATTGTTGCCGTATTGAAGAAAAATATTTCGCTATTTCCTCTTTGTTGAGCTAAGACCCTACCCGAAATGTCACAAAGTTCCAGGTTGATGTCGATGCCCGCCTGGTTTTCTATTTGTACGGTGAGCATTGTTTGCACGGGATTTGGATGAATGCGCGCCAGTTTGACAAGTTGTTCCTCCTGGGCGCCCACCGTGATCAGCGGCACCGTCAGCACCTTGCTGCAGCCATTGCCGTCCACGACCGTCACGGTATAGATGCCGCTTGTTAGCCCTGTCACATCCTCGGTGGTAGCGCCATTGCTCCAGTGGAGCGAAATCGGCGCTTGCCCTCCGGAAACCAGCAGGTCGATCCGCCCGTCTGGCGCGGTGGAGGAGCTCGGCTTGGTGGTGAGTGCAATGACGTTCAGCCCTGGTGCAATGTTGATGGCATCTGTTGCGCTGCAGCCATTGGTGTCTGTGACCGTTACCTGCACGGCGCCGGAAAAGTTGGCGGGGAGGGCATTGGTGTTCATGTTTCCGCCTGTTGACCAATTGAACAAGTAGGCGCCGGTGCCGCCGCCTACCATGGCTTCCAGCGTTTTCCCAGTGCTGCTGCAAGGATCGCCCAGCACATTGATTTCCACTGTGATGCCCGTTGTGCTGCTCCCCGTGACGGTGGCGCAGGCACTGGATGTGCAGCCGTTGGGGGCAGTCGCCACGCAGCAATACGTGCCGGCAAGGTTTACCTGAACCACAGGCTGTGTGGAGGACACCCCATTCCCCGACCAAAAGAACGTGGCATTGGGGTTGCTGGAAACGGCGGTCAACTGTACCGAAGGATGGCTGCAATCAAGGTTCAGCCCGTTGTTGTTTATTTGGATGCTGGGTATGGTCACATCTTGCTGAACAAGAATTGTATATGTCTGCGAACAGCCATTATTGGGGTTGGTGGCGGTGAGGGTGTTGCTGGAATTCAAGGTCACGGTTTGCCCAGGGCTGACCGCCATGCCATTGAACGTGAACTGAAGGCCTGGGACACTGGGGATCACAAACATCGCTGTTGGGTTGCTGCAGGTGAGGGTGATAACGCTCGGTATGTCGAGCGCCGGCAGCGTGTTGTCGGCATTCACGGTGGCATATGCCGCCACGGTGCAGCCGTTCGGCGCAGTTACCACCACGGTGTACACGCCGGGCGAAGTGGCCGTGGTGCCGCTCAGGGGCTGCCCTTGGGGGCTGTACCACTGGTAGGTGCTGGTGGGCGGGCTGAAATTGGTGCCAAGGGTAAGGCTGGGGTTGTTGCAGGTGAGGGTGCCGCCCAAGCCGATGGCCGATGGCCCGGCCCCCGGCACAAAAATGACCGATTGTATCGGGCTGGTGCTGGAGTTGTAAAACGCGCCGCCACCGGGCATCACTTCAAGTTTCATGGCCCTGACGGCGTAGAACAGCGTGTCGGCCACGGGGTTGGTGTCGTCCCAGGCATTTTGGGTGACGAAGTCGGGCGTCACGCGCGCGTAGGGGCCGTCCTGGCTGAAAGCGCGATACACGATATAGCCCAGGATGCCCGAATCGGGCGATGCCGTCCAGTGCAGGTTCACTTTGTTGCAGTTGGAGGTGGCCGTCAAATTCGTGGCCGGTGAAACGATTTGCGCGCGCAGCGTGGGGTCGCCGAGCAAGGCGATGTGCGCGCCGCTTTCGCCGTTCGATTGGCCGTACGCGTCGTTGTACTGTGCGTTTTGGGTTTCCTTGAGGCAATAACCGATGGTTTCGCCGGTAGCCAGTGCGTGTTGGAACCACCGGGGCCGTCCGGCCCATTCGCAGGCAAGCACGCCGCCGTTGGCAGCTAAGAAAGCGGGCATCAGGGGATTGGTTTCAAAATCCCAGTCGCCGAAGTAGTCGCCGAAGAAACTGGCAAACACCACGTTGACGCTGCTGGAGGCCACATTGGCGGCGGTGCCGATGCCCGAGGCGCTGGAATACGTGCCGGCGCTGCCGGCGGCGTAGCCCAGCAGGTAACGCTGGGGGTTTGTTTGGGTCAATATATCACCCTGCACCACATTGTTTGGCCCGGTCAGCGGGTAAGCGTTTCGGTAGCCATCGGCGGCGAATGCTTCTCCGTTGGCCCAGCCGAGGTGGTCGTCCACCAGGGCGCGGGTGGGGGCCTTGTACTGCCCCGTTCGGTACAAGTGGTTTTTGAGAAGATAGCGGCGCATCAATTCCACGGGCGGTAGGCCAAAAGTAGCGGCCGACAAGCGCCGGAAATCGAGGCGGCCCACCATCAGCTCGACGGCTGAGGGAAGTTGGTTTTGGTCGAACTTGCCATCGCCCGGCACATTCCGGTTGGCCAGCCGGCCTGTGTTGGTGATGTTGACGGCGTTGTCGGTCCAGTTGCCGTTCACGTCGCCATAGTAGGCGTCGCAGGGCCAGGCGCCGATGTGGTCGGGCTTGCCGTCCCAGGCGGTGCTGCCGGAGTAGGGGACTGGCACGCTGCCCATGAACAGCACCGCTTTTACGTTGCCGGGGTCGGCATTATAGGCGCTCACGATCTTGTTTTTTACCCAGGCAACGGTGGTAGAGGGCCCGGTTTTGAAGGGCACCGGTTGCCAGCCTTCGCCGCGCAGGTCATTTTTAAAAGTAATGAGATCGGCCCCCAGTTGGTCGGCGGTGGTGGAATCGATGAAGACGAGGATTTTGCCGCGATAATCCACGACGGGCGTGAAGAAATTGGCATAAGCATAGCCGTAAGCCGTGATGTTGCCTGTTTTGCGCTCCAACTGGTACTCGTAGGTCTGGTCGCCGGCAAGCCCAAGGTCGAAATGGCCGTCGAGCAGGGTTTCCTGCGCGTTCACCAGGTCGATCCAGGTGTTGCCGGGCTGGCCTTTGACGCGCCGGCGCAGCTTGACGTCGGAGGGCGCGGGGTTTTCCCAGGTGATGAGCACGGCGGGCGGGTTGATGCCGGCGGAGACATGTACGGGAACGGCGATGTCCTGGGGTATTTGGGCGAAATTTGGGGCGGCCAGGAACAGGTATAGGCATACCGGGAGAAATCGGGACATGGGAACGCGGATGAGTAGGTGAAGAGTGGGCAAAAATACGGGATTTTGGCGTTTGAAATTGCGTATGTAGAATGCCGTGGGAAAAAAGGGGCATGTTGCGCAATGGTATATCTAACGCCGCTTGGTTTTGTGCATCCCGATCTTTGTAACTTATTGAACATTATTTGATTCAATCATACTCAATCACAAAAATCAGGCGAATCATAGTATAATTCCGCTGAAAAGGCCCAAATAGCGCAGCCGGTATCGGTTCCCCTGAATTTAGGGGTTGTGCAGCTCGTTGGATGCTTGTAATTTTGTGCTAATGAATAAAGGAAAAACCAAGCACCATTTTTCATTTTCACCTTTTAACCTCCAAAAAAGTGGCTACCAAAAAACACCAGCAATGGGACGATTCCCAATTGTCCGAAAAAGAAAAAGCTGTCCTTGAAGCGCTTTCCAATGACCTTTCGGTAAAGATGATCGCGACCCAACTATCATTGAGCGAGTTCACCATTCAAGACCACATTAAGAAAATAAAAGTCAAACTGGGCGCCCATACCGCCAGCGGTATTGTAGCCCATGCCATCAGGTCGGGGATGATCTAACCCACGCTTTTGGCCTGAAAAACCTTTATCACTCAACAGACATATAAAAATGAACAATTGGACATCACTCCCGATGGGCCTTGATGGCGAAGCCATGCCCTTATTCGACCATTATGACGACAGCGCCCCCTTGTCATTTGAAACGCATTTCGATGATTCTTATGACGAGAAATCCTGGTCTGACCCTTATGAAATGACGCTTGGCGAGTTTTACGAAAGGCTGAGCGAAGGGCAGCATGGCGCCACGGATGCAGAGATTGCGCCGCTGATTCCCATGCTATTGAGTGCCTTGCCAGCCGTTGTACAAGGCGTTTCTTCAGTTGTAAGCTCGTTCTCAAGGCCACGTCAGGCGCCCCCGCCGCCTCGCCCGGCAGCACCCCCTCCCCAGGCAAGCCCTGTGGCGCCCAGGCCCAGGTATGCTGCTCCCAGGCCCTCTTTTGTTCCCAGACCTACGCCGCCGCCAGCGCCCGTCCCAACACCTCAAGCCGCGCCCGCGCCTGGCGTTGACAATTCGACGCTGGCCACGCTGCTGGCGCTCATTTCCAATCCGGGCTTGCAATCGGCAGTGCAGACAGCTGCCGGCAACGCCTCTATCCCCATCGGGGGCAACTCGAACCTGCCCGTCAGCGCGGTCATGGACATCATCGGCCAATTGGCAGGCGCCGTGACGGGCAATGAGGCGCCGCCAAGCCAGGAAGCATACCCCGATTTCCTCTTCGATTCTTATGGCAACGCCCTGGTAAACCTGGATTCCGCCGAAGAAATCGGCAACCTTTTACTTGAAAAATTTCAATACCGCTAAGCCATGGAACAGATGCCTTATTACAACCCCGAGCAGATCATGGGCACGGTACAGCAAATGGCCGAACAAAGCGCCGACCCCATGAAGCGTATGTTGGCGCAAATGGCTTTGTCCAAAATGCAGGAATCCGGCAATTCCCAGTCCATACGTCAAAGCCCTGCCAGTACCGCCAGCCCAAAAATGGTGCAGGATATTCAGCAACTCATCAAAATGAACCGGGAGATGCTGGCTTCACTGAGGGATACGGAAGCCAAACTCGCCGCGCTGCGCGACAGGAACAGCTATGTCGCAGCATCGCTGGGGGCTTGCGCTTGCTGGGGATTTGACGATACCTGCCCTACGTGTTTTGGCCAGGGCAAACCGGGTGCCCTGGAAGTCAATACCGACCATTTTAAAGAACTTATCCTGCCGTTTTTTCAAAAAATCGTGCAAACCCCTGATGAATCAGCAGATCAAGAATAACATTTTTCACCAAAAAATATCCTACTTATGACATTCCTTGAAAATGAAGATGTGCTGGACCGTCTCGACGTCCGGTACAATCAGGAAGGGTTTCCTGAAAGCATCGACGAATCTTACGATGACTCGCTCGATGACTCCTATGATGAATCTTACGATGATTCTGCGGAATTTTTGCCACTCAGCCTCATCGGCGGCGCGATTTCGAAGGGCATTGGCGCTGTCGGCAACCTGCTCAACCGGGGAAGCAATACCAGTGTGAACCTTTCCGGTGTACGCCCGGGCGGGGTAAGCACCAGCGGTATCGATAACCTCTCCCAACTGGTTGGCTCCGTGACCAATGCCGCTGGCCGACGGTTCCAGATTCAGGTGCCAGGTGCTGCCACTGCCGAGAACGTGAACAAGATCAAGCAGGCGCTGGATGCCCAGAACGCCAACATCAAGAAACTGAGCGACACCATCAACAAGAACGCCGCCGAAACCGCCAAGATTGCCACCGAGGTGAACCGTGTGGACAGCAAGCACACAGCTGCTTCCAAAGCGCAGAACAAGGTGCTCGACCGGCTCAACGGCCAAAGCCACAAGGTGGGCAAGCGCATCAACGGCTTGGGGCGGCACGTCGACCGCCTGGAAAAAAAGCTCAAAGACGCACAGTCGCAGACGCAAATGCTGGCGATGATGCCTTTGTTGATCAGCAATGAACCGGAATTGAAATCCATCAACTTCCAGAAAGCGCCGGCCCAGGGCGACAACACCGTGACTAGCGCCACTTTCGCTTCCAAAGACGACAACACCTTCCTGCTCATGATGATGATGATGGGCGGCTTCGGCGGCTCCGGTGGCTCCGGCATGGGCGGCGACATGATGCCGCTCATGATGTTACTCATGCTCAAATAACTTCAACCATTAAAAACTAAAAAACATGGACGGATTTTCAAATAAGGACATGATCTACGGGATACTTGGCGCCACGCTTTCCGACAAGCGCAGCGACTCAGATGCCAAGCTGCCCCGCAACGAATTAGCCAAAATCGGGCTGATCAATGCCATGAGCGCAGCCAGCAAGAACCCCGTATTCTCCATGCTGACGGCAAAGCTGGCAGCGGATTCCAAGATCGAGGCTGCGACGGCGCTTGCGCGCAACGTGGCACTGGAAGAAGAATTGAGAAACATCAAGAAAAAAATAATATCAATACAAAAGCTTGCCGACAATGAGATTACCACAAAATTCAAAGCTTCTTTTGATCCAGACGGGCATGTTATTGCGGAAAAAACAAATGACTCTGTCACCTCTTGAGTTAGTTTGCAATAATTGAGTTAAGCAAAAAACATGAGTCGTCCCTAATTTTGATAGGCATTTTAGGTAATCAATGCCGTGGAGGTATTTGCTGGGCAAAATTCTCAGGGCCTATTCGTCAGAACGCGAAACGTGTTCAGGCGTTGGCTCTTGGTCTGAGCACGTTTCGTGGTTTGATCAATAAGTTTATACAAATGCTGTAATTTTCCCGAGCTTTTCATCCAATAAAAAATTAGGGCCGGCTCATGGTTTCCTGTTCCCACCTTACGAATATATAGCCAACGCAAAGTGATTGTGAAAATGGAACGTCTGTAATCTGTTGAAAATCAGCCTTTCAGCATCCATCAACCCTTCAAATCCACCCAAATCCTGGTAACCCTCCCATGGACCCCGCCCTCCAAGAAGAACTAAGGCCAAACCTCGACCCAAACGAGCGCATCGAAGCGATCATTCGCCTGGCTGCACCGTTTCAGTACCCCGACAAGGTACAGGTGGTGGCCCAGTTTGGCGATGTCGTGACGGTGCGGGTGCGGCGCGGCGACGTGCAGGAAGTGTACGATAACCCTGCTGTCAGGAGTTTCAAGGCAAAGCGAATCATCGGGAAATTAAAAAGGTCGGCACAAGGTGCCTGGAACATGGCGCGGGATGCAGCTTCGGCAGGCCCGGAACCGACAGCGCCGGCAATTGCGGGCGCCACTGGCAAAGGAGTCGTGCTGGCGGTATTGGACTGGGGCGCCGATTTTTTGCACCGGGACTTTATCGACCCCGCAGGGAAAACGCGGTTTTTGGCAATTTGGGACCAGAGCAAAGATGGGCAAGGCCAGAACAAATACGGCTACGGCAGCATCCACACCCGGGAAGCGATTGACCATGCCATACAGACGCAAGAACCTTACGCGGCCCTTGGCTACAAACCGGGAGACGGCTCTCACGGCACATTGGTGGCGGGTATTGCCGCCGGGAGCGGGCACGCCGGCCCTAAGGGCATCGCCCCGGAAGCCGACCTGGTATTCGTGCACCTGGCCGCCAATGAACGGGTGCTGAACCCACGGCTCGACCTGGGCGATTCCCTTCGGTTGCTGGAAGCGCTCGATTTCGTCAGGTCTGTTGCTGCCGACCGCCCCTTGGCCATCAATATGAGCCTGGGCGCGCACGGAGGCTCCCACGATGGGCTTTCGCTGGTGGAAATAGCCATCGACAACTTCCTCGCCGCGCGGTCCAATACCATGATATGCCAGAGCGTGGGCAACTACTTCAACAACCAAACCCACCACCACGGCCGGTTGAAACCGGGCAGGCGCAATTCGTTCAGGTTCAGGATCAATGAAAAAGACAAAGCGAACAACGAGCTTGAATTATGGTACAGCGGGCGCGATGAATTTCTGTTGCAGGTAAACCACCCTGCCAGCGGGCTGGAGTTTTCCTGCAAAGCCGGGGGAAAAACAACGGTTATGTGGAAAGGCCAGGAAGTTGGCAGGGCATACCACCGCTTGAATGATCCCAACAATGGCAAAAACCACATCGATCTGTTCCTCGACAAAAATGCCCCTCCTGGCACCTGGCAAATAACCCTGCACGGGGTTCAGGTGAAAGACGGGCGCTACAACGCCTGGCTGGAACGGGAAGGCAAAACCCGCCAGGCAAGGTTTGAAAAAGAATTTGCGGTGACCCAAACCACCAATGGTACCATCTGCAATGGGTACAACAGCGTTGTGGTCGGCTCGGTAAGCCCCCAGAAAAAACCTTCCGTTTTCAGCAGCAGCGGGCCTACTACTGACGGACGCAACAAGCCCGACATCGTCGCGTTTGGCGAAAAAGTGCTGGGGCCGCGCGCAGCCCCTCCTGGCGCCAATACCGTGCATGCGGCGCTCAAGCGCGACACCGGCACCAGTTTTTCAACCCCCCAGGTGACGGGCACGGTAGCCCTGATGCTGGAAGCCGCCACGATACCCGTGGATGCCGCCACCATGCGCACCCTGCTGCTCAGCGCGGCAGCACCCATAGCAGGTTTAACCGAAACCGAAAGTCTTCGAATCGGGAACGGCTTGTTGCAGACTGGACCTGCTGTGCAGGCCATGCGCCAATACCAACAACAATTATCCACTGAACTCAAACACCAGAAAATGATGCAATTCCAAGATTTTGAAACTGCCAGCGAACAATTGTTCCCGTCTCGCGGGCCATCGGCAGGGGATATCCACTTGACACCCAATTCCGGCCCCAGGAGCCTCCCCCTCGCCACAGGGGCTCCCCAGGTTTTCCCTGATTTGGATGCCGCCTTGCGCACTGCGCTCAGGCCTGGCGGCCCTGGTTGTATTATCCGAGGCCAGATGTTTTCCGGCGGCAATTTCACATTACAGGAGCTGAATTTGCCTATTTGCCCCGTAACGCCTCTTATCGTGCGGTTCCTGCCCGCCTTTCCCGATGTATGCTGTCTGGTATTGGAGGGTTTTGCACCTTATTTCCCTTCAAATGTGCCACAGCCGCCCAACCGCTGGGAGCAGTACCCCGACCTGCGCTCTTTTTACGGGCAAAGCCAGGCTACCCAAACGGCGCAGCGAAACTTATGGATTAACAAACTGGTTTCAACCACCAACCAAGTGAACCCGATACTGAATTTCGGCGGCGTTGTTCCAACTGCCCAGCAGGTCAGGCAGTTCTCCGCACCTGAGCTGCGCTGGATCCTGGCCACTTTTGCCGAAACCCTGTTCACGGTGCGGGACGTGGACAACACCGATACCCGCGGCAGACGCTGGATCGGCGCGGGCATGAACGGCGTCACGATGGTGAACCTGCCCGTGCCGCTGTCCGAGCCAGATTGCTACCTGAAAGTCATTTCTGACCGGGAAGGCAAATTGGAGGCCATCAACGCCTACGATGGCGGGGCGGGCATCAGCATCGGCACCGTTCAGTTCAATGCACAGAACAAGGCGCTGCACAAGCTGCTTTGGAAGGTATGGCAGCAAGACAACGAACTGTTCCAGATCGCCTTTTCGACCCTTGGGTGGACAATGAACAGCGCGGCGAACGGGGAGATCACCCTTACCGTGACGCCCACCGATGGCTCTGCCCCTTTCACCATAACCAGCATCCAAAGAGACCGCTTTGTCAATTACCTGCATTCTGGCAACCCGACGTCGAACACACGGACAATCCCTTTCCGGCGGCTGCTAACCCAGCGTTTCCGCCTGTTGGTGACGCGCCCGCACATCCAATCGCTGATCAACGAGGTTTCTTCTGAGGTATATACCGAGCCGGGGCTGCGCCTCCTGCACCAAAATGGGATACCGCAACTAAACATTGCGGCGCCTTCACGGGAATTGTTCCAATTGAAAAGCGCATTGCTGTCAGCATATATACGGGCCACGGGCTGTGCCGGCAACCTGATCCGCGCCTTGAACCGTTACCCGAGCACAGCGCAAAAGCTTGCACACCTCGATCAGGAAATCAACAACCTGCGCCCGATCGGGAGCTTCAACTGCGCCGAAGCCTTCCGCCTGCGGCTGCCCGCACAGGTACGCGAAGCAGGGCAAGTCTTTCAACAAATTCAACCTGTTGTGCCGCCACAAGCAGCTCCGACAGCGCCCCAGGCGCCGTCCCAAACGGCCCCAGTTCAGGCGCCACCTGCAACTGATTGGTATGCAGGCGGTTCGGAACATGAATATGTGGATTCAGAAAATACTTTGTGGAAAGCTTGGGAAGAAAATTACGGGTATAGTTAGTAGATTTGGGTGAAATGGTGTGCATGGACTGGCATGAAAACCGTAAGCAGCAAATCAAAGCGACAGAGTGTCTGATATTGCATGCCATGGAAATTCCTTACCTTGGCCGCCCAAAGATTACTTAAAACGATCCAAACATGAGAAAATCAATTCCATTCGCTATCCTCCTTACCGCTTTCCTCGCGGCATTTACAGCACCCGTTTCCGCCCAGAACATCGAACAGGAAGTGTCCGAGCTCGCCCAAAAATGGCAGGCAGCCTTCAATCGCGCCGATGCCTCCGCCCTGGGCGCCATGTACACCGACAAGGTGCTGAGCCACAATGCCGACGGCAGCACCTCAACGGTTTCAAAAGGCGACATCGAGGCCAGCTTCGCCAAGGATTTTTCGGAATATACCTTGCAGACAGAAATCACCCTGCGCAGCATGTTGGCCCAGCCCGGCGGCAAAGTCAAAGTTTCCGGCACTTACGCGAACAGAGGCTCGCACAAGAAATCCGGCGAAGCCATTGCCGAAAGCGGCAAGTACGAGCATGTGGTGGTACAGGAAGGTGGCGTTTGGAAGCTCTGTGAGCTGAAGGTGATGCCGGCGCAATAGTTCATGCTAAAGGTTCGAAGAGGCAATTCATGTCCAGGGCAGCATCCACGTTGCCCAAGCTGTGCTCATTGGGTATCAACGGGAAAGTGGTGAGCAAGGTGAAGAAAAGCTGCTTGTTCGTAGCGGTAGCGGCCCTGAAAATGGCGCGCTTGAGGCGGATTTCCTCGGCTTGCTCCTTTTTCAAAACGAACGGCCCTTGGTGAGATTTAATTTCAAAGATGTTGATGGCGTGGTCATTCCTGTCCAAGAGCAGGTCTATTTGGATGCCGCGCCCGAATTCGCTGTCTTTGACATAAAAAGCGGAAGCTTCTGTGTAAACGCCGGCGATGCCCAATGCTTTTTTTATCGCCGGGACATGTTTGAGGCAAAGGCTTTCGAATGCGTATCCGCTCCAGCTTTTCCAAACAGGTTTTTGGGCAAGCCGTTCCCATGTCCCGGAGCCTTCGCCGCGTTTGTCTTCAATAAATTTCAGGTAAAAAAGGGAATATTCGTCGGTAAGCCGGTACCGCAGGTCTCGTTTTTTCTTTCCAAAAGCGTAGTATGCCGTTACAAACCCCGAATGTACCAATTCTTCCAGCGACTTGCTGCTGCTTCCACCATCTGCCAGTTTTGTGTGGGAAAGTATCTCAACCCGGGTCATACCCTGCCAGGTGCTGGCGAGGCTTTTGATAATCTGGGTATGGTTTTCTGCATTGTCGAACAAGGCCGGGTACAGTTGCGAGAATTCTTCCCGCAACAGCGCTTGCGGCGAAAAAAATATGTGATCGATGTTTTGCGTGGCGGTTTTTCCCGCCTCAACTTCCTTTAAATAGTGTGGGATGCCGCCCATGGCCATGTAAATTTGCAGCAGTTGGTAGCGGTCTAAATTCACTTGACGGCTTTTAAGGTATTGCTCGGTCTCGTATAAATTGAATGGCTGCAGGTGGATGCGCCGCGTAATCCGGTTGTAAAGCCCTCCCTTGTCGCGCACTACGTTGCTTATCATCCAGGATGCCGCAGATCCGCAGATCACCACGACCACATTGTTTTGAGAAGCCCAACTGTTCCAAAACGACCCGAAGGCTTTTAAAAAGTTGGATTTTCGGTTGGCCAGCCAGGGGAATTCGTCGAGAAAAACCACTGCCTTTTGGCCTTTGATGTTGTTTTCCAAGTAAGCGATGAGCATCCCAAAGGCTTCTTGCCAATTATTCGGGGTCTTATAGGGTATTATTGGCTTGGCAAAATAATTGAGTCTATCTGAAAAATGCTGCAGTTGCTCCCGGGCAGTCCCGTTCTGGATGCCGGTGATTTCAAATATTATCTTGTCGGAAAAATGCGCGCGCACCAGGAATGTTTTGCCCACCCGGCGGCGGCCATAAACCGCTACCAATTCGGGCTCTCCTGATTGAAAAGCTTTTTGAAGCACTGCTATTTCTTGTTGCCGACCGATGAGTGTCTGCGTCATTGTGTTTATGCCTTTTTTGTTGAAAAACCCCTCAAAAATACAGTCTTTTTAACAATTCTTAATTTATTTTCGAGCGGAATCTGTCTTATTTGGAGGCTTAGCGCCTGATTCCAAAATCTATATACGAGCGCTAACCCTAATTTTTTCCCACTTTCCGCCCCGGTAAACGATTCTCAGCCCTTAGGTTGGGCGTTTCAAAGCCGGTTGCCCCAAAACATCCTACATCGGCATATCCCTGATCGTCGGTAAATATTATGATGATGTTCGGGCTGCTCGCGCGCTGGTTTGGCCTTGTTGGCTTTGGTGAACAACACAATGCAATGGTTGTTATCAAGCAAAATATGACAGACGCTTTTATGCTAATAGTCCCTACATTTGAACTTCTTTGATAAAAATCTCAATCTTATGCGCAAAGAAACAGACAACCGCCGCAGTTTCCTGGCAAAATTCTCCCTGGGGCTGATCTCCATGTTCAGCCTCACAGGCAGCCGCTTGGCCTCAAAAAAAGAGGAAACTTCCGAAAAAGCCCCAGGCCACCCCGTGCTGGAAGTAAAGCCCATGGGCTTCATGTGGGACACCCTCGACCCCTTCCTGTTCTGCGTGCACCATGAAGACAAATTCCCCAAAGGCAACGAAGAAATGGGCCCCGCCGTCTCGCTGAAAGGCCGCTCGCTCGGCGACGACTTCATCATCAAAGACGGTTTCCGCATGTACCACGGCAAAAAAGTGCCGGGTTTCCCCGGCCACCCGCACCGGGGTTTTGAGACCATCACCGTTGTCCGCGACGGCATTGTTGACCATGCCGACTCCATGGGCGCTTCCGGCCGCTACGGCGAAGGTGATGTGCAGTGGATGACCGCCGGCAAGGGCGTACAACACTCCGAAATGTTCCCTTTGCTCAGCCAGGAGGAAGAAAACCCCATGGAGCTGTTCCAGATTTGGCTGAACCTGCCCAAAAAGAACAAAATGGTGGAGCCTCATTTCAAGATGCTGTGGGGCAGCAAGATTCCGAAGCTGCAGCACCGCGACGCAAAGGGATATGCAACCGAGGTGGAGGTAATTGCTGGGGAACTGATGCGGCACGTTGCGCCAACGCCGCCTCCCAACTCCTGGGCCGCCGACCCCGCCAACGAAGTGGCCATTTTCAACATGAAATTAGAGGCGAACGCCACCTTCACCCTTGCCAAAGCCAGTGAAGGCATCAACCGGGTGCTGTATTTTTACACGGGCGACAAAATTTCCATCGCCGGAAAGCCCATTGAAAAGTACCATTCCATCGTGGTGAACGCTGCTGTTGATCTGGAGATCGTCAACGGGGCAGAAGAGGCGAAAATACTGATGCTGCAAGGCCGGCCAATCAAGGAACAAGTGATCCAATACGGGCCATTCGTGATGAACACCAAGGAAGAAATCCACCAGGCGTTCGAGGATTTTCACGCCACCCAGTTTGGCGGATGGCCCTGGAAACGCGCCGATCAGGTGCACGACCGGAGCGAGGCAAGGTTTGCGCGCCATGCGGACGGGCGCTTCGAGCAGGGGGCATAGCTTATTCAACGGCGCTCCAAACGGGCATATCCCACCCACACACCTTAGCTGCGGTTTTCCAGATTCCTTGGTTGTCATTCTGTAAGAATCCGTCCACGTAATAAGGGAAAAGAATACTGAAATACTGCCACATTTATACTATGATTCGCCTGATTTTTGTGATTCATTATGATTGATTCAACTGATTTTCAATTGATTACAAAGATCGGTATGCACGAAACCAAGCGGCGTGAGGTATATACACCCAGCGCACTACGCGAGGACGGATTCTTACAGAACGATGACCAAGGGCAAAGAAAATATGCGACCAGGGAGCCCAGTTGGACAGGTACAATTTGGGGTTGTGTCAAAAGGTTTGGCCACGAAAAACGAACCGATTTTAATTTCGTTCGAGCGCTTAGACCTTCCAGGTTTTAAAAACCTGGAAGGTCTTGGCCAAGAAAAACGAAATAAAGTTTGGCGTCAATTACAGTGCTGAACCTTTTGACACAACCCCAAAAACGCATAATCCGTTTTCATTGTCCAATGTATTGCTCCCGATGGGCACAAATGCTCATTTCGTAATCTGACAACCCGGAAACTTCCCTTTGTCGTCGGTTTTTACATTGATAAAGGTGCCATGGCTGAACACACAGTCTTGCTGGGAATTGCTGCAGGCCCTCACTGTTTGGCAGGCCGCGCTGATGGATGCAATGTAATCTGTTTTGGGCTTCAACCGTTTGCCGCCTTCGCCCCGAAAGCTTGCGATGCCGTTCCTGTTGGTGGTGGCTGCCGCAATAGGGACCGGAACACATTTGTTTCCGTCGCATTTGCACTTGGGAGCGGCGGCTTCGAACAACATCACCACGACGCCGGGAATCGGCCTGCCTTCCCCGTCGCGCACGGCGATTTCGTTGCTGCCTTGGGCAAATACCTGGGCTGGCATGAGGCCGATTGTCAGCACGATGATGGCAGCCAGAGACTTTAAACTTAAAAGTGCTTTCATAATTTTGAACGTTTAAAAAGTGAAAAATGATTTTGAAACTCGTGGCCACAGGGTTAATAGGAAGTGTTTGGGCCGGAATTAATGTGCCCAGCTTGACCGATTGTTTTTTTAAATCAACTAATTTTGGGCTTTATACCTCACGCCGCTTGGTTTTGTGCCTGCCGATCTTTGTAACCAATTGAACATCACTTGAATCAATCATACTCAATCACAAAAATCAGGCGAATCATAGTCAAGCACCACCACATGAACAGAGTCATATTAATCGTTCTCGACAGTGTAGGCATTGGCGAATTGCCCGATGCGCATCTGTACAACGACCTGGGCAGCAATACGTTAGGCCATATCGCCGAACATTACCCGGCGCTCCGGCTGCCGCATTTGACGGAATTGGGGCTGGGCAATATCGACCCGAAAAACAAGCTGCAAAAAACCGTTGCGCCGACGGCCAGCTTTGGCAAGGCAGCTGAGCGCTCGGCTGGGAAAGACACGACTACCGGACATTGGGAAATCGCCGGCGCCGTGCTGGAAAAGCCGTTTCCGGTGTTTTTGGAAGGCTTTCCGGCGGCGTTTATCGAGCGCTTTGAACAGGCCATCGGCACAAAAACCATCGGGAATGTCGCCGCTTCCGGCACCGCCATCATCCAGGAACTGGGCGACGAGCACCTCAAAACCCGACGCCCGATTGTTTATACCTCCGCCGACAGCGTGTTTCAAATTGCCATGCACGAGTCGGTATATCCGATTGAAAGGCAATATGAAATATGCAGCATCGCCCGTAACATGCTGGTCGGCGATTTGCAGGTAGGCCGGGTGATTGCCCGGCCATTTACGGGCAGTTCGGGCAACTATACCCGTACCAGCCGCCGCAAGGATTTTGCCGTTGATCCGCCCGACAATGTGCTGGATGCCATACATAAATCGGGGAAAGAGGTATTCGCCATCGGTAAAATCCACGATATTTTTAACGACAAGGGTATCAGCCGCTATGTGAAAACTGCCAACAACCGCGAAGGCATTGAGCAAACCATTAAGGCCATAAAGCATCCCAAAGAGGCCTTGGTTTTTACCAACCTGGTCGATTTTGACATGCTCTACGGCCATCGGCGCGACATTGAAGGCTATGCAAAAGCATTGATGGAATTCGACGCCCACCTGCCCGAAATCTCAGGCAACCTGTTGCCCGGCGACTTGTTGATCATCACGGCCGACCATGGCAACGACCCTGCTGCGCCGGGTAGCGACCATACGCGGGAATACATCCCCATTCTTGTGTACGGGAAAAAGGTGAAGCCAGGGCATGATTTGGGCATCCGACAATCTTTTGCGGATATTGCGGCCACAATCGCAGATGCTTTGGACATTGAATTGAACGGAGCGGGGAAAAGTTTTTATGCCGACATAATATACTGTGATTAAAGTGATTTTGAATGATTTGATTGAACAAATGCTTGATTTTAAAATGATTGTAGCATTTCGACATTCATAATCACTTTGCGTTGACTATAAAACCAAGATTAATATGAGCCAGACATTAGCAGCCTCAGAATTGGTGTTAAACCCGGATGGCAGCGTTTACCACTGCAACCTTTTGCCCGAAAACCTGGCAGATACCATCATTTTAGTGGGCGACCCAGGAAGGGTTCCCGTTGTGTCAAGCTTCTTTGACGCTGTTGATTTCAAAACCCAAAAACGGGAAATCGTCACCCATACCGGCACGAAAAACGGCAAGCGCTTGTCGGTCATTTCAACGGGCATGGGCACCGACAACATCGACATCGTGTTGAGCGAACTGGATGCGGTGGCCAATATCGATTTGCTGAAGAAGCAACTGAAACCTGCCCATAAACAACTGACATTCATCCGAATGGGCACCTCCGGGTCGCTACAAGAGGACATTGCGCCCGACAGTTTCGTGACCAGCTCCCACGGGCTGGGCTTCGATGGCCTCGTGCATTATTACGCCAATTCGGCGCACCTGACCGACACCCCTTTCGTGGAGCAATTTGTGTCGGAAGTAGGATGGGACAAAAAACTGCCCAGGCCCTATTTAGCGCCCGCCGATGCCGGATTGTTGTCAAAAGCCATAAATTTGGGCTTTCTTTCGGGTGTCACAGCCACAGCAACGGGCTTTTATGGCCCACAGGGCAGGGTACTTCGGCTAGGCGTGCAGGATGTTGACTTGAATGAAAAACTATCGACATTCCGTTTTGAAGACCAGCGAATTGTCAACTTTGAAATGGAAACATCGGGTATCTATGGCCTGGCGAACCTCATGGGGCACCGGGCGCTGACCATCAACCTGATCGTCGCCAACAGGTTTACAGGGCAGTTCAGCGCGGATTACAAAAAGTCGATGCAGGAGCTGATCGGAAGGGTGTTGGAAACGGTTTTACGGTAAACGGTGGACGGTGGACCGTGGACGGTGGACGGTGTGGAAAAGCTTGGCATTTGTTCATGCCATGAAAAAAACGTCGGACAAATGGCGAACCCCAATAAGTTATCGCAATGTTACCCCAATAGCTCCGCTTGACTTGAATAACATGAATAACCAGAAATACAATGGATACTTGAGGTAGCGCGCTACCAAAATTTCAATAAATGTTAAAAAAAAACATGGGTTCCAAAAAAACAGCACAGCATACCCAGCGAAACGAGGGCATCGCCTTCAATACAGCGCATTTTGATGCCATAAACATCAACAAAAGCGCTGTGGAACGGCGCACTGCCACCTTGGGCGGTCGCAGGACGGTGAAGAAAGAATGGCAGGCCGCCTGGTTGCTGAAAGCCATCAGCTGCATGGATCTCACGACCCTGGCGGGCGACGACACCCGGGGAAACGTCACACGCCTGTGCGCGAAGGCGCGCTCGCCTGTGCGTCCCGACCTGTTGGAAGCCCTCGGCATGGCAGATGCCAACATCCAGACCGGGGCCGTCTGCGTGTACCACAACCTGATACCTTTTGCCAAGGAGGCCCTGGAAGGCAGCAATATCCCCATTGCCGCCGTGTCAACAGGCTTCCCAGCCGGAAAAGTTACCCTGGAACAAAAACTTCAAGAAATAGAACTTTCCGTCGCTGCCGGCGCCACTGAAATTGATATCGTCATCAGCCGCGACCTGGTGATTGAATCCAAATGGAAAGAATTGTACGATGAGGTAGCTGCCTGCCGAAAAGCCTGCGGAGCGGCGCACCTGAAAACCATCTTGGCTACGGGTGAAATCCCCACCTACACCAAGGTGGCCAAAGCAAGCTGGGTGAGCATGATGGCAGGCTCCGATTTTATCAAAACCAGCACCGGCAAAGAAAGCGTCAATGCAACCTTGCCCGTCAGCCTGGTCATGATCCGCGCCATCCGCGCCTACTACGAACTGACGGGCTATAAAGTCGGCTTCAAACCCGCCGGTGGCATCCAAAAAGCCAAACAAGCGCTCGATTGGCTTATTTTGATCAAAGAAGAACTGGGCGACGAATGGCTCCACCCCAACCTTTTTCGCTTCGGCGCCAGTAGCCTGCTCGCCGATATCGAGCGGCAACTGGAACATTTTGTAACAGGCAGGTACTCGGCAGGGTACAGGCATCCGATGGCATAACTACGGTTGACGGTTGACACAGCATTGATTCGTTTTTTAAGCACTCATTTCCAGTCCTAAAGCTAAAAAAGACTAAACTAAATAGCCAAGTGTGCTGAAACTCAATACCAAAAGCAATACCAAAAGCTGTGCAAACCGTCCACCGTCCACCGTAAAAAATAAAACATGACAGTCAAAGAAATATACAACACCATGGAATACGGCCCTGCTCCGGAGAGCGCCAGCCAGGCGAATGAATATTTGGAGGCGCATGGCCGCAAGTTTGATTTGTTCATCAATGGTGATTGGCAGGCGCCATCGGGCGGCACTTATTTCGACAGCAGCAACCCGGCCAACAAACAGCCGTTGGCCAAAGTCGCGGAAGCCAATGCGGCAGATGTGGATGCGGCAGTACAGGCGGCAAAAAATGCGCTGCCCGGATGGGTGGCCATTGGCGGCCACCAGCGCGCGCGGTTCCTATATGCGCTGGCCCGGCAGATACAGAAACATTCCCGCTTGTTTGCCGTGCTGGAGGCCATGGACAATGGCAAGCCGATACGCGAGACCCGCGACATAGATATTCCGCTGGTGGCACGGCATTTTTACCACCATGCGGGTTGGGCACAGTTGATGGAGACAGAGCTGAAGGACTTCCGGGAAGTTGGGGTCATCGGCCAGATCATTCCCTGGAACTTCCCGCTGCTGATGCTCTCCTGGAAAATCGCCCCGGCACTGGCCATGGGCAATACCCTGGTGCTGAAACCGGCAGAATACACCCCCTTGACGGCCTTGCTTTTTGCAGAAATATGCCAGAATGTGGGGCTGCCCAAAGGCGTGGTGAACATCGTCACGGGCCCTGGCAGCACGGGCGCAGCCCTGGTGAACCACCCGGATGTGCAAAAAATAGCCTTCACCGGCTCCACAGAAGTGGGCAAGTTAATCAGAAGGGCCATTGCAGGCAGCGGCAAAAAAATATCGCTGGAATTAGGTGGCAAATCTCCCTTCATCGTTTTTGAAGACGCCGACCTCGACAGCGTAGTGGAGGGCGTGGTGGATGCGATCTGGTTCAACCAGGGGCAGGTATGCTGCGCCGGTTCCCGCCTGCTGGTGGAGGAAAGCGTAGCCGAAAAACTGTACGCCAAGCTAAGGGCGCGTATGGAGCAACTGAAAGTCGGCAACCCGCTCGACAAGTGCATCGACATCGGCGCCATTGTGGACAAGGTGCAGGTAAAAACCATTGACGAATTGGTGAAAAAAGGTATCATGGAGGGCAACGAAGTTTGGCAACCTTCCTGGCCATGCCCAACGGAGGGCTATTTTTTCCCGCCCACCTTGTTTACCAATGTTTCCCCCTCGGCCAGCATCGCCCAGGAGGAAATATTTGGGCCGGTGCTGGTGGCCATGAGCTTCCGCGCGCACAAAGAAGCGGTGGCTCTGGCCAATAACACCCGCTACGGACTCGCTTGCAGCATCTGGACCGAAGACATCAACCTCGCGCTGGCCATTGCCCCGCAAATCAAGGCAGGTACGGTGTGGATCAACTGCACCAATGTGTTCGACGCCGCCGCCGGATTCGGCGGCTACCGGGAGTCGGGTTTTGGCCGGGAAGGTGGTAAGGAAGGTTTGTACGAATACACAAAGCTCAAAATAGAGGATTCGTTTACGGAAAAGCCTGTTTTGCCCAAATCAAAAGCGCCCAAAACGGCTGCCCCCAGCACCAACGGCATCCACGACATCGACCGCACGGCAAAAATGTACGTGGGCGGCAAGCAGGCACGGCCCGATGGCGGATACAGCTTGCGCATCAAAGACAGCGCCGGAAATTATATCGGAGAGGTGTCAGCCGGAAACAGGAAAGACATCCGGAACGCCGTGGAAGCCGCACATGCCAACACAAGCTGGCCGGGTATGACGGGTCACGCCCGCGCACAGGTGCTGTACTATATCGCGGAAAACTTGGCCATCAGGCGCGAAGAATTTGCCAACAGACTGGTGCAAATGACCCACCAAAGCAAGGAAAGCGCCCACGAAGAAGTGGAAACAGCCATCGAGCGCATCTATTACTACGCTGCCTTCGCCGACAAATACGACGGCATGGCGCACAGCACGATACAACGGAACGTGACCTTAGCCATGCCGGAACCCATTGGCGTTATGGCCATCGTTTGCCCTGATGAATCGCCCCTCCTGGGCTTTGTCTCCAGCGTCATTCCCGCCATCGCCATGGGCAACAACGTGGTGGTGATCCCTTCCGAAACCGCGCCTTTTTCCGCCACCGATTTTTACCAGATACTCGACACCTCCGACGTACCCGGGGGTACGGTCAACATCATTACAGGCGCCAAAGACGAACTGTCCACCGAACTGGCCAAGCACGACAATGTGGACGGAATCTGGTATTTTGGCGCCAAAGAGGGCTGCAAAAAAATAGAACTGATGGCTGCCGACAACATGAAACGCAGCTGGCTGAGCTACGGCAAGCACCGCAACTGGCTAGATCCGGCCCACGGCCAGGGCGAGGTGTTCCTGCGGCAAGCGACACAGATTAAGAACATTTGGATACCTTATGGGGTTTAATGGGGTTGCAGGGTTACAGGGTTACAGGGTTGCAGGGTTACAGGGTTTTCATTATCTGTTGAATGTGAAAATGTGTTTTTCAAAGCCACCTGCAACCCTGCAACCCTGCAACCTTGTAACCTTGTAACCTTGTAACCCTGCAACCCTGCAACCCTGCAACCCTGTAACCTTCAAACCTACCAATTATGGCAAGTTTACATTTAGGTGCGGCAGTAGGCGATATAGCTGAAACCGTTTTGTTGCCCGGAGATCCGCTCCGGGCCAGACATGTGGCAGAAACCATGCTGGAAGGCGCGGTCTGTTACAACGAGGTCAGAGGCATGTTCGGGTTCACGGGCATGTACAAGGGCAAGCGCGTGTCGATACAGGGCTCGGGCATGGGCATGGGCAGCGCAGCGATCTACATCAATGAGCTGATCAGTACCTATAAGGTGAAAAACATCATCCGGGTGGGTACTTGTGGCGCCTTGCAAAAAGGTACCAAATTGGGTGAGGTCATCATCGCCATGAGCGCTTCGGGCGACAGCGATGCCAACGCCTTGTATTTCAAGGGCATGCACTATGCCGCTACCGCCGATTTTGATTTGGTGCACAAAGCGTATTTGACCGCGCAAAAGCTGAACATCAAAACCTTGCAAGGCTCGGTTTTCAGCACCAATACCTTTTACGACGATGCGCCCGACCGCTGGGATATATGGGAAAAGCACGGCATTTTGGGGGTGGATATGGAGTCGCAGATCCTGTTTACCCTGGCAAAACGGCTGGGCGCCAGGGCGCTGTCGCTGCTCACGGTCAGCGACAACATACTGACAGGGGAGAGCTCCAGCCAGCTCGACCGGGAGCAGTCGTTCAACGACATGATGAAAATAGCTTTGGAAATCGCTTAGAGATGAACAGAAAGACGATCACTGTACAGTATTCCGAATATGCAAGGCTGGATGAGCTGGAAGCATCCGATGTGGCGTTGGTTGAAAAAGCAATTGACATTGCCGGCAAATCCTACACGCCTTATTCCAATTTCCCGGTAGGGGCGGCGGTGCTGCTCGACAATGGTGAGGTGTTCGCGGGCAACAACCAGGAAAACATCGCCTTCCCCTCCGGCACCTGCGCCGAGCGCAGCGTGCTGAATTATGTGCACGGCAATTATCCCGACAACAAGATAATGGTGCTGGCCATTACGGCCTTGAAATCACAATCCTCGATCCCGGTGACGCCCTGTGGTTTCTGCCGGCAGGTGATCGTGGAAATGGAGCAGCATCAGGGCGCCCCCATCAAGGTGCTATTGCACAAATTGGGCGGGGCGACCTATGTGTTCGAGACGGCGGTATCCCTGTTGCCACTGGCATTTGAGGATGCTTATTTGAAGCCCTGAAGCTTGGAAAGCAGCCATTCGCGTTCTGCTACCGCGTCCACGGCTGTTATTTGCGCAGCCAGGCGCCGTTGCGCACCGTCTCTTTTCCCCGCGCTTTTGACCATTTTCTTTGAAAACCGGATGAGGTTCAGATAGCTTTCGCGGTGGTAGCCCAATCCTTTTTGCCGCCGCAAGTAGGCTTTGAAGCTGTCGAGCAGGCTGTCGAGCGCCGGCCATTCTTCCAGTTCGTAGTAGCTTTTCAGGAGCATGCGCCGCACGTCGAGGTTGATGAACACCTCAGAGAATTCTACTTCGCGCAGTACCTCCAGCACTTTTTTGTGCTCCCCGGCCCTGAAATGGAACACGGCGAGGTTGTACCGGTATATGTTGTCGCGCTCTGTGGGCGACAAGTTGTTGCGGTATTCGTCGAGAAAGGTACGGGCCCAATCGCGCTCGCCGCTCACCTGCGCCAGCATGTGGATGTTGTTGTAGGTATATTTGGGCAGCACCCCGTTTTCAAGAAGAATCCCCGTTTCCAGGGCGCTTCGGTAAAGTTCGAAAGCCTCGCGTGCGTAGGCGCGTTCGCCACGGTTCTGGCGGCGGATACAGAAATTGATGGCCGACATGTAGATGTCGCGGCTTTCTGCGGGTGGAAACAAATCGGGAAACTGTTGGAGCAGGGCCAGATTTATGCTTACGGAACCGAGTTTGATACGAATGCAGGGCTGGACTCAACGGTGCTTAGAAAGTTCAGCAGCAATGGAACCCTGCTTTGGGAGAAGACCGTGGATGATACCAATGGCGGAAACTCCGGACTGTTTTTAGGCGCCAATGAAGACGTGCTGGTTTGTTACAGAAAAGTGCTGAATGGCCAGACGAACGATAGCAAAAACTACTTTGCGCGCTACAGCCCCGATGGCGCCAAGCGCTGGGACCGCCATTATTCCTTGTTATCTGATGCGTTCGGGTTTGATGTGGTATCGGGGGGCAAGGCTACCCCCGACAACGGTTTTATCCTGACGGGGTGGTGGAACGACAATGCGACTTTAGCGGTGCTGAGAATGGATGCCGACGGCAATGTTTACCCGGGAAATATCGCCGGAGTACTGGCCCTTGATGCCAACGTCAATTGTCAGTATGATTCCACAGAACAAGGGTTTAAGAACCTGAATGTTCAATTGTTAGGCACTAACCATGCGCTCTACGCTACAACCGACAACAGTGGCCGGTACGAAATTTCCGACATTCCCGGCGATGATTACCTGCTTTCAGCGCAGGTGCCTTCTGCGCTATGGGAGTCTTGTGTTGGAACGGTACAAGTGGCCATTCCGGATACGGGGTCGGTTGCTGTTGTGCAGGACTTTCCCATTCAAATATTGGAGGAATGCCCGTTCATGTCCCTCGATATTTCGACTCCAATTCTACGACGTTGTTTTCAAAATCAATACACCGTCAACTATTGCAACGAAGGTACCATTGCCGCCGACAGCGCCTACGTTCAAGTGGTGCTGGATCCACTGCTTCATTTCAACAGTTCGGGCATCCCCCACACCCAAAACGGCGACACCCTGCGCTTTTCCCTGGGCACTGTTCCATCGCTCGAATGTGGCAGTTTCAGCTTCAACGTCACGGTTGACTGCGATTCTACGGCCTTGGGAGAGACTATTTGTGTGAGCGCCAGCATATTCCCTGACTCCATCTGCAACCCGCCCAGCAACTGGACGGGCGCCCTGCTCGAAGGCTCCGGCGCCTGTGTCGGCGACAGCGTGCGCTTTTTTCTGCGCAACATCGGCACAGGGACCAGCACCAGTGGGCTTAGCTCCTACGTCGTGGATGAGCACGTCATCATGTTCCAGCAGCCAATACCCAGCCTGGCGCCAAATGAAACTTACCAAATCACCGTAGAAGCCAATGGCAATACCAAACGCCTCCTCGCCGAACAGGAGCCAAACGCGCCCGGACTGGAAAAACCATCCATCGGCGTAGAAGGCTGCGGGCCCAATGGGGCGACCAACTGGGGCTTTATGATACAATTCCCCAACAAAGACGGCAACCCATTTACCGATACAGATTGCCACCAGGTAGTAGGCGCCTTCGATCCGAACGACAAGCAGGCTTTCCCGACGGGCGTAAAAGCCGAGCATTTTATCGAAGCAAATACCCCCATTGAATACATGATCCGCTTTCAGAACACCGGAACCGATACTGCCTTTACCGTGGTGCTGAAGGACACCCTGTCGCCCTGGCTCAACCCTGCGAGCATCCGACCGGGCGCGGCCAGCCATCCGTACACCTGGTCGCTCTCTGGCGCAGGGATTCTGACCCTTACTTTTGAACACATTTTACTGCCCGATTCCAACATCAACGAAGCGGCATCGCACGGTTTTATCCAGTTCAACATCGAGCAGCAGAAAGACCTGTTGCCGGGTGTGGTGCTTGAAAACCGGGCGGGCATCTACTTCGATTTCAACGCCCCGGTGCTGACCAATACGGTGTTCCACACCATAGGCCAGCATTTTCTGGTATCTGGCATAAAAACTCCGGTCCCGAAGCAAAATTTGCTGGAAATATGGCCCAACCCGGCAACTGAGCGGGCGACCATCCGGCTTGGCAACCGGCCCGGCCAGCGGCTGATATTGCGGGATGCCCTGGGAAAAGCGCTGCGGGAAATGCCTGTGCAGGGCCAAACCACGGAGCTGCTCCGCACAGGCTTGCCCGCCGGGTTTTACATTGTTGAAATTCGGGATGAAAGAAGGGTGCTGGGCTTTGGAAAAGTCATTTGGGAATGATGATGGCTTTTATGGTCAGATTTGGCGATGGCTTATCCAGATGGAGCGTAAACAAGGATTGTTTTTATGTAAATCGGAAAGTGGAAGATATGTAAATCGGAAATCAGAGGCTATGTAAATCGTAAAATAAAATCTATGTAAATTGGAAAGTAAAAGCTATGCAAATCGTAAAATAGCCTTATTTTTGTTCCTAAATTTGCAAAGATGATCAAGAGAACGCTTGCAACGCACATCAAAAAAATGGCGGGTTTGTATCCCATCATTGCTGTTACCGGGCCAAGGCAGTCGGGAAAAACAACCTTGCTCATGAACATGTTCCCGGACTATCGGTACGTCTCCCTGGAAAACCCCGACAATTTGTCCTTCGCCATAAACGACCCAAATGGGTTTCTTGACCTGTACAACGGGCAAGTGATCTTCGACGAAGTGCAACGAGCGCCGCAATTGGTTTCCTATCTTCAAACAGTGGTGGATCAGTCCAGAAAAATGGGGCAGTTCATGTTGTCTGGCTCTCAAAATTTTAACCTGCTGAACAGCATCTCCCAAAGCCTTGCAGGCAGGGTGGCTTTGTTCAAATTATTGCCGTTTGATTTTGCAGAACTACAGTCCGAGTCGCTGCTTCCTGCAGATTTTCCCGAAATTTTGATTCGGGGAAATTACCCGGCATTGTACGACAGGCCGCTGCCAACTGCTGATTTTTACGCGAATTATTTGGAAACTTATGTAGAAAGGGATGTTCCTACTTTGTTGAATATTAAAGACTTGTCATCGTTTCGCACTTTTGTTCGGCTCTGCGCGGCCCGTTCTGGGCAGGTGTTAAACTTCTCGGAACTGGCGCGTGATGCCACCATTTCAGTACCTACCGTGCGCTCCTGGCTCTCTATTTTGGAAAGCAGTTATTTGGTGTATCAACTCCCCCCGTACTTTCGAAATTTCAACAAGCGGCTCATCAAAAGCCCGAAACTCTACTTTTACGACACCGGGTTGCTTTGTTTTTTACTGGGCATAAAAACTGCCGAGCAATTGCTGCTGAGCGAACAGAAAGGCGCAATTTTCGAAAATTTTATCATCAACGAGTACATGCGTCAGAACCTCCACCAGAACCTCCACCGTGAGTTTTACTACTGGCGCGATTCCAACGGGCTGGAAATTGACCTGATGGTCGGCGGAGATTCGCCTGCCTTTGATTTGGTAGAGATAAAAGCTTCCAAAACCATCATCCAGAAAATGTTCAACAACCTGGATGAGGTCGAAAAGCTGGCTGCCGGCCTTAGCAACAGGAAAGTATTGGTGTACGGCGGCGTATTGTCCCAAAAACGCAGCGACTATCAGGTTTGGGCATGGCAGGATGTTGCCCTGCATTTCTAAACGGACAACGCCGCCACCTCCTCCGCCGTCAGGCCATACAAGGGCGGCGTTTCCACGCCAAGCATGTTGAGGTACAGGTAAATTTGTCCCCGGTGGTGTATTTCGTGCTCCACCAGCGCCCGCAGCCATTTCCAGCGAGTGATGGGCGCGCCAGCCGGGGTCTGGATTTTTGCCTGCAAGTCCGCCGGGCTCAGCGTGCTGAATATTTCCACCGATTGGCGGTGCATTTCATCGAAATAAGCCAGGGTAGCGGGCCAGCCTTCAGCTATATCGACGCCGCAGCCCCGGTACTGCGAAGGCCGGCCTGCTGCGTTTTCGGCATACAGCCAGCGCTCGATGCCGGCGATGTGCCGCACAAGGTCGCCGAGGCTGAATTTGCCCGGTTTGTAGGTCCATTCCAGTTGCGGTTCCGGGATGCACAACGCTACCCGCCGGGTGCGGGCGCGGATGCGGGCGTAGTAGTCGAGGAATGGCTTGATGTGATTGATTTCCATAGACTTGTATGGTTAAATTGTCAAAGTTGTCGATGTTTGTTTGGCAATAGTACGGTTATTGCCGGATGTTGTGGGTTCCTCCATGCAATAAGCGCATCAGTACCGCACCGGCCCTAAAAAAACTTGCCAGGCCCAAAAAAATTACACATTATTTTTATATTTGCCATCGCAAGCATCCCCCAAAACTGCAACAATCTTCTCACTAAATTCATTTGCCAAATGAAAGACAATCCACCAATCAAGCAGGTATTCATCCATCCAGCCATCGGTTTCGCCCGCGTAGGCGACAGCCCCGACGCGTATTTTCTTGCGCCTGAAATCGCAGGCCAACCAAAAACCGACAAAAGCGATTTCCGCGACGCACAAGGGCGTATAAAACGCCAAGCGGTGCGCTTCCGGCTCTACGGCGCCGACGACAAAGGCAACATCATCCGGGAATTGACCCTGGATGACGGCGACATCCAATGGGACGTTCACGTTGCCAACAAAAAATCGCAGTGGTACGATTTTGACCTGGCTTTCGACATTCCCGCCGCGCAAGGCAAAATACAAGGCTACAACCCGGTAGTGAGCCAACTCCGCAACAGCCCGATTACCGGCCGGAACAGGCAGCGCCTCATCATCGATCCGGGCAATATTTCCATCGGCGGCCGCAACACCAACGCCCATGGCGCCGACAAAAAATATGCTTTCGACAAAGGCACCTTCTACAGCCTTTGCGCCAAAAACCAAAAAGGCGATACCCCCGTTTACCTCGGCGAACTGCGCACCGACCCGGACGGGCGGCTGATTTTCCTCGGCGGCCGTGGACATTCGGCCTCTTACGCCAAGCTGCCGGCCACAACCTTCGCCAACAACGAAACCTGGCACGACGACACCTCCGATGGGCCGGTCAACGCCCAAATCAAAATGAAAGATGGCCGCACCTTGAAAGCCACCGGGGCCTGGGTGATCACCGCGCCGCCCGATTTTGCACCTGGGATACGGGCTTTCATCACCGGACACGACCTGCTCGTGCAAACAGCCATAGACATGGGGCAAAAAACCGAGCCGGATCAGCCCTCATTCTACCAGGACATTTACCCCATACTGGAAAAATTGCCGCTCAACCAATGGGTCAACACCACCGTCTTCGTCCAGTACGGTTGGGGCAGCCCCGCCGATTGGTCCGACCCGAAACTGATATCCCGCTTAGCCAATAACCGCCCGGAGGCAATGGCCCTGCGCCAGTCGGTGTTCCAGCAGTTCCGAAACCCCAATTACGCCGTGATGCAGGCCGAATTCCTGCCGCCGGTGTATGGCGACGGCGTGGAAAGCTTCGCCAATACCGACACCGATCCGCGCAATTTTATGGCCTTGCTGCCCTTCCAATACAATATTTTACAAAAATGGGCGGAAGGCAAGTTCCTGTCCGACAGCCCCGCCAAGCCCGTTCCCTGGGACAAAATGACCCCGAAGGAGCAGGCCGACAACCTCGACATCGCAGCCCTCGAAGACACCATCGGCGGCCCGTTCCACCCCGGATGCGAATTTACCTGGCCCATGCGCAATACCATGATGTACCAGTCGGCATTCCGAATCAAATACCGCCCCGATGCGCCGATCAATTTCGGCCCGACACTAGATTCCCAAAAGGCGCTGAAGCCCAAGGGCCCGCTCGACGGCAATTCGCCCGGCGACATCACCCGCTGGATGGCCGTGCCCTGGCAAGCCGACACCTCCAGTTGCCTCAGCGGCTACATCCCGATGATGGGCCAGTACATACCCACGTTCTGGCCCGTGCGCGTGCCCAACGACGTGCTCACAGAGCAGGGCTACAATGTGCTGATGGATGCCGGTGCAGACTTGCAGGAAAAGATGGCGGCATTCAGCCAGCGGGAGAAATGGCTGCGCGGGCTGATTTACAGTGAAACAGATCCGGGTAAAATGGTCGCCCACCGCTACGTCGGGGTGAACAAATTCATCCAGGAATGGAGCAAGGTCGGCATCGCGGTACAGCGCAAAGGGCCCAAAGGCGTAAAGGAACTGCCGGACAAAATTTGGGTAGAAACAGGCCGCACCTTGCCGCCGCCGCCGCGCCCCAGAAAGGCCGGCGCCCCCATATCCCTTGCGCAAATGGAAGAATACGAAGCAAATGCGGCGAGCTATTACTGGATGGAAGAGCGGTCGAGACGCCGCCGCAGGCATTGAGAATCCAGTCAAATGCTTTTTTCCGCGCCCGTGGATAATACAAGCCATACCGACAGCATCATCTTCGGCGCCGGCCCGGCGGGCCTAGCCGCAGCAATTGCCTTGCGCCAGCATGGGCGCTCGGTGACGGTTTTGTCATGGGCCCAAAAATTCCACGGCAGCGGGGAAAGCCTTGCCGCCACAGCTCGGCAGAGCTTGATCCGATTGGGCTTGTGGGACAGCTTCCAGCAGGATGCACACCCGCCCTGTTACGCCAACAGCTCTGCCTGGGGCGGGGATACGCTGCAACACTACAACTTTATCCAATCCGCCAATGGCTATGGCTGGCATATTGACCGCAGCTTGTTCGACCGGCGCCTGTTGGAAAAAGCGCAGGCCTTGGGTGTGCCCGTCGTCGAAGGCAAGCGGCACACAGCGCGACAGGCGGCAGATGGCAGTTGGCAAGTTGAGTCCGACGCACTCCCCGCGCCCCTCCAGGCACGGTTGGCCATAGACGCTACCGGGCGCAACAGTTGGCTGGCCCGGCAATTGGGGGTAGCGCGGCTGAAAAGCGACGAGCAGATTGCGCTGGTCGCATTTTTAAGCACTTCAGGCCCGGGGATGAGGGACCACAGCAGCCTCGTCGAATCCGTTCCGGAAGGCTGGTGGTACTCCGCCCTTCAACCGGATGGCGGCCTCGCCTGCATCTTTTTTACCGATCCAGACCTGCATGACAACCGGGACTTGTGCCTACAGGCCCATTGGAACAGGCTTGCACAGGAAAGCAGGCATACCTGGGCGCGCATCGCGGCGCATGGGTACGCACTGCGCGGCAGCCCCTTCTTTCGCGCAGCCAACAGCAGCATCCTGTCCGACCCGGTTGGCAACAACTGGCTGGCGGTGGGCGACGCGGCCATGAGCTACGACCCCTTGTCGGCCCATGGATTGAGCCTGGCCCTGGCTACGGGCTGGGATGCTGCGCAGGCGGTACATGGGCATATAGAGGGCCGTCCTTATTTGTTGGAGCATTACGGCATGTTGCTGCGCAAAGCATTTCTGGCCTATGCAGGGGAGCGCTTCGGGTATTATGGGCTGGAGCGCCGCTGGGAAGGGGCGCCTTATTGGGACAGGCGGCGAGATAAGGGGCGGCATTTGGGGCTGTTGGAACAGGTGGTGGCGGGAACTGTCGCCCCGTCCACAACTCCTAGGTAGCACCGCGTTCACGCGGTCGGGACGAGAGCCTTCAGGCTCGCGAAACCCCAAAAGGAAGGATACCGAACCAATCACAGTATTTCCTCAAACGCGCTTTAAAAGGTCGTTGTGCTCGATTGGTTTTGACTTATTGCACAAGGGTTGCGTCATATACACGGGCCTGAAGGCCCGTTTCCGGACCGCATAAACGCGGTTCTACCTATAAAGTGCCCACCGGGGAGCATTAAAACCTGCCCTGCGGATGCGGTAGCTTTTGGCTGGTTGCCGTATTTCAGATGGCGGCCCGGCCACAAAAGATGCTGTGGACAGGCAGGGTGGCATGCAGTTAATTTTCCATTGAAACCCAACCCCTTGACGGCATTGGCGCCTCATTCAAGGCATGTTCTACGGCATATTTCGCTAAAAGGCGGGTGGTATCCAATACGGGGAGGGGAGAATTAGAGGCATTGATAATCAAAGGAATTTCCGTGCATCCGAGAATCACACATTCCGCACCTTGCTGTTTGAGTTCTAAAATGGCTTCCTGGAAAACATGTATTGTCTGATCCAGAAATATGCCTTGGCAAAGTTCTTCAAAAATGGCGTTGTCAATTTGATTCCGGTAAAATTCTGACGGAATCAATTTGTTCAGTTTCAGGCTGCTCAGGGCAGTTGCATAAACTGGCCCCGTCATTGTCCATTTCGTACCCAATAGTCCCACATTCCGCCAGCCATTTTTTATGATTTCCTGGCAAATCACCGCTGCGATATGAAGGCCCGGTATGGGCAAAGTATCAATAATTTTTTCGAGTACAATATGCGCTGTATTGTCAGGACAGATAAAAAAATCAGCGCCGGCTTTGGCTACCTGATTGATCCCGGTCTGCAAATGTTGGGCGATTTCGTCGTAATTATTGGCTTCCCAAGCCTCCATGCTCAATCCCATTGGCACGGCACTTAACAGGATGTTTGGATGATAATGGGGACCCAGGCGGACGGCCCCTTCCCTGCAAGCACTGAGAAAACAAAGGGCGCCCCCTTCGTAACTGTGCGCGCAAATACCGATGTTCTTGCCGATTTTCATGTTGCTGTTGGCTTTATAAAAAGTGATTATACCCAGTTACACATGACAGCGCCAAGGTATTTTAAGGTCATCCAATCGGTTATGGCTACATGTCTGTATGCCAGGCGCTCAAAATGCCGCCCATCAACCCAAAGGAAACTATCCAGTACCCGGCGTGTACCAATGCATATTTGAAGCCCTTGCCTTCAAACAGCGAATGTACTATAAAAACGGGCAGAATCGCCATTGCTCCGAGTATAAGCCCGTGCCGCATACCATGCGTAAAATATTGAAATTCAGGTTCGCCGGCATGGTTTACGACTTTGTCCAAATACAAAGCTGCGAGCACCGAAACCAAAAGGGAAACAAGGTAAACCATTGGCGCATGGCCGGGCTTTTGGTTTTCGTTTTTGGGGTTTTGATAAATTTGCCCGAACAGTTTAGGGTTGTACCAAACAGCTCCAACGGCGAGCGGAATGAGGGAAGCGACAGCGGCTGCCAAATAGTTGGTTTCCATAAATTTTAGATTTATTCAGGACAAAAATCGGATATTATTTCTAGAAAGGTGAATACTTTGTGGTAAACGTTTGCAGGTATTTACAGTCAAAAAGCATCAAAAAAATAAATGACAGCGGCGGGCGGCGAACGACAAACTCTTCTGCTCTTACAATAAAAATCTGCTTAAATGAAAAAATCAACTTTGCTCTGCACCTTCATTTTTCTGGTTGCTTCATTTGTTTTTTCCCAAATTCCCAAACCGCATGTCGTCCAATTGGCAAGCGGTTTGGAGCATCCTGTTGACATTCAAAATTGTGGCGATGAACGGCTGTTTTTTATTGAGCAAAAAGGGCAAATCCACATCATGGACAAAGCTGGGAACATCCTGCCCGCACCCTTTTTGAACATTGACAGCATAGTGCTCTCTACCGGCACGGAGCAAGGTTTGCTGGGCTTGGCCTTTAGCCCAAACTACGCTCAGGATGGCTTTTTTTTCGTCAATTTTACTACCGGGACAGGTAACGGGACAAGCGTCGTGGCGCGATATTCCGTTGACCCGCTCGACCCCAACAAGGCTTTGGCGTCGAGCAAAAAGACGATTTTGGAAATTCCGCAACCAGGTACGACGCATAACGGCGGCAACCTGATTTTCGGCCCCGACGGTTTTTTGTACATTTTCATGGGCGACGGCGGCGGTGGCAACAATTCGCAAAATTTGATGTCATTACACAGCAAAATCCTGCGGATTGACCCTTTTTCCGACACGCCGTATGCCATACCAACGAATAACCCATATTTCGGCGCCCTGAGCGTGCGGAATGAAATCTGGGCGGGCGGACTGCGAAACCCCTGGCGGAACGCTTTTGACAAGCTGACCGGCGACCTTTGGATCGCCGATGTAGGGCAGGATAAATTTGAAGAAGTCAATTTCCAGGCTGCAAATTCAGGTGGCGGCGAAAATTATGGCTGGCGGTGCTACGAGGGCAGTTCTGTTTTTATCCCAACTGGCTGCCAGCCGATTGCCAACTACGATTTCCCTGTTTTTGAATACCCGCATAGCCCGACGATTGGCTGCTCCGTGACGGGCGGATTTGTGTACCGCGGGGCGCAATTCGCCCATTTTTTTGGAAAATACTTGTTCACCGATGCGTGTTCCGCCAAACTTTGGGCGACGCGCCAAGCAGGCGGCCTGTTCACGACCGACTCCATCGGGAAATTGCCGAAGTTCAATTTCGTCACATTCGGGCAGGACAACGAGGGCGAACTGTACCTCGGCAGTTTTACCCTGATGGAGCCGGGTACCGGCAAAATCTGGAAATTGACAGACACCTCGACCTGCTTGCCGGTGGCTTTTTTCAGTTTTCAGGACACCATCAAAACGACTGCCCAAAGCATCGAATTGACCGCATTGAGCGGTACTGGGCTGACGTTTCAATGGGCGCTCAACGGCACAGATATTCCAGGGGCGACGGCGCCGGTTTTCATTGCCAACCAATCGGGGTTGTACACCGTGAGCGTTTCAAAAGGCGGCTGCACGAACGTTTCTACCGCCACTTTTTTGAAATTTGAAGGCCAGAGCCCAACAAAGGACGCGCTTGCCGCTACCTTCAAAATTTTTCCCAACCCGACTGGCGGTTTTATAAAAATCGAATCCCCGGACGGTTTTGAAATCGGCGCGGTTCGGGTTTTTGATGTTTTCGGGCGTTTGGTTTTGGTTTCAAAAAATGAGAAGGTTGACCTGAGAGATTGCCCGGATGGGTTGTATTTTTTGAAAATAAGCGATGAAAATGGGCGTGTTAGAGGTCAAACCATTCAAAAAAACACCAATTGAGCCATAAAAAAGCCATTGAAATAGCCAAGACCATCTTTTCTGTTCAGGAGTAACTTCTGTTGCGAAACGCTATCCAGTACGATTCACACCAGAGAGCAGCAGAAAAATCTCGCCGAATTGTTCAGATTTTGATTTTGGGTGCCCCAGCGCCGAGACCGGTAGTTGGGTCAGGAGAGAACGACTTTTGCGCAACTCCGCGTCCGTTGTGGTGAATCCATACAAGCACTCAAGGGCACCCCAAGCCCCTATATCACCTTATCCGCACAACAGCTCGCCGCCACCGCCTCTGGCTTGGCCTTGAACACGAAGCCCATGCTCAGGATATAGCCCATCGCTTCCTTGAGCGCCGCGTTGCTCTCGAACGCCGGGTCGGTGTTGATGTCGGCATGTACTTCCAGCCCCACGTCGTAGAGGTCGAGCAGGGTACAGAGCGCGTAGGCTACCTCCACGGAGCGCCCCACTTCGAGGATCATCCGTTCGCGTAGGGTCATCTTGCGCAGGTGCTTTTCGTTGGAGATGAACATGAAGCCGCCGCGCTTCTCGCGCAGGAACACGATGACCGTGGCGAAATGCACTTCTTCGCCTATCACCTGGGAATCGGTGCCGATGCAGACCTTGAGCTTGTAGCCCTCGGCCTGCTCGCGCACGATGGTTTGCTCCACTGCATCGAGCAGCGGGGCTTCTATTTTTTGACCGTTGAGCCTTCTCCAGTTCATGATTTTTGAATGATTTTTTGAAACGATTGCCTGGCTATGGGAAAAACTTGCCCAAAATTGGGGAAAAATACCCAGACGGCCAACCCGATTTCGCAGGCTTGACGATTTGCTAAACTGTACTTTTGCCCGGACAGTTCCCTTTCCGACCCCTGCAGCCGATAAATCATCCGATTTTATGACCAGAGAAAAATTTTTCCGATTGGCCAATTCCCCGCTCAAAATGCGGCTTTTCCTCTTCTGGAAGCTGCCCATGGCCTGGTTTGCCGGCATCGGCGTGCAGCAGTGCGACGCCCAGCGGGCAGTGGTGCGCCTGCCTTACGGCTGGCGCTCGCAAAACCCCTTCCGCTCCACCTATTTTGCAGCACAGTGCGCCGCCGGGGAATTGTCCACCGGATTGCTGGCACTGGCTCAACTCCAGGAAAGGCCGCCCGTGTCGATGCTGGTGACGCACATCGAGGCCGAGTTTTTCAAAAAAGCCGCCGAAACCCTGCTGTTTACCTGCGAAGACGGCGAAGCGCTCACCCGTACCATCGAAAAGGCGCTGGGAACAGGGGAGGGGCAGACCTTCGTGGCGCAATCGACGGGTCGCTTGCCCGACGGCACGGTCGCCAGCGTGGTGAAGATTTCCTGGTCGTTTAAAGCAAAATAGACAATTGGTTCGCAAGGGACTGAAAACTCTCTTTACTTTTGCGGGCATAAACTTTAAAGAATTACATTTTGCCACTGATAAAATCAATTTCCGGCTTTCGCGGCACCATTGGCGGCAGGCCGGGCGAAAACCTCACGCCCCAGGACATCGTGGAATGTACGGCCGCTTTCGGCCAATGGGTCATCGATACCACCCAGAACCGCAACATCGTCATCGGGCGCGATGGCCGCATTTCCGGCGAAATCGCCAGCGCACTGGTTTCCAATACCCTGCGCAGTATGGGCATCAACGTGATCGACCTGGGCCTGAGCACCACCCCCACCGTGGAGATCGCCGTGCCGATGGAGAACGCCGGGGGCGGCATCATCCTCACCGCCAGCCACAACCCGAAAGACTGGAACGCCCTCAAGCTCCTCAACCAGAAGGGGGAGTTCATCAGCGCCAAAGACGGGGAAACGCTGCTGGATATGGTGGCTCAAAAGAATGTGGAATACGCCAAGGTGGACCAACTGGGGAGCTACCGCGCCGACGATACCTACATCCAGAAACACCTCCAAAAGATATTGGCCATGCCCTTAGTGGAAGTGGACGCCGTTCGCGCAAAAGGCTACCGGGTGGTGCTGGATGCCATCAACTCCACGGGCGCGCTGGCTGTGCCGCCGCTGCTCGAAGCGATGGGTTGCCAGGTGATACTGCTGAACGGCGAGGTGAACGGCCATTTCGCCCACAACCCGGAACCGCTTAAGGAACACCTCAGCCAGCTTTCGATGGAAGTGCGGCTGCAGCGGGCACAGCTCGGCATCGCCGTTGACCCGGACGTTGACCGGCTGGTATTCGTCTGCGAAGACGGCGAGCTGTTCGGCGAGGAATATACCCTGGTGGCCGTGGCCGATTACGTGCTCGGTAAACGCCCCGGCAACACCGTCTCCAACCTAAGCAGCACCCGCGCCCTGCGCGACGTGACGCTGAAGCACGGCGGCGAATACCATGCTGCAGCCGTGGGAGAAGTGAACGTTGTGCAAAAAATGAAAGCAGTGCAGGCGGTGATCGGCGGTGAGGGCAACGGCGGCATCATCGTGCCGGAACTGCATTATGGCCGCGACGCGCTGGCAGGCATCGCCCTTTTCCTCAGCCACCTGGCGCTTTGCGGGAAACAGATTTCTACCCTTCGCAAAACCTACCCGGAATACCATATGGCAAAAACCAAGATCGCCCGCTCGCCGGAGATCGACATGGAAAAGATATTCTCGGCCTTAGAAGCGAAATACCACCGCGAGCAGATCAACACGGAAGACGGCCTGAAAATAGACTTTGAAGACGGTTGGGTGCACCTCAGACCCTCTAACACCGAGCCGATCATCCGGGTGTATTCGGAAAGCCACTCGGAGGTGATCGCGCAGAATCTGGCGGGCAAGATAATGCGGGACATTGGAGAGATGAATGTGGAATGATGAATGATGAGAGATGAATTCCTGGCTGGTTTCAGGTGCGCCTCACGCCTGGTTGCCCTACAGTAAGAATTCGTCCGCGTCAAGTGTGCTGAAAGTTCAGAATGCTGGCAGTGTTTCAGCGCTTTTTTACGTACTTGCAGAGACATCCTGAAAATATAGCAAATCAATAAAATCATGGTCTAAAATCCCCCCAAATCCTGGTAAATGGTACTTGAAAATTTGACCGAACTTTTTGAGCGCGACCTGTTGAAGGTGCGAGATGAAATTGCCTTTTTCGATAACGAAGGCGACCTTTGGGCCGTTCGCGGGGGCATCAGCAATCCGGCGGGAAACCTGGCTTTGCACTTAGTGGGCAATCTGAACCATTTTATTGGGGCCACATTGGGCAATTCGGGCTATATTCGCCAGCGGGATGAAGAGTTTGCCTCGAAAAACGTGGCTAAGGCTGATATCCTGTCCATGTTAGACGAAACCATTGCCGTCGTGCGCAATACCTTGGGAGATTTGTCCGATGCAGATTTGGCAAAAGACTTTCCGCTGGAAAAACATGGGAAAACCGTCAGCAACCTGCACATGCTCTTCCATTTGTTGACCCACCTCAATTACCACCTTGGACAAATCAACTACCACAGGAGACTGCTGTGAATACGCATATTTTATTTTTGGCACGAGCCATACAAAGAAAGATGGACAGATATTATGCTATGATTCGCCTGATTTTTGTGATTGAGTATGATTGATTCAACTGATGTTCAATTGATTACAAAGATCGACATGCACAAAACGAAGCGGCGTGAGGTATATAGGGAAAAATCTGTGTAAAATCTGCGAAATCAAATCTGTGTAAAATCTGCGAGAAATTAGCCCAGTAGCCATGTTGAAAACCAATTGGCCTGACAACAAACCGAAGCGGGCCGCAAACCACAACAATTCTTGACCATGCAACGAGTATATTTCGACAACGCCGCCACCACCCCCATCTCGGAAGAAGTCATCAACGCGATGCTGCCCATCCTGCGCGGCGAATACGGCAATCCTTCGAGCATACATGCCGAGGGTCGCAGCGTGCGCGCCGCCTTAGAAGCTGCCCGCAAAACGGTGGCACAGTGCATCGGCGCCGGCACGGGCGAGATATTCTTCACCTCTGGCGGAACGGAAAGCAACAACATGGCGATCAAATGCGCCGTGCGCGACCTTGGTGTGCGCCGCATCATCAGCAGCCCCACCGAACACCATTGCGGTACCCACGCCATCGAAACGGTGAAAAATGCCGACGGCGTGGAAGTAGTCTGGCTGCCCGTGAACGCGCTTGGCCGCATCGACTACCACGACCTGGAAAATACCCTGGCCGATTCCGGCGGCAAAAAAACGCTGGTGTCGCTCATGCACGCCAACAACGAGATCGGCACCATGATAGACCTGGCACGGGTGTCGGCGCTGTGCCGCCAATACAATGCCTTGTTCCACACTGATACCGTGCAGACAGTGGGTCATTTCCCCATAAACGTGCAGGAGACGCCGGTCAACTTTTTGTCGGGCGCCGCGCACAAGTTTCACGGGCCAAAGGGAGTGGGCTTTGTCTATATCAGCCCCGAATCGCCGATCAAGCCGTTCATCGACGGCGGCGCGCAGGAGCGCAACATGCGCGGCGGCACGGAAAACGTATATGGTATCGTGGGCTTAGCCAAGGCGCTTGAACTGGCTACCAACGAAATGCAGGAGCGAACTGAGCGTATCCTCGACGTGCGCAACTATCTGAAAAAAAGGCTGTTGGAGGAATTTGAAGACATCGCTTTCAACGGCGATTGCGATGGCGATTGCCTGTACACAGTGCTGAACGTATCATTCCCGCCAAACCCCAAAAACGAGATGCTGCTCCTCAGCCTCGACATTGCGGGCATCAGCTGCTCCGGGGGCAGCGCCTGCAGCAGCGGCTCCGAAAAGGGCAGCCACGTGCTGGAGGCCATCGGCGCAGCGCCCGACAGGAAGAGCATCCGATTCTCTTTTTCACACTATAACTCCAAGGATGAGGTAGATTATCTGCTGGAGAAACTGAAGGCTATTTTGCCGGTGCGGGAAACTGTCGCAGTTTGAACAGAAAGCGTTTATGCCATGGCTTTTGAACGGAAACTTATCTTTGCTGTTCTTGTATGGAGGATAATTGTTAGCAACCTCGCTCCTATACCCAGCGGAAAGTGGTTTGCGAAAATCACTCAAGGCAAATCCTGTAATTCAGTTTACCTCACAGATCACTAAAATCCTGGTATAAGATGTCGAAGTATTTTTTCTTTTCAGTGCTCTTCTCCTCGTTCTGCTGCATCGCCAGCCAGGCACAACAGCCCGTTGCCACAAACCCGGAAGGCCCGTCGCTGCAAGCACCTGCCCCTGCTGATGCTGACAGCGTCATGGTCACCATCATCCTGAAACACCAACAGAACAAGAACCTGCCGGAAATCCGCCGTGTGCTGGAAGCCCAGGGCTTTTGGGATATCTTCCCGCCGCAAGACGCCCGCGTGGTGTCCTGGACCATCGCCATGGGCCTGGGCCACGTGATCACCATGCAGGTGCCGACCGGTGCGGTGCGGCGGCTCAACCTGGCGCTGGAAAACGGGGCCTGGGGCGCTTTCGATACGGAGATTTACCTTACGTATGACTACAAAAAGGTGTGGGAGGATTATATCGAGCGGAGAGAAGAGGCGAAGGATGACCGGAATTAATAATCCTCAAAATAAGTCCGCGCCATCCGCCCATTGTTACGCGTCACCGCCGTGGCATCGTGGTAATTGTCTTCGGTATATTCCTTCGGGTTGCGGCGGTAGAGTTCCCGCTCCCACTTGGGGTTTTGAATCTCTCCCCTTGCCGTGGAATGTAATGTGATGTAGTCGTCGCCCGCCAATGAGGGGTTGTAGAACAGGAATTTTACGTTGTTCTGCCCCGTTTTCGGAAATTTGTAGTAAATCCAAATCTCATACGGCGGCGCGCCCGGCTCGTCTTCCACATGCACCACGTCGTCGGCCTGGCCGAAGCGCAGGAAGGTGCGACCGCGGTCGGTCTCGAAGCCGTAGCGGAAGCCGCTGGCGAACTTTTTGTTGGCGGCATTGGCCACGGCGATGTATTTGTAGTAGGCATCCTCCGGGTTGTTGGGGTCTTGCTCCACAAAATGCCGGAAAAGGAAAAAGCGCATTTCTTTCAGGTCTTTTTTGTTCAGTATGTCCTTCACTGTTGCGGAATAGTCGCCCGACAACAGCACGGATATTGCTTTCAGGCTATACACCAGGGCATCTTCGTCGAGGCCCTGCACGAATTGTTTTTGCAGCAGCTCGTCGGTCAGCTCGGCATCTCGGAAGTCCTGGAAAGGGTTGCTGCGCTGAAACTGCAGGTTTCGGCTTGCCAGCAGTTCGTTGGCTAAGGTGCGCAGTTCCACGGTGAGGGAATAGTTGCCCGTTTCCAACTTGCTGATGTCCATCTTGACCAGCAGGGCGTCGATGGCGCTGCGGGGCTTGTCTTGGCTGCCGGCAGAGATGAGGTTGCGTTGCCCGTTCCCGGTCTCTTTTTCGATCATGTAGCGCACACGGTACTTTCCATCAGAAATTGACTTGTCGGCGTTGTAAATTTCAGCGTAAAATGCCAGCAGAGTAGCATATCGGTCGTAGAAATTGAAGGGCAGCGGTTCCAGGTAGAAGCCGTTTTTTGAGAATGGGCTGTCGGAATTGTCGGCCCGGAACCCGCGCAACAGCTGCAACTCGGAAAGGGCGATCTTGTCTTCAAACCGGACGTTGACGGGCCTGCTGAAATGGCTCTTGTTCTCCGGGTCGTTGATGTCCTGGGCTGTCACTTCCAGTGTGTATTCGCCTGCTTGGATGGCCATCCGCTTTACGTCGAGCAAGTCGTCGGGGAACGCGACGATGGGGCTTTTTAAGGTGTATTTTTCGTATTTTACGATGGTTTCCCCTTTTTTTACCAGAATCAACACATCGGCGCCGGCCTGCATCTGGGTGCTGTCAATTCGGCGGTACATAATGGAGCCGGCGGCTATTTCGAGGTTGACCTCCAGATAGGGCTTGCCATCGGGAGTGCAGTAAACAGCGTAGGAAACTCCGGTGTCGAGGGCCTGGGCGGTGTTGGGCAGCAGGGCGGCGAGGAACAGGGCCAGGGCGATGGTTTTGTTTTTCATAGCGACAGTAGTTGGTTAGCGAAAGGAATGTCGGATACAAAAGTCAGGTTTCTGGTGCATTTTTTCCGGACTATTTTTGGCTAAAGTCAGGTTCCTAAGCGGCGGGTTTGCTAAATATTGCCTCAATTATAGCCAACGCAAAGTGGTTGTGAAAATTGAATGTTTGTAATCTGTTGAAAATCAATTTTTCAGCATCCATCAATCCATCAAATCCACCCAAATCCTGGTATAACGCCTGAATTGCCGCATTTATTCCCGAATTTCGGCGCGATTCCTTAGCTTTCCGGGCAGTTTATGCTCTGATTAAAGTGATTTGTATGATTTGAGCGATTAAAAACATCTGATTTTGAAATGATTATGCGATCACTATTTTCACAACCACTTTGCGTTGACTATAAGCTATACCTCACGCCGCTTGGTTTTGTGCATGCCGATCTTTGTAATCAATTGAAGATCTGTTGAATCAATCATGCTCCATCACAAAAATCAGGCGAATCATAGTATAAAATCAACTTTTTGAGGCGATGAAAAATGCGCTAACAGGCACCCTGATGGTTTTGTTTTTTTGTTCCGGGCTTTTGGCCCAGAACTACAAAAGGACCAACATATGGTATTTTGGAAGAAATGCCGGCATCGACTTCAGTACCATCCCGCCGACGCCTTTGTTGGACGGGGCACTCAATATCTGGGAAGGTTGCGCCACGCTCTGCGACACGGCGGGGAATTTGATGCTATACACCGATGGCATCCGGATATGGAACAAGAACCACCAGGTAATGCCCGGCGCCACCAATTTGGGGGGCAACAATTCCTCCACTCAATCGGGCATTGTTGTGCCCGTTCCAAATTCGCCCAACTTGGTGTATGTCTTTTCCGTCGATAGCCACGGCGGGAGCGGGGGGCTGCGCTTTGCACTTGTCGATATGAGCCTGAATGCGGGGCTTGGCGGCTTGCTGAGCAGCAACAACATCCTGCTGCCCAAGTGCACAGAGAAGATCACGGCCATACAACACTGCAACAAAACAGATTTTTGGATACTGGCACATGAAACGAACAGCAACCGCTTCGTGGTTTGGGAATTGACCGCCGCTGGCCTGTCTTCTACGCCGACAACGATAGCCGTAGGCGCTTTGCACGGGCCTGGCACCGAAGATGTCATCGGGTACTTGAAAGGCTCTACCGATGGCGCCAAGATCGCTTTGGGCGTATATGGGAACGCTACAAGCTTCTTCGAAGTGTTTGATTTCGACAATATTACGGGCATAATTTCCAACCCGATTTTATTGGACAGCCCTCAATTTGTGCACCCTTATGGCGTGGAGTTCTCGCCCAACGGGAAACTGTTGTACGTGGCCGGCACCCAGAACAACCCGATCCTGTTCCAGTACAACCTTGCACTAAATACCCCGCAGGAGGTGCAAAATTCGCTGACCGTAATCGATCAGGGGAATTCGAGCTATTATGGCGCCATCCAAATGGGCCCAGATGGCATTATCTACGTCGCAAAGGACAACAGCCAATATTTGTCGACCATAAACAGCCCGAACAGCATCGGTGCTGCCTGCAATTTTTTGGAAGACGCATTTTACCTGGGCGGGCGACTCAGCGGCATCGGCCTGCCCAACCTTATTCCAGGTTATTTCAAAAAAGCCATCAAAACAGAAATGCTGGCCGATATCGACCACTGCAAGGGCAATGCCGCATTGTTTGCCAATACCAATGCTTCCGGCGACAGCGTGGCGTATCACTGGTATTTCAACGGCAATGTGCTGGCCGACCAGGACACCACGAACATCCAGGTCGATTCTTCGGGCAACTATACTTTTGTCGTTCAGGTGTTTTCCAATTGCGAACCGCTGCCGGTGGCGGACACACAATCGTTGCAGGTGCTGATCCCGCCAGCAAATATCCCGGGGACCAACATTTCAGCCAGTATCTGCGCAGGGGAGAGCTATTTGGGGTATTCGGTTTCCGGGGTTTACGTGGACACCTTGCAATCGGCAAACGGTTGTGACAGTATTCGGGCCCTGCAACTGACAGTGCTGCCAGTTCCAACGAACAGCTTTGCGGCCAGCATCTGCGTGGGGGAGCAGTATGCAGGTTATTCAGTTTCCGGAATTTATGTGGACACTTTGCAGTCGGCGGCGGGCTGCGACAG
>CAZULM010000036.1:0-59473 GCA_964621185.1 uncultured Saprospiraceae bacterium | reverse complement strand
CGAAATCCCGGAAGGAGGGGAAAAAACAGAGCGACCATGAATAATGCGGGTTAAATGTCATGAGATTTATTATTTGCTCTATTGTTGGTTTGTTACCCCTGATTGGTTCCACTCAAAAACTGGACAATGTGTGGATAATTGGCGATGGGAATATTCCTGGCGTTACTATACAGGGAGGAATGACCATTGATTTTAGCAATAACCCAGTAAAGGCTGTGTTTCATTATAGGCCTATGAATATGTTTCTGTCTAATGCAAGCATTTGTGATACATCAGGGCAGTTGTTGTTTTATACTAATGGTTGTGATATCGCTGGGGCTGATGATGACGTGATATTGAATGGCGCAGGAATTAATCCAGGGGCATGGCATGAAATTCTTTGCAGTCAGAATCAAGATGGTTATGCTACAGGGTACCCTGCAGCGATGATTCTACCTAACCCAAATAATAATAATCAATATTTTTTATTGTATCAAAGTATGAAGTATGGAACGTCCCCGATTGAATATGCTTTTGTGAATAGAGCCCTGTTTTCTTCAGTTAAATGTGTTAATGATAATAATAACACCTACTTTGTTGATAAAAAAGACATAGAAATAATTAATGACTCTCTATCATCTGGTGAGATGAACGCTGTCAAACACGCCAACGGCAAAGATTGGTGGATCATCCAACCCAGAAGGAACAGCAACCAATTCTACATTTTCCTTTTCACGAAAGACGGCATCGTCGATACCCTTACCCAGACCATCGGCGCACCTTCGCCCGCGAACAAGGAAGGGTACGGCCAAACTGCCCTTTCCCCCTTGGGCGACAAAATGGTGCGGTATTACCCCGACAATGACATCCGGCTGTACACATTTGACAGGGCTACGGGCTTTTTTACCGATTATAGCACTTTCAAGCTGAACGTAGGGAACACCATTGCGTTTGACGGCGGCTGTGCTTTCTCGCCCAGCGGCCAGTTCCTGTACATTGCAGCACTGACAAACATTTATCAGTTCGACATGACAGCAGCCGACATCACCGCCACACAAACGACCGTCGCCACCTGGGATGGGTTCGTGGATCCGATCGCGATCGCTTTTTGGCATTGTCAGTTAGGCCCCGATTGCAAAATTTACAGTGTCGGCGGCGGCGACACCCGCTACTACCATATCATCCACAACCCCGACGAGCCTGGACTGGCCTGCAATGTGGAACAGCGCGGCCTGGTGCTGCCCACGCCCAGCGGCGCCAGCATCCCTTACTTCCCCAACTACCGCCTGGGGCCGATAGACAACCCCGGGCTTCCCTGCTCGCCCGTGGTGGCCACCCAGCAGCCCACGTTGCCGGAGCCTACGTGCAGCGCGTGGCCCAACCCGGCCAGCGAGCAGCTTCATTTCTCGCTTACTGGCGGCAGCATCCGGCGCATCGCGCTCACGGATGCGTACGGGCGCGTGCTGCGGGAACTGCGCTTGTCGGGCGCGAGCGAACAATATACCATGCCGCTTGCGGGTTTGCCCGGCGGGCTGTACTTTTGGGTGCTGGAGGGGGATTCAGGGGGAGGTTCGGGGAAGGTGGTGGTGGGGCGCTGAGGAAGGAGGTTTTTTAATGACCAATGTCCAACACGGAATGTCCAATGCCCAAGTGCGCTACATGCCCCTGATCCACTAGAAAATGAGGCCTTTGGCTTACAACCAGATATCACCAAGCGTTTTGGACATTGGACATTGGAAATTCCGTGTTGGACATTGGACATTTCTTTCCCTTTACTGTGTAATGCTCCCTTTTGGCTCATTTGTAGCTCCTAATTTCCCTCACCGCCACCCAGAACAAGATACGCGACATGAACACCGGGATAACCCGGGGCTAACTATCGTCCCTAATCCTGCCATTGATATAGTCAAAATTTCTTGGACCATGAATCCTTCTTCCAAGGCATACCTTGTCATCTCAAATGCATTGCAACAATCGGTTTTCAGCTCCTTCAAAGATGCTTCAAGCATCAACCTTGATGTCAAGCCTTTTCAATCTGGCGTGTATTATGCCTATGTTGTTATAGAAGGGAAAAAGGTATTTTCTAAACCTTTTGTAATTGTAAAGTGACACAGATGACCTATTTTCGACTTGTCGGAATATTTTTGATGCTTCATTTTGGGTCATCTATTTTGATGGCCCAAAATGAGGACGTGAATTGGATATTTTCATTTCACACACAACCGCCACCAAGCGGAATTCCTGGCACAAGCGTACATTTTTCGCCCGAGCCTACTTTTAAAACGGATACTTTTAGTATCAGCTCTAGGGGAAGCTGTGCGAATATTTCAGACAAACATGGAAAAATGTTGTTCTTTACCAACGGAATCAATATTTTTAACCGGGATGGCTCAATAATGCTTAATGGAGACTACATTAATCCTGGATTCATAAATGACGGATACAAGAATTCGGGGTATCCCACCCTACAAGGTCTGGTTTTCCTCCCTAGTCCTGGGGACTCCAATTCATATCATTTGATCCATGTTGGTATAGGGGATTCAGGGCAATATGGCGCTACCGGGATGATGTTTTATTATTCCGTAGTCCGGAGGAATTTGCCTGACAGCACCTTTTACGTATCCAAAAAAAACCAGGCCATTTTAGCGGACACGCTTGGCATGGGCTATATTACAGCCACAAAGCACGCCAATGGGCGCGACTGGTGGCTGGTTATGCCCCGGATTGCCTCGAACAAATACCGGGTTTATTTGCTTGACCCAAACGGGGTAAGCCTGCAAAACGAGCAAAATATCGGTTACGTTACCGATTGGCGCGATTGGTCCGGCCAATCGGTTTTTTCGCCCGACGGCAGCAAGTTTATCCGGTATTCGCGCTTTAACAAGCTGAACATATTCGATTTTGACCGTTGTACGGGCAAATTGAGCAATCCGTTGCACCTGGCACACCCATTTGCTTCCCAGGACTCGCTCCTAGATGGAGGGGTGAGTGTTTCCCCCAACTCCAGGTACCTTTATCTGTCGGCGGTAGCATGGGTCTATCAATATGACCTGCTTGCCGCTGATATCGCAGCCTCCAGAACCATTGTTGGCGAATACGATGGAACACTGTTGCCCTTGCCCACGACATTCTTTAGGGCACAATTGGCTCCGGACGGCAAAATCTACATAAATGCTTCTGCTAGCAACCGCAGCTTGCATGTTATCAACAACCCCGACCTGCCAGGGCTGGCATGTGGCTTCCAGAACAATGCGGTGATCGTTGACAACTATATTTTTTGGGGGGCAATGCCGTATTTCCCAAATTATCGGTTGGGTGCCTTGGAAGGCAGCGGCTGTGATACCCTGAACGGCGGCGCCCCCCCCGTTGCAAGCTTCGAGTGGCAGCTTGTCGATACCCTTCAGCCCCTGACTGCAAAATTTACAGACCGTTCTGAAAACGCCGTGACCTGGGTCTGGGATTTTGGGGATGGGACAACGAGCCAGGATAGTTGCCCAGTTCACCAGTATGCGCAGGCTGGCACATATCAAGCCTGTCTTAAGGTGGGCAACGGTTTTGGAACCGATTCCGTATGCCATCAGGTTCATTTGCAGCATACCACAGTGCAGTCGCCAAGCAATCGCTGCCAACTGACTATTTACCCAAACCCGTCGAAAGACGAGGTATACTTTTTTTGCCAGAGCATGGCATCTCGGAAAGCTACACTGGTTATCGTCAATACCTTACAGCAACCAGTTCACTCAACGGTGCTAAAAGGAACAAGCACAAAGGTAGATGTCGGTTCTTTTCAGCCCGGCCTATACTATGCGATCTTGCTCGACGAAGGGGCGTGGGTGTCGGTTCGGCCATTTGTTGTTGGAGAATGAAAGCATGCGTTGCCCCATTTTGCTGCCTTTGCCCCTTCAGGGCAATCAAGCTCAAAAATTCTTCATAAAAACTTCTCAAACTCTTTCCTATCTTTGCCAATCCGTAAACATTTCGTTTGCAAAAAACCTCGTTGATAATCCCCTAGTTTTTTTGAGGAAATGAAGGTATCACTGAATTGGCTTCGAGATTTTCTCGACATACATAAATCGCCCCCTGAAATCGCCGACATTCTGACATCGCTGGGCTTGGAAGTTGAAGGTTGGGAAACGGTAAAACCTTCGCCGGTTGACTTAGATAAAGTGCTGACAGGCAATGTGTTGACTTGCGAAAGGATTCCAGACACCGACCACCTCTCGGCTACCACCGTAGATGTTGGCGACGGCGTGCTGCGCTCCGTGGTCTGCGGCGCGCCCAATGTTGCTGCCGGGCAAAAAGTGTTCCTCGCCCTGCCAGGCGCCAACGTTTTTTCCAAAGACGGCGACCTGTTCACCATCGGCGAGCGCAAGGTAAAAGGCGTGCCTTCCCAGGGCATGATCTGCGCGGAAGACGAACTGGGGCTGGGCCACGACCACGCGGGCATCATCGTGCTGCCCGCCGACACCAAACTCGGCATCAGCGCCGCCGATTATTTTAACAAAGAATCTGACACCGTTTTCGACATCGGCCTCACGCCCAACCGCGCCGACGCCACTTGCCATATCGGTATCGCCGACGATCTCCTCGCCTGGATACGGGTGCACGAAAACCCGGACGCCGAGCTCAAGAGCATCGAGCATTTCACCGACGGCATTATGGAAATGCCGGAAGGCATGGCTGAGTTTCCTGTTGAGGTCGCCAACGCCGAGGCATGCCCGGTCTATACCGGCGTCACCATCGAAGGCATCAAAGTGGCAGAAAGCCCCGAGTGGCTTAGAAACCGCCTGCTCGCCGTTGGCCAGCGCCCCATCAATAACGTGGTGGACGTGACCAACTATGTCCGCATCGAGCTCGGCCAGCCGCTACATGCCTTCGACCTCGACAAAGTAAAAGGCGGCAAGATCATCGTAAAAACCCTGCCCGAAGGCACCGTCTTCAAAACCCTCGACGGGGTGGAGCGCAAGCTCTTTGCCGACGACCTCATGATCTGCGACGGGGAATCCAACCCGATGTGCATCGCGGGCGTGTTCGGCGGGGCCGATAGCGGCGTGACCGAAACCACTACCCGAATTTTCTTAGAAGCCGCCGTGTTCAACCCCAAATGGATACGCCGCACCATGCTCCGGCACGGCTTGCGCACCGATTCGGCCTGGGTGTTCGAAAAAGGCGTTGATCCGGGCGACAACAACGACCTGGCCGGGATGCGGGCCGCCTTTTTGATCCAAAAGCTGGCAGGCGGCGAGCTGACCTCCGAATTTGTGAACTTCTGCCCCGAAATCCCCAGACCAAAGGAAATTGCGGTCAGCTACGCCCGCGTAAACGCCCTGATCGGGGAAAACCTGCCCAAAGAAAGGGTCGATAAAATCTTGGACGCGCTGGGCATCCACCGTGGCGACGAGACAGAAACGGGCTTCACCGCCTACATCCCCACCAACAAGCCCGACGTGACCCGCGAGGCCGACGTGGTGGAAGAGATACTGCGCATCCACGGCCTCGACAACGTGCCGATCCCCACACAGATACGCAGCAGCATCGAAGTGACACCGCGGCCGAACCCCGATTCGGTGCGCAACCTCGCCGCCGATTTCCTCGCCGCAAACGGCTTCAACGAGTGCATGAGCCTGTCGCTCACCAATTCCGACTATTTCCTTGGAAACACAGCGCTGCTGCCGTTGGAAAAAGAACAACTGGTGTTCATCCACAACTCCGCCAACCAGGGGCTGGATTGTATGCGGCCTACCATGCTGTTCAGCAGCCTGGAAGCGATACAGCGCAACCAGAACCGGCAAAACGCGGACTTGAGGCTGTTCGAGTTTGGGAAGACGTACTTCACGGTAGACGGTGGACGGTGGACGGTGGACGGTTTACCCGCCGAAGCCTTGGCGAAGGCGGCCAGTGTTCCCTTCAACACGGAAAGCGGCCGAGCCACTGCCGAAATAGCCCGCCTCTCCCTCACACTCACGGGCGCGCACGCCCCCGAATCCTGGCAGCCACAGGCAAAAAAAGCCGTGGATTTTTATACCCTCAAAACCCAGGTGAGCAATCTGTTGGCGCGGTTGGGCATCAGCGGTTACCAGGAAACCGTGCTGAACGAGGCGCCCTACCAATATGCCTTGAAATACCACCGCGGCGCCCAGGAACTGGTCGTTTTCGGTGCCGTACAGCTGGCTATCCTGAAAAAAATGGACATCAAAAACCCGGTGTTTTTTGCCGATTTCAATTTTGAGAACGTGCTGAAAGCCGTGGGGAACAACAAGATACAATACCAGGAGCTGAACAAATTCCCGAGCGTCCGCCGCGACTTGGCGCTGGTGATCGACAAAGGGGTGTCCTTTGGCGAAATTCGCCAACTGGCCACCAAAACAGCCAAAAAAATGCTGCGGGATGTCAACTTGTTCGATGTGTTTGAAGATGAAAACAAGCTTGGACAGGGAAAAAAATCATATGCTGTGAGCTTCACGTTCGAAGACCCGGAAAAGACCCTGCAAGACAAAGATATCGACGGCCTGATGGGGCAATTGACCAGCGCTTTTGAAGGCAAGCTGGGCGCCCAGGTCAGAAAATAAACCGAACATTCACTGGAAGGATTGGGGCAGCCCTAAACCAGCAAACCGTTACCTTCTGCATACATAACAACCAAATTAATGTAAATCAACGGATTATGGAACCAACAAGCATCATAATAGGGCTGGTCGTTGGCGGCATCGCCGCCTTCGTGATCGCCAGTCTGACCATGAAAAAAAGCAGCTCGAAAGCCGTGGAAGAGGCGAACGCCCAAGCCGACATGGTCATCAAGGAAGCCCGCCTGAGCGCCAAACGCATCGAGGATGAAGCCGCCTTGAAAGCTGAAAAACTGGTAGCAAAAGCGGAAGCCGAGAACGAGCGCATCAAACAACAAAAAATCCAGGAAGCCAAGGAGCGTTACGCGCAGATGCGCCAGGAAGTAGAGGCCGAAAAATTGCAGCGCCAATTAGAACTCAAAGACCTGGAAATCGACATCGCCTCCAAGCAAAAGGACCTGAAAGTTGAAACCGACGCCATTAATGCGCGTTTTGCCGAACTGGAGAACCGCAAAAGCGAGCTGGACATCCGGGAAAGCGAAGTGGCGACCATGCGCGACACCCTCGACAAGCAGGTAAAGATCGTTCAGAAGAAAAAAGAGGAACTCGATGCCGCCAACGAAGAGCGCATCAAAGCCCTGGAAACCATTGCCAAGCTCAGCCAGCAGGATGCCAAAGACCAGTTGCTGGAGCAGGTGCGCGCCAAAAGCGAGACAGAGGCACAGTCCATCGTCCGCGATGCCGTGACCCAAGCCAAAGTCACCGCCAGCAAAGAGGCCAAAAAGATCGTCATCCAGACCATCCAGCGCATGGCCGCCGAGTTTACCATCGAAAACACGGTGTCGGTATTCAACCTCGAAAGCGACGAGATGAAAGGCCAAATCATCGGGCGAGAAGGCCGGAACATCCGCGCCCTCGAAGCGGCAACCGGCGTAGAAGTGATCGTGGACGACACCCCGGAAGCCATCGTGATCTCTTCCTTCGACCCCATCCGCCGCGAAATCGCCCGCCTCTCCCTGCAACGCCTCGTTGCCGACGGCCGCATCCACCCGCAGCGCATCGAGGAAGTGGTGGCCAAAGTGCAGAAGCAGCTGGAGGAACAGATCATCGAGATCGGCGAGCGCACCGTGATCGAACAAGGCATCCACGGCCTCAACCCCGCGCTCGTGCGCATGGTGGGCCGCATGCGATTCCGCTCTTCCTACGGCCAAAACCTGCTCAAGCACAGCATCGAGACCGCCGAGCTTTGCGCCATCATGGCAGCTGAACTGGGCTTGAACGCCAAGCAGATCAAGATGGCCAAACGGGCCGGGCTGCTGCACGACATCGGAAAGGTTGCCGAAGAAGAAACCGAGCTCTCACACGCCCTGGTCGGCATGAAAATGTGCGAAGAATACGGCGAACACCCTGTCATCATCAACGCCGTTGGCGCCCACCACGACGAGATCGAGATGAACAACATCATTTCGCCCATCATCCAGGCTTGCGACGCCATCTCCGGCGCCCGGCCCGGTGCGCGGCGCGAGATACTGGAAAACTACCTCAAGCGCATCGGCGAGCTGGAAGACATCGCCATGGGCTATGAAGGCGTTTCCAAAGCATTCGCCATGCAAGCTGGCCGCGAGCTCCGCGTCATCGTGGAGGCCGACAAAGTGACCGACCAATACGCCGACGACCTTTCGTTCATGATCTCACAGAAAATCCAGGACGAAATGCAGTACCCGGGACAGATACGGGTGACGGTCATCCGGGAGAAGCGGGCTGTGGCCTATGCCCGGTAAAGAAAGCTAGACATGACAATGACCAATGTCCAACACGGAATGACCAATGTCCAAGTGCCACAACCGCTTGGCAGGCGTGCCAGATTAAGAGAAACACCGAATTCCCCGTTTTTCAACGACATGACCAAGCGTTATGAATCCTTGGACATTGGTCATTCCGTGTTGGTCCATTGGACATTACACCATCCTTAATCTGCTTCCCGCTCCCGCCACAGCGCAAACTGCGCTGCAAACGTGAAGCGCAGGGTCGGCAGGAGTTTGGGGTTGCGCTGGTTGACCGTAAAATCCACTTCCGGGTTTTCGGTGAGCACGTAGGCTGGCCGGGCGGTCAGCCTGAAAAATTCTTTTTTATAGACGTTGAACCCGATGCCAAACTCGTAGCTCCTGGTTTTTGGCACCACCAATTGCCCGCGCTGCACCCCGACAGCGTAAGGCTGGCTGAATTCTGCGTTTCGGAATTTTATCACATCGGGCCGCCCAAGGTCAACTTGTTCGAAGGTAATGCCCGCGTGCAGGTAAACACAGTCGCAGCGGTGCACACGGTAATTTATCTTCAGCGGCACAACCCAATAGGCTGGCTTGAAGGAATGCAGGTTGGCAAGGTAGTAGGTCAGCAAGGCACCGTTCACCTCGCGCTGGGTCGTTTCGCCGGTAAAAGAGTAAAATTCATATTCCCCATACTGTTTCCTGCCGATGCCCACGCCTAAGGAAACAGGTCCCAAAGACCCTTCCAGTTGCAGGGCAGGAATCATGCGCGGCCTTAGCCCGCCTGTAAACTGCGCCACATCGAAGCCCGATTCCAGCCCGAGGACGATGGTGCCAAATGACCTTTGGGCTGAAACACTATGGCAAAACAGGGAGAAAATTGCGATAACAAGCAGTTTGTTCATGTGCTCAACGGTTGTGTTCAGCCGGAAAGATAATACATCGGCATCGCACGCTGCCTGTCTGTGCTGTTGTTAACGCATCAAATAAGTTGCGCGCACCGGCGTTTTGGGCTAAAAACATATCATGCGATACTTTTCCCTGCTTGTTTTCCTGGTTTTCTGCAGCCCTGTTTTTGCCCAAAAAACCAAACCCCAAACCACTTTCGAGCTTTCAGAAGCACTTCAAAAAAAGTTGGTGAGCATTACTGTTGAAGGAACCGGCGGCTACCAGGGAGAAGCGCTGAAGGTTGTTTGCAAAAACCTCACAGGCCGTTACTTGCGCATCCGTATCCCCCTTGGGCAACTCATGGAGCCACGCGACACTGCCCAGCAAACCCTGGTAGTAGCGCAGGAACAGCTGCTTTCAGTCAACGTAAAATCACCAGGAGAGGCATTGCTCAAAACCTTTTGTACCCAGTCGGGCGATATTTCACCAACGGCGGGCATGGCTTTCGCCATCGGCTCGCTGGCTTCCGAGCCGCTTTGCAAACTGTTGCAGTTTTTGGCAGAAAAAGGCAAACTGGATTCGCCTGAAGCCCAAAGCGCGGTGTGGTCAGTAACCAAAGGTGGCCGTTCTTTGGGCAGCATTGGCGATCCGGAGCTCCAAAAATTTACGGCAGATATGTTCGGCAAAAACCTTCCGGGATATAAGGTGATACACCGGACCGTGGAGCAAGTTCCAGGCCGTCGCGCCGAACTGGGCAAAGCCCTCGTGGTAGAAGGCAACTTCCGTTATTTCCTGGAAAAGGACGAAAAAACCGTCATGGTGCTGCTCGACGGGGACGGGAAACTGGTTAAACAGGTTTCCAAAGAAGAAAACATGAAAGCAGGCGAGCACCGCAGCAGCCTTCGGCTGGAGGTGTTCAACCTCGACCCGGGGAAATACACCCTTAGGATGCAGACCAAGGCGGGGCGGGTGATAAAAGACCTGGAGCTGGAGTTTTAGGCGCTAAAACCCAACATTCGCAAAAACCGGGTAATGGTCGGAGAAGGCCGTGCCTCTTGCCACCTTGCAAGAATAGGTAGCGATGTTTTTTTCGGTCAGGATATAGTCAATCCGGAGCATGGGCAGGTTTCCGGCAAATGTAGTGCCGGGCCCAAGGCCTTTTTCGCGGAAAGTATCGTTCAGGCCGTCCGACAAAACGGCATAAACATATGAATTGGGCGTGTCGTTGAAGTCGCCGCACACGATGACCGGGTACTTTGAGGCGGCGATATGCTCTCGCACTTTTTTTGCCTGCTCGGCACGGATTCCTGTGGCATTGCCCACTTTGTCCAGCACGTCGCCGATGTTTTGCCAGGTTTCGCCCTCATCGAGGTCGCCTTTTTTGATCACCTGGTCGGTGGCTTGGGTGACGCGGTTCGACTGCAGGTGCACGTTGTACACCCGCACAGTCTTTGATTTGCTGATTTGTATGTCGGCCCAGAGGATAGAGTTGGCCGTTTTCCCGAATGGCACGTCGCCGCCGGCGAGGATGGGGAAGCGGCTAATGATCACGGTGCCTTTTTTAAGGTTGAAGGTGTGCTGGTACCCCATTTTTTCGGCCAGCAGGCGGTAGAACTTGCCGCTCGTTTCCTGGGTGCAGAGGATGTCGGGGAGGCCGTTTTCTTCCAAAAACCGCACGTATGCTGAGACGCGCTTTTCGCGCCAGTCGTCCGTCGCTTCCTTCCCCAAATAAATGCCCCCAAGGTTGTGGGTGCAAACAGTGACGGCGCTTTCCGGCACTTTGTCTTTTCCGAAATCGAGGCCGAAAAAACCGGTGAAATACTGCCATCCAAACAGGATTATGACCAAATGGTACAGCGCAAAGCGGCTCATCCGCCACAGCCAGCCGAACATCAGCAACACATTTGCCAACAGAAGCCAGGGAAACGCCGAGCCAAAAAACGCAAACCAGGAGAAAGTTGCGGGGTTCACAAAGGGGGAGATATACGACATCAGCGTGAGCAAGATCACAATGGCGCTCAACAATTGAACCGTATGTCGCAAAATGGCATTCATCCTAGGGTATATCGGGTAGCAAATTTATCAACAGTGCAGCGGTACAACATCATTTCTGGCTCGCTTCGTACAGGAAATCTTTTTCTTCCTGCGACAGGCCCTCATAACCTGACTGCTTTATCTTGTCCAGGATGCTGTCGAGTTTCTCTTGGAAGGAAAGGTCGTGGGAGTCGCTCGCGCTGTTGCCTTTTGAGCCAAGATAAGTAGCTTTCATAGGCCCGGGCTTGTTTTTCTTTCCAGCCGATTTTTTTGCCGCCGCTGGCGCAAACGTGAAAACTGCCGCAATTTTCCCCAAAATGTTGTTCACGAACTCAGCCCAGTCGCGCCCGTCGCGCAGTTGATATACAAACAGGCAGCCGACAACAAACCCGGCAATGTGTGCAATTGAGCCGCCCGAATCAAAATTTCCCGAAATGGTGGCCAAATCGAGCAGCACAAGCACCAGCACGATGTACTTTACCTTCACGGCGCCCAGCAGCAACAGGTGTACCCGGTAATCGGGCGCCAGTATCAGTGCCGCGCCGCCCATAGCCATTACGGCAGCTGAGGCGCCCAGGGCATAGCTGCTTTGGTTCAATATGCCCACCTGCGCAGAAAGGATGTAAAAAGTGCCGCCGGCAAGCCCTCCCAAAAGGTATAAAGGCAGCACCCTCCGATCGCCGATCAAGTCGCTGACAATGCTTCCGAAGATGTACAGACCGACAAGGTTGCTGAATAAATGCAAAAAGGCATCATGCAGAAACATGTGGGTTATGTACGACCAAGGCTGCCAAATCAGGGTGTTCAAGCTGGCAGGGATACAGAAATAATCGAGGCCAGTGGCGTACAGCCCGCCCGGATTGCCGAGGGTAAAGCCCCCGAGTATAAGGTAAGCCAGCTTTGTCAGCACAAACACAGCGAAATTGATCACTACCAGCTTGGTGATCATATTGCCCCTGCGAAGCGAGTACTTCAAGTCGTCCCAGATCGAATTAAATAGCGCCATAATTGCTGCAAAGTTGTTGTCAAATATCGAAGTTATGCCTCACGCCGCTTGGTTTTGTGCATGCAGATATTTGTAATCAATTGAAGATCAGTTAAATCAATCATATCCAATCACAAAAATCAGGCGAATCATAGTATATTATGGGAAACAGCCTTGTTAAAACCTCAACCTGAAGCCGTTCCAGTACCATATCAGCAAAAACCCGATGATAGCGCCGCCCAGGTGCGCAAAATGCGCAATCCCTGTTTGGGCGCCGCTCACTCCGTAAACCAATTCAAGAACGGCGATAATAGGCACAAAATACTTGGCCCGCATCGCAACCGGCGGGAATATCATCCTGATTTCCTGATTGGGGAAGTGCATGGCAAATGCTACCAAAATGCCGAAGACCGCGCCCGACGCGCCAAGCGTAGCCCCATTCCACATCCGGGGGTCAAAACCTTCGCTGCTGATCTCCCACCATTGCGTGGCTAATTGCAGCACATAAGCTCCCAGGCCGCATATCAGGTAAAAGGACAAAAAGCGCTTTGGCCCCCATACCATTTCCACCAAAGTGCCAAACCAATAAATCGCCAGCATGTTGAACGCCAAATGCATGATATCGCCGTGCATAAACATGTGGGTAAATATCTGGAATGGCTGAAAATGCGTCGAGCCGGGCAAAAAGGCTGCCAGTTGCATCCTGCCCAACGTGATGTAATCACCTTGCTCGTAATCAAAAACTTCGGTGCCCAAGACGGCATAGGTGCCGACAAACATCAAGACATTGATAATGATCAGGTGCTTTACGACTCCCTGAAATGGGGTGCTCATTTGCATAGTACGGTTGACGGTTTGCCTGCCATTGCGTTAGCGAAGGCAGGTTGACGGTGGACGATGGACGGTGGACGGTTTGCACAGCGACCGAATTATTTGGAAATTGGCGTTTCAGCACTTTAATCAAGGATATAAGTGGGCATTGGGAAATTGGTCAAATGATGCATAGTATTGAATTTCATGTTCATAATCGCTATTTATTGCTACAGGTGCCTTTCCACCCTGCTAAAAGTCCTCAAAATAATGCGCCCGTCCAACCCGCCTTCGCTAAAGCTATGGCGGGCAACCCGTCACTCAAACAACTTTCTTACTGCCTCCAAATCATACTGGATGAAACATTTTTTCCCCGAGGGGCTGTTGAACGGCACCGCGCAGGCAAAGAGCCGATCTATCAGCTCCGACATTTCCTGGGTGGTCAATATTTGGCCGCGCCGCAACGAGGCGTTGCGTGCCATTGATCGTGCCAGGTTGTCGCGGGTGCTGAGCTCCATCTCAAGGTTGCCCTTGTATTGGGCAAGCACTTTTTCCATCAATATTTCTTCTTGGACATTTGCCCCGAGGTCGGCGGGGGCGCCGTGCACCACGAAGGTATTGCCGCCAAATTCGGCGATCTCGAAGCCCAGTTGGTTGACCTCTTCTAAGATTTCCCGCATCAGGGCGGCATCGGCGGGCGACAGCTCGATGGTTTTTGGGAACAAAGCTTTTTGGGTGGCAATAGGCTGATTGCCAAGGGCATCCAGGTAGCGCTCGTACAATATCCGCTCGCTGGCCGATTGCTGGTCGATGAGGAAATAGCCCGATTTTATGTGGCTGATGATATACTGCCCGTGAATTTGGTAAGGTTCTTTTTGCGTCTTGCTGAACTGTTCGTGCACATCGTCCATTTCCAAAACCTCCACAGGCGATTGCGGCCCGATCTCCGGCAATGCTGTGGCAACGGTAGCTTCGTCTTCGTCAGGTTGGCCTTCTATCATGCTCACGGCCAAGCCCATGCCTTCGTACAAGCGCTGCCAGTTCCGGAGGTTATCGGCATGGCGCTTGTCGTCCCCCAAACTGCGCGGGGGGCGGCTGTCGCCCACACGGGGCTCGCCGGTATTGGGCCGGATGGAGGGCGTTTGTGTCGGTATCGACTGGAACGCCGGTTCCTGTTCAAAATCGAGGGTTGGGGTGATGTTGTGGCTGCCGAGAGCATGGCGCACGGTCACTTTCAGGTAGTTGTACACCAGGCGTTCGTCGTCGAACTTGATCTCTTGTTTGGTGGGGTGCACGTTTATGTCGATGCTGGAAGGTTCTATCTCCAAAAAAAGCACGTACAGCGGGTGGTGGTCGGCGGGCAGCATGTCTTCATAAGCTGCCACGACGGCATGGTGCAGGTAGTTGCTTTTGATGAAGCGTTTGTTCACAAAAAACAACTGTTCGCCCCGTGTTTTTTTGAAATAATCGGGTTTGCCGACGAATCCCGTGATTTTCAGCACATCAGTTTCCTCTTGTACCGGCACCAGTTTTTTATTGGTCGCCTCGCCAAATATTTTTACCAGCCGTTGGCGCAGGTTGCCCGCTGGCAGGTGAAAAATTTCCGTGTCGTTTTGGTGAAAGCTGAAAAAAACGTCGCAGTTGGCCATGGCCACGCGTTGGAACTCATCGATGATATGCCGCATCTCCACGGGGTCTGCTTTGAGGAAGTTGCGGCGTGCCGGAACGTTGTAAAACAGGTTTTTCACGGCGATGCTGGTGCCTTGCGGCGTCTGGCACGCTTCCTGCGCTTTTACGGAAGAGTCTTCTACAACAAGGCGCACCCCGAGTTCGTCGAGGCTGCGCCGGGTGCGCATCTCCACTTGGGCCACGGCCGCAATGGAGGCCAAGGCTTCGCCCCGGAAGCCCATGGTTTTGATGGCGAACAGGTCTTTGGCATCCCTGATTTTGGAGGTGGCATGGCGCTCGAAGCTCATGCGCGCGTCGGTTTCCGACATGCCGCAGCCATTGTCTATGACCTGGATCAGGGTTTTGCCCGCGTCCCGGACGATCAGCTTTATTTGGGTAGCCCCAGCGTCCACGGCATTTTCGAGCAATTCTTTCACGACCGAGGAGGGCCGTTGCACGACCTCGCCTGCGGCAATCTGGTTGGCTACATTATCGGGCAATAATTGGATGACATCTGCCATATACGCTACAAATATGCGGTGCTTGGCACCTTTTCGGGGCTGCTCATCGTTCCTTTTCTATTGGCAAAGATACGGTTCTGTTTTCCTGCGTCCTTCCATTTCAGCATTTAGAATTGTATATTTTGGAAAAATAGGCTCCTTTTTCCGACAGAAGTTTATAACCATTCTGAAAAAAGGAAAAAAACTGCCTTACTGGGGGAATGTCGGCGGTGCTTTTTTACTTTTGCACCACATTAGCACTACACATTTCAGCAAAAAAATGGAAAACATTCAGAATTCGCGCGGCAAGGGGTACTGCATCCTCTACATTTTCATGGCATTGTTCTTTCTCACCGCCATAATTATCATGCTATTCAACCGCAGCACTATGGTTGATTTCCCACAATAAGCATGGCAGTTTTAGGCTTTAGCATTATAGCAACATGACGAGACTTCCCTCGTTTTTATGCTTTTCCATACTGTTACGGCCAGGAGGCCCGCGGTAGGGCCATATCGCCCGCTTGTTTCGAACCCATGCCAAAGCTACTCAAGCACATCTTGTTCGACAACGATGGCACAATTGTCGATTCCGAAATAATTGCCCAGCGCGCCATGCTCGAAATGCTCGCTGTACATGGCTTGCACATGAGCCCACAAGAGTACAGCCACCGTTTTCCCGGGCTGCTCGACCGCGACATCCTGCACATTTTGCAGCGCGACCACGGGTTTACGCCGCCCGATGGGTTTATCAAACAGCTCCACGACGCACACATCGAAGGGTTCAACAGCTCCTTGCGGGCCATTCCGGGCATGACCTCGCTGTTCCGCCAACTGAAAACACCCAAAAGCATGGTATCGAATGGCAGCGTTCGGCACGTAGAGCGCTGCTTGCGCAAGGTCCGGCTGCTTTCTGCCGTGAACGGGCATATCATCTCGGCAGAACACGTCAGCAAGCCGAAGCCCCACCCCGACATTTACCTGTATGCATTGGAAAAAATTGGCCTGGAAGCAGCGGAGACGGTAGCAGTGGAAGACAGCCCAACCGGTGTTGCGGCGGCAAAAAGCGCCGGCCTGCTATCCATAGGTTTTTTAGGCGCCGCCCATATCCACGACGGTCATGGCCAAAAACTGTTGGATGCCGGGGCTGATTTTATTGCAGCGGACGCGCGGGGGCTGGGGCAAGTGCTGGAAATGCTGGGAGCGAGGTGATGGTTTCAAGGTTTCAGGTTTCAGGGTTGGTTGTAGGGGTTGGTTGGTGTAGGAGATATAGTCAACGCAAAGTGGTCGTGAAAATCGTGATCGCATAATCATTTGAAAATCAGATATTTTTAATCACTCAAATCATACAAATCACTTTAATCAGAATATACAAGACATGCCCTGTGCTGCGAGGTTTTGTGCACGGGCAAAATCGTATCGTGCTATTTAGATTTACTGAAAGTGACCCAATGGCCAAAAGCCAACTGCGCAAAGTACCGGTAGGCACAAAAAAAAAGCCGTCGAAAGCTTACGCAATTCGACGACTAATAAACCCCAAAAAACCAAATGAAAACTCAAATCTAAACGCATCTAAGGCGATATTGTTGCATAGTCTGCAATTTTTTTTTCAGGTGCAGCTATTTCACGCAACCAATCACCTCCTGACGCTAAGGATCTTAAACAAACTGATTTGTTGTAAGATTGTTCACTTCACACATCCAGTTTTTTTGAAAAACCTTTATTGGATGTCTCTCCTCATTTCCTTTCGCTACAAAGGTAAGTATGTTGCGCCAATATTTCAAAGAGATTTTAAAAAAAATTTCACCAGCAAACAACTGCTTAATCCTGAAACACTGAAATATTATAGAATTGTTTTAAGTACTGCCCAAACATTCTCTGCCACAATTTTCTGCCCCGCCACATTGGGGTGGATGCCATCGCCCAGGTTCAGTTCCGGAATCCCGCCCACATCTTTCAAAAGGAATGGGATGAGCAATGCGCCATTCTTTTTGGCAAGGTTGGGGAACAATTCCCGGAATGCATTGGTGTAGGATGCCCCGAGGTTGGGCGGGGCGAGCATGCCTGCGATCACAAGCTTGCAGTTTGGGCGCGCGGCTTTTACCTTGTCCACAATGGCTTGCATGTTTTTCACCGATTCTTCGATGGGCAAACCCCGCAAGGCATCGTTCCCGCCAAGCTCAAGCACAAAGATGTCCATAGGTTGCTGCAATACCCAGTCGATGCGGCTCACGCCGTCGGCGGTCGTTTCGCCGCTGAGCCCGGCATTGACACAGGTATATGGCAGGCCCAGCGAATCGATTTTTGCCTGGATCAAAGCAGGGAACCCATCTTCCGGCGACAGGTTGTAGGCAGCTGTGAGGCTGTTGCCGAAAAATACGATCGTCTTTTTCTCGGTATTGGCGCTGGTTTCTTTGTCAGTCTCTTGCGCTGCTTGGCTGCTCGCATTGGATTTGCCGGGCTCGCTGCTGCAGCTCATCAGGCCAAAGAGTAGGGCGCCTGCGAAAATTATTCCTTTCATACTTGGGTGCTGGTTGTCAAAACTGAAACAGCAAGAGCAAAAAAGGGTTTGGGGAAATAGTAATTTTAGCTTTCTTTATTCATGCCAACGGTAAATAGCCAATAGCCAACAGCGCTACATAAAAAAACCACGATGCACCGACACCCCACGCACCGGAAGACTGCGAATGAGGTATATGTCGGGCACCGTGTGCTTTCATGGCTAAAATTTTCTGGGGCGGGTAGTGAATAGGTAAGGTGTTTATTTGCCGATTCTGGGGGTTCTTATACTCTGATTAAAGTGATTTGTATGATTTGAGTGATTAAAAACATTTGATTTTTAAATGATTACGCGATCACTATTTTTACAAGCACTTTGCGTTGACTATAATACCGGCCGTTATTTTTTGCCAGCGTGGCTTGATGACGTCCAGACAATGAATCTTACTGCAATGATGGGGCGGAAAAACTGCCCCTGCAAGCACTTCAAAGGCTTCAAAACGGGTTTAACCCAGTTTAACCTGCTTGATATTTATTTTTAGAAATCTTTTATTTCAAGAGATTGATTGTTATACATTTCAAAGTAAGTTAAAATTTTAATTTAAATATTGTTACTGAACTTTAACCTTTGGGTCAGTGCTTATTTTCACTTGCTCCTGGCAGTTCTACTGTGATTAAAGTGATTTTGCACACTACTGGGCATTTTTCGCGCAGATTTCACGCAGATTTGTTTGCTCAGATTTTACGCGGAAAAAATCTGTGTAAAATCTGTATCCTTTTCTGTGTAAAATCTGCGTGAAATAAAATGTCCAGTAGCGTGGTGATTTTGAATGATTTGAGTGAAAAAAATGCTTGATTTTAAAATGATTGTAGCATTTCGACATTCATAACCACTTTGCGTTGACTATCCTACGAAGCGTTGGGTAATTTGATCCACCACAGCCTCTTCGCTATGGCTACGGCGGGCAATCAACGAACAACGAACAACTATCAACGAACAACTTATCTTTACCCCCCATGCGCCGCACCCTCCCCAGCATCGAACAATTCGTCCAAGGCATCCGCGCCGCCAACCGCGTGCTGCTCGGCCAGGCCATTACCTTAGTGGAAAGCGCCCGTGCCGATCATCAGGCGCTCGGGCAGGAAATTATCGCCGAATTGTTAAAGAGCCCGCCCAAAGGCACTTTACGCATCGGCATCACCGGAGCGCCCGGCGTGGGCAAAAGCAGCCTGATAGAAGCCCTTGGGTTGCACCTGACTGCTCAGGGAAAGCGCGTGGCCGTGTTGGCCATCGACCCTACCAGTGCCGTTAGCCATGGCAGCATCATGGGCGACAAAACCCGTATGGAGCAGCTTTCTGTGGACGAACGGGCATTCATCCGCCCCTCCCCTTCCGGCGATTCCCTGGGCGGTGTGGCCAGAAAGACCCGGGAAACCATCCTGCTGGTAGAAGCCGCCGGTTTTGATACCGTTATCATTGAAACGGTGGGCGTGGGCCAGTCGGAGTATGCCGTGCACAGCATGACCGATGTGTTTGTACTGCTGCTACAGCCCGGTGCAGGCGATGAATTACAGGGCATCAAGCGCGGTATCGTGGAAATGGCCGACCTCCTGGTGGTGAACAAAGCCGACGGCGACAACTTGAAACTGGCCAATCAGGCCAGGGCTCATTATTTGAATGCCACACACCTGTTGCCCCAAAAACAAAGCGCATGGACGCCAAAAGTACTGGCCTGCAGTGCCCTGGAAGCCACGGGTATCCCGGAGCTATGGGAAGCGCTTGAAAGTTATCGCGACCATGTCACCAAAAACGGATATTTGCAGCAAAACAGGCAGCAACAAGCGGGTTATTGGTTTCGGGAGGCACTGGAAAACGGTATAAAAGCCCTGTTTTACGCGCATCCCGCCGTTCGCCAAACCCTTGAAAACATCGAAAAAGAGGTGCTGGCAGGCCGGATTTCGCCGTTTGCGGCAGCTGAAAAAACCATTAAGGAATTTGATAATTAGCTGATTTATGCATTATCCCCATTTATTTGCCCCACTCGACCTGGGCTTTACCACCCTGAAAAACCGCGCGCTCATGGGTTCCATGCACACGGGACTGGAAGAGCATAAAGATGATTTGCGCGCCATGGCCGTTTATTTTGCCGAACGCGCAAAAGGCGGTGCAGGCCTGATGGTCACCGGTGGCATTTCACCCAACCGACAAGGCTGGCTTGCGCCATTTGGGGCGAAGCTGAGTACCAGCCGGGAAGCTGCCCGGCACCGCAACGTTACCGATGCCGTGCACGCGGAGGACGGAAAAATATGCCTGCAAATACTCCATGCCGGCCGCTACGGTGTACACCCGTTTGCCGTGGCGCCTTCTGCTATAAAATCCCGTATTTCGCCCTTCAAGCCCTGGGAAATGAGCCGCCGACTGATCCGCGCCACCATCGACGACTTCGCCTGCACGGCTGCACTCGCGCGCGAGGCAGGCTACGATGGCGTGGAAATTATGGGCAGTGAAGGCTACCTGATCAACCAATTTGTAGCGCCGCGCACCAACAAGCGCCGCGACGACTGGGGCGGCAGTTTTGAAAACCGCATCCGTTTCCCCCTTGAAATCATGAAAAAGCTGCGGGAAAAAGTCGGCCCTGATTTTATTGTCATTTTTCGCATCAGCATGCTGGACCTCGTGGAAGAAGGCTCCACCTGGGAAGAAGTGGAAGCGCTGGCCCTGGCCATCGAAGCCGCCGGAGCCACCATGATCAACACCGGCATCGGCTGGCATGAGGCGCGGGTGCCCACCATCGCCACCCTGGTGCCCCGCGGCGCCTACGCCTGGGTCACCAAAAGGCTGATGGAAAAAATCCATATCCCGCTCATCACGACGAACCGCATCAACACGCCCGAAAAAGCCGAGCAGCTGCTGCGCGAAGGCTACGCCGACATGGTATCTATGGCGCGCCCATTCCTTGCCGACCCGAATTTTATGGCAAAAGCCATGGTGGGCAAAGCCGACGAGATCAACACCTGCATCGCCTGCAACCAGGCTTGCCTCGACTATATTTTCCAGCAAAAAGTCGCTTCCTGCCTCGTTAACCCTGCTGCCACCATGCCGCCCAGCGCGCCAACTGCCAAGGAACCCGGCACAGTAGCCGTGATCGGCGCCGGCCCCGCAGGGCTTTCCGCCGCCACCGAACTGGCCAAAGCAGGCAAAACCGTACACCTGTACGAGGCTTCCGGGGAAATCGGTGGCCAGTTCAACATGGCCAAACAAATCCCGGGCAAGGAAGAATTTTACGAAACCCTGCGCTATTTCAACAAAATGATCGAAAAACACGGGGTAAACCTGCACCTGAATACCCGGGTGGATGCGCCGTTTTTGATCGGCCAAAAATTTGAGGAAGTGGTGCTGGCAACGGGCATTTCCCCCCGGAAACCGAAAATTGAAGGAATTGAGCATCCCAAAGTGCTGTCGTACATAGACGTATTGCTGCACAAAAAGCACGTTGGGACAACCGCGGCCATCATCGGGGCGGGCGGGATCGGCTTTGATGTAGCGACATACCTGACAGCGCCGCACCATACGCCCGAAGCACCAACTGCTTACCTGCAGGAATGGGGTGTTGACCCCGACTACCGGCAGCGTGGCGGGCTAACTGAACCCCACCAAGAGGAAGTGCCGCGCAAAATCTGGCTCCTGCAGCGCTCCAAAGGCAAAGTGGGTGAAAAACTGGGCAAAACCACCGGCTGGGCGCACCGCATGACCCTGAAAAACCGGGGCGTGGAAATGTGGTCATCGGTGACCTACCACAAAATTGACGACCAGGGGCTGCATATCAGCATCAATGGGCAATCGCAGGTGCTGGAAGTGGACAATGTGGTGGTATGTGCCGGTCAGCATCCGTTGCGGGAATTGTACGAGCCGCTCGTTCAAGCTGGTGTGGCAGTGCATCTGATCGGAGGGGCAAAGGAGGCGGGCGAGTTGGATGCGGTGCGGGCGATAAAAGAAGGGTATTTGTTGGCAAAAAATAATTAAGGTGAAATTTTCAATCAAATTGTTTATTTTTGCATTGATTTATAAGACCGCAATATGAATATTTGGCGATGGGATCAAGGCCGGTTGGCATATTTTCTGTTCGACAACTTGCGTGAAATTGCAGGTTGTTTGACAAAGCTTGACGGCATCGAGATCAATATCAAAGACCATGATCCCCTAAGGATAATACTAGAATACGAAACGGGACTATCCTTTTCACCTGCCAATTACAGCGTATGGAGGAATTACGCTCGAGTTTTTGGTTGTTCTCTTTTAGCTACAAAAGCGGGAAATCATCTATTGGTTTCGGGTATTTGCAAGAAAATTGCTGATGGGACAATAGTGGAGGTTGATGATTACCTTGCGCTTTTGATTCAGCGATTTAGATATCCTTCGCCAGTCTTTGAAAACTATAATGTTTCAGAACAAATTGTTTTTCCATTTATTGCCATCTTGAAATTTTTGAATAATAAATCATTTTCGGGGACAAGCCCTTTTATTACGGTGGATGAAGTTTTTTCTTTTGTTATTGGGAATCAATGTACTGGGTTGGAACAAGGCAATAGAAGTTACTCAAAACTTTTGCCAGCCTCATTACAGCCGATTGGGGATCAAGAGAGACAAGTGCGTGAAATGATGTCTGTGTTAAGTCAGTTCAGTTTTTTAAAATGGGTCAACAAAAGATTGTACCTGGATTCAACTTTTGATTTGGACAACTTCTTGAGCAACCTACAACCTTACCTTCTTCCTCCATTGGCAGATAGGGCAGAAGAGTTTGCCATGGTTTCAAATTGGGATGGCTCATTCATTTCTTCATCCTTGCCAAAAGTTTTTGACAGCCCGGTTGATCTAGTTTTTACGGAAGGGAAACGAACGAGAAGCACCCACCTAAAAATTGAACGCAGCCCTCTTTTACGCAAATTATTTTTCGAGCAGCAGAAACAGGTTCGTTGTGACATGTGCGAACTAACACCTAAAAGGCGCTACCCCTGGACAGAGAACATATTGGAAATCCACCATTTACTTCCGCTTTCGTCAGGAATTTCTGTTAAAATAACTGGCACTTCCTTCGCTGATATTGTCCCTCTTTGCCCAAATTGCCACCGGAGCATTCACATATACTATAAAGTTTGGCTGAATGCTAATCAAAGCCTCGACTTTTCAGGCAAAAAAGAGGCAGTAGCAGTGTATTCGGAAGCAAAAAAGAGCATTGTCTTATGAATAAGAAAGAAATAAAAATATCGTATTCAGACCAACAATCTTTGCTGGAGCGTTGCGTCGCGGATGGGCTCAACCTGAATGTAGAATTGCAAAAACGGGGGTTAACTATTAATGATTTTGGCTACAAGCCAAGTTTGGAATTAGCACTCCCGAAATCGGATTACGACCCGATTGACAGTATTGAACGGGTTCCTAATGGCATTCCAGCGATAAGTTTTTTTGCTGGTGCTGGAGGCTTTGATATTGGCTTTCATTGTGCTGGCTATGAAAACCTTGCGTCGATTGAAATAAACAAGGTTTTTTGCGAAACTCTACGGCATAACTTCCCTAAAAAGCTAGTTGTTGGCCCTCCCAATTATAGCGGGGATGTCAGGGACAGGGAAAACATTTCAAGCATATTGTCCAAGAAATTGGGGATCAATCCGCCCTTTGAAGGTGTATTTCATGGAGGCCCTCCGTGCCAGTCATTTAGCATTGCCGCAAATCAACGGTTTTCCAAAAATGGTGAAAATTTTAAGCGGACTGGTTTTGACCACAGCGAGTATGGCAATCTCCTGTTTGATTATCTTTGGTTTATTCAAGAATACAGGCCAAGGGTCTTTATCATAGAGAATGTTTCTGGTTTTATGGAAATGGACAATGGCTTGCAAATTCAACATGCAGTTGACATGCTTAAAAAGGCTGGTTATTCGGTCACGCGTCCACAAATTTTTGATCTTGCTGATTTTGGCATTCCGCAACATCGGAAAAGATTTGTCATGGTAGGCAGCCGTACCGGCCAAATATTCAACTTTCCCAAAAAGAGAAAAAGTCAAGTGCCGTGCAATTTAGCCCTACAAACGAGCTTATTGGAAGTTCCAAACCATGAAATCCGCGACCATAAGCCAGAATCCCTATTAAGGTACATGGAACTGGATTTTGGGAAAAGGGATAAGCTGGGTCGTGTCGATCGGCTAAATCCAGCGAAACCCTCAAAAACGGTGATTGCTGGTGGATTAAAGGGGGGAGGGCGCTCTCATTTACATCCATTTATCCCGAGGACGCTTTCTGTTCGGGAATGTGCTCGGCTACAAACCTTTCCAGATTGGTATGTTTTTACAGGTGCCATTGCCCGTCAGTTCACCCAAGTTGGCAATGCGGTGCCGCCTCTTTTTGCCTATCAGTTAGCAAGCGAAATCCTTCGGCAATTCTTTTCACTGGATGAAAATCAAATCGAACAGGAAAAAGGTACTCCAGTCGCCGCCACCCTTTTTGAATAAAATTCAGAACCGGAAAACAGCATGCCATCCAATAATAATGAGAGATTAGCTTGCAGAACCTATATTTGTTTAATGAAACTCAAGCAAATATGAAAACACTGCTCCCCCTTCTGCTTTTCCCCATCTCTATTTTCGCCCAAAACTGGACGCTTGTAACGCCAGGCGAAACCTATCATTATCGACTGCCCAATGCCGATTTTATTACCCATACCATTAAAGCGGATTCGGTGCGACAGATCGGGAACAATACCATCTATCACCTGAACCGGGTGGTTTTTTGGGACGCCCTGCCGCAGGGTTCGCAACTAATATTTGGGAATCAAGGTCAGTTTTTATTCCAAACCATAACAGATGATGGCGCTGGGAAACTATTTCTTGACGCGGAGAGCGGTTTCCCTCCGGCATCCTTAACAATGTTCCCACAGGCCGGGCATGGATTCAGTTGGCTGGCCGACGCTAACAACAATATTTCAGCCACAATCAGTGCGGTCACATTAGGTTCAGTTCTCGGTTTGCCCGACTCACTGAAAACCATTCAGTTCAGCAATGGCAGCCAGTGGGTATTGTCGAAGCATCACGGTGTGGTAAGTTGCCCCAATTTGGCCGGCAATGCCACCCTGCACCTGTCCGGGTTAGAAAGCGCCCAGCTTGGCGACCGGCTTTACCGGTTTGAGGATTTTTTCGACCTGCAGCCAGGAACAATACTAGAATATGTTGAAGACTACACAGGGCTGTTTGGGTGGGACGCATCACGGTCAAAAATATTGATCTTGAACAAATCTTTTATGGCCGACACCGCTCGATATCAGGTGCAACGAAAGTGGAAACAAACCCAATTCAGCCTTCAGACCGGAACCAGCACAACATTCGGGGTTGATACTGTGTGGCTGGAGTATAAAAATTCTGATTTCCCTTTCCTTTCCGCATACAACAATCAGTTCCTCCCTTTGCACCCATGCAATTGCAAAGGCACATTTGCTTTGGTTTCTAAAAATGGAGTGGATATTGGAGAGCCCCAGTTTCCTTTCTCTTCATTCTATTGTGGTGTTTTGGAAGAAGACAGCTTCTTCCCTGGCTTAAATATTTTGGCTTGCAGCGATGAAGGATATTTCGAGCAGTTCCGCCCCGGGCTTGGGCAAACCGAATATTATAGGTCAATCATCGACAACAGCGAGTACAAAAGGTTGGCGGGCGCCATCGTTCAAGGGGATACCGTATGGGGTAGCATTACGCCCGATTGGGATTTTACAGCCACATCATCGCCAGTCCGAGAAATCGGCAGCCTTGACCTGTCACCTAATCCAGCCTTCGATTACGTCAATCTCCATTTCCCCGGTTTGAAGGAAGGTGAAGCACTCCTTCAAATTTTCAACACTGAAAATATGTTGTGCCATTCACAGGAAAGATTTGGCTTGAATGGCCGAACTATTGTAGATTTGTCAGGATTCCCAAGCGGAATTTATCTGATACTACTGAACACGGGAGCAAGAATTTGGCGCGAATGGCTTGTCAAGTTATAATATCAGCTTCACATAAATTATGTATATACCACACGTCGCCAGGTTTTGTGCATGATCAGTATCGTAATTATTTGATTAGCACTAAGTACGCCAATTGCCAACGGCGCGCGGTATAATCTTCACAACACAAAAACTTTACACACCATGCGATTATTTGCTTTCCTGCTGCTGCTTGGCATTTCTCCAAGCCCCGTTTTTTCCCAAAACCGCTTCTATTCAAGCGAAAAAGACACAACAAAGTTTAACAACCGGCAATACAAGCAAGAGCTTGGCATTGCTGTCCATAAAATCTTCAAAGGGGAGCTCGGCGGCAGCTTGGTCTGGAAGATCCGCGATGACCGCAGCAAACTTGTACCAGTTTCCTACTCAAATTATTGGCGATTCCAGGCCGGGCTTTCGGGCAGCGAGATCAAGGGTACGCGCGATACTTTATATTTTACTGACTACACCATCGAACGGAACATCCCCGATTATAAAAGTCACAACTTTTGGGCGCGAATCGGCAAGGAGCGCAACAATTTCAGCAACCGGTATAATTTCTACTATGGGTGGGAATTCGGCCCTGATTTTGTTTACGAAGAAAACTCAAACCGTTCTTTCACAACCGTATATTCCATAAACGATCCTATTCCGCTCGGTTTCAGCAGCCTTGAAAATACAAGCCGGAAATTTTCAGTGGGTGCGGGTGGAGCCGTTTTTGTAGGTGTCAAATACCATTTTACGCCCCGAATAAGTCTATCGTTTGAGTCTTCGTTTTCTTTATTCGCACATTTTATTCGCACAGAAGATTTCTTGATCTTTAGAGGCGAAATACAAAAAAGAGAAGCAAAGTGGACATACGACTTTGCTTACTCCCTTGCTTACCTCAGGTTCGTCACTTTGAATTACCATTTTAGGCAATATTGAGCGTCAAGCCTTAAAATCAAGCAACACCCCCTGCACGTCCTCCCGGAATGCCGCCTCGTCGTCGTCGCAAAACGCCACCTCAACGGGCAACACATATACAGGCAGCTTGTGCTCGTACAATAAATTGCTGTGCAGTTCGAGCCGGGTGGCGTCCTTTTCGGTAGTCACGATGATCTTTTCCTGCCTTGCCATTCGGGCGAAACGCTTGAGCATGTCGTTCAGGTCGTCGTCGGAAAAATAATGGTGGTCTTCATATTCCATCGTCTCCACCGAACGGGACTGATCGCCCAGGTAGGCGAGCAAGTAATCGGTGTTGGCAATGGCGCTGACGAGCAGCACGTCCGTGTTCAGGTCGAGCGGGCGTTTCAGGTCGGGGCGCAGCAGGTCGTAGGGGGTACCGTATTTGTACCTGGAAAAATACACGCGCTGTCGCGGGTAAGGATCTATTTCGTACAGCATCTCTTGCCGCTGTCGGGCTGTCAGGTCTGCCGGGCATTTGGTAACGATAATTATATCGGCGCGTCGGTAGCCGTTGCGCCACTCGCGCAGGCGGCCGGAAGGCAGCAGCCATTCGCGGGTGAACGGGCGGCTGAATTCCGTGAGGAGGATGTTCAAGCCCGGGGTCACGGCCAGGTGCTGGAACGCGTCGTCGAGCAGCACGCACTGGGTTTGCGGGTTGTGCTTCACCAGTTCTGGCACGCCCAATGCCCGGCTTTCGCTCACCACGATGGGTATCCCGGGGAATTTCCGCTTGAATTGCAGTGGTTCGTCGCCAACCTCAAGGGCTGTGTCTAAGATGGTCACCTGCCGATAGCCCTCCGTTTTCCGGCCGTAGCCCCGGCTCAGCACGGCAAGCTCTATGTAATCATTCAGCCAGCGCAGCAGGTACTCGATGTGCGGCGATTTTCCCGTGCCGCCCACGCTCAGGTTGCCCACCGAGATGACCGGCAGGTCGAATTTCACGCTGCGCAGCACCCCGACCCGGTACAAAAGGTTGCGCAAACCCACGGCTAAGCCATAGATCAGGGCGATGGGAAGGAGGAGGACGCGGATGACGATGTCTTGTGGCATTTGATTTATCAACGAAAAAAGTCCCGAAGGGAACACCTCCGAGACTCTTTTGTTGTGGTACCTCCCAGAATCGAACTGGGGACACATGGATTTTCAGTCCATTGCTCTACCATCTGAGCTAAGGTACCCTAGCTGCTTTTTTGAGCGGGGCAAAGATACGCCCGATTTTTCCAGAACTGGAAAGGGTTTTTATGATTTTTTTCAAAAAACTAATTTTTACTGCGTTCCAGCGTTCGAGAACTGCCGAATGGCGCACAATGCTGCAAGCTGCTGTACTTTCGCCAAAAATTACACCTCACGCCGCTTGGTTTTGTGCATGCCGATCTTTGTAATCAGTGGAACATCAGTTGAATCAATCATAATCAATCACAAAAATCAGGCGAATCATAGTATAAACATCCTGCCCATGTTCGCATACCTCCTGGCCATGCCCTGTGTTATCGGTGCTTTGACCTTTCTGTACCTTGCCTGGACGGTTGATAACAAATTTGCGCCCTATATGATTCCCTTTTTGGTCGTTGGGGCTATAATTTATATCATGAGCCCACAGATAAACTGGTGGTGGTACAGCAAAAACATGCCGAAACTGAGCGAAGGCCTCACCAGGCTGCTCAAGCGTTTCTGTTTGTTCTACCAAAACCTGCCCGCAGCAGAAAAAAGGAAATTTGAGGGCCGGGTAGGCCTCTTCCGCATGGGCACCAACTGGACGCCCATCGGCTGGCCTGAAGATGAATTACCCCCCGATGTATCGCTGGCATTGGCCGCCCAGGCAGTTACACTTACCTTTCACCGGGAGCAGTTTTTGTTCCCGGCATTTGAAAAGGTGATAGTTTACCCCAAGCCTTTCCCATCGCCGGAGCACACCTACCCGCACTCTTCCGAGCTGCACGCCGAAGACGGCTGCCTTATTTTTTCGGCAGAACACCTGATGAAAGCCTATTTCAACCCAGGGCAGCTGTACAACATAGGCATGCACGAGTACGCCAAGGCATATGTGCTGGCCTACCCAGCGGAGGATTGGCCCGAATTTGGCGGTGAAACCGTGTGGGCTGACTTGGAATCGGTCAGCGGCATGTCGCGCGAGCATGTGGAAAACGTGGTCGGGCTTACGGGCCTGGATGCCCTGCCTGTAGCAATTCACCATTATTTTATGTTTCCGCTGACGTTTAAAAAGGCATTCCCGGAAATCAGCGCTCAACTAGACAAAATATTTGCGCCCCAAAATTTAATCGGGTAGCCCATTATGTAATTATCCTATTATCAAATTAATCAATGCTTAAAACCACCGGAATCGTGTTCCGCACCGTGAAATACGGCGAGACAAGCGTGATCGCCGATATTTTTACGGAAGAAAAGGGCTTGCACACCTTTATCGGCGGGGGGGTGCGCTCCGCCAAGGCGCGCATGCCCTTCAACCTCTTCCAGCCGATGATGGTGGTGGATCTGGTGGCGTACTACCGCGACGACCAACACGCCGTGAACCGCCTCAAAGAACTGCGCGCCGGGGAGATTTGGCAAAGCATTCCTTTTGATATCCGGCGGGGCGCCGTGGCGCTTTTTATGGCCGAGATATGCCGGAAAAGCATACAAGAAGCCGAAGAAAACCGGGAACTGTTTTCTTTCTTGTTGGAAAACCTGCGCTGGCTCGATGCCAGCCCCCACCCTATCGCCAACCTTCACCTGCATTTTTTGCTGGGCTTGTCGGGATTCCTTGGCTTTCAGCCCGAGGTCGATTTCGAAGAACACGGTGAGCGTTTTTTTGATCTGAAAGAAGGCGTCTTTAGCCCAGTGCCGCTGCCGCATGCCCACTACCTCGAGCCTGATGCCACTGCCAAAATGCTGGCCTTGTTCCATTCGGACTTGGAAAGCTGCCATGAGGTTGCGCTCACGCGCGCGCAGCGGAAATTGCTGCTGACCAAGCTATTGCAGTTTTACGAATTTCACGTAGAGGGGTTTAAAGGTGTGAACACGCCGGAGATTTTGGAGATGGTGCTTGGGTAGCGCGACATTCAGATCGCCCGAAAAAGGCCATTTATGGCCGTCTGAACGCGCTGCAAACAAAAAAATGCCCCAGCCATATTATCGGCCAGGGCGTATTCATATTCTATACTATGATTCGCCTGATTTTTGTGATTGAGTATGATTGATTCAACTGATGTTCAATTGATTACAAAGATCGGCATGCACAAAACCAAGCGGCGTGAGGTATAAAAGGTCAGGAACTATGGCTCCATCCGGCAGATAACCCGTGAATTGACGGACGCGGCACTAGCGCCTTCCACCACCGCCACGGCGATCGTCGCGGCCGCCACCGCCACCCCGGCGGTCATCGCGGCCACCACCCCGGCGGTCGTCGCGGCCACCGCGGTCGCCGCCGCCACCGCGATTGGCGCGGGCAGCGTTCTCCTCGTCGGTGGGCATGGTACCGTCAGGTTTTACCGTGATGGCACGGCGCGACAGCTTCATTTTGCCTGTTTTAGCATCAACGTCGAGGATTTTGAACTCTACGGTATCGCCTACTTTCAGCACATCGGCAATGCTCTCGATGCGGCGGTGGTCGTATTCAGACACGTGCAGGAGGCCGGTTTTGCCTTTGAACTTGATGAAGGCGCCGTATTCGGCCAATTCTTCCACCTGCCCTTCATATACCGAGCCCACTTCAGGCATGAACACAATGCCCTGTATCTGGGCGTAAGCAGCGTCGATGGCCGATTTGTCGGGGCTGAAAATAGCCACGATACCGCCCTGCTCGTCTTCCGTGATGGAGATGGTGGTGCCGGTGTTGCGCTGCATTTCCTGGATGATCTTGCCGCCAGGCCCGATGACCGCGCCGATAAAGTCGCGCGGGATGCGGAATTCCATCACGCGTGGGGCATGTGGCTTGAGGTCTTCGCGCGGTGCGGCAAGCGCCTTGGCCATTTCGCCCAGGATGTGCAGGCGGCCTTCGCGCGCCTGCAGGAGCGCTTTTGTCAGCATCTCATAAGGCATGCCGTCTATTTTTATGTCCATCTGCGTGCCCGTAATGCCTTTGGCCGTCCCTGTAACTTTGAAGTCCATATCGCCCAGGGCATCCTCGTCGCCAAGGATGTCGGAAAGGATGGCAATACGGCCTTTGTCGTCAGCGATGGCCCCCATGGCGATGCCCGCAACGGGGGCTGCGATCGGCACGCCGCCGTCCATGAGGGCCAGCGAGCCGGCACAAACGGTTGCCATGGAAGAGGAGCCGTTGGATTCGAGGATGTCGGAAACAACGCGCACGGTGTAAGGGAAATCCGCCGGCATCACTTTGCGGATGGACCGGCCCGCCAGGTTGGCGTGGCCTACTTCCCGGCGGCCCGGGCCACGCATAGGCTTCACTTCGCCCGTGCTGTACGGTGGGAAATTGTAGTGCAGGATGAACTTGTCGTCGTGCGGGTCGAGCGCGATGTCGATCAGGGCCTGGTCTTCCTTGGTGCCCAGGGTGAGTGAGGTCAGCGATTGTGTTTCGCCGCGGGTGAAGATGGCCGAGCCGTGCGCCGTGGGCAGGTAGTCCACTTCGCACCAGATGTCGCGCACTTCGTTTGTTTTGCGCCCATCGAGGCGCTTGCTCTCGCCCAGCACCACGTCGCGGATGATGTGCTTTTTGTTCTTCTCAAAATAGCGCTCTGCCAAAGGCATCCACTCATCCTTTGTTTCTTCTCCGAATTCTTCGGTGATCACCAGCATCATGGCTTCTTTGATCTCTTCCAGGCGCTCTTTGCGGGCATCTTTGCTGGAGGCGCTGCGCGCCAGGGCATAGATATCGTCGCTGGTCAACCTTTCGATGCGGGCTTTGAGAGCCTCGTTCTCTGGTATTTCTGGCAATGGGCGCTTTACCAGCGCTTTTTCGCCTACCAGCTCTGCCAGGCGCTCCTGTGCTGCGATCTGGGTTTTGATCACGTCGTGCGCCAGTTTCATGGCCTCGATCAGGTCTTCTTCCTGACATTCGTTGGCCTCGCCCTCCACCATGGTGATGTCGTGCTTGGTGGCCGCCACGATGAAGTCCATGTCGGCAGTTTCCAGTGCCTTGCGGCCTGGGTTGACGACAAACTTGCCGCCGATGCGCGCCACGCGCACCTCGGAGAACAACGCTTCCACCGGAATATCGCTCACGGCGATGGCGGCAGAGCAGGCCAGGCCTGCCAGCGCGTCCGGCATCACGTCTTTGTCGGCGGAGATCAGGTTGATGATCACCTGCGTCTCGTTCATGTACCCATCGGGGAACAAGGGCCGGAGGGCGCGGTCAACCAGGCGGCTGATGAGGATTTCATAGTCGGAAAGCCTGGCTTCCCGGCGGAAAAAGTTGCCCGGGATACGGCCCACGGCGGCAAATTTCTCCTGGTAGTCCACAGAAAGTGGGAAAAACGGCTGGCCTTCTTTGGCCTTTTTCATGCTGACCACCGTGCAGAGCAACATGGTGTTGCCCTGTTGGAGCAGGACGGAGCCATCGGCCTGTGCGGCCAGCTTGCCAGTTTCGAGCGCTATCTCCTGGCCATCGGGCATGGAGATGGTGGTGCGCAAGGGGATTTGCTTACCCATATAGTAAAATTAAGGTTGTGCGCCGCCGGAGGGAAGTGTCCGGGAATGTCGGGCAGAAAACGAGGCGCAAAGTGCGGAAAGGGCCTGAAAAGCCGAAAATACACACAAAGAACGTAGTTCTTTAATGATGAATGATGAATGATGAATTTGCAAAACATCCATGTTTTCCCTTGAAATGGCTTTCCAGCATTTGAACCAAGTTTACGAATGCCACAAAACGCACCAAGGCTGTGCAAATTCATCATTCATTATTCATAACTCATCATTCATAACTACCTTCTTTGTGTGGGGGAACTATTTCCCCGTTTTTCAGACGGCTTTCCCAGAAATTGTGCCATCAGGTTTTCTTAACAACATCCCCGAAGTGCTTTGCAGTCCTGCGGAGCGGGTGAAATATAGTAGGGATTGTCCCTAAAACAAAAATGTCCGGCTGTCAAACTCGGCAGCCGGACATCAGTCCTGTATTATTTGCGCAAACCAAGTTTTTCGATCAGTGCGCGGTACTTGTAAATGTCTTTTTTGGCGTAGTAGCCCAACAGGTTTTTCCGCTGGCCGACCATCGTGAGGAGGGCGCGGCGGGTCGAGTGGTCTTTTTTGAATGTGCGGAGGTGGTTCGACAGGCATTCGATGCGGTAAGTGAGGAGGGCCACCTGTACTTCGGTGTTGCCTGTGTCGTTCGCGTTGGCGCCGTACTTTTCTACGATCTCGTTGATTTTTTCTTTGTTGTAGTAAACTGCCATTTTTTGAAATGAATTATTGAATGAAAAAGCTGCCTAAAACGAATTTCAGAGGGTCAAACGGCAGTTATTGCCTATCCATCCGCTTTTAGCGCTGCAAAAGTACGGTTATTGATTTGGAATTTGCAATTTTTATTTAAAAAGGTTACATGTCGAGGCTTCGGGCTTCAGGGTTCGGGTGGTGCTTTGTTGGGCTATGGTTGTTGGGTGGATAGATTATTTGCCCATTTTTTGCAAGGCGGAATCCCCCAATGCGGTCAGCACGCTGGGGTTGGCGATGCCCGTGTGCTGTTCCAGCACCACCCCTTGCGGGTTGAGAAATAAGACTGTGGGCAGTTTGGTGACAGCGTAAATAGAGGCGATGGTTTTGCCCGATTCCGAGTCGTAATCGGTGTGGAAATTGAGGAAGTTGCTGTTGAGATAGTTGGCCACTTCCTTTTGGGTAAAGATATCTTCCTCCATAACCTTGCAGGGGGCGCACCAGAAGGCGTAGAATTCCACGAATACAGGCTTGTTTTCCCGCTGGGCCATTTCCAATACCGGTCGCAGCCGCTCGCTGTCGAGCCAACGCACCTTGCTGGGCTTTGTGGAGACAGGCATATCCGGCGGCCCAGGCTTGTACACCGGCTTAGCATTCTGCCGAGGGCTGCAAGCGCCCACCCAAGTCCCTAACAACAACAAAACAAGTATTTTATTCATGGTTCATTATTCATCGTTGCAACAAATATTCCGCCACGATCAAGTTCAGCACCCAACTCGGCCACGCCACTAATTGGTAAGCAATGTCCATGCCGATATGCGTTTGCGTGGCCAGGGTGAACTGCATGAGCCGCAAGGTTACTGCCGAAAAGGTAAGCGCATAGCTGCGAATCATCCAAGCCCTGTGCCTTTGGGTGTCGCCATTTTTTATGGCGCGCCAGGCCAGCCAGGTCGTTGCCCACCACAGCACGCTCAGGGTGAGGAAGGAGGAACGGGCAACCCAGCCGCCATTGGAATACAGGGCCATGACAAAACCAGCCGGCCCGCACACCCCCAGGATGCTCCACACATAAGCTTTGCCGACCCAGCGGTGCAAGGTGGGCATTTTTTTCAGGACAAGGCCCGAAAACTGTGTCATTCCGGCTGCCAGCACCAGCAATGCCGGGAAAATATGCAGGTAGAAAGCCGCCCTGTAATGCCAAAGGTGCACGATGTGCTGCTTGGAGAGCAGGAAATCTATGTCGAGGCGGCCGCTGCGGTAGGGCAGCACAATGCGGGCCATCAGCAGGGTGAAAAAGCCGATGAACAGCATCCAAAGCAGGGTTTGGGCGGCGGGAATCGTGCGGGCGATTGACATAGCGCTGCGGGTTTTCTGGTAGGAGAACGGGGGTATTGGAATAAAATTTTGGCAGGGTGGGCAAGATGCGCAGAATGGTGGCAAAAGTTTGGAAAAATAGAAGCTTTCGTTATATTTGTGAGGCAAAAACTGTTCCTTAGCGGTGCCCCTCTGGGTGTTTTTTGTGCCCAGGCCTCATCATGGCGCCTAAATACTACGAAGGGACTTCCCGGACAATCAATTTGTAAATCGAGGTTGGCGCAATTCCCTCCCATTTCCCGCATCTTTGCCCCCACCATGGCAAAAATCCTGCTCATAGAAACCGCCTCGGAAGTCTGCTCCGCCGCCATCGCCGCCGACGGGCGGGTGCTGGCCCTGGAAGAAAGCGCCCAGGCTGCCAGCCACGCCGCCTTGCTCACCTTGCAGATAGACGCCTGTGCCAAAAAATCGGGCATCCCTCTGGCCGCACTCGATGCGGTGGCCGTCAGCTGCGGCCCGGGCGCTTACACCTCGCTGCGCGTGGGCGCATCGGTAGCCAAGGGCATCTGCTATGCGCTCGACAAGCCTTTGATCGCCGTGGACACCTTGCTGGCGCTGGCAGGTGCTGCGCGCGACTGGTTCCGGGAACACGAAAAAGCAAGCGGCCCAGCGGTGTTCGTGCCGGCTTTGGATGCCCGCCGCCAGGAGATTTGGACGGCAGCTTATGGCCCTGAAATGGAGTTGTTGGCAGCACCGCAATCACTTATTTTGGAAAACAATATGTTTGAAAAATACATAAACCTGGCTCTTGCGGCTGCCGATTCGGCACCCGCGGGCGACAAATCGGCTTGTGCGGTTATAGCCGGGAACGGTAGCGAAAAAATAAGGAGTGGGGGAAATTTTGGAAATGCGGTAAAATTTTCCGCGCGGCGCTGTTCTGCCGCGAATTTGGCTGCTTTTGCCGAGGCTTTTTTTCAAAGCGCTGATTTTCAAGATGTTGCGTACTTTGAGCCCTTTTACATGAAATTGCCTAACATTACAAAACCGGGCAAGGCGATTTTTTAGTCTTAAAATGCAATAGAATTACAATTTGAGGATACTTCCATCATGTTTGTTCCTTTTAATCAAAGTATTTATGATTTAGTATTAAAACAAATATTACAATACACCAATGCAGGGTTTGGCATAATTTTGGCAGTGACAGGTTAGGAAGAAAACTAACAACATTCACTTTCAAAACATTCTGTATGAAGAAGACAAAAAGCGATTCCGTCTCCCTGAAAAACGGAAAGGAGGACATCCTGCTCGACTACGCGGAGCTCCGCAAGGCAGTGCTCGTGCTGCGGGCCGTGAACCACAAACTGCGCCAGCGCATGATCGACCTGCTCGACGAGAACAAGCGCATGACCGTTACCGAAATCTATGTGAAGCTCCGGCTGGAGCAAAGTGTCGCCAGCCAGCACCTGGCCATCCTGCGCAAGGCAGGAGTAGTGCAGACTGAGCGGAACGGGAAGTTCATTTTCTATTCGCTCGACAAAAGTCGGTTAGGCCATATTTCCAACATTGTGGAAGACTTGGCAGCCTGACCAAGCCAAATACAACGTATTTCCCTTCTCGTATGAGCCACTCCTGTTCGGGGTGGCTCATGTTTTTTGCGCAAAAAGTTTGACGAACAAACGCTTTACGCAATCTTTGCAAGGCAAAGCAAAGAAGAAGGATTCTATGAACAAACACTATGCCCCCCTCCTTCCTGCCCACGAAAAGTTGCGAGCGTCTTTGGCTGTCATGCGTGCACTGTCGCACCCGCTGCGATTAGACATCCTGCATGTCATCGACAAGAACAAAGAAGTTAACGTTGGCGACATATTCAAGGCACTGAAGATCGAGCAGGCGCTGGCTTCCCAGCAGCTGCGCATCCTCCGGCAAGCCGACCTGGTGATGACCCGGAGAGAGCAAAAATTCGTTTTTTACAGGCTGAACTACCCCAGGGTTGCTGCGGCGGCATCGCATGCCGAGCCCCTGTCGGCAATGGTGCAGTAATAACTGGGCTGTCCTTTTAATCCTTCACGCTATGGGAAAGGGCTTGCGGCCTTTTTTTCCCCTTGAAAGGTTTTTCTTTTTCTACCATTACTTTTTCAACAACCCTACTTACAGCTTGATGGTGTATTGGTAGGTAAGCACCTCCTTTTGCGCTTCAGCAGGGTTGTCTGGGCTTACAGGGTTGCTGGGCGTAAGGGTATAAGCCACCTGCACTTGCGCCGGCGCTACCGGGGCGGGGGCAGGTTTTTCCTTTGTTTTTTTAAACTGCACCCGCACTTTCTGGTGGAACAGCACTTGGATGCCCCGGTTGCGCGCCACGTCAAATTTCAGCAGCTTCACCACGCGGGCAGCTTCTTCATCACAGCCGTAGCCCAAGCCTTTAAGCACCTTGGTGCCGACCACATTGCCCTGATAGTCAATATCGTATTCCAAGTAAACTGTGCCTTCGATATTGGCATCGAAGGCGGCCTTGGGGTAGCGCAGCTGCGCGTATAGGAACTTTGTCAATTCTTTAGGCCCGCCGGGATATTCCGGCTGGTACACGAATTTTGTCTTTTTTTTGTCCTTTTCCATAATCGATGCCCTCCCTGGTATTAATGTGCCATGGTGAGCCTTTGCCGCTGCTGCAAATATTTGTCCAAAATTTGCAACGACAACACGGCAAGCGCCAAAATAATCCCGTAGCGCAACACGGCATTGTCCAACAGGGCTGCCCAATCGACAACAGGCATCTGGGGAAGGTATTGGTCTGGCAATTTTAACTCGGGCATGGAAGGCGCCATCCCGATGCCCAGCGCCAGAGCGCTCAGCAGCAGCGCGCCCATCAACCCGGCAATGGCAATCAATATCCAGTCGCGGCCCTTGGCTGGCTTGGCATCGGGTTGTGCCTGTGCCGCAGCCCATGCTGCCATCACGCCATCGGCGAAACCGGCCCTGGGCTTTTCCAGGGGCATGGCAGCGAATGCGCGCTTTTCGGCGAGCACCCCATCGAGCCTTGCCCGGTCCTGCGGGTTTTGTTGCAAACAAGCCTCTACGCGGAGCTTTTCAGCTTCCGTCAGCAGCCCGTCGGCATAGTCCCAAAGCATTTCTTCAGTCAGCATATTCCAAAATACCTTTTAAACGTTGTCTTGCCCTGCAAAGTTTTGTCTTGGCATTGGACATCGTGAGCCCCATGATCTGACAAATCTCTTCCAGGCTGTTTTCATACAGGTAAAACAGGGTGATGATGCCGCTGTCGTCGTGCGAAAGCTGGTCGATCGCCTGCCTCAACGCCATGCTTCGCTCTTCCTCTTCCAACCTGTCTGCGGCGTTCTTTTCTTGGGGGTTTGTTATGTGTATGGGCCTGCTCTCATCATCAAGCGATTGAATATCAGGCTTTTGTTTTCTCAAAAAATTGAGGGCGGTGGAATAGATTATCTTGTAAAGCCAGGTTGTGAATTTCGCGTCGCCCCTGAAATCGGGCAGGTAGCGGAACGCCCTCAGGAAAGCGTCCTGAGCCACTTCGTGCGCATCTTCCCTGTTTTTCACTAAGCGCAGCGCCAGGGTGAACGCATATTGTTCGTACCGGCGCAGCAGTGCGGCAAACGCGGCTTGTTCGCCCGCCTGTGCCTGTTGTATCAGCACTTCATCTGTAAGGGTTCCTGCCATTTTTCCCAGAGGGTCTATGTCGCCCATTTCGGTGTTTTGGGGTATGACACGGTTTTTTGGGAAAAGGTTACCGTCAAAGCTCAAAATTGGGAGAAAGCTCCTCTTTATGGCCTGCGTAGAACTGGTTTATATGCTGCACGGCCTCTTCGGGGTCGTCGGTGATGAGGAAAAGGTCGAGGTCTTCGCCATTGATGGTGTGGTGGCGCTCCAGCATGATTTCGGATATCCAGGCGCGCAGGCCTTCCCAGAATTCTTTGCCCACGAGCACGATTGGCACGGGCGTTATTTTTTTCGTTTGCACCAAGGTGAGCACCTCGAACAATTCGTCGAGGGTGCCGAAGCCGCCGGGCATGACCACAAAGCCCTGTGCGTATTTCACGAACATCACCTTGCGCACAAAGAAGTATCGGTGCTTCAAGTTGTGCGCGGGGGCTATAAAAGGGTTATGGTGCTGCTCGAAAGGCAGGTCGATGTTCAGGCCGACGGAGGTGCCATTTTTCATCCAGGCGCCCCGGTTTCCGGCCTCCATGATGCCAGGCCCTCCCCCGGTGATCACCCCATAGCCTTCTTCGGTGAGGCGCATGGCAACTTTCACGGCCAGTTCGTAGTAATAGGTGCCGGGCTTGGTTCGGGCAGAGCCGAAGATGGAGATGCATGGCCCCACGTTGTTGAGCACTTCAAAGCCATCGACAAATTCTGCCATCACCTTGAACATCGTCCAGGCGTTTTCGCCGCCCATTTTCGTCCATTGTTTCATGGTTCGCTGTTCCATTCCGTTGTTGCTGGGGCTTTGCGCTGTAGTATCTTTATTTTCTTCCATAATTTCGTTTTTAGAACTCAATTTCAAAACACCCCGCATCGGGCATTGTTGCATCTCGGTTTTTGCCGTCCAAGTCTTTGTCGATGCCGGGAACTGGCACGGCATATCGGTTGGCGATCGAATGCAGGGTGTCGAGCCGGAAATTGCGCTTGTTGGGATCGAGGAAAATGGTGTCTTGCCCGTCAGCGTTCAGACATGGCTGGCAATGCTCCAGAAAATCGGGGTAGGCAGTGGGCTTGACCAGGTCGCGCACCCGCACGATGCAGTTTTTGAACTGGTAATCGAACTGCAAGCCGTCGTCGAGCCGGTCGAACAGGGTGATCTGGTCGGCGCGGCTCCCGAAAAAGATGCAGTTCTGGAAACGCGCTTTGAGCGGGTACAGCACGTAGTCGATGCAGCCGGGGTCGAGGCAGAGGGCGTTGCCCATGCGCAGCGCCTCCCCGTCCACGCCATAGCTGGCGGCAGTGCAGTAGGTAAAACTGTAATCGCCGCCGTACTCGAGTTGTACGGAATAGCCAGTATTGGTGTGAAACAGGCAGTTTTCGGCGGTTATTTTTGCATGGATACCGATGAGTCCGCTGCTTCCGGTGCTGTAAATCTGGGTGTTGCGCAATGTCAGCTCGGCTGCCGAATCGACCCGGACACCGATGACGGAGTTGCGGATGATACAGTTTTCCAAGCGGTGGCCAGCAGTGCCCTCGCGCAGCCAGATGCCCGTCCATTGCCCTGGGTCTTCGTCAAATTCGGGCTCCAGGCGGTCGCTTTCAAAAATGACAGGCTTGTCTTTGGTTCCTTCGACGATCAATTTCCCGATGCCCTGGAAGGCGAGGTAACCGTCGTTGTAGCGGTATGTTTCGGTCGGGGTCACCACTTTCCCCAAGCCCCCATGCACATAAACGCGCGCGCCAGCGGGTATGCGCACCGTACAGGAATCGATCACCAGGATTCCGTAGATGACATAGGGCCGCGGGTCGTCCCAAACCCATTCGCCGCCGTTGCAGCCATAGCCAACCACGCCCCCTGCGCCAAAGCGGGAAGGCAGGTAAACGGCGTTTTGCCCCCAGGCCTCCAATACCACTTTTTGGGTATTGCCATTGGTTTCAAACACGATGTTCTCGTCCAAAACGAAGGGGCTGATGGAATCGTTGGGGTTGATGGTGACCTCGGCAAAAACGTACAAACTGTCGTTGGGAGCGATCTCGATGTCGCTTTGGCTGTCGCCCGAAATGCCGTCGATGTTCAGGTTGAAACGGGAGGCCGTGCCGTTTTCCAGGTATGCTTTTGAAATCCGGATGCTCTTTTTGTGCCTGTTGTACACCTTGAAATAGCGCGTGGCAGAGCCGAGTTGCGTAAAAACGGTATCAAAGCGCAAGGTGTCGGTGCTGAATTCGAGCTTGTCGGCCCCATTGGTGGTGAACCTTTCTTTCTGGCAGAAGGTAAAAAAAACGCTGCATACCATGGCGAACGCGGCAAGACGGGCAAAAAGGTTCATTTTTCTTGAATTATACAAGGATTCTAGTGATTTGCGAGGTTTTCAGGATGGACCACATTGATTGTCAATGATTTAGCTTGAGCAACGCGCAACATGAGTCATTCCGAATTTTCACAGGCATATTCGAATAACGAATACCCTGGTATCATTTATAGGGCAAAATTGTAAAAACTTATTCGTCAGACCGCGAAAAGCGGTCAGACGATGACCCTTGGTCTGACCATTTTTCGTGGTCTGACCATTAAGAATAAACATAAGCTGCATTTATCCATGATTTTTTACCCTTTGAAAATTCAGGATGACTCATGTTTTCCGCTACTTCTTCACCAAAGCCGTGTCTGGCATCGGCTCCACAAAATAGATCACCTTCGTTAGCCATTTGGCGGTATCTGTTTCTGATGCCGGGCCGCTTACATAAGCCTCTATCACGGGCGGAATATTCCGGAGCCGGTTGCTGGCCATGTAGGCATCCATGGCCATGTGGGCGTCTTCCATCATGGAGTAGTCGCCCAAATAATCGACTACAAGTGCCTTGCCGCCTTTGATCTTGTACATCTCAAAGTCTTTGGCTTGTTTTTTTGCCTCCTTGATGGGCAACGCCGCCGCCATGTCGGTCTGTTTTTTTTCTTTGTCCCAAGTCCAGAACAGGCCGGAAGGGGAGCCCACCAGCGTTAGTTTTTCGGTATCGACCACTGCCATGAGCTGGGGCAGGAACTTGGCGAAATAGCTTTCTATTTCTTCAAATGGCACCACCTTGCGGGCGCTGAGGTAATGGGTGTCTGGAAGGTCTGCCTCCGCTACTTCGTAGCCGTGGTATTTTTTGTGCGCCATGCCTTCGCAGCGGCGCTTGAGGAAGCCAAGCCCGTGGGCATAGTCGATGCCCACGCCGTTGTCGATGTCGGTGAACATCGCCCAAACATTGGTGGGGAAGGGCAAATTGAGCTCTATTGCCCAGGTGACGTTGGTTTTTTCTTCGTTGCCCGTAATGTTGAAATAGCTCGGGATGGTGGTTTTTAGCGGCCTTGCGATGTCTAATCGCCAATCAATGCGATCAGGGGCAATAGCCGTTATTGTGCTGGTTCCTTCCCCGGCATCGTCGTTGCCCTTCCAGCTGTAGGTGGCGCCCACTTCACCGTCTGTGCCGCTGTATGTCAGGGCCATCGTGGTGTCGAACTTGCTCCAGGGCGACCATTCGTGAAAGTTTTTATAGAACTTTATCTGGTCGTAAACCAGGGCTATGGGCGCATCGATGGCGATGCTGCGCTCGATGTGGTAGCTTTTTTTGGCAAACAGCCCAAGCAAGCCAACAAGCACTGTGATGCCGAGCAGGAAATAAAACAGGTATTTAAGCGATTTCATACATCAATATGGTTGGTGAATTTATACCAGGATTCCAGTGATTTGCGAGATTTTCAGGATGGATCAAATTGATTATCAAGGATTTCCCCCCTGGCATTTTCGCAAACCACTTTTCGTTGGGCATAGAACAGCGACGGTTGCTCTGCCACGGGGAGCAACTGAAAAGTTTGGCGGTGCCAGGGGCTTGGGCCATGCTCCCTGATGGCCTGGCGATGTGCCAGGGTCGGGTAGCCTTTGTTCTCCGCCCATTTGTACTGCGGGAACTCCCGGTGCAGTCGCTGCATAGCCTCGTCGCGCCAGGTTTTGGCCAATACCGAAGCCGCTGCGATGGAAGCATATTTGCCATCGCCCTTAACGAAGCAATGGTGTGGCGTATTAGGGTACGGGGCGAAGCGGTTGCCGTCGATGAGCAGTGCTTCGGGCCGCAGCTTGAGCGCGTCCAAGGCGCGGTGCATGGCCAAAAAAGAAGCTTTGAGGATGTTGGTTTGGTCGATCTCGGCAGCGCTCACTTCCGCGACCGCCCAAGCCAGGGCTTCTTTTTCGATCACTTGACGCAGCACGTCCCGCTGGTTTTCCGACAGCTGCTTGGAGTCGTTGAGCCAATAGTGCTCGAAGTTTTTGGGCAAAATTACCGCCGCAGCGAACACAGGCCCTGCCAAACAGCCCCGCCCTGCTTCGTCGCAGCCGGCTTCGAGGAGCTTGGGGTTGTGGAAAGGGAGGAGCGGCATTTTAATGTGATAATTTGACAATGAGATAATTGGATAATGGGCGGCAAGATACGGGTGTTTTGGCGGTGTGGGCAACCTGAATCCGTAGCTTTGCGCCATTCGGGTAGATAAACAAACCGGATTTTGAGTTATGCGCATATTTGCCCTCCTTATTGTGCTGATCAGTTTTGGCAACAAGCTTTTTTCCCAAGTCGATACTGCGGCATTTCCCCCGCTCAAAATTGGGGAATGGCGGCAACACCTGCCCTGGCAGCGCTCCGTATATGTCACTCAAAGCGACACAAAGGTGTATTTCGCCACCGAGTGGGCAGTAGTGGAAATCGATAAATTGGAAAAAAAAGCCAATTTCATCACAAAAGTTGAGGGCCTCAGCGATGTGGGCATCAACCTGATCCGCTTCAACAAGGCCGCCAAAGCGCTGGTGGTTTCCTACACCAACAGCAACCTTGACCTGTACTACCCCGCCGATGGCGCCGTGGTGAACCTGCCTTTCATCAAAAAGAACCCCAACATCATCGGGGACAAAAGGATATACGACATCTTCTTTGAGGGGAAAACTGCCTATTTCGCTTGCGGCTTCGGCGTGCTGAAATTCAATGTTGAGACGGCCGAGGCCGAATACACCGTGTTCACCAACATCGCCGTGCAATCGGTAGCCGTGTACGGGGGCTATATCTGGGCATCAACCGAGGAAGGGCTGTTCAGGATTTCCGTAAACGACGAAAACCCGGCTGATTTCAGCCGATGGCACATGCTTAACGCCCTAGATGGATTCCCCACAGGGCAAAAAGTCGGCCCTTTGTGCGTCTGGAACCTCAAGCTGATGATCAGCGCCGGCAAAATGCTGTACCGGTACGACGGCAACGGCTTCAGCGAAATTGCCAGCCACCCTATCCGCACGATAAAGTACATGAGCGCAGAAGGGCCGGGCCTGATGCTTTCCTGGCATGATGCCAGCAATTACGGGTTTGGCAACGTGGAATACATGGAAACCAACGGCGCCCGCTACGAGATACACGGCCCTTGTGGCGCCGAATTCCCCCTGTACGGCATCGAGAGCGACAGCAAAAAATTCTGGTTTGCCGACCAAAACGACAGCTTTCGTTACTTCGACCAAAACATGGGCCAGTGCGACAAGTTCTCCTTCAACTCGCCCTACCGGCACCTCACGACGGATATTTCAATCGCACACAACAAGGTATATCTGGCAACACCGGGCGTACAATCAAACCTCTCGCCGCTCCGCGACCCGCGCGGCGGCATCTATATCTACGAAGACAAGAAATGGAACCGGTTCTGGTCAGAGACCAACCCGGAAATCGTGCCGCCGGAATGTCACTTAGATATGTGGCGCGTAGCTGCCCACCCCGTGGAAGCCGACAAGTTTTACGTGGGCAGCTTTGTCGGCGGGCTGGTGGAGGCAACTGTGCCCGGCGCGGAAGCCCAGTTTTTCAACAAAAACAACTCCATTTTGAGGGATGCCGGCGCTGCCGGAACAGACAGGACGGCCATCGGCGGCCTGGCTTTCGACGGCGACAACAACCTCTGGATCAGCAATTTCAGCTCTACGGCTCCCATCGCCGTCAAAAAAGCGGACAACACCTGGAAAAACTTCCCGGCAGCACCCGCGAACCCCGTGCTGAACGTAACGGTTGACCAGGCCGGCTACAAATGGTTCGTGCTGGCGTTCAACTCCGGTGTCATGGTTTTTGACAGCGGTTCGGACATCGATGACCCGTCGGACGACCGCTACAAGATATTCACCACCGCCAACAGCGTGTTGCCCACCAACACCATTAATTGCATCACGGTTGACCTCGACGGCGATGTATGGGTAGGCACCCAGCAAGGCACCGTCAGCTTCGAGTGCGGCAGCAACGTTTTTTCTACGGAAAATCCCTGTATTGGGCGGCGGCGCATCGTGAATGTGGACGGGTTCAACGGCTATTTGCTGGAAACGGAAGATGTGAAGACCATTGCAGTGGACGGCGCCAACCGCAAGTGGTTTGGCACAACGAATGGCATTTTTGTGCAATCGCCCGACGGGCTCACACAGGTGGCCCGCTACACCAATACAAACAGCCCCTTGTTCGATAACGGGATTACCGACATCGCCATCAACCAGGAGAATGGGGAGGTGTGGATCGGCACGGAAAAAGGGGTGTTGTCGCTGCGCGGGGAGGCCATGGCGGGCGGCAGGGTGAACAAGCGCACGGCTTACGCCTTCCCCAACCCCGTGCAGCCCGGGTACGACGGCCCGATTGCCATTCGCGGGCTGGCGCGCGACGCCAACGTGAAAATCACGGATGTGGCGGGCAATCTGGTATATGAAGGGAAATCGCTGGGCGGGCAGGCTGTCTGGGATGCCCGCGATTATCTGGGGCGGCGAGTAGCCTCGGGCGTTTACCTGATTTTCGCCACCAGTCAGGCAACCTTTGAAGAGCCGGACGCCATCATTACAAAAGTAGTGATTTTGAACTGATCGCCCATGAGGGCCCGAAAGCAGGAATTTAAATTGTTAAAGTCTAAAATATTTCGTGTAAAGGCGCAATATTGAACCCCAAGCCGCTGTTTTAGACAAAATTTTATTTCACCATCACACACCATCTTTTTGGCAATTGGCCTATGGAAGAAACCTACACATATCAGACCCTGGTTCAATTTCTGTACCATGAAATGCCCGCAGGGGAGGCCGTTGAAATGGCACAGTTAATTGAGGAAGATGACTTCCTTCATGCCGAATTCAACCTGCTGCTCTCCGGGAAAGCCCAACTCCCCAAAGCACTGTTTAGTCCATCAAAAGCCAGTATCAGCAACATCCTTCAATACAGCGCAAAAACAGCACTGGAGGCGCAATGCTGAACCTTGTCTTTCTTCCTATTATTATTGAACATCCCTCGTTTCAAGCCAGTTGAAGCGAGGTTTTTTTTACCCGCCGCAGCTTCAGCGAAGGCGGGTTGCCCTATCCATTCAACATCTTCCACAAAGCATCCTTAAGCTGTTGGATATTCTTGTTGGTCAATGCGGAGATATAGATAACCGGCACGCCCTTGGGCAAGGTCGGCTTCAACATCGCTTCCAGATCGGCGTCAATCAGGTCGCTTTTGGTGATGGCCAGCATCCTGGGCTTGTCGAGCAGGTCGGGGTTGTACTTTCCCAGTTCGTTTATCAGGATTTTATATTCGTCCTTGATGCTGCGGTCGGTATCGGCCGGTACCATGAAGAGCAGGGCGCTGTTGCGCTCGATGTGGCGGAGGAAGCGGTGCCCAAGCCCCCGGCCTTCGTGCGCCCCTTCGATGATGCCCGGGATGTCGGCCATGACGAAGGTATGGTTGTCGCGCACGTGAACGATGCCCAGTTGGGGGGTCAGGGTGGTGAAAATATAGTCGGCGATCTTTGGCTTTGCGGAAGTGACGGTGCTCAACAAGGTGCTTTTCCCGGCATTGGGGAAGCCGACCAGGCCGACATCGGCCAGCACCTTCAGTTCGAGAACCACCCAGCGCTCTTCCCCCTCCTCGCCGGGCTGGGCGTATTTGGGCGATTGGTGGGTGGGGCCTTTGAAAAAGCTGTTGCCCTTTCCGCCCCGGCCACCCGGAAACAGGATCTTCTCTTCGTCTTTTTCGGTTATCTCCGCCAAAAACTCGCCTGTTTCGGCATCGCGCACCACAGTGCCAAGCGGGACTTTGACGATCACATCTTTGCCGTCGGAACCGGTTTTGAGTCCGCCGCGGCCGCCCTGCCCATTTTCGGCATAAAGGTGTTTGGTAAATTTCAGCGAAAGCAGGGTCCATTCCTGCGGGTCGGCCCGAAGGATGATGTGGCCGCCCCGGCCGCCGTCGCCGCCATCGGGGCCGCCTTTGGGGGTAGCAGGGCCTCGGTAAAAGTGCACGCTGCCCGCGCCGCCTTTTCCCGACCGGAAATGGATTCTTACGTAGTCAACAAAGTTCTGTTCGGCCATATTTTCTCATAATGTTTCACGCCGGCGCTCTTTGGCCAGCTCGATGCCCGATGACGAGAAGGCGTTCAGGAGCGCTTCGTACAGGAAAAACGTCGCTTCTTCATTGTCTTCGCCTTTTGCCCAGACGGATATTTCTACTTTCAAGTCGTCACGGGAGATGCCGCGGACTTTCACTTCGGGGGCTTTTCCGGGAAGGGCAAATGTACATTCTTTGGCCACCGTCTCGACAACTTGTCGCAGCTTTTCCAGCGAAGTGTTGCTGTTCAACAACAACACCGCCTCCACTTCCACCTCGGAACCGTGGATGATGTTTTCAATAGGCCCTTCCAACACTTTCCCGTTTGGGATGATGATCCTTTTGCCGGAATAGGCTTTCAAAACAGTGCTGAAAATCTGTATCTCCACCACTTCGCCTGAAAACCCCGACACGGTGAGCCAGTCGCCCGTTTTGAACGGCTTGAAAAGCAAGATGAGCACGCCGCTGGCGAAGTTGCTCAAACTTCCCTGCAAGGCTAAGCCCACCGAAAAAGCAATGGCTGAAAATATGGCGATAAAAGAGGTGGTCTCTATGCCAATGGTGCTGGCCACGATTATCACAACAGCTACCTTCAGCGCAATACTGGAAAGCGACAGGAAAAACGAGCGCAAGCCTTGGTCCACTTTCCTGACCTCCAGAAAAAAGTCGAAACCTTTGGTGATGCGGCGAATAACCCACATGCCGATGACGAAGATCAGCGCTGCGCCCAGCACTTTGGGGCCATAGCTCAGGCCGAGGTTGTAAATTTGGTCGATGTACGTTTTTGTCTCCACAGACGTTTTGTTTCGTTACTGAACCAGAATTCGCGGCATTTGGCCGAAAACGGGGGCAAAAGTCGCAAATCAGGGCTAACTTTGCATATTATTTGTCAGCTTTATTAACCCTTGTCCATTTTCACTCACCTTTTCATATTGATGAGAAACCTCCTCTGCACCGCGCTCGCCGCTGCCATTGCCATCCTAATCGCTTGCAGCCCCAAAACAAGCCCTAAAATCACCGCCACGCCCACCCCACCCAATGAGCCCGCTGCCTGGGACTCCCTGGGCAAGCCATTGGTAGGCGATGACCTGGACGACACGGCACCGATCGAATACACCATCCACGAACCGTCCAGCATCAACCCCGATTCCCTCCCGCCCTACCATTCTTCCCATACTTTTGAAATCGACCTGATACACACCAAGGTTGAATTGTCGTTCGATTGGGCAAAAAAACGCGCCAACGGCAAGGCCACCCTCACCATGCGCCCCTGGTTCTATGCCACCGACAAGGTCAGGCTCGATGCCAAGAACTTCGATATCCTGTCGGTCAGCTTCGACGGGAAAACCGAGCAACTGAAATATGAATACGATAATGAAAAACTGACCATCCAGTTGGGCAAACTATTCACCAGGAAGGAAGAGTTCAAGATTGCCATCACATATACCGCCAAACCCGATGAACGGGAATCATACGGCGGCTCCTCGGCCATCACCAGCGACAAAGGGCTGTATTTTATCAATGCCGACGGCGCAGAAAAAGACAAACCCCAGCAGATATGGACCCAGGGCGAAACAGAAAGCAACTCTTTTTGGATGCCTACCGTGGACAAGCCCAACGAGCGCTGCACCCAGGAGATGTACCTCACCGTAGCCGACAAATTCAAAACCCTTTCCAACGGCTTGCTCGTTTCGAGCAAAAAAAACCCCGACGGCACGCGCACCGATTACTGGAAAATGGACAAACCTCATGCCCCTTACCTGTTTATGATGGCCATTGGCGAGTTCGCCGTGGTGCAGGACAAATGGCGCGGCATCAATGTGGACTATTACGTGGAGCCAAAATTCGAAGCGCACGCCCGAGACATTTACCCTTACACTACCGAGATGCTGGAATTTTTCTCCAACAAGCTGGAGTACCCCTACCCTTGGCCGAAATATTCCCAGGTTGTGGTGCGCGATTACGTGAGCGGCGCCATGGAGAACACCACAGCCGTCATTTTCGGCGAGTTTATGCAGGGCACCAAGCGCGCTTTGATGGACAATGGCCGCATCAACGAAAAAGTGGTGGCGCACGAGATGTTCCACCACTGGTTTGGCGACCTGGTGACCACCGAGAGCTGGGCCAACCTTACCCTCAACGAAGGCTTTGCCAACTATTCCGAATACCTTTGGTTCGAGCAAAAGCATGGGAGAACCGTTGCCGACGAACACCTGATGGCCGAGCAGCAGGGCTACCTCCTCACGGTGGGCGATGGCGGCCACCCCTTGATCCACTACGGCTACAACAGCCGGGAAGACATGTTCGACGCCCACTCCTACAACAAGGGAGGCTGCGTGCTCCACATGCTCCGCCATTTGACAGGCGACGAAGCCTTTTTTGCCTCCCTGAACCGCTACCTGAAAAAGAATGAGTACAGCGATGTCGAGGCCGACGAGCTGCGACTGGCTTTTGAAGATGTGACGGGCCAGGACTGGAATTGGTTCTTCAATCAATGGTTTTTTGCTGCAGGCCACCCCGTGCTGGATATTTCATACAGCTGGGATGAGCCCGCCAAAAAAGCCAGCGTCCACATCAGCCAGACACAAACCCAAGATGGGGCGCCACGTATATTCAACATCCCGATGGCAGTCGATATCTACGACAACGGGGGCAATGCCCGGCGCGAGGAAATCCGTTTGACGAAGCGCGCCCAAACATTCGTTTTTGACGCCGCAAGCAAGCCCGCACTCATCAACGTGGATGCCAACAAAACCCTGCTCTGCGAAAAGAACGACCAACATACACCAGAAGAATGGGCGTTTCTGTACCGCAACGGCCCGCTTTTCTTCGATCGGTCGGAGGCACTCCAGGGGCTCCAGGCAGACAGCCCGGCACTGGCTGCAGTTGTTTCAAAAGAAGCGCTCAAAGACCAGTCGGCAGAGATACGGTTAAGGGCATTGGGCGGGTTTGAACTTGGCGACCCAGGGGTTATGGCTCAGGTGGAGCAAATGGCAACAAGCGATCCCGATCATCAAGTTCGGGCCAGCTGTATCAGCTATCTGGCTGAGGGAGCCGACAAGAAGCATATCCCTGTTTTTGAAAAAGGCATATCCGAAGCGCTGCCCTACAGCGTGGTGAGTGCTTCGCTCGAGGGCTTGCTGAAGGCCGACCCATCAGCAGGCGCGCGCGTGGCCAAGGTGTTGGAAAACGATGATAGCGATGCCTTCACCGAAGTGCTTTCCAACTTGTACGCCGAAAGCCCCAGCCTGGAAAACCTGCCGTTTTTCGAGAAAAAGCTGGCTTCGGTTGACGGCTTCCCATCATTCCCGTTCTTCAACAACTATCAAAAGTTCTTGCTGGGCCTCAACGACGACACACAGCTATTTAAGGGCGTTGAACAGATGAAAAACATCGCGCTCAACCTGAACACCAGCCAGTGGCGGCGCTTTGCCAGCACCAAGGCCATTGCCGACATTCGCAATGCCATGGAGGCCAACGAACGCGCCGATATGTATGAAAAGCTCGAAAATATCCTGACCGCGATCAAGGAAAACGAAACGGACACGATGCTCAAGGCTTATTATGAAGGGTTTTGAAAAAGAGACAAGCTATCGGCGTAGAATTTTTCCCGAATGGCTCCAGTTGTCGGCCCAAACCCGGTAAAAAAGCAGGTTGTTGGCCGGAATGCCCCCGCCTGAAATGTCGAGGCTGTGCCGGCCAGCAGGAAGGTCGAACGTTTGTTGGCGCAGCAATTTGCCGGACATGTCGCTCAATTCCAAAAACACAACAGCGGATTTTCCCAATACTAAGGGAATATTCGTTTGTTCTGTAAAGGGGTTGGGCTGTGCAGCGCCTATTTCAAGCCCTGCCCAAACCGTCTCCACCTGCGCGCTGAGCGCGGCAAGCGTTGTATCTATGGGATGCAACACCATGTCCGCATCAACCCAAAGCCCGGGCGTTTTTTCGTTGGAGATGGCGATGGCCTGCTGCGGCGAAAAACCTTGTAAGGCTTTAACCTGGATTTCTATCAGCGCGGATGATGCGGGAAAGTTCAATGGCTGGACGAGGGACGTAGTGCCTAAACAAGTGACAGCGCCTTGGAAAATGCCAAAATTGTCCAAAGTCCAATTTATGACTTGCGACTTGGTATCTTTTAACTCCAACACGGCGGGATCAAATTTTATTCCGAACTGAATACCGGAAAGGGTTACGTCCTGCGCTACAGAAATTGGCAGCCACACTGTTTGGCCTGCTTGTACAGTTGTATTTGGAACGCCGAGCATCAGCCCACTGGTTTGAGGCAGTTGATATGGCCCTGCGGGGTTCGCATCGCCGTCCACATCACCTATTTTTACGGAAACAAAGCGGATGCTGTCGGTTTGCTGCTGGGGCATTTGCGGGATTTTTTGGCAACTGTTGAAATCGCTGAAGAAATTTTCAGGGAGCACATACCACGATTGGTTGTTGGGCAACTCCTGATAGATTCCCAGGATCAATTTCCGCAACTCGACAATATCAAATGTCGTAACGGAATTGCTCTTGTTGCCATCTGCTGCAAACTTGGCAAAGCCCGACAAGGGTTGAACGCCCAGTACATGCTTGGAAATGGCTACCAAATCGCCCACGTTCACGCCATTTGTATGATCCCCGTCTTTGCCCTCCGATACGCAGAAATCGTCGTCCAGAATATCGGGGATATATTGGACAATAATGGTGGAAGAGTCGGCTGCGGTATTTACACCGACAATCCCAGGAGGGAAAAAGAGGGGCAAATTTGGCACACTGAAGCTGAAATCTTTGGTCGGCTGGCCCGTTTTCCAAAATTGGGTCAGCACATGCAGGGTAAATGTGTCGGAGGAACTCTGCGCCTGAACGGAGGTGTTCAACAGGCTCAAAAAAGGCAGGAAGGCGAAGGTAAGTAGCCGTTTTTTCATGTTTAGGCAGGATATACTATGATTCTCCTGATTTTTGTGATTGAGTATGGTTGATTCAACTGATGTTCAATTGATTACAAAGAATAGTCAAAAGCTAACTGCCAGTGGCCATCAGCCGCCTTTCAGCCAATGCCCAGCGGATTTTGTCGTAAGAAAACTGGCCTTCAAAATGCTCAAAAATAGGTTTTAGCTGGTAGGGTTCCTCGAACAGCGGCAACGCCCCCTGGATCAGGTCGCACTCGTCTTCCGATACCCATTGGCGTATGTCGATCAGCTCGCCGCGCTCGTACATGGCGGCAAGGTGGTTCATCACCGACATCGCGCTGATTCCGCGTATCTGGGCTATTTCTTCCACGGTTTTGCCGCTTTTGAACAGCTCCCAGGTCTGCAATTGGGTGCTGCCTACCACGCGTTCGCCCGCTTCGGCCTTCTCCAGCACATAGCGCCTGATCGCCCCGATAAACGCATCCCCATACAATTGCAGCTTGCGCTCGCCCACGCCGCTCACTTGCAGCATGTCGGCATCGGTAGTGGGGCGCCTTTCAGCCATGATCTGCAGCGTAGCGTCGCTGAAAATGAGGTAGGGCGGAGTGCCCTGTTGCTGGGCCACTTGTTTGCGGAGGGCAGCAAGTTTTTCAAAGAGCTCGTCGCGCAGGGTTTGGGCTTTCGATTTTTCGGCAAAGCGCGGGGTCTTTTCACCCGGTTTTTCTTTAGGCTGTGGCATGGCCAGCGGCACTTTTTTGCCCTCAAAGAGCACTTTTTTGCCCGAATCGCTTACCCGAAGGTGGCTATGGTCGTCGTAAGCGATCTCGATAAGGCCGATGTGTATCATCTGCAGGAGGAAGTACATCCAGTCGTGGAAGCTGTATTCCCTGCCCGCGCCGTATGTCTTTATTTCGTGGAAGCGGTTGTCGAATATTTCCCGCCGCGCACTTCCGCGCAGGATATCGACGAGCAGGTTCATGCCCACTTTTTCGTTGGTCCTGCTGATGGCGGACAAGGCTTTTTGGGCAGCCACGGTGCCGTCGAACTGCTGGGGCGGGTTTTGGCATATATCGCAGTTGCCGCAGTTGCGGTCGTAGGTTTCGCCGAAATAGTTGAGCACGGTTTTGCGGCGGCAAACCAGTGCCTCTGCGAATTGGAACATGCGCTCAAGCTTGGCTAACTTCAAAGCCAGCTGCTCTGGCTTGGTATCGCCCTTTTCGAACATCTCGCGGTACGACATCAAATCGGCATAGCTGAAGAACAGCAGTGCGGCAGCGGGCAGGCCATCGCGGCCCGCCCGGCCTATTTCCTGGTAGTAGCCTTCTACGTTGCGGGGCAAGTTGTAGTGTACCACAAAGCGCACGTTGCTTTTGTCGATGCCCATGCCAAAAGCGATGGTGGCGCAAACGATTGGCACCCTGTCGTTTATAAAATCTTCCTGGGTTTTGCTGCGCTGCGCGGGAGGCAGGTCGGCATGGTAATAGGCAGCTTTGAAGCCGGACTTGTTGAGCCTGCTGGCCAGGTCTTCACAGCCTTTCCGGGAAAGGCAATAGATGATGCCCGATTGGTTGGGGCGCTCTTTCAAGAAGGTCAGCAGTTGCTCCCAGCGTTTTTGCCCGGGCCGCACAGTCAGGCTGATGTTTGGTCTGTCAAAGGAGGCGATAAAGGTCGCAGGGTCTTTTAGCTGGAGCTGGGCGGCGATGTCCTTGCGGGTGAGCTTGTCGGCGGTAGCGGTGAGCGCGATGAGCGGCACCTCCGGGTATTGTTCTTTCAAAAACCTAAGCTGGGTATATTCCGGCCTGAAATCGTGCCCCCAGGCCGAAATGCAATGTGCCTCGTCTATGGCGAACAGGCTCACCCTTAAGCGTTTCAACAGGGGTTGGAATCCCTGCGAAACCAGTTTTTCCGGGCTGACGTACAAGATTTTGATGTAGCCATCGGCAGCAGCCTCTTCCACGTTGCGGGTTTCGGCGCTGCTTTGCGAGCTGTTGAGGTAGGCGGCAGAAATGCCGTTGGCGATCAAGCCTTCCACCTGGTCTTTCATCAGGGCGATGAGCGGGCTGACCACCACGGCAGTGCCTTCTATGGTTAGGGCGGGAATTTGGTAGCAAATGCTTTTCCCGCCCCCGGTGGGCATGAGCACCAGCGTGTCGCGGCGCGCATACACAGCTTCAACGATTTCGGCTTGCAGGGGTCGGAACGCATCGTATCCGAAGTACTTTTTCAGGGCTTGCGTGGCGTGTTGGAGATTCATGTTGTTTGGCTTTTCTTTACAAATTTAAACATTTCCCCGACATCCACAAGCTCAAGCTGGTGTTTTACACCAATTAATTTTTCAAACCGCCCATTTGGTATCTTCGCTGCCACTTTTTGGCTTTCTTCGGCGCTCACCACATTGTCTTCATCGCCCCAGCCAATGGTGACGGGGCAGGCTATATTTGCGTAAGCATCGGGTTGTATGCCCAACCCATTTCCCAAATCATTGAGGAAGGTAGCGGTGTAGCGGCAAAGTGCCTTCCAGTCGGCATGTTGGGCGGCGAGCGCCTCAGCGAAATGCGGCACCTTGGCTTCAATTTTCTCCGGGTCGAACATGCGGTTCATCCCCGCCGCCATTTCGGGGTTCCAATCGAGCTTGGTGCCAAGGGTGACGACCCCTTCAATCCGGTCAGGGTAGGCCGCGGCCATGTTCAAGGCGACATAACCGCCCATACTGTATCCGAAAATATTGGCGCTTCGGAGCCCTTTTTCGTCCATAAAGCCAATTACTGCATCAGAAAACAGTTTCATGGAAAATGGGGCGCCGGGAGCGTTGGGGCCGTGGCCCGGAAAGTTGAAGCTGAACACCCGATCTTCTTGCGAAAACAGGGCCTGCAAGGCTTTGAACTGGGCAGCGCTGCCCAGCGCGCCGTGGAGGAGAATGGTGGCAGTCTTCATGCCGCGAAGTTAGTAAGCAGGACTGGGAAAAAGTGGGCTGCCTTGGCATTTATACTATGATTCGCCTGATTTTTGTGATGGAGTATGATTGATTAAACTGATGTCCAATTGATCATAAAGATCGGTATGCACAAAACCAAGCGGCGTGAGGTATAATTAATAACCGATCAGCAACTTCTCCGTTGCGTTGACAACACCTTTCGCGTCGCGCAAAACAGCGAGGTAGAGGCTATTGGGGAGCGATGGCAGTTCCAGCCAACCTTTTGAGCCAACGGCTTGGCTATGCAGCAAGCGCCCGTCCAGGGCATAAACCTCAAGTTGCCAGGTAAAAGCATAGGCACGCTCTCCGATCACTTGGTAAAACACTTTACCTTCCCCGCTGCTGATCCGCAGTCCATATCCGCTGCCGGTCATATAGAGGGCGCGGATGGGGCTGTAATACAGCGCACCTGAGAAATCGACCTGTTCAAAACGATAGTAGTTGATGCCGCGGTTTGGCTGCACATCGAGGAAAGCATAGCGCGTTTCGCTCGGGGTAGCGCTGCCTTCACAGGATCGCTCGCCTATTTTTTGCCAGTTGAAACCATCGCTGCTGCGTTGCAGGTTGAATCGGACGCAGTTGATCTCCAAATTTGTCGTCCATTGCAGCAAAGCATTTTTGCCCGAAGCTTTCACGGTAAAATCCAACAGCTCGATGGGCAGGGCAGTGTTGACCGCTGCCAGCACGTCGATGCGGCCCCAGCCATATACGTTGTTGGGGCGCGTGCTGCCATTGTCGCCGCCGCAAAAGGTGGTGGCAAAGCGCGGCAAGGCGGTGTTGTTTATCACGTTTTCCACCGCATCGACGTTGCCGATCAGGTCGGGGCGGGCGCTCAGGATAAGCGCCACGGCGCCGGCCACGTGCGGGCCGGCCATGCTCGTGCCGTTCCAGGAAGCATAGCTGTAGGTGCCGGCCTGGTTGTCGCGGCCGATGCACGAAAGGATAGACACACCCGGCGCGCTGATGTCGGGCTTTTTGATGTTGGTGTAAACGTTGACTGGTCCCCGGCTGCTGAAATTGGCGATGACGTCGCTGCTGTTGGTGGCGCCTACGGTGTAGCTGGCGTCGTAAATGGCAGCCGGCGCATTAACGGTGCTGCACCCAGGGCCCTCATTGCCTGCCGACACCGCCACGAAAATGCCCGCTGCCCGCACGTTGTTTACCACAGCTTCCATAGTGGCATAATTGGAGGCGTTGCAGCCTTCCGAAATGGGGCACGACCAAGAGTTGTTGATCACGTGGGGCGCTTTGGAAGGATCGGGGTTCTGGTTGGAAAGGTTGGTGGGCGCCACAAACCACTGGAAACACTCTGTATAAGTGGCCGGTGTTCCGTCGCCCTCTTCCATGTTCCGGCAGCCCATCCATTTTGCATCGGGCGCCACACCGATAATGCTGTCGGCATTGGGGCCGCCGACCATGGTGCCGACGGTATGGGTGCCGTGGTTGTCGTCGTCGCAAGGGTGGTCGAGGTTGATGCCGCAAGAATTTGCCCCACTGCCAATGAGGGCGTGGATGGCATCGTGCCAGTTGTAGTTGTGGTCGGCATTGCTGCCGTTCCAGCCGCGGTATTTGTTTTTTATGGCCGGATGCGCCCATTCGTAGCCGGTATCCTGGCCGCCCACGACGATTCCCTGGCCGGTATAGCCCAGGGCCCAAACGTCGTCGGCGTTTATTTTGGTAAGGCCCCAGGATATGGGCGTCAGGCGGTCTTGGGCAATTTCACCTGTAGCTTCGGGCAATGTCGCTTCTTTGTGCCAGACGGGATTCATCTCCAGGCGACCCACTTCCGGCATCTTGGCCACTTGTTCCAGCAGTTTTTTAGAAGCCTTTACCCACAGGGCGTTGATGATCCAGAAAGACTGGTGCGGCACGTTTTCGAGCTGGAGCAAGTCGCGCAGGTTTCGCTGGCTGTTTTCGGAAAAGGCGGACAAAGTTTCAAACACATATTGCCCTTTGTCCGCCTTGCTATGCATCAGCTTTGCCGCGCTCACGTCTGCCTGCTGCTGCATGATGACTAAAAACTCCACACTCGTATCTGGGTTTTGGGCATAGGCCCAGAGCAGCGGGTCGATTTTTGACAGCCAATGGGTATTTTGAGCAGACAAGGCAAGTGGGGCGAGCAGCAGGAAAAATACGGGCAAACGCATGGCGCAATGAATGAAGGGATGATTGAAACAAAAAGCAAAACTATCAATATCCCGATCAACGAACTCCATCCATGTACTTAAAAATGATTGATCGCTGTTGTTCCATTTTAGGCGGATGCCGGGTCGTAACGGTACGCCCCGTCTTCGCGGCCAAACCAGATATTCCCTGCCTTATCCTCCATAATGCCAAAAACCTGCCCGCCAGGGTTGTTCTGGATCATGGGTGCAACATAAGGTTTTCCCATCATAACTGACAATCCCCTCCCAACTTGCGAACCAGACGGTTCCTGTTTTGTCTTGCAGCAAATTGCGCGTGATACTCTTAGGGCCATCGGGGCCGAAAGTGGCGAATGGTTCAACATAATAGGGGTCAATATCCGATGTTGGCATGGCTGCTTGTTTGGCTTGAGGCTCGTCTGCGTTCGTTTTGCCCTTTTCTTGCCCGCTGCAAGCAAGGGCGCAAAATAGGAGCCCCAACAATACATTGCATTTCATGCTGTTGTTTTTCGCACTATTAACACCCTGCAAACAGCACCACAGCGAATACATTTTCCCCCGAAACCAGCAGTTCATAGCGGAAAGGCTTGTTCGGATCCAGGGCTTCGCGCACCGTCTCCCAGGAGCTGCCGCCGTCCTTGGAGCGGGAAACACCGTCTTTGTGGCAGCAGAAAATGTATTTCCCGGCTTTTTTCAGGTCATAAACGCCTTTGAACTCTGTTGGCCCAGTATAAATAGGCTGCCAGCTCAGGCCGGCATCCGTAGAACTTTGCAGCGGGCTTGCGGCGGTGGAGCAGCTTCCCCATGCCTGCCGAATGGCGACGAATGCGCCTTCATTGACGTTGAGCACATATTGAGCGCCTTTGTTTGGCAAAACAGTATCCCAATGCTCGCCGCCATCGCTGGAGCGTATCAGCCCTGAGCCGGCTCCTGCCAACAGAACGCCGTTGGCTGCAACAAGCTGGTTGGCAAAGCCTTCGAAATAGACGTGTTTCCAGCTTTTCCCATCGTCTGTAGTTTTATATATCCCGCTTTCGCCGCCGACGAAAATGGCGCCGTCACTGTTTTCCACCATGGAATACACGCGCTTGTCGGGCAATGCGCTTGCCAGAGACTCCCATTTGCCTGTGCCCGGGCTGCGGCGGAAAAAGCCATTGGCATAAACCGATGCATAAGGCTGCTTGCTGCCGGCGAAGATGCCGTTTACGACAATTTCTTCCTGGAAAAGCCCCCCGGCATCGGGAAAAATACCGCTGATTTCTTCGCGCTGCCAGGTGCTGCCGACTTGGGCGCTTTTGTGGTACAGCACACCCGCCCGATCCGCTAAATAAACCTCGTCATCCTGGGCAAAGGCGCTGTTGGCCACGAATTTTTCGGGCAGGCCCAGGCTCATGTCATTCCAGGTTTCGCCCCCGTCGGCTGTTTGGAACAGGATATTTTTCGCTTGGCCGACCGGGTGGCTCAAGTGCGAAGAGGATTGTGGGATACCTGAATTTTGGCTGCGAAAGGCAACGATGGCCAGGCAAGAAAGCGACAAGAAAGCGAATATGCGCATGATAAATTGTATTTGGTGAAAGAATGGGTCAAAGGTATGGGGCGCCCCAGGGTCGGCATTTTTTTCGCTGTAAAACGATGTAAAGGACTTGTAAAACTACGCCCGACGGTCCGCCAGGCATTGCCAGCGTGATTTTCGATTGGCTTTGCCGTGTTATGTTGCCCCTGCTTCCATCCGATACCCTACCCCGTGCACCGCCACAAGCTGCACCGAAGGGTCGTCGCGCAGCATCTTGCGCAGGCGCGACACGAACATGTCAACGCTGCGGCCCACCAGGATGCCTTCATCGGCCCAAACATTTTCGAGGATAAAGCTGCGCTCCAACACTTGGTTGGGGTGTTGGGCAAACAGGTGCAGCAGCTTGGCCTCGCGATAGGTAAGCTGGTGGCGCACAGTCCCGCAAATAAGCTGCAAGTTGGCGACGTCCAGTTTAGAGCCTGCGAAATGCAGCCATTCTGTTTCAGCTTTCTTTTGTTTTGGGGCTGGCGCCCTGCCCCACTTTCTGCGCAAGGCAAATAAAGTGGTTGCCATTGCGGCGGCAAAGAACCAGCCCAGCACCGGCAAAGGTTGTTGCTGTGAATTGCCCGATAAAAACGCGACCTTGATATTGTAGCAGCCAGCCTGCTTGTCGCGCCCGCCACAGGGAGCGCTGTTGTTTTGGGAGAAGTCTTTAAAATTATAGCCGAGCTCAAGCGTGCCATCTTGGCAGCGCAGCACCGCCACGTCGTAATTTTCTTTGATTTCATGCACGTCGAAAGAGGCCTGGAGTGTGCTTGGCAACAGGTCGTAGTTGAAGTTGTTCTCTATCCGTAGTTGCCAAACATTAGCCGAAACCCTTTGCACAGGGGGTATCCGAGAGCTGCTGTCGCCCGAGGCTTTCAACAGCAGGTCGGCGGTACGGCGCAGGGCCAGGTTCACTTTTTCGGCAGGAAGCCCCGGCTGTTGGCCAGGCTCCGAGACCGCCCATACAAACTGCATGAGCAGCATGCTCAGGAGGAGCAATGCGGTAAAAGGCGCTATTTTTTTCATGTAGGAAACTAGTCAACACAATTCCACAAAATGGGTGTGTTTTCAATCAAATTTTCGACAAATGAAGTCTGATCAAAAGGTGACGAAATCAAATATCTTGAAACAATATCATACGCTACCCTCGCACCATAAAAGTTGACATAAGCTTGCCCGTGTTCCGCAGCTGTCAATGTTGCAAAACAATAGGCCACGGCATAATATGGGGCATGGTTATCCAAAACGCTAAGGTCACAAGGGTCATCTGCCTCGAAAACAAAGGCCGCTTGCTCTTTGTCTGACAAGGTAGGCCATGTGGATAACCCAAGGTTGTAAATTTTTTGGAGCGAATCCTGATTGATCCCAACGGAGGCCGTAAAAAACATGGTCGGCGCAAAAATAGACGTATAATTGAACGCTTGCACATTATCGGCTACGCAATTGGCCAGGCTGCCGACCACACAATTGGGGGTCGAATTGGAAACAGGATTTATTAACGAATCATGCGAATAATGGGTTAAAAAGCAGAGGTAAAAAAGGTTAGGATAGTCATATT
>CAZULM010000035.1:6244-60322 GCA_964621185.1 uncultured Saprospiraceae bacterium | reverse complement strand
TATTCTTTCAGTTCACCAGACTTTTCTTCGCCGCCAAAGGCGGCTGGATAGTTACCAAACTTTCAAATGCTTAAATCATGAAAAATATTCTTTCAATTGCAGCACTCTCGCTGATCTTTTCACTTTCGCTGACCGTTGTTGGTTGTGAAAAAGAAAAAGACTGCCCAGCGCCATCCACCAAAAATACAGAACTGGTGAAAAAGCTGTTCGGATACTTTGGAACGGGTGACATCCCTTCTTTTCTGAACAATTGTGACCCAAACTGCGTCTATGATATTACGGGCAACCAAATCCTGAACCCCGGAAAAGTGTACAACGGCAATGAAGGCTTTATGGCGTTTCTGGGCGACCTTTCTGCCAAAGGCCAGCCAACCGCCATCAATCCGGTAGATTTTTACGAATCGGGCGATGTCGTTACCGTGAATGGCAACCTGACATTTAAGGATTTCGGAACCGGCCAGACCTGTACTGCAAACTTTATCCAAATCTGGAAGTTCAATGCCAACGGGAAAATGGTTTATTTTAAAGAAGATCACGACAACCGGGTATGCCAATAAAAAAAGGTTTCAGGTTTCAGGGTTTCAGGTTTCAGGTTCACAATACTGGTTCGTTGCTTTGAAATGGGGTTTCGAGCGACTGGCAAAAATCGCGTGAACCTGAAACCCTGAAACCTTGAATCCTGAAACCCCATTTTTTAATATCTTTGCGCGCAAATTTTCGCTAATCGATATGCTCAATAAACACATACGCAAAGTAGCCGTGCTCGGCTCCGGCCTCATGGGCACTGGCATCGCTGCCCAACTCGCAGGCTGCGGCCTCGAAGTTTTGATGCTCGACCTGGCCGCTGCTGAAGACCCCCGCAATAAAATCGCCTCCGATTCTTTGGCCAATGCACTTAAAGCCAAACCTGCGCCTTTTTACGACAATGCCTACGCCAGCCGCATCACGGTGGGCAATTTCGATGACGATTTCCCGAAAATAAAAGATTGTGACTGGGTTATTGAAGTAGTGGTGGAACGCCTTGACATCAAAAAACAGTTGTACGAAAAGGTAGAAAAATACCGCGCCCCAGGCTCCCTGGTCACTTCCAACACTTCCGGCATACCCATCCATCTGATGGCTGAGGGCAGGAGCGAGGATTTCAGAAAAAACTTCTGCGGCACCCACTTTTTCAACCCGGTGCGCTACATGCGCCTGTTTGAAGTGATCCCAACACCCGACACCAATCCCGAAGTGACGGCTTTTTTCATGCACTTCGGCGATGTAATTCTGGGCAAACAAACCGTGCTTTGCAAAGATACCCCGGCTTTTATCGCGAACAGGGTAGGGGTGTACGCTATGGCAAAGATTTTCCAGCTTACCCACGAGTTGGGCCTGGGCATTGACTCAGCGGATTCGCTTACGGGCCCCGCCATCGGTCGCCCGAAAACCGGCACCTTCCGCCTTGCCGACCTGGTGGGCATGGACACCGCCGTGCACGTCATCAACGGGATGAAACAAAACTGCCCCGATGACGAGCAGATTTCCAAAATGGAAGTACCCGCATTTTTAAACTTCCTCGTGGAGAACAAATTTTTCGGCAACAAGTCTGGACAGGGATTTTACAAAAAAACGGGCGAACGCGACGCCAAAGGTCGCCCTGTGGTAATGGCCCTGAACCTGGAAACCCTGGAATATGCGGTGCCAGAAAAAGCCAAACTGCCGATCGTGGACACGCTCAAACAGATTGACGAGCTGCCGCGCCGCATCAACGCCATTTTTAAAGGAGAAGATAAGGGCGCCGAACTGCTGCAACGCTCATTTCTGGGCCTGTTCGCCTACGTTTCCAACCGCGTGCCGGAAATTTCCGACACCCTGTATGCCATCGACGATGCCCTGCGGGCGGGCTTTGCCTGGGAAGTCGGGCCGTTCCAATACTGGGATATGGTGGGCGTTCAGGCAGGCGTTGAACTGGCGGAAAAACAAGGCGAAAAGATTGCGCCCTGGGTAAAAGAAATGCTGGCGGCAGGCCACACAGCTTTTTACAAAAACGAAGCGGGTGTGCGTAAATACTACGACCAGCGCAGCAAATCGTACCAGGCCTTGCCAGGCGGCGAGGCTTTCATTGTGCTCGACAGCTATCGGGGCAACAAGCCCGTGTTCAGCAATGCCGAGTGTACCTTGCACGATATTGGCGATGGCGTGCTTTGTCTCGAATTCCACTCCAAAATGAACGCCATTGGCGAAGGCATCCTGCGCGGCATCAACGAAAGCATCCAGATTGCCGAGGAGCAGGGCTGGCGCGGCCTGGTAATCGGCAACAACGCCCAAAACTTCACTGTCGGCGCCAACATCATGATGATCGCCATGATGGCCTACCAGCAGGAATGGGACGAGCTCAACCAGGCTGTCAGCATTTTCCAGCAAACGTCCATGCGCATCCGCTATTCGGCCATTCCCGTGGTAATTGCTACCCAAGGGTTTGTGTTTGGCGGCGGTTGCGAATTTTCCATGCACGCCGATGCCGTGGTGGCCGCAGCAGAAAGCTATATCGGCCTGGTGGAAGTGGGTGTGGGCATCATCCCGGGCGGCGGCGGCACCAAGGAGTTTGCTGTGCGCCTGAGCGATGAAATGGCGCACGAGGGTGATGTGCAAATCCCGCGGTTGATCGAAAAATTCAAAACAATTGCCACGGCTCAGGTGGCTACTTCTGCCGATGAAGCCTTCAAGTTCGGCTACCTGCAGCACAAAAAAGACAGCATTGTGCGCAATGTGGCCCGCAACATCAGCGAAGCGAAGAAAAAAGTACTGGAACTCGCCCCTGATTATGTGATGCCCATCCAGCGCAAAGACATCACTGTTTTGGGCCGCACGGGCCTGGGCGCGCTGTATGTGGCCGCGCATTCCCTCAAGCTCGGCAACTACGCTTCGGAACACGATATCCTCATCGCCAAAAAAGTAGCATACGTGCTTTGCGGCGGCGACCTTACCAGCCAACAGCAGGTGAGCGAGCAATACCTGCTGGATATTGAGCGGGAAATGTTCCTGTCGCTTTGTGGGGAACAAAAGACCCTGGAGCGGATACAGTATATGCTGGAGAATGGGAAACCATTGCGGAATTGATCTGAAAAATGGATTCACGTCTCGCAAATTTTATTTCCACCATCGGCAACCCATTCCTCCTCTTCCCGGCCGTCGTTTCCTACCTCGCCGTAGCAACGGTCGGTTTGGAGGCAGCCAAGCCGTTGATGATTACCCTGGCCAGCATATTTGCCCTGCTAAGCCTTTTCCTGCTCGTGCGCAAATTGCGGGGTGAAATCACCAACCTCGACGTTTCCGACCGGAAGCAGCGTGCGGTCAATGTTTACCTTCCTTCCATCGGGATGGTGCTGGTAGCCGCCTTGTATTTCAAATGGTCGGGTCAGCCATACCTTGGGCAAACTTTGTATGTCGGCTTGCTCCTGGCAACCTGTTTCGGCATCAATTCGCTGAAAAAAATCTCCCTGCACACCGTGATGGCCACTTACCTGAGCGGACTGCTGTTGTCCCAAAATATATGGCTTGCCCTTGCTGGTTTCGGCTTTTCTATCCTGATCGCCTGGTCGAGGGTGGTGCTGGGACGGCATACGACATCGGAAGTGCTCTTGGGCTGGTTTGTGGGAACGGCTTTTGGCTTGCTGCACCTTGAACTTTTTTGATTTTATTGACCCGGACACTTTAGAAAGAAAGTTACTATAAAGGCGCCCGCACCAAAACGATTGGCGAAATTTTGGAAATGCCGCCCCCGAAACAACATCCTCCGTGCTTTTCTGTTAATTTTGCGCCCTTTCCATCACGATCAAACTTAACTTTCTGTGCAAGATTTTATCTCCGAATTGAAGTGGCGTGGACTGATACACGATATGACCCCGGGTGTTGAAGAACATTTGAAATCGGGCATAGTGCGTGCCTACATCGGTTTTGACCCCACAGCCCCTTCCCTTACCATTGGCAACTACGTCCAAATTATGCTCCTGACCTTCCTGCAAAGGGCTGGCCACCAACCTGTCGTGTTGATGGGCGGCGCAACGGGGCGCATCGGTGACCCTAGCGGCAAGGACAAAGAACGCGACCTGAAAAGTTTAGAAGAGCTGGACCACAATACCGCCCACATGGAAGCCCAGGCCAGGAAACTGCTGGATTTTGACCTTGCCAAGCCCAACCACGCCCTGGTGCTCAACAACTACGCCTTCTACGAAAAAATGAACGTGCTGGATTTCCTGCGCGATGTGGGTAAATACCTGACGGTCAACTACATGTTGTCGAAAGAAAGCGTCAAACGCAGGATAGAAAGCGAATCGGGCATATCCTACACGGAATTCAGCTACCAACTGCTGCAAGGCTTCGACTTTGTGCAGCTCCACCGAAACCACGGCGTCACCCTGCAAATGGGTGGCAGCGACCAATACGGCAATATCATTTCCGGCGTAGAACTGGCGCGCAAAATCGACGATGCCAAGGTCCATGCCGTTACCACACCTTTGTTGACAAAAGCAGACGGCACCAAATTTGGCAAAAGCGAGGCTGGCAATATATGGCTCGACCCCAACCTTACCTCACCCTACAAATTCTACCAGTTCTGGCTAAATGCCGATGACAACGACCTTCCGAAATTTCTGCGTTATTTTTCGCTCAAAAACAGGGAAGAAATAGAAGGATTGGAGGCAACTGAAACGCCGCAAAACATCAAGCGCATATTTGCCGAGGAAATCACCCGCCGCGTACACGGGGAAGCGGCCTATAAAGCCGTCCAGGCTGTTTCTATGCTCCTGTTCGACCCCAGCGCCGACGCCGCCACCTTGCGCAGCCTCGATGCGGCCACTTTGAACCAGGTAGCGGAGGAAATACCTTCGCCAAAAATCAGCAAAGAAAGCTTGGCCTCGCCCGTCAACCTGCTCGATTTCCTCAGCGAGATGACCGGCATCCTCAGCAGCCGCAGCGACGCCAAGCGTGCGCTGCAATCCAACATGATCTCTGTGAACAAGCAGAAGATCACGGACTTGGCTGCCACCGTCTCCATGGGCGACTTACTCCACGGCCAATTTATGATGGTGGTGAGTGGGAAGAATAACAAGTTTTTGGTACGGATTAAATAGGGGTTCAGGGTACGGTATAACGTTGTGGTCGGACGGCGGAAAAGCCGTCCGACCACGTAAGCCCTCGTCGGACGGCTTTTCGCCGTCCGACGAGTAAGTACAAGGGAACGCCTTCCGATAAACAAGATCAATTATTATACACTGAAGCCGTTGGGGTACAAAATGCGGATAGTCAGTAAAACTTTTTCAAAGCTACCAACCAATCGTGTGAACCCGAAACCCGAAAAGCTACCCGCGCCCTCCGCGCCCGCGCGTCGTCGTCGTTTTTTTCGCGCCGCGGACATTGCCATTCGGTGATTTCCTGACCGCTTTTGTCGTGGTTTGTTGCTTTACCCTGCCATTTTTACCACGAGTGGTTGTTGTAGTCTTTTTGGCCACTGTAGTCCCGCCGTGTTTGCCGCGCTTGGCCACAACGGTCGTCGTGCGGGTATGCACCGTTTTGGAGGTCCTGCGGTGTGGGGTATAAACGGCATGCGCCCGCACCACCCGGTGGGTATGTACCACGTGGTAGTGCGCACGGTATGGCCGTGCGATCGCATGGTAGCGGCGCCACGGGTATGGGCGCCAGGGGCGCCACCAGGCAGGATAGACGCGCCAGCGGAAGGGTGAAACATAGACTACATAGCCTGGTCGGTACATGTAGCGCACGCCGGGCCAGAACCAGACGTTGACAACAACCCGTACCGGGCCGAACTGGGGCTGTGGGCCTTTGTCCTTGCCGCTTTTAACCTTTTCCTCTTCAAAAGGCTCAGTGATGACCTGTTCGCCAAAGATATCCTCGTTGCCGATGATTTGCAGTATGGCCATTTCCTCGCCCTGCTTTTCGATCTCGATGACGGCGATGTCCTGCGACTCGCTTTCGCTCACAATAGCTTGTAAGATGAGCGCGTGGGCATCGCCCTGCATGTTGTCGATGACGCGGATGTAGTCGATCTCGCCGTCTTCGTTCAGGTCGAGGTTGTTGATGTTGCTGCTTTCGCTGTTGAGCAGCTTTTCAAATTCTTCGGGGGAGCCTGCCTGTTTGAAAAGCTCAATTGCCGCTTCGAGGCTGAAATGATCGCCGGGCAGCCCGGTGCTGTCGGCGGGTTCGCTTTGTGCGTGCATGCTTGTGGTCAGGAGCATGAAAATGGCGGCTCCCAGCAATGTTCGTTTGTTCATAATGTGAAATGCTTGTTTAAATGGTTTTTGTTTGATATTCAACCGTGTGCTGATTATGACCGAAGGGATCGGAAAAGGTTTAATGGCCGGTTGCATTTTCAAAAAAAGGCTTCCCGTTTTATCATGGATTAGTCACTACTTTTACCGCCTCTTTTCAACCTTAGCTGATACAAAAATATGAAAATTCCCTGTTTGCTTTTTTCCCTGCTCTTAACGCAAGTACTCATAGCCCAGGACTCCGATTGGACCCGTGCCGACGGCACCCTCGAAGGTTTTGTTGTGGGCAATAAACACTTTACATTCGTTTCGGACGCCAACCTGCGCGACAAGCCCAGCATCCAATCCAACGTTTTGGGCACCTTGCCCATCGGCACTCAGGTAGAAATACTGGAGCGCAACGACGCCACTTATTCCCAGCGGGGCGTTACCCTGCCCTGGGTGAAGGTTCGGGTGTTGTCATCCGACAAAAAAAAGCAGGAAGGCTATCTCTGGGGCGGTTTTTTGGCCCTGGCAAGCATCCAGACGCCGGCGGACGAATACACACCCAACGCCGGGGTGCAGTACCTGACCGGCGTGGCTGCTTTCCATGAGGATAAGCACGAGATCACCGTGCAGGTGCGCATTGCCAAAGACGGCAAGGAACTCTCCAAATGTGAGTTCAAAACAGGCGGAGACCTGTCGTACTACCCTGAGTTTTCGGTTTCCTTTGAGCCGTTCCAGAAAGTAAAGGCTGTGTTGACGGTGAACTACTACTATCCCGCCTGCGGCTATGCTTCCGGCGACAACCTGCTGTTCTGGCAGGAAAACAACCAGTTGACAAAGGTGCTTGGAACCTCTTCCATCAGCGATGCCGGAGTCTTTTACAGCGCAGAAACCTACATACTGCCTACCCAGCGCGGCGGCATCGGCGACCATGTCTTAGTGACGAGTGATACCTCTGAATTTGAGGAAAGAGGGGATGATTATGTGCGGACGAAGCAGACGATTGGGCTGGTTTTGTACAAATGGAACGGTGCGAAGTTGACAAAGGTGCGGGAGCTGAAGTAGTTTCGCCGTGCGCTCACCCCTGTCGCGCCTCAATAAACTCCCGAAACCCCTTCCGGTACGTATCGCTCACCGGCAGCATCGCCTTGCCCACCTGCACCTGGTCGCGGTGAATCACGTCTATCCAGTCAAATGCCACGATGTAAGAGTGGTGCACCCTGATGAACTTGTCGGCAGGCAACAGCGCCGCGAGGGCTTTCAGGGTTTGCAGGGTGACCACCTTTTTGGCGGGCGTGTAGATGCTCACGTAGTCTTTCAAACCTTCGATGTACTGGATGTCGGAGAGCCGGATTTTGACCAGTTTGGCGCCGTCTTTCACAAAAATATAGGGCTGGACAGGTTCCGCATTGACGACGGTTTCGGGCGCCAGCTTTTCCGGTGCGGCAGCCTCCACGGCCTTTTCCGTATTCAGGCGCTGCGTCACTTTTTCCACGGCCTTCAAAAAACGGTCGAAAGTGATGGGCTTGAGCAGGTAATCGGCCACATCCAGTTCGTAGCCCTCGATGGCGTATTCGGAATAGGCAGTGGTGAGGATCACCAGGGGCTTTTTTTGCAGGATTTTCAGCAAAGTAATGCCCGTGATCTCCGGCATCTGGATGTCGGAAAAAAGCACATCAACAGGGTGGTCGCGCAGGTAGTCGAGCGCTTCCAGGGGGTTGGAAAAAGCGGCCAGCAGTTCTAAGTGCGGCACCTTGCGCACGTATTGCTCCAGCAGTTGCCGGGCAAGCGGCTCGTCTTCAACGATAACGCAGGTCATGGGGCGAAGTTAGTGAAGATTGATCTCCAGGCGCACAGCATAGCGATTTTGCTCGTCATGAATATCTAAGGTGTAGTTGCCGGCATAGCTGAGCTCCAGGCGCCGCTGCACGTTCTGGAGCCCGATGCCCGATGGTTCGTGTTGTTCCTTGCCGATCTTGCTGTTTTCGATGGTATAAACTAATTTTTGGCCCGTAAGCGCGATCTTGATCCGGATCCAGGACCCTTTGGCGTTGTTGCTCACCCCGTGTTTGAAGGCGTTTTCCAGGAACGAAATCAGGATCAAGGGCACCACTTTTATGGATTTAGGGTCGCCTTCTACCGTAAAATCGATTGGCACCTGTTCGTTCAGCCGCAGTTTTTCCAGGCTGATATAATTCTCCATGTACTCGATTTCCTTGCCGAGCGGCACTTTCGGGTGGTTGGAATCGTAGATCATGTAGCGCATCATCTGGGAAAGCTTGGCTATGACCTCGGTGGTGTTGGGCGATTGCGCGAAGGCTAAGGCGTACAGGTTGTTCAGCGTGTTGAACAGGAAATGCGGGTTTATCTGGGCTTTGAGGAAGCGCAGTTCTGCGTTCAACTTTTCGTTCTCGAGCGCTTTTTTCTTGGCTTCCAGCTCGAACCAGTCTTTCACAAACCGCAACAGGGCGATAAATATGACGATGAACAGAGAACCGACCACCAATTGTACGATGAATTTCTGGCTGTGGAAATAGCCGATGCCGGCGTTTTGGAAGCGTTTAACCTGCACGGTCGCATATACCAAAACCGAAAAAGGTGCGGCGAATTCCAGCAGGTAGCGCGGTATGTTTTTGTGCCTCAAAAACCGGGGCAGGCATATAAAATAGTTCAAGTAGGCAGCACAGGCCACAAAGCTTACGTGCGACACCGTGTTGTGAAAAGCACGCCAGAGGTCAACGTCGTCGTCGCGCCGGGAAAAGCCGATCTGGTAGAAAAAGAAGGAAAAATAGACGCACCAAAAAGAAACGTGCAACACGAGGATGCGGTGGCGCTGAAGGAATGACTGCATGGTAAAATTGTGTATTGGCGCGCACTACTTCATGTAGTTTCTCACAAAGACACGACGACACAACGAAATGAAATGCGCTTAATGTTTCAGCCCGCGTCGTGTCGTTGTGTCGTTGTGAGAAACAAATAGTAGCATGATAACGGCGACAAATGTATCCAGAATAGCAAGCCTTTTTCCCCAATAAAGCGCTCAAACCCCTTTATTTCTACCTTTCAGCCAAAACATTCGACGATCCATTGCCGCGAATTGACCATCCAGCACTGCCGAGTGTTTTACCCAAATGATCGAATACCTAAACCGATGGGTAGATATCCTGTTTAGCACTGTGAATGCAGGCTTTTCTTTGCATCAAAATTAAATCAAGCATGAAATTTATACCCATTCGGTTCCCATTTGCATTATCCATCTTCCTTTTTTTCTTTCAAGCCCCATTGACCTTGCTTGCCCAGGCTGGCGGCCCGGCGCCCATGGTTCCCGCTCCTTCCATTGCTGAAATTTCGGGAAAAGTGCTGGATGCCGGCACAGGTTTTCCGCTCGCGTATGCGACCGTCACCCTGCTTTCCAAAATCGACAGCATGCCCGTCACCGGTGCGCTGACGGATGAAACGGGCGCATTTTCATTCAAGGCAAAACCCGGCGCTTATTTCGCCAAAATCGATTATCTGGGCTACAATACCCATTTTATCCCCGAAATACAAGTGAGCAACAGCAATGCCCCGATCCAACTGGGCACGATCTCCTTAGAGCCCAGCAATACCGCCCTCAAAGAATTGGTGATTCAAGCCGAAAAAAGCTCCATGCAGATGACGCTCGACAAAAAGGTGTTCAACGTCGGAAAAGACCTCGGCAATGCGGGCGGCAACGCCTCCGATATTCTGAGCAACATCCCATCGGTACAAGTGGGCTCGGATGGCGCCGTGAGCTTGCGCGGCAGCGAGAACGTGCGCATCCTGATCGACGGCAAACCTTCCGGGCTTTTAACTTTCAAAGGCGCCGACGGGCTGCGGCAATTGCAGGCCAGCATGATCGACAAGGTGGAAATCATCACCAACCCTTCTGCGCGCTACGAAGCGGAAGGCATGGGCGGCATCATCAACATCGTGCTGAAAAAAGAGCGTTCCCAGGGGCTGAACGGCGCTTTTGACCTTACCACCGGCTATCCCCAGAACTTTGGCGCGGGCATCAACCTGAACTACCGCACCAGGAAACTCAACTTCTTTGGCGGCTACAGCCCCAACTACCGCGATACGCCCAACGAAACCAGCCAGTACCAGGAACTGTACCAGGGCGATACCACTTCCATTACCCGACAAACCTCCGAAAACCAGCGCATCAGCTGGGACCACAACTTCCGTTTCGGCGCCGATTATTTTTTCAATCCCAAAAACACCCTGACCACCTCACTCACCTACAATTACAACAAAAGCACCCGGATTTCCGAACTGAAATACCGCGATTTCCTGTTTTCGGAATCAAACCCGACGGCCATCACCACCCGCCGGCAGGACGAAAAAGAGATAGAGCCCAACCTCGAATATGCGCTCAACTACAAAAAAACCTTCGGTCGCGAAGGCCATGAGCTGAACGCCGAATTCCGCTACCAGGACAACTGGGAGGATTCTGACCAGTTGTTTGCCGAGAGCTACTTCCAGCCCAATGGAACCAGCACAGGGCCTACCTTGCTGCAGCAATCCATGAATGACGAGACCGAAAAGCAGTACATCCTCCAGTTGGATTACATCAAGCCATTCGCCAAGGAAGGCAAGTTCGAAGCCGGTTTCCGGGGCAGCATCCGCGACCTGACCAACGATTTTGTGGTGCAGGAATTCAATGGCGATGCCTGGGAACCGCTGGCCAACCTCGACAACAATTTCATCTACAATGAGGATATCCTGGCCGCCTACCTCATCCTCGGGAACAAGGTGAAAAAGTTCTCGTACCAGCTGGGCCTGCGCGCCGAAGCCAGCGATGTGACCACCCGTCTCGTCGAAACCAACGAAGTGAACCCGCGGCAATACGCCAACCTGTTCCCGAGCGCCCACGTCACCTACGAATTGCCCGGCCAGAACAACGTGCAGGTCAGCTACAGCCGCCGCATCCGCCGCCCGCGCTACTGGGATCTGAACCCATTTTTCTCCTATTCCGACAGCCGCAATTACTGGAGCGGAAACCCCAACCTGAACCCCGAATTCACCGATGCCTACGAAATAGGCCATATCAAATACTTTAACAACGCTTCACTCAGCTCCTCCCTTTATTACCGCTACACAACCGGCAAGGTGGAGCGCATCCGAAGGGTAGATGCCCAGGGCAACTCCGCCACCCGGCCGGAAAACCTGTCCACAGAAAATGCTTTTGGCGCCGAGTTTATCGGCAACTATTCCCCCTGGAAATGGTGGAAAATGGACGGCAGCCTCAATTTCTTCCGCTCCATCATCGACGGCGAATCGGAGGGCCAAACCTATGCCAGCGACACGTATTCCTGGTTTACCCAACTGACCAACCGATTCACCCTCTGGAAAAAAATGGACCTTCAGGTGCGCGGCAATTACGAGGCCCCGCGCCTGACCCCGCAGGGAAGCCGTAAAGCCGTGGCATTTATGGACATCGGCCTGAGCCGCGATGTATTCAACGACAACGGCACCCTCACGCTCAATGTGAGCGATGTGTTCAATTCCCGCCGGTGGCGCAATATCACCACAGGCGAGAATTTTTACACTTCGGGAAACTGGCAGCGCCGCCCGCGCCAGATCAACCTTTCGCTGAACTACCGCTTGCACCAAAGCAAGAAAAAGCCTTCGGCTGGCGGCGGGCCTGGAGGTGGTGGTGATGGCGGGGAGTTCTAACTGGGCCACATAGAGGTTCACAGATTTTTTTCACCACCGTTTTTTTTAGCACAGAGTTGCACAGAGTTTCACAGAGGAAATATTGCGGCTATGCCGCAATATTTTTTTATCAGACAACTCTGTAGCGTATAAAACTCTGCGAAACTCTGTGCAACGCTGTGGTGAAAAAAACGCTGCGGTGAAAAAAGCTGCGTTACCCTGCGGTGCTAAAAACTCTTTCCCAAAGAAAACGAACCTTTTTCCGACATTTGCCCCCCGAAACCCAAAAGCAACCTGAAACCTGAAACCATTAAAAAGAAATGTCCGAAAAAATTATCTTCTCCATGTCCGGCGTGAGCAAAACGTTCCCGCCCAGCAAACAAGTCCTGAAAAACATCTGGCTGTCCTTTTATTACGGCGCCAAAATCGGCGTGCTCGGCCTCAACGGTTCCGGTAAATCGACGCTCCTGAAAATCATTGCCGGCCTCGACCAGAACTACGAAGGCAAAATTGAGTTTGAAAAACAGTTCAAAATCGGCTACTTAGCCCAGGAGCCTGAACTGGACGACAGCAAGACCGTCCGCCAGATCGTGGAAGAAGCCGTACAGCCCATCGTTGATTTGCTGAAAGAAAACGAAGACATCGGCGAAAAGCTCGGCGTGGTCACCGACGACGACGAGATGATGAAGCTCATCGAGCGGCAGGGCGAGGTGCTGGAACAAATCGAGCACGCCGGCGGCTGGGAGCTCGATTACCGCCTCGGCGTCTTCATGGATGCCCTGCGTTGCCCGGAAGACGACCGTCCCATCAAAGTCTGTTCCGGTGGTGAGCGCCGCCGCGTCGCACTCGCGCGCCTGCTCCTGTCGCAACCCGACATCCTCCTGCTCGACGAGCCCACCAACCACCTTGACGCAGAGTCGGTGGCCTGGCTCGAACAATACCTCCAAAACTTCCCCGGCACCGTTATCGCCGTCACGCACGACCGTTACTTCCTCGACAATGTAGCCGGATGGATACTCGAACTCGACCGCGGAGAGGGCATTCCCTGGCAGGGCAACTACTCCACCTGGCTCGACCAGAAGGCCAAGCGCCTGGCACAGGAAGAAAAATCGGAGGGCAAGCGCCGCAAACAGCTCGAACGCGAATTGGAATGGGTACGCATGGGCGCCAAAGGCCGTCAGGCCAAGGGCAAGGCTCGTTTGAATGCCTACGATAAAATGGCAGGCGAAGAAGGCCGCGAAAAAGAAGCCAAGCTGGAGCTCTGGATACCCAATGGTCCGCGCCTGGGCGACAATGTGATCGACGTGAAAGGGCTCAGCAAATCATTTGCCAATACGGGCGGCGCTGGCCTGGGCGACCGCATCCTGTTTGAAAACCTGACGTTCAGCATACCCAAAAACGCCATTGTGGGCATTATCGGGCCAAATGGCGTGGGCAAATCCACCTTGTTCAAAATACTTACCGGACAGGAAAAGCCGGATGCCGGCACGGTCAGCATCGGCGACACGGTGCAGATGAGCTACGTGGACCAGAGCCACGAAGCCCTGCTGCCGGAAAAAACCATCTATGAAATCGTTTCCGAGGGCAACGACATCATTCAGGTGGGCAACACTTCCGTCAATGCCCGTGCATACCTGTCGCGCTTCAATTTCGCGGGCGCCGACCAGCAGAAAAAGCTCGGTGTTTGTTCCGGGGGCGAGCGCAACCGCGTACACTTAGCCATGACGCTCAAAGAAGGCGGCAACGTGCTGCTGCTCGACGAGCCGACCAACGACATCGACGTGAACACCCTGCGCGCACTCGAGGATGCGCTCGACGATTTTGCCGGCTGTGTGCTCATCATCAGCCACGACCGCTGGTTCCTCGACCGCCTGGCGACGCATATCCTGTCATTCGAAGACGATGCAGAAGTGGTGTTCTTTGAAGGCAGCTTCAGCGATTATGAGGAAGCCAAAAAGGCACGGCTGGGCGATATTACCCCGCACCGGCCGAGGGTGAAGCATATTATGCAGTGATAATATCGGAAAACAAGCCTAATCCCTGATTTTTGAAATAAAAATTTGGAGGCTCTACCCCGTTACATACGTCGCGGCGGAACTTTTTTCACGCAGGTTTCACGCAGATTTCACGCAGATTTTGTGGCGCAGATTTTACACAGATATTTCTGTGTAAAATCTGCGCGTTTTTTTCTGCGTCAAATCTGCGCGAAATAAAACTCAAGCTGAACAAATGGAGCTATTGTGCCCAACGGAAAGTGCTTTGCGAAGATAACAGAAGGCAAATTTTTCAGTATCAATTTGATCCATCCTGAAAATCTTGCAAATCAATAGAATCTCTGCTGTGCCTTCCATTGCCACATCAGTGGGACTATTCCATCGGGAAGCTGTTTTTGCTCGCAATAACCGTGAACATTACAACGATCATAATGGCATAGAACACCAGCGACACGCAAATCAAAATCCCCAATATCCGGTAATGGTTGCGCATGTTTTGCCAGGCATTCACAAATGCTGCCTGGTCGGTGAAGTTAACAGCACGTTGGATTTGTGTGGAAAAGCGCAACAGGAAAAAATAGACAAAAAACAAGACTGCAACCGTTACAAGAATAATTATGGTCAGATAGGGAAGAAGCATCTCTACCATTCCGAATATGGGGTTGTCGCCACCTATCATTCGCATCGCCTGAAGCGAGGATGCTGCCCCCCCAATCGATAGCAAGCGAATCCCCAGGAAGACAAACCCTAATATAGCCAAAAACATAGCCCATTTGGAGGTGGTCATCCAGTTTCCTTTCATCCTGTTGGTGACGTTCAGGCCGGAATTGTCGTCTATTTGTTGTGCCAGTGTTTCATCAAGTATTGACATAAGATATGTTTTTAGGAGTAATAGTTAGAATTGAGAACCTGCGTTCAGGATGACGGAAGCAAATACAATGAAGAAAAGCAGGCCCAAGCCAAATGCAATGATGATCATGATGCCAACATAGCGGTAAAAGCGCTTTAGGTTGACAAAGGCATAATCCAGGAGGGCATTGTTTTGGGTGTTGAGCGCTTGCTTCATCTTGGAGGCAAAAAGGCTGTAATAATACCCCGGGAAGAACAAGAAGGCGCCATAAAACGCAATCACAAACAAGCCTGTAATAAACCCAGCTATTCCTCCTGTGAAGGCAAATATTAACCCTATTATGATGCAAATGCCAAATAGAATATACAGCAATATGGCAAAAAACAAGGCCCAGTTGGCTGTTTCCTTCCAATAAAGTCGCACCTCAGGCGTAATTTGCAGGCCGTCGTCCTTGGCCGGCGCCATGCCCAAGTCATTCGGTTGGTCAAAGTTTTCCATTTTTAATAAGTGTTTTTAGTGAAAATTTGAAAGATTGTGGCCGCAAGGTAGCAGCGAGCCAAATATATGCAACAACTTTACGCCAATAATTTTTTCAACATGCTAATATGTACCATTGACTTTGCCACACCAGAGTTCGACGAGGCCCTTGCCCTTCGCTACGAAGTGCTGCGCAAGCCGCTGGGGCTGGAGTATTCCATAGAGCAGCTTGCCGAGGAATGGGACAATATCCACATAGCAGCTTTTGATGCCCATGGCCAGATGACAGGCTACCTCAACCTTACGCCCGAAGGCGGCAAATCAGTAAAAATGCGGCAGGTCGCTGTGTCGCCTGTGCATCAAGGCCAGGGCATTGGCAAGGCGATGGTGGCCTACTCTGAAGCGGTGGCCAAACAGCGAGATTTCAAAGAAATCGTGCTGCACGCCCGCAAAACTGCGGTGCCGTTTTATTTGTCCATGAACTATGAAATCGTGGGCGACGAATTTGAAGAAGTCACCGTCCCGCACTTCAAAATGCGGAAAGCAACAGGCTCTTGATGGCCATGCGCCGCAGCGATTGCTGGGTGTCGAGGTTGCGTAACAGGGAATCGATGGACACCCAATTCAGGTCTTTCACCTCGGCCAGATCGGGGTCGAGTTCTTCGGAAGCGGCTTGAAAAACAAAGCGCAAATCGTAGTGGAGGTGCTCCGGAATGTCGTTTTTGGCGGGAATAATGTGGATGTCGAGGTCAAATACCTCTTCGGAAAGCAAGCTCAACCCTTGTATCCCACATTCTTCAGCGGCTTCCCGGCGGGCTGTTTCCAGCAAGGATGCATCGGTGGGCTCTGCATGACCGCCGGGCTGAAACCACTTGTCGAGGCCACGGTGGTGGATCAGGAGGGCTTTGTCCCTGGCGGGGTTGAGCACCCAGGCGGAGCCGGTCAGATGCCCGGAGAGGGTGCTGCGTTGCCAAAACTCGTCGTTGAGCGCCAGAAATTCAAGTGTCAGGCGTCGGAAGAAATTTTCCTCTTCAAAATCCGTTTGGATGTCCGATAACCAGTCGTTGACCTGCCTTTTTTCCATGATGCGACAAATGTAGCAAGAAGTACCGCTTCGGAGGAGAAGAATTTCTGCCGTAACTTTCCCTAAAATTCCAAATATGCGCCAGTTGTACCTCCTTCTCTTTTTCTTGCTCCCCGCCTTCGCTCTTAGCCAGGCCGGTGCCGACATGGACCGTATCGCGCGGAATGTCCCCGGCGCCAACACCCGTTCCGTGCCAGAATTGGCCAATTATTTCACCACCAAGATAAAAGACGTGCACGGGCGCACCCGGGCCATCTTTGCCTGGGTGACCCTGAACATCAAATACTTGGACAAAAGCGACAAATCCGAGATTTGGGCCACCCCGGAGTATCTGGACTTGCAGCAGCCAGAGAAGGTGCTGGAGAACCGGACAGCCGTTTGCCAGGGCTATGCCAATTTGTTCCAGGCACTTTGCAGCGCTACGGGCATCAAAAGCCAGGTGGTTGTGGGCATTGTGAAAGACAGGAGCGGGGAGGTAATGCGCATGGGCCATGCCTGGGTAGCGGCCCAAATCAATGGCAAATGGCATTTGTTCGACCCTACATGGAGTACCCCGAAACCTGGCGAAGGCTCGCAAATGCGGGATAAGTATTTTATGATGCCCCCGGAAAAATTTGTGCTCAACCACTTGCCCGACGACCCTGCATGGCAGTTGCTGGAACACCCGCTTCGGGAAAAAGATTTCCGGGAAAACAACGATGTAGGAATTTCCAGACTGCTGCGCAAAAAAGCCGGCCCTGTTTTCGCGTATAAAGATACCCTGCAACAATGGGCAGCCATGGATTCTGCCATGCGTTCTTTCAGCTCCGAAAGCCGTATTCTACAATTCAACGGGAACAACCAGCGGATACTGTTTGAGTTGGGACAGCAGTATTGGGGTATGTTTTTCGACCTGAGGGCGCATCTCGACTCTTTGTGCAACCTGTCAATAGTCCAGGACAGCTTTTTGTTGGACACGGGTTATGTTTCAAGCCGTATTCAACTTATGCGGCAGTACCACGACCGGGCGAGGACATTGTTCGACCAGATTACGGATCGGGAAAGGATTGAACAGACCAAAAAGTTTTACACCCCGAAAGATGTGCAGGCAATTACCGCAAAAATTGAGGGCTCCATGTGGACGGCTGTGTTTGAAAACACACGCACCCAGACGAAAAACGCAGTCAGTGAGCGCAATCTGGAGGAATTGAGGCGGCTGTCGGATGCTGCCGACGAAGCCTATCAACGGGCAATTAGAGACCTAGACTGTGAAAAATTGAGCCGGACCTGTTTTGCGATTTGGCACAACCGCAGCCTTGCGCATATTGAATTGGCAGAGCGTTATTCCCTGTTTTCAAAAAATCTTTTGCTCGAAAAAAATGCTGAAAACCACCTGCCAGTGATAGAAAATGCCTTGAAAAGTGCAAAAGACCTGTACGAACAGGCTTCCGATGAATGCCGGAAACTCATGGCCATCCACCCTCCATACGAATTTGTAAAAGAGCGGCAGCTGAGCACGGAAAAAGGCCTGTTTGTGTTGAAGGTGCGCTACATCAGCGCCCGGCACACCGGACTCAGCCCGGCGATGTCGACAAGTTTCAAAACGGAGCAGAAAAGTGAGACTTTGCTGAACAAAATGAAATCCTTGTTGGCTGACATCGAGGAGCTCATAGCCCAGGTGGAAGGCCTTTCTGGGAAGTTTGGACAGGATTTTAAGGAAGTAAACCTTTTCAATTTGCACAGCGAAAGTTACACCTTGAATTTCGCCATGAGCAGGCTGTGCTACATTGATGCCTTAAACCAATACAACAAAGCTGTTGACGACAAAACGCTGAAAGCTGAAAAAAGCCGTATTGAATCGGTAGCCAATGAAGCCATGTCGTGGCTCAAAAAGGCGCGGCAATCCAAGGAGTTTTTGGAAAAATCCGGGCGTTCTTCCGAAAAGGCAGTAGAGCAGCGGGAGCAGCAGGTGGCTCAGTTGGCGAAGGCGATAAGGGAAGTGCTGGGGGGCTTGTAAACTAATTCCAACCTCCAGCGTTTCTTTCGGCAACATTCCTGCATGAAAAAGACAATTATTCCCTTTGCCCAAGTCCCCCAGCTCGCCAAAACCGACATCGCTTATGCCACCAGCGACCCGCTGCTCCGGGCATTTTACGAATATCCGCCAAGCCTGGCGTCTTTTGATGCGGTAATTGCCCGGAAAAGCGTGCGCACTTACCCAAGAAATGACCTCGCCGACCTGCTGGAAGCCCAGTACAAAAACTTGCCAAACACAGAAAAAGTACTGGACAACATCGCAGCCTTGCGGCGCGAAAGCACCTTCTGCATCACCACTGCCCACCAGCCCTGCCTATTTTTGGGGCCGCTTTATTTTGTGTACAAAGCCTTGACAACCATCAAACTGGCCGCCGCCGTTCAGGAGAAAACAGGCAATAAAAACCGGATTGTGCCAGTATTCGTGCTGGGCAGTGAAGATCACGACTTGGAAGAATTGAACCATGCTAACCTGTTTGGCAAGAAGGTGGTCTGGGAGCCTGGCCTTACGGGCGCGGTCGGCCACATGCCTGCCGCCACTTTGGCCCCTGCATTGGCAGAACTAAAAACCATTTTGGGCGACAGCCCATCTGCCCAAGCGCTTTTTGAACGGGTGGAGCGTGCCTATTCCGGCGATAAAAACTTTGCCGAAGCCACCCAGGCCTTGCTGCACGCGTTTATGGGCGATTTCGGCCTGGTGGTCGCCAACATGGGCAGCCCGGTGCTGAAACGGCATTTCATCCCCTTCATGCGGCAGGAACTGTTCGATCAGCCCAGCTTCCGTATCGTCAACGAAACCATTGCCCAGATGCAGGCAATGGGCTTCAAAGCCCAGGCTGCCCCCAGGGAGATCAACCTGTTTTACCTGCAACCGGGCTCGCGCGAGCGCATCGTGCAGGAGGACGGCGTTTTCAAAGTCTTGAACACCGAGCTTGTTTTTTCCCCCGAGGCCATGGAGGTGGAATTGAACGCGCACCCGGAGCGCTTCAGCCCCAACGTGCTGATGCGCCCCATTTACCAGGAAATAATCCTGCCCAACCTCGCGTATGTAGGCGGCGGCGGCGAACTGGCCTACTGGCTGGAGCGGAAAGCCCAGTTCGAGCATTTTGGCGTACCCTTCCCGATGCTGGTGCGGCGCCACTCGATGCTTTGGCTCGACAAGGATGCCGCGAAGAAGCTGGAAAAATTCGGGTTTGATGCCCCGGCGTTTTTTGAAGATACCGATAAGTTGATCCGAGAATATGTCGAAAAAAATGCCGCAGGGGAGGTCAGTCTGGCCGATGAAGCGGCTGATTTGCGGGCCTTGTACAACAAGCTTTGCACCAAAGCTGCCCTGATTGACCCAACCTTAGAAAAAGCCCTGCGCGCCGAAGAGGTAAAAGCCGTTTCGGGCATACAGCAATGGGAAAGCAGGCTTGTCCGGGCTGAAAAGCAAAAGCATGAGGTGACCATCAATCAAATAAATGCCTTGAAAGAAAAGCTGTTCCCGGGCAATGGCTTGCAAGAGCGCAGCGACAATTTTTTGACTTTGTTGCTCAAACACGGAGATGCCTTTTTGGGCGAGCTTCTGAAAGCTTTGGAGCCTTTCGACCCAGGGTTCCTGGTGTTGCAAAGCGACGACGATCAGTAGCAGATCACCGCGCGCATCGCCAAAAGCCGCGCGCGCTCGGGGTGTTTGAGGGCTTTGCGCGCCATCACCCAATGCAGCAGCCGTTCATGCCAGAAAATAGAAAACCAGGTAAGTACGGGCAATAATATCGCAACAGAAACCAAAAATGGCCAGCCAAGCGCGATTCCTGCGAAAAACAGGACGATATAGTAAATAAAAGTGCCGAGGGTGGCAACGCCCATCAAGATACTGGTGCGGTACTCGCGCTTTTTCACCTTGTTTCGCGTCACCCACAGTGCCAGCGCCCTGATTGGCCAGCTCAAAACGTACCCGACAACATTTGGTATAAAGCCCAAAATGAACAGCAGTAGCCAATTCCAATGGCCTTGCCCGGGCTGCATAAGGGATTCGTCACGTAGCCCGGCTTGGCTCAATGCATCGAAATAGGTGCTGGTTTGATGGGACAAGCGCTCCTTTTCAGCCTTTGGCATGGCGTTCACTTTGGCCAGCACCTTTTTCTCGCCCAAAAAGCGCAGGTTGCTGCTTTCGACAATCGGGATCATGGTGGCAGGGTTTTGGCTGCGCCAAAGTTCTAGCAAGTGCTCTGCCAAGGGGTCGTCTTCCCGGTCTTCAACATGGTAACATATTTCGACAAGGGCGTTCCGGATGTCGCTGCACAGGGCATTTATTGCCGCTGCCGGATTTTCCTGGTAGCGGCTCCAATAATCTTTGATGAAAAGCGGCTTGCCGACGTTCAGCTTTGCCTCGTCGCGCAAAATATCGCCGGCCACATAGTTGCAGCCAACCGGGACAATCTGCAAATCTTCCAGCTTGTGGTTTTCGTAGGTGCCGAACGCGATGCGGGCGATGCCTTTTTGTATGGTCAGCACCCGCTTGTCGAGGTGGTGCTCGCCTTCCACAAAAATGTTCACCGCCACGCCGTCGAGCATTTTTTGCTGGCAATATTCAAAAACCTCGTCGTTCCGGTCGCGCTTGTCGTAGCCGTCGCGCCGCCGATACACCGGGAACATGTTGCAATGCTCCATGAGCTTACGGAAAAACGGCTTGCGGAAAATGTCCCCACGGGTCATATTGTAAACCGGAGGGTCGAAGAATATGCAGAAAAAAATAGGGTCTATGAACGCTGTTGGGTGGTTGGAAGCGATCAGAACGGGCTTGTTGGAGGGCACGCCTTTCCTGTTGTGCACATAGATTTTACGGAAAAGCATCCGGTATTCCAGGTGAATGGCAGGGAGCAGTATGTTATAAATCCAACCTTTGCTCTTTCTGACGTTTCTATAATCCATTGATAATTAGATGCTTAATTCCCGTCCAGCATGTTGCCAATACCACCCAGGATACTGCCTTCTTCCTTGCGCGGCCCAACTCCATAGGCGATGATCTTGGCAGCGAGCCTGCTCACGGGCAGCGATTGCAGCCAAACTTTTCCAGGGCCGCGCAACGTGGCAAAGAAAAGGCCTTCGCCGCCAAAGACCATGTTTTTTATGCCTTTGACAAATTGGATGTCGTAATCGACCCGGTCGCTGAATGCTACGATACAGCCCGTATCGACGCGCAAGGTTTCACCGATGGCCAGATCGCGCTCCAGCACGTAGCCGCCCGCATGCACGAAGGCCATGCCGTCGCCTTCTAATTTCTGCATGATAAAGCCCTCGCCGCCAAAGAGGCCGGTGCCCAGCTTGCGCTGGAATTCGATCCCGATCTGGACGCCTTTGGCAGCGCACAAAAACGCGTCTTTTTGGCAAATAATTTTGCCATTGAGTTGCGACAAGTCCATCGGGACGATTTTGCCGGCATAGGGCGCGGCAAACGTGACCCGCTGCTTGCCGTGCACGGTATTGGTATAGGTGGTGATGAACAAGCTTTCGCCAGTCAGCATGCGCTTGCCCGCCGTGAGCAGCTTGTCGAAAAAGCCAGAGGCGCGCTCGCTGCCGTCGCCAAAAACGGTGGCCATCTCGATGCCTTCGTCCATGAACATGAAGCTGCCCGATTCGGCAACGACTGTTTCCTGCGGGTCGAGCTCGATCTCGACGCACTGCATTTCTTCTCCGTAAATCTTGTAGTCTATCTCGTGATTTTTAGGCATTGAAAAAAGTTTTGGTGAACCATGGCGCAAAATTGGGGCCGGGCCAATCAGAACGCCCTCGTTTTCCGACGAAATTTTAGATTTTTTCGCCAAAAAATCAATCCCATTTGAAATAAATCCCTGTCCCGATCCCGGGGCTTTTCGGCACGTTCTGCCCCCAAGCGGCACCGGCGCCGGAAAGCGTAATCCCGACAAAGCGGTTGACCTCAAGAATAGCTTTTGCCCCTATGGACAGCCAGCCCTGGTTGTTGACGTACAGCCCTGTCAGGGCATCGATGCCGGGCAATGGCCGGCTGCCGTTCTCCAGCGGGAAGACAAAATCCGAGAACCCGGCCAACCAGAATTTCCAGAGCCGAACCCCGGCCTCTGCGCCGAAATTGAGGAAATGGCTGTAATCCTTTCCCCGAAAGCCATAACTGCCGTAGAGGAAGCCATAAGACTTGCCAAACCCCATGCCCACGTTAACCATGGGCTGGACGGTGACAGCGTCGTAACCCGTGCGCAGGTCGGTAAAGGGCTTGTAAGCTGCACCGGCAGGGAGGCCAACGCGCAAGGTGCCGGCCAGCGCCAGCTTCCCGCTCCAAAATTGATACCGCAAGGCCATCGTCGTATTGCCTAGCCCCGAAATGCTGCCGCTGTCTTCCTGGGCGAACATCCACGGCGAATCGGGGTTTGAAGCGCCCCGCTCGTTGAAGACATAGGGCAGTGACAGCACGAGCGTGGCCTTTTTGGTCAAGCCATACTCGCCGTAAAACTGTACCTGACGCTCTGATACCTCGTGGTCCAGCACGATATCCTCTCCACCCGCACCGAACAAGCTGGTATAGGTAGGGATAAAGTTGTAGCTGGCCTGGGCATAAATACCGCCTTTGCTGCGTGCCCAAGGGCTTTGGGCAGACAAAGCGAAGGTAATGGACAGGGCTGCCAGCCCGAAACTGATTTTTTTGGTCATGCTATACTGTGATTCGCCTGATTTTTGTGATTGATCATGATTGATTCAACTGATATTCAATTGATTACAAAGGCTGGTATGCACAAAACCAAGCGGCGTGAGGTATACCTATTTGAGGGTTGCCGCCAATTCGATCGGCACTGCAGCCAGGGCTTTGCTGACAGGGCAGCCCGCTTTGGCGCCGTTGGCCAGTTCTTGAAACTTTTCGGCGCTGATACCCGGGATTTCAGCCTCCAAGGTCAGGGTTATTTTCTGAAACCCCCAACCGGTATCGCCTTTTTCCATGTCGATGCTGGCTTCGCAGCGGAGCTCGGCGGGAGGGAACCCCGCGTTGGTGAGCGCGAAGCTCAGGGCCATGATGTAGCAGCCGGCATGTGCCGCAGCGATCAATTCTTCCGGGTTGGTGCCTGCCTTGCCGTCTTCGTTCTGGAAGCGCTTGGCGGCAGAATAAGGGGTGGAGGACAGTACGCCCGATGGGCCGTTGAGTTCGCCGGAGCCATCAGGGCCGGTGCCGCGCCATACGGCGGATGCGTTGCGTTTGAAGTGAGCCATTTTTTTAAAGATGAGAGATGAGAGATGAGTTTTTTACTTCCTCGCCGCTCTTACCAGGAAGAACGCCAGCGCCGCAAACCCTACAATCCCCAGCAGGTCGTATCCTCCCTGGCCTATTGCGCCGACGATACCGTGTTCTACGGACATTTTGGTGAAAAACGCAGCTGTGCCGTCTGAAGCCTGAAACAAGGCGACGATGACACCTGCCAGCGCCCCGCCTGCTACCAAGCCGGTGGCAAACAAGCTGCCCTTGCCCAGTTCTGCGTCTTCCACCGCCTCGCCTTTGCGGGTCGCCCACCAGTCGGTAAGCCCTTTCAAGGCGCCACCAACCCAAATCGGCAGGGTAGTGGCAAGTGGGAGGTAAAAGCCGACTGCGAATGAGAGCGACTTCACGGCACAGAGCTCCAGGGTAATGGCAAAGAACACCCCTACCAACACAAATTGCCAGTCAAGGTTGAAAGAAAGCAGGCCTTTTATCAAAGTGGCCATCAAAGTAGCCTGTGGCGCGTTGAATTTTTCGCCGATGGCGTGTTCGACGCCCATGGCGCGAAGCTCGGCAGGCGGGTTGTCGAGGAACAGTACCGTGGCGCCGATGACTAAGGAGGAAACGACCACACCGATAAACAAGGCCAACTGTTGGTAGCGCGGCGTGGCGCCGATGAGATAGCCTGTTTTCAGGTCTTGCGAAGTGGCGCCGGCGTTGGCAGCTGCGATGCAGACCATGCCGCCGACCACAAGGGCCATCGGCTCGAACACTTTGCCGGTCCAACCAACGCCGATAAACACCAGGGCAGTGCCCATGATGGTCGCGATGGTCATGCCCGAAACGGGGCTGTTGCTGCTGCCAATGATGCCGACGATGCGGCTGGCGACGGTGACGAAAAAGAAGCCGAATATGATGACTAAGATGCCGATCAGGATTTTGCCTAAGAAGCTTTCGCCCGGCATGCTGGGCAAGAGGGCCATCAGAACGATCAGGGCAAGGCTTCCGATGGCCACTACTTTGATGGAAAGGTCGTCCTCCGTGCGGGCTTTGGTCAGTTTTTCTGCCCCGGCCTTGAAGTCGCCCATGCTGTCGCGAAAAGAAGCGATGATGGTCGGCATGGTCTTGATGAGGGTAATAAAACCCGCACCTGCGACTGCGCCGGCGCCTATTTGCCGGATATAGGCCCGGTAAATGGCTTCAGACAGGTTTGAGAAGGTTTGGGTAGCGGGGTCCCAGCCAAAGCGCGCGCTGGCTTCAGCTATTTTCATCAGGTCAAGCTTGGCTAATTGCTCGGCGATCACCTGGTGCGGCACCAAGGTGGCTATCAGCGGCGTGAGCGCAAACCAGGCCATCACGCCGCCCGCAACGAGCACGCCCGCGATGCGAGGGCCGATGATGTAGCCCACACCTAAGTATTCCGGTGTGATCTCGCCGCTCAGCCTGGCGGCGGGCAGGTATTTGTTGGTCGCGCTCGATACCCATTGCGGGGCTTCGGCGATAACGTGGAAAACCCGTTGCAGCATTGCGTAGCCCAGTGCAAAACCGAGGCCCTGGTAGGCTGTTCTGGCAAAGTCGCCGCCTTTTTCGCCGGCGATCAAAACCTGCGCACATGCGGTGCCTTCCGGGTAGGGCAGGCTGTCGTGCTCTTTCACGATCAGCGACCTGCGCAGCGGGATCATCATCAACACCCCCAGGATACCACCGAAAATAGCCAGCAAAAGGATGGTCCAATAGTTGAAATAACCTTTGCCGACGCCGTCGCTCAGGAAAAGGAAGGCAGGCAGGGTGAAGACTACGCCAGCAGCGACGGATTCGCCCGCAGAGCCGGTTGTCTGTATGATGTTGTTCTCCAAAATGGTGGTACCCAGAAACTTGCGCCCGAGGGAGATGGCCAAGACCGCGATGGGGATAGATGCTGAAACGGTAAGGCCGGCTTTCAAGGCAAGGTAAACAGTTGCTGCACCGAAAAGCACCCCGAACATCGCGCCGATCACGATGGCGCGGAGGGTGAATTCTTTGACGGATGTGTTGTCCGAAGCGATGTAGGGTTTGAAGGCTGCTTTGTTTTCCATAAAGATTGGTACGTGAATAGGATAGGTGACTTGATGCTGAAACCCCAGCGACAACCGGGCACACGATACAGCGGGTCTTTGTCCTTAGGGCGGCGAAAGGTAGAAAAAATCGCTTCTACCAGCGCTTAGTTAATTTTTAAAGTTCAAAAATGATGGGCAATCTTTGACGTTTGCCTAATATTCGATGCCCTTGCGCGAGATTTCTGCGCTACCTTTGCCCAAATTTTTACCTACAGCATGAAAAAACATCTCCTTTACACCTTCATAGTCTTCTTTTTGTCAACCGCCCTCTTTGGCCAGGACAGGCACTTCACGCAGTTCTACGCATCCCCGATGAGCTTGAACCCCGCGCTTTCTGGGGCTATGGAAGGCACCTACCGGGTGGGCGCGATCTACCGCGACCAGTGGCGCAAAGTGCTGGACAACCCGATCCAGACATTTTCTTTTGCCGCCGACCTTCGTTTCGACCGGCGGCGGAAAAAAAACAGCGACGATGCCATCGGCATGGGCATCATGTTCTTTAACGACAAGGTGAGCGTGCTCGATTTCAGCACCACCCAGATTGCCCTCTCGCTGGCCTACCACAAGGCGCTGGGGGCCAATAAAAACCAGTTCCTGACCCTGGGCATCCAGGGCGGGCTCACCCAGCGCAACGTGGGTTACGGCTCCCTGCGCTTCCACGACCAGTTTGACGGCAATGGGGGCTACACGCAGCCGACCGGTGAGGTGCTGCCGCCGAACAATTTCTCTTATCCCGATTTCAACGTCGGCCTCAACTACATGGCTGAGATTGGTACCCACGGCCGGTTCTTTGCCGGAGCAGCGATCCACCACCTCTTGCAGCCCGATATTTCGTTTTACGGCAATACCGAAAAGGGCGACAAGCTGTACCAAAAGTACTCGGTTCAGCTGGCTTCCAACCTGCCCCTGACCCGCGACAACCGTGCCCAAATACACCCGCGCTTGTTGTTTGCCATGCAGGGCCCGCACTTGCAAGTGAATGCCGGCACCAACCTGCGCTTTGCCATGGGCCAATACGGGGCAACGGCCCTGCATGTCGGCACCTGGGCGCGCCCCGTGCGCAACAGCGACGGCTTCGGCCTGGATGCGGTGGTAGCCTTGGTGGGGATAGAGCTGAACAACATGATCTTCGGCCTCAGCTACGACCTGAACCTGAAGGCCCTGCAGGCCAACCAGCGCCAGAGCGCATTCGAGGTCTCTGTCACGTATTTGGGGAATTACGACAACGAGGAGATCATTTGCCCCAAATTTTAAGCCGTCAACAAAGGTCAACCACCCCTTCCACTTCGTAAATCGAGTTGATTTTCCCCGCAAAAAGGCAATAGAACCGGGGTGATTCGCTCAACATCGATATTTCGGTGGGCCTGCCGTCGTCGATATGGCTGGCTTTGAGCTTCGATTTTATGGTGAAATAGGAGTGGAGGTACTGGAACCGCACTTCCTCTGAAAAATATTGGGCCATTTGGGAGAGCATTTTTTGGGCGTTGCTTTCCGGGCGGCGCGGGCATTCTGTGCAGATGCCGGGGGCTTCTGGCCGGCAGGACGGGTCGGCTTTCGTCTGGCAATCGAAACGGGGCATGTCGTCAAGGGAGATTTTATGGTGTGTATAGGCGACCGAGGAGAGCGAGAGCAGCCCGCTCAGCCCGTAGGGCATGATGGAGCCAAAGGGGCCGTCCATTACCGTGAGCCCTTTTTCAGCAAACAATGTGGAGCGCACAAAGGCGATTTCTGATATTTCATGGGTGAGGGCCAAGGTTTCGAGGCCGAAGAGCGTGTTTATGGCATTGGTGGCAGCATAAGTGGCGTTTATGGCCACGGGTGCCGCAAATGACTTGACCGCCTGGCCTTTATGTATGGCGCCCCCAGGCGCATCAACAGCTTTCAATTCCCAGTTTCTCCCTGACTTGCCGACTTCTGCGATTTGGGTATGGGTGAAAACATGGATGGAGCGGTGGCGTTCCACTTTGGCCCGGTAATGTTCTCCCAACAGCAAGGGATCAAAGGAGTGCTCCTCCGTTTTATACAGCGCTTCTATCCGGTTGTAGTTGAACAATGGGTGCTGCTCCACTTTTTCGCAGCGGATTTTCAAGAAATCGCAGAACCTTTCGAATTGAAGCGGGTCGGTGAACGAACCGAAGCGGTCGATGGCATAGAATTTTTCAAAAGAGGCATTGACAAACTGGCGGTGTTCTATGGTGAACCGCTCCTTGTGGGCATCGCTCATGGCAGCCGTCGCCACGCTCCTTGGGTAGTGGTAGCCGCTGTGTAATCGGGCCTGGTTGACGATGGAAGCTTTTTGGAACAACCGGCCTTCCTTTTCTATCAATGCCACTATGCCCCCCTTTTCGGCAAGGTAAAGCGCGGTATAACAGCCGAAAATTCCGCCGCCGATGATGATGTAGTCGAAGTTTGCCAGGATTCTAGTGATTTGCAAGGTTTTCAGGATGGACCATATTGGATATCATGGACTTAACACCTGATATTTTCGCAGCTTGCCCATCAGATGGCCAAAGATACAATCTAGTGCCGCGTCCGGCAAATGGCCTTGCATAAAAAAAGGGCGACCGAAGTCGCCCCTTGCGAAGCTGTACTATATGAACGAGGGGGGTAATTAATTTTTTGCCGTCGGGTTGGCGCCTGTCTGGTTCAGCATTTCGCCTATTTTACAGGATCCATTGTACCGGGCGCCTTCTTCCACCACCATGGTCTTTGCAGTAATATTGCCTTCAATCATGGCGGATTCCATAAGGTGCAGGGCTTCTTTTACGAAAACATCGCCCTTGATCTTGCCTTTGATCGCTGCGTCGCGGGCGCTGATGTTCCCCTGCACATAACTTCCTTCTCCCATCACGAAGCGCTTGTCCACTTTTACCTCTCCGTGGATATTGCCATCTAAGCGCACATTTTCGCCACACTGGAACTTCCCTTCTATGGTGGTGCCTTTGGCAATGACCGTAGTGGCTGCCCCTTCTTTTTCATTGCCGTTTGAAATAGCGGTGGAGGGGCTTTTTTCTTTTGTGTTTGAACCAAACATAATGAAGTTGATTGTGTTGTTGACGTAATTTGATGCTTGTCCCTTCAATAAAGAATCGTGCCAAATCTTTTCGGTTTTGAAATATTCTAATTTTGCCGGGCGAATACTTGCGTTCAAGCCGTAAATATCTGTAATAAGTTGGTATAAACCTCTGCAATAAAAGGCTTTATCTCATTTTTATTTTTCCATGGCCGTCACCATCCTTGCTATAGAATCTTCTTGCGACGACACTGCAGCAGCTGTTGTACGCGACGGGGCAGTGCTCTCCAACTGTGTCGCCAACCAGGATGCCCATGCCCAATACGGTGGCGTGGTGCCGGAAGTCGCGTCGCGGGCACACCAGGCGAACATTGTGCCGGTGGTTGACCTGGCGCTGAGAAAAGCCGGCGTGAGCAAAGACCAAATAAGCGCCGTCGCCTTTACCAGGGGGCCGGGCTTGCTGGGTTCGCTGATTGTCGGCACCTCCTTTGCCAAGTCGTTTGCCCTTTCATTTAACCTGCCGCTCATCGAAGTAAATCACTTGGAAGCGCACGTGCTGGCGCATTTTGCGGAAGAGCCCAAGCCCAAATTCCCGTTTTTGTGCCTCACGGTGAGCGGGGGGCATACCCAGATCGTGCTGGTCAGGAGCTACCTCGACATGGAAACCATCGGCCAAACCGCCGATGATGCCGCCGGGGAGGCTTTTGACAAATCGGGCAAGCTGCTGGGGCTTGGCTATCCCGCCGGGCCGCTGGTGGATAAGCTGGCCCAGCAGGGGAGGGCAGTGTTCCCTTTCCCGGAGCCTTCGATGGAGGGGCTGAATTTCAGTTTCAGCGGGCTGAAGACCTCCATCCTGTATTTTTTGAAAAAGCAGGTAGCGGAAAACCCCAGGTTCATCGAAGAAAACCTGAAAGACATCTGTGCCTCCATCCAGGAGAGCATCGTCACCATTTTGCTGAAAAAACTGCGGAAGGCAGCGCGCCGAACTGGGATCAAACAGGTAGCAATATCAGGCGGGGTCAGCGCCAATTCGGGCCTCAGGAATGCCGTTGTGGCCTTGGGGGAAAAAGAAGGCTGGGAAGTGTACATACCCGCATTCCAATATTGCACCGACAACGCGGGCATGATCGGGGTGACAGCATATTACAAGTACTTGGCGGGTGCGTTCTGTGGGCAGGATGTGGCGCCTTATGCGCGCTAGGATTCCCTGAAGTACATCAAAATGGCGCCAAACAGTGTAACCAGGAACAGCAGCACCGATGCCATCTTTATGGAATAGTGGATGTGCCGGATAAAAGTCTCGATCTCGTCTTTGAAATTGGGGTAGCGCGGGAGTATCTCTTCCTCCAATTTTTTTCGGTTGAAAATATGGGCAGCGCCAAACTCGACCTTGTTGCGCACCAGCACCCCATATACCCTGAGCACCTTCGCCCGGAAGTACAGGTTCAGGAACAACATGCCGATGAAAAGGCCGATGACGATGGAAATTAGCAGGTAATACATTTTGGAAACCCGAACATTTATTTTTTCTTATAATTCTCCAGCACGAACGACCCCAGTCCCGACAAGGAGGAGTAGAAGGCCTTCCCCTTGTTGGTTTCGGTGAATGCTTCCACGAAGCGCACAAGATACGGGTCTCGGGCAATCATGAAAGTGGTTATGGGTATATCCAGCTTTTTGCAGCGCATGGCTAAGTTGAGGCAGCGGTTCACAATCTTGCGGTCGAGGCCGAAGGAGTTTTTGTAGTAGTTCTTGCCGATCTTCAGGCAGGTGGGCTTGCCATCAGTGATCATAAAGATTTGCTTGTTGGGGTTGCGGCGTTTTTTGAGGATGTCGAGGGCGAGCTCCAGGCCTGCCACCGTGTTGGTATGGTAGGGACCGACTTGCAGGTAGGGGATTTCTTTCAGTTCTATGGGCCAGGCGTCATCGCCGAATACGAGGATGTCGAGGGTGTCTTTGGGGAAGCGGGTGTTGATGAACTCGGCGAGGGCCAGTGCTACTTTTTTGGCCGGCGTGATGCGGTCTTCCCCATACAGGATCATGGAGTGGGATATGTCTATCATCAGTACCGACGACATTTGGGCCTGATAGTAGGTTTCGTGGACTTCCAGGTCGTCTTGGGTAAGGTTGAACTCGTCGATGCCGTGGTTGATGTAGGCGTTGCGCAGGGAATTGGTGACGGCTAAGTTTTCGAGGCTGTCGCCAAATTCGTAGGGCTTCACGTCGGCGGTATATTCGTCGCCCCTGCCGACAATAGGGGTGTTGTGCTTGCCACTTCGTGCTTTTTTCAGGTCGCCAAAGATGTCTTCCAGGCTTTTTTGGCGCAGGCTGATCTCCAATTTCGAAGTTGGCCCCATACCACCGCCCTCGCCGTCTGGCCGGATATAACCCCTGTCTATCAGTTCCTGGATAAAATCGCCCATCCCATATTCTGGGGTGGTGAGCTTGTACTCCCGGTCGAGCTCATTGAGCCAGGCCAGTGCTTCCGGCACGTTGCCGGATGTATAGAGCATCAACTCCTGGAAAATCTTGAAAAGCCGGTCGAAAGTGCTTTCGTTCGGGTCGGGCGTGTAGTCTGAAAAACGGAATCCGAGCATGGGCGTGGCGTTGCATCCGCGTTGGGCGGCTTATAGGGGTAAACAGATGCCAGTCGAAATGGTTCTTTTTCCCGGCTATTCCAAAATAATCTTCACGCTTTCCTGCTTTTTCCTGCTGGATACCAGGTCGATGATCTGTTCTTTTACCCCGTCAAAAATGGACACCATCGCCGTGTTTGGCTCGGCCTTCCCAAAATCGTCGGCATAAACGGTGAGGTAATACTCTTTCCCGGGCGGCAGTTCGATGTCGAACTCCTGCGGCTTCAGGCGCAGGTACAGGTGGTCGATCACCTTGTTTTCGCCGATATACACAGAAATGATGTCGCCGTCTTCGACCTGGCTGTCCCAGAGCTTGAGCTTGATCTTGCGGTTCTTCACTTTTACCTCGTCGCCCACTTCCACAGCCCGGCCGCCGATGAAATCTGGTTTCGGGGTTGGCGCCACCACAACGGGTTTCGGGGCTGTTGGCTTGGGCTTTGCTGCTGTGGCCGCGGGCTTTTCTGGTTTTTTCTTTTTGTCGCAGGGCAACAATGCCGTTCCTTTAAATTCGATGGTAAACCCGGGGCCTTTCGAGGTGACGTTGCTGACCAGCAGCATGTAAACCTCCCCCTTGGCAACTTGCAAGGGCGCCAGCCAGGCATTGTCGCCAGTGTCGAAGCAGCCAGCGTCCACACTACTGTCGGTCTCTCCTTCGCGCAGCCCCGTCGGGCCTAAGCAGGGGCTTACCCCGGCAGCCGACATCGGGTCGCCGGCTGCGTTGCAGCGCACGATCTTTTTGTTGTTGCAAGTGCCGTCGAGCAGGCGATAAACCACAAAGTCAATATCATCGTTGTATTTGTTCGGGGTTATGGTGAACATCAGGGAACCGCTTTCCTCAATCTTGAACTTTATCCAGGTAGAGTTTTCTTCGGCTTGCCCTTGGTTTTCGCTGCCCATAAAGCAGGAAATAAGGTCTGCTTCCTGCCTGTCTTTTCCCTCTCCGGAAGCATGGCTGATGTTGTAGGATTTTTTTTCGCAGATTTCTTTGGCGGTCACACAGTCGGCGTTCAATTGGCCAAAAGTGTTTTGAACGGAACAGGTAAAACCAAGAATCAGGGTGAAAATGGCGCGCATTGGTACAGTTTTGTTGTTGTTTTTTACCCCTAAACGTCAAAATTGCCTGAATCGTTTTGCCATACGGGTATTTTCGGGCAAAATAGGCCAATAAAAAACGCCGATCGACAGCATATCGACCGGCGTTAACTTTTACCCGTTTTAAACCGCCCTTATCAACGGGCCACGCTCAATTTTGCCACTTCAGCCCTGCCGGTCAGCTTGTTTTCCAGCCTGACAAAATAGGGGCCAGAGGGCAGCCCAGCCACGTCAAGCGAGAAAATATTGCTGCCCTGGTTTGCAAACACCAAAGTGCTGGAGATCAGGGAGCCGCCCAGGCTGTGCAGCGAAAGCCGCGCATCAAAGGCCGAGCCGGCGTTCTCAAAGCTTACTTCGGTATAGCCGCGCGCCGGGTTGGGGAATATGCTCAATGGCTTCTTTTCCAAGTAGTTGTCCCAAACGCTGACAGAACCGGAGAAGTAGCAGCTTGGGTCAACAATAGCGGCTGTATCAACCAGCTGGATTTTCTGGTACCCGCTGAACATGACCTGGGTGAGGATGTCCTCGCTGGCGCCGAGCCAGTCTTGCAGGATGGTGGTAAATACCTGTCGGTAATCGAACTGCATGTTTTTCAACTGGTTGTCGTTCGTCAGGTCGCTCAGGTTTACGTTGGTGCCCAACACACCCGATTTCACGTTTTTGCCAAAAAGGAACATGGGCGCGAGGGTGCCGTGGTCGGTGCCGTCAGAGCCGTTCTCCTTTGCACAGCGGCCAAACTCGGAAAATGTGCAGGCGAGCACCTGGTCGGACAGCCCGAGCCCTTTGAGGTCGTCCATGAAAAACTTTACCGATTCAGCCAGATAGAGCAACAGTTCGGCATGGTCGCCCACAGTCGGGCTGCCGCCGTCCACCTGTGCGCTGTGGGTGTCGAATCCGCCGAGCTGGCAGAGGTAAATCTTGGTTTTGCAGCCACCTTTTATGAGGCGCGCGATGGTGCGGAGCTGGCTTGCCAGCCCATTGTTGATATTCAGGGTGGTGGGATACGCGCTCAGGTAATTAGAACCTGCGTTGAACACGGCGGTGATGCGTTGGGCGTATTGGCTGGTACTGTTTTCAATCCCCATGATGTACGCCAGTTCATGACCTTGTTCCGTATCGGGAACATTTGTAATGGGCGCGCCTCCAATGGTTTGGATGAGCGAAAAAAAGCCTGCGGCATCCTGGCCGCTGAGGTTGATCACATTCTGGTGCTCGGTTGCTGTGTGGAAGCCAAGTGTCGGGTTTGGATTTCCGATCTGGATGCCCAGGGGGTCGGGCATGTCAGTTGTCGGCACGCCGACTACATCGGGGTAAAAGCCCTGGAGCGCCCTGCCCATCCAACCTGATGGGATGTTGTTGTTGGCCACTGTGCCGTCGCCGCCGGAGAACCACAGATCAGTTCCTTTAAAGTGGGATTGGTTCATGCTTTGGTAGCCGATGCCCTGCACAATGGCTGCGTCGCCGTTTTCGTACAGGTTTTTAAACAGCGCGAAGGAAGGGTGAAGCCCCACTTGGTCGTTGTTGCCCAGGGTGCCGTCTAAGTTTACCAAGCTGCCTTGGGGTATCCCAATAGATGGGCGCAGGTTGAAGTAGGTGTCGTACTGGTTGAGGGGTATGATGGTGTTCAGGCCGTCGTTGCCGCCTTTCAGTTGAATGAGCACCAATACCCTGTCTTCCACGCCATCGCAGCTGTTGAGTATCTGGGCCATTTTGCTGTTGGCGAAGGGGCGCATGGCGTGGCCGTTCACTGCGAAAGAAGTGACCCCGGCTGCAGGAAGTATTTTCAGAAAATTACGGCGTTTCATAATTTTTGGATTGTAGTTTGAAGAAATCTGTTACCAAGCGTTGTCCGTGCTCGATGGTGAAATGGCAAGCTATTAAGGCTCCAGTTATGGTTATCCTGGACCAGTGGATGGCTGTCATACGATAGAGCAGTTTCGCCCTCTCAGAAAGTTTGGTATTCCGGCGAATACATGATGGCATTGATCAAGCGTTCCAACGCAATCTTGACTTCGGTGGCATTGTTTGTGTTCAGGTAGTTTTGCCACTCATAAGTCCAGTCGGCAGCCGGAAGGTTGTCGAGGAAAACCGTGTTGTAGAAATAGTTGAAGCGGTCGGCATCTACCGTTTCCGGCAACATGTAGGTGAGCAAGTCCTGCACCAGCACATAAGGGTCGGCAGGATCGCTGATCACCCCGCTTGTCTTTACCCAGGGGGCGATGTCGAGCTTTACGCCGAGATTGGTGTTGGCAGAGCCCCCGATAAGCAGTTTCCCGGCAAGCAGCATGGCAGGGACCTTGTAACGGGCGATGATGGTGCTGGAATTGAACCAGGCCCGGCTGTAGTCGGGGTCTTGGTAGAATCCGGGGTAGCCGGCCACATCGCTGGGGTTGAAGGGGCTGTAGTTGGCTAATCCGAACATGCGCTGCGACAAGCCGCGCTCGTGGAACAGGTAGTTTTGGCCGGGAAGTGTGGCAGGGTCTGCCGGGTTAAGGTTGAAGAAGCTCAGTGCATGGTAAGCCAGCTCTAAGGGCGACTTGATAATGCCTCCGATGATCTCGTCTTTGTTGTTGGAATCGTCCTCGTCGAAAAAGTGCTTGCTTTGCAGCAATTGGCGCAGCACGGGCAATACCTCGAAGTTGTTGGCAATCAGTGTGTTGGAAAGCGGGACGATGATGTCCGTCTCAATTTCCTGGTCAATTTTCTTGCTGACAAAGAAGCGGTAGAGCCGCCTGCACAGGTTTTTGGCGGTTTCTGGCTGGTCGAACACCATCTTCACAAAGTTGTCGAGCTCGGTGTACATGCCAGCAGCAGTGGTTGCGCCGGTGATCACCTTGTCTTGGAACCGGTTGCTGAATTGTTTATTGGTTGTGACGTGCTGGCTGATATTTACCGTCCCGCGCGGGATGCCCGTCTCGGGATCGATAACCGTCCGCCCGTTGGAGGTTCTGAAGCCCGTAAATACTTTGGCAGCCTGTACGATGTCGTCCTCCGTGTAATTGGTATAGTCACCAGGCCCTACTTGCGGCCCTTTCCCGATGGTGAAAAGCTCCAGGAACTCGCGGGCAAAGTTCTCATTGGGGTTGTTTTTCGTGTTTTGCTGGTTGTTGAGGTACACCAACATCACGTTGTCCATGACCATTTTCGTGGCAAGTTTCTTGAAATTGCCCAAGGCCGCCCAGCGAAGCAGGGCCAGGTAGTCAAAAAAGTTTTTGCTGCCGGAAGCCTGGTTAGTCACTGCCATGTATTGGTGCCAGAAAATCACCATTTTGTGCACGATTCCGGGATCGCGCATGGCTTCATCCGACCACCAGCTGAGCACATAGCGGCGCAAGATGAAATCCTGCGCGGGAAGTTGGTCGGCAGGCAGGCCGGGCAATGGCATGATCCAAGTTACCGTTTCGACCGCTGGGGTGACCGTGTCGTCATAGATCGGCTGCTGGAGGTACTGGTTATACGGCAGCAAGATGGAGTTCAGTGCCTGAAAAACGGTTTGGTTGGCCATTTGGTCCACCTTGGACTTGGTGTACTTGAAGCTTGTCCGGCGGAGCAGATGCGCTGCGCGGCGGGTGCCCAGCGTGCCTTGGAAAGGAGAGAGTGATGCCATTGTTCAAGAAGGATTGTTGAATTGAAATGATGGTCTGTCCTGTGGTTTTCGGCTGGCTGATTGTCTGGCGCTGCGTAGTTGGACGGAAAGGTAATTCCAGGGTTTAATGAGCTGTTAATTTTTTTAAATTTATTTTCTGCCATCGGCTATTAATAGCCAAGCAGTCCCCTGCAAGACAAACGATAAAACTTAGAGCCTCCCTTATTTTTGTGCTTGCCGAAGGGCATTTTCGACGTTTTCGGAGCAGCTACAACGGCAAGCTAAATGAGACGGTGCTGCCTTTTCCAGGTTTGCTGTCGATTTTGAGTTCCCCGCCGATTTCCCGGGCGCGTTTGTGCATGTTGCTCAAGCCCAGCCCAACGCCGCCTTCCATTTTGGCTTTCGGGTCGAACCCGATGCCGTTGTCGCTGACCTGCATGGAAATAAGGGACTTGGTAGCACTGAGCTTGATGTTCAGGCTGCTGCACTGGCTGTGTTTTACGGCATTGTTGATGGCTTCTTTGAACAATAGGTAAACGTTGCGCCGCACTTCAATATCGAGGTCCAGCACCGGCAGGGTGCGCGGAATATCAATGTTATATTCGATTTCCTGGGTTTCCAGCACTTTCCCGGCGTATTCGCGCAACCTGTCGGCCATATCGTTCAGAAAATCGGGGTGGGGCTTGACGGACCAGATCAAATCGCTGATGGATTCGACGGTGCTTTGGGCGCTTTTGCTGATCTGCTCCAAGATAGGCCCAGCTTCAGGTATCTTGTCGGCAAATTGCTGGTGCGCCACCTTGCTCAAAATGCGGATGCCCGACATGGAAGCGGCAATATCGTCGTGCAGGTCCCGGGCGATCCGGTCTTTTACCCGCTGTTCTGCCCCTTGTATAGCGATTATCCGGTCTTTCTGCTCCAGGTCAAGCTGGATTTGGAGTATGTTGCGGTCGCTTTCAACCACGGCATGATAACGGATAAAGGCTACGGTGAAGATCACCACTTCCAGGATGAAGCCCCACATTACCGCAAACTGGATAAACGGGTAATTGGGGATCACGTTGATGTTGCGCAACAAATTCAGGATAAAAGCGCCTGCCAGCGGCACAAAAGCGATGGCAACGATGCGCGCGCGGGGGTTTTTCCTGAAATTGCTGATCACTACCCAGGCAGAAATGGCGGTAATGAAAAGGATGGAGACCATCGCTGCCGTAAAGACAAATTTAAGCAACGGGCCTTGTTCATAGGAAACCAGCACTGTAAATATTCCGACCAATACGAACATTGACGCGAGGTACCATTTCGTAATGTTGTCGAAAAGCTTGTTGATGTCCCACAGCCGGATAAAATACCGGTAAAACATCCCATAAGTGGCCACCATCAGGAAAGAGATGCTGTGCCGCTGCATCACGGGGAACAAGTTGACCACAGCTGAATGGTTGTACGCCTCGCGGAGCAGCACCACCACCACATAGGCCACGTACAACAGGTAAGTTGGGTCGCGGTACATAAAATAAAGCTGTCCGGCGAACACCAGGGAAACCAGCATTACCCCCAAAAACAAGCCAAAAAGCAGTATGTTCTTCCTGCTCATCAAGCCAAAATCGTCGGGGGTGTGCAGGCTGAGCGAAAGGTACATGGAGCCGACCTCGTTGGAGGCACGCGCCCAAAACCGATTTTCACCAGGCATCAAGGTGACGGCGATATAGTACCCTGTAGTAAGGTAAAAGCGCTCGTCGTTGTACGCTGTGGCCCCAACTTTGTCAAATTCGATGATACTGCTGTCGGGCCGTTGTTGCCAAAGCTTGAACTCGTCGAAATTCTTGCGGTTGAGCCAAAGGATCAGGGTCTTGGGCGATTTCAGTTCGTTTTTTATGGTGAAATTCAGCCACCAGGCGCTCAAATCGGCCCCAAAGGTGAGGTAAGGACTGCTTGCAGGGCTAAAACTTGCCCCTGTTCCAAGATTCCGCACTTGATTGAATTCAAGGGTGCGGGATGAATCCTTTAACAGGTAGGGCGTAATGAAGGCAGTGGAAAATGTTTCGTTTATTATGTTTGGGTGCAGCTTTTGGGAATGGATGCCAGAAAAAGGCAGCATGCCAAGCGCGACAAAGAGGGCAAATTGGAAGAATGTGGGTAGGAAAATCCGCATAATTGAATGGATGGGCGTGATATAATCCTAAAGGCAGCACGGATTAAAGCGCGAACGCACGGAACTTTTCATGGATAAAATAGCACTGCCAAAGGTAGGCGGTTCTAAATTAGGGCTGTTTAGTCAATTCTTACTACCCAACAATTTAAATACCTGAACATTGTCATTGTTGTTGGCAACAACCAGCAAGGCTCCCCCCGCAGCAGTGGTTACAAGTGCGGCATCCCTGGCTGCTTTTTGGCATCCCAGGTATATTGGTCTCGGGGCGAACCTGCCATTCCCGCTCCCGACAAACAGATAGCCATCGCTGGCATCCAACTGGTAAGTCTCGATCTCCATGTCGTAATCGTTGCCCAATGCCAACAGATCGACGATGCCATCGCCTGTCATATCTCCGGCAATGATCTTTTCGACAGGCGCCAACTGGGCGTAATCGGGCAATGAATGGGGCCTGAATTTTCTTCCATCGTTTTCAAACCATTGGCTTTCAAGCATTTGTGCCTCAAGGCAAATGCCGCCCAACAAGTCTTTTGCCTCAAAAACATCGTCGATTTTGGCCTTGGCATAAGGCGCGTTGCGGGGAAAACGCTTTTTTATGGAAGGTATCTGGGCCGCCAAGGCTTCCCGCTGGAGCGCCGGCACGTACCGGCCTCCTTCCGCCAGTGCCAAAACCGGGTCAAGGCTGCCGTTTTTGTCAAAATCATTGGCAAACAGGCGCAGCGGCGCCTTGGCGCTGGCGTGGAACCGGGTGTTCGAGCCTAAATTTCCGGCAGCGATATCGAGGTCGCCGTCGCCGTCAAGGTCGGCCAGGGCAAGGCAACGCCAAAGCCCATAGCTGCCCTGCAGCCCGTATTCAGCCGTTTTGTCCTCAAAACCCTGCCCGTTCCACTGAAATACCGCAATGGGCATCCAGTCTCCCGCCACCACCAGTTCTGGCCTGCCATCGCCGTTCAAGTCGCCAAATTGCAAAGCTGTCAACATGCCGATTTTTTTCAGCGCAGGCGCTACAATTGCCGTTACGTCCTTGAAAACCCCTCCTTCATTTTTCAAGACCATGCTTTCCGAAGCCTCCGGGAAGCGCCCTGGCACAGCCCTTCCACCCACAAAGACATCCAATTTGCCGTCAGCGTCAAAATCAAAAACCTGGACGCAACTGCCTGAAAACGATTCGGTTGGCACGGCATTTACAGCCAAGCTGAATTTCCCTTTTCCGTCGTTGAGGTATAGCCTGTCCTGGTACAATGCCGAACCTGCCGGCGCTTCGTTGCTGCCGCTGACCAGGTACAAGTCAAAGTCGCCGTCGCTGTCGGCATCGAAAAAAGCACTCGCAGTGTCTTCGCAATTCCTGTCGGCCTCAAGGGCTGCCTGTTGGGTTGGCGTAAAGCTCCCTGCTGTGGCTTGGATAAATATGGCGCCCGCCTGTCCCGAGGCGCCGCCGACGAACACATCCTGGAGGCCGTCTCCATTGATGTCGGCCACGGAAACGGATGGCCCGCTGCGGGAGAGCCGATAAGGTAGGAGCTTTTCCCGGTCAAAGTCCTCAAAATCGTTTTCCTGGTGCTCGAACCGCAGGCCGAGCCTGGCGCTGATTTCCTCGAAGCGGTATGCTGCCTTGTCCGGATCGGGTGGGGCTTTGCCGGGCTTGGCGTCCGCAATATCCAATACCAGTCGCTGGTTTGCAGCGACGTTGCCCAATACCTGGTGCTTGCCCTCCGGCCATTCCACCTTGATCCCGGCTACCTTATTCAAATCGCCTAGCCCGATTTGCAGGATAGGTTCCACCGAAGAATAAAAGCCGCGCACATTACCCATTTCCTGGAAGAACAGTAGTTCTGCTTCACTGCCAGCGGCGCCAGTCTCTGCCCTGCCATAAACCCACACTTTAGCGCCGATGCCGAAGGGATTTTTGGCTGTGCCGCGCAATTTGACCTGGAGCCAGTTATGGCCGTTCATGCCGACGGCCTTGTTCTCGTAAATGGAAGCAGGCGCCTGCAGGTTGTTGACAATCAGGTCCAGGTCGCCGTCGTTGTCGAGGTCGCTGTATGCCGCGCCGTTGGAGAAACCGAGTTTGTCGAATCCCCAGGCTGCCGACACATTCTCAAATTTCAGGCTTCCGTTGTTTCGGAAAACGTAATTGTGGACGGGCTGGGAAGGCATCAGTTTGACGAAGTCGTTGAAATCGGGGAAACGGCTTTTGCTGATACCGCCTGTTCGGTTGATGCTGTCGGCTGTGAAAACGAAAAAATCCAGGTCGTTTAGGTCGCGCTGGATGCCGTTGGATACAAACAGGTCGCAATGCCCGTCGTTGTCGAAGTCGGCGAGCAGGGGCGCCCAGCTCCAATCGGTGGCTTCCACGCCGGCCAGGCAGGCGATATCGCTGAAGCCCTGCTCGCCGTTGCTCAGTTGCAGCATGTTGCGCATCACTTGCCGCCCGTAGCCGCGCTCCCGCATCTGCTTGTCGCGGCTTAGCTGCATGGTGTTCATCAAGCGTTGTCGGCGCGGCAATTGCTCGGCAAGCATATCGACACCGACGAGGTCTGGCCAGCCGTCGCCGTTGATGTCGGCAAGGTCGGAGCCCATGGTGTGGTTGGAGGTATGGCGGAAATACTGTTCGGCGCGGTCGGTGAAGGTTCCATTCCGGTTGTTGATGTAAAGGAAATCGGGCATTACAAAGTCGTTGCCCACGAAAATGTCGGGCCAGCCGTCGCCGTTAAAATCGGCGGCGACGCTGCTCAGGCCGAACGCGCGGTTCTTGATGCCGGCTTTTTCGGTCACGTCCTCGAAATAGTCGCCCATGTTTTTCAGGAGCCGGTCGGTTTCCCATTCGCCGCGGGGCCCCTGGCTGCGGCCTTTGCCGCCATTGGCATCCAGGTTGTTGATGGTCTTGAAATCGACCGGGTAGTTCACAATGTAACAGTCCAGGTCGCCGTCAAGGTCGTAGTCCAAAAAGTTGGCGTGTTGGGAAGCTGACAGGTCGTCGAGCTTGTATGCGGCGGCTTTTTCTGTGAATGTGTTGTCTTTATTGTTGACAAACAACAAGTTGCGGCGCTCGGGCAGCGGCTCCAGCCAGGTGCGGCAGATATAAACGTCCTGCCAGCCGTCGCCATTGACGTCAAGCACCACCGCCCCGGTCTTCAATCCGCCGAAAGCGGCGATGCCCGAGGGCTTTGAGATGTCTTCAAAATGCAGTCCTCCTTTGTTGAGGTACAGTTGGCAGCCTTGCAGCCGGGCGGTGAACAGCAGGTCTTGCAGGCCGTCGTTGTTCACATCCAGCACGGCTACGCCGCCGCCGTTGTAGATGTTGGGGTCGGCCAGGAAATTGTAGCGGTGTTCGTCGCTGATCACGGGGACGAAATTGATGCCGCTGCGCTCCGGGGGAAGCAGTTCGAAGCGGGTGCTGGCCGTTGCGGGCTGTAAGTCGTCGATGCCGGGGTTGAGGCGCGGGTCTGAGCTGCTTTTGGTGCAGGCATGAAGCAACAGAAATGCAAGGTAGAAATAGCGATATACGGCCCTCATTGGCATGGATAGGTGAAATGTTGCGAAATTGGGTGGCTATTCGGTTTTTATCTCATGGCAAATCGGCAATTTTTGCCCGGCATAATGATATCCTTCCTCCCACCATGCTGTCATTTGTGCCGCATCGAAGATAAAGGAGTTCTCCGTGAGCACCCGTGGCGTGTAGAAACAATTCAAATCCACATTGTGCTGGATACTTTGCAGGCGGCCAACATTCAGGTCGTCCAAGCCTATTTGGTCGAGCATAAAATCTATGGTGCGGGTGAGCAGGCCGAAGGCGTTGGTGGTGGGCAGCAGGCATTGGTGGGGCGCCACTTCGGGTTGCAGCATGATGGCGTCAATCTCGGTGGCGCCCCTTCTTATCGCCTCTTGCAAGGGTAGATAGGCCCCAAAGCCCCCATCGGCGTATTCCATGCCGTTTTTGACGGCGAGGCTCATGAACGGGACGAAATTGGCGGAGATCCACATCCAGTCGCAGAAGTCTTCGTAATCGTGGTCGTGGATGGAGTGGTATTCGATAAGGTTGCAGCTCAGGTTGGCTACGCTTACCACCACATCTTTTTCTCCATTGCGCAGGCGTTGGTAATCGTCGGCTGTAAAGATGCGCCGGATCAGTTTCCGCAGGCTTTTGCTTTCGCCGAAAGTCCTTTTCCCCATCAAGAACATCCGCACTGTGTTGAAGTGGTTGATTCGGTAGGTCAGCAAACCGTGGCGTTTTTTGATTAAAAAGGGGCAAATATTGAAGATGTCTTGTTGCCGGATGTTGGTGAACACGGCCTTTAAGCGGTCTGTTTCGCCCAGGGCCAGCAAGGGCACCAGCAAGCTGCCCGCCGAGGTGCCCACCAGGGTTCGGTACTGGTGCTGGCAATTGTTCAGCAAATGGGTGGCTATCCCACCGGCAAAGGCGCCCTTGCTTCCGCCACCGGAGATGACGAGGGCGCGGTGCGTGGTACGGTGTTGGCTGCTCATGTGGCAAAGTTATGGTTTTGGCGCTAATAGTAGTTATTAGTGCCCAAACCCCTTTTCCGGGCCAATTTAACGTGGGGCTGCCACTGCGTCCCGCATAAAAATGAGCCACCCCGAAACTTCGGAATGGCTCACTGGCATTGTTTTCGCTTTGTGCAGCCTACTGCCTAATTGTCCACTGCTTTTGCCTTTCCTTTGCCCTTTCCTTTGTCCTTTGCTTTTTCTTCGAAGTGGATCACCAAGCCGTCTTTGGCCTCGTTCAGGGAGGCGATCAGCACGGCATCTTCGGCAGGGCTTTCGTTCAGGATGAACTCCGCCAGCGGGTCTTCCACATATTTCTGGATGGCGCGGTGGAGCGGGCGGGCGCCGAACTGCGGGTCGTAGCCTTTGTCTGCCACAAACTCTTTGGCATCCTCCTGCATGGTCAGCGTGAACTTCATGTTCTTGAGCCGCAGCATCAAGCTTGCCAGGGCATTGTCGATGATCTTGAAAATCTGTTCGCGGCCTAAGGAATTGAATACCATCACGTCGTCGATCCGGTTGAGGAACTCCGGCGAGAAGGTTTTTTTCAAAGCGTTCTGTATCACCATCTTGGTGTTCTCCTCGGCGGCTTCCTGTCGGGCGGCGGTGGCAAATCCCACGCCCTGGCCGAAGTCCTTCAACTGGCGCGCGCCGATGTTGGAGGTCATGATGATCAGGGTGTTCTTGAAATCGACCTTGCGGCCCAGGCCATCGGTCAGTTGTCCGTCATCGAGCACCTGGAGCAGGATGTTGAACACGTCGGGGTGGGCTTTTTCGATCTCGTCGAGCAGCACCACGCAGTAGGGCTTGCGCCGCACTTTCTCGGTAAGCTGGCCGCCTTCCTCATAGCCGACATAGCCGGGAGGTGCGCCGATCAGGCGGCTGACGGAGAACTTTTCCATGTATTCCGACATGTCGATGCGGATCAGGGAATCCTCGGTGTCGAACAGGTAGCGGGAGAGCGCTCGCGCAAGCTCTGTCTTGCCCACGCCGGTGGGGCCTAAGAAAATGAAGGAGCCGACCGGTTTCTTCGGGTCTTTCAGGCCCACGCGGTTGCGCTGTATGGCTTTCGACATTTTTGCGATGGCCTCGTCTTGCCCAATGACCATCTTGCGCAGGTCGTCGGCCATGCTGACCAGCTTTTTGCTCTCGCTTTGGCCGACCTTGCGCACGGGTATGCCCGTCATCATGGCCACCACTTCGGCGATGTCCTCGTCGTTGACGGGGTAGCGGGTCACCTTGCTTTCTTCTTCCCATTCCATTTTGGAGAATTCCAACTGGCGCACGAGCTTGCTTTCCTGGTCGCGCAGGTTGGCGGCGTTCTCGTAGTCCTGGTTCTTCACCGCGTGGTTTTTCTTATCTTTCACGTCTTCGATCTGCGCTTCCAGTTCTTCGATGTGTTTTGGCACGATGATGTTCTTCAGGTGTACGCGCGCGCCCACCTCGTCGAGCACGTCGATGGCCTTGTCGGGGAGGAAGCGGTCGGTGATGTAGCGGTCGCTGAGCCTTACGCAGTCTTTGATGGCCTCGTCGGAGTAGGTCACGTTGTGGAACTCCTCGTATTTAGACTGGATGTTGCGCAGGATGTGGATGGTGTCTTCCTGGCTTGGCGGCTCCACCATTACTTTTTGGAATCGTCGGTCGAGGGCGCCGTCTTTTTCGATGTACTGGCGGTATTCGTCGAGGGTGGAAGCGCCGATGCACTGGAGCTCGCCGCGCGCGAGCGCTGGCTTGAAGATGTTGGAGGCATCAAGGGAGCCTGTGGCGCCGCCTGCGCCCACCATGGTGTGTATCTCGTCGATGAAGAGTATGACGTCGCGGTGTTTTTCCAGCTCGGTCATGATGGCCTTGATGCGCTCTTCAAACTGGCCGCGGTACTTGGTGCCGGCCACGAGGGCGGCCAGGTCGAGCATCACGAGGCGCTTGTTGAAAAGGGTTCGGCTCACTTTTTTCTGCTGGATGCGCAGGGCCAGCCCCTCCACGATGGCGGTTTTGCCCACGCCGGGCTCGCCGATGAGGATTGGGTTGTTCTTTTTGCGGCGGCTGAGTATCTGGCTCACGCGCTCGATCTCGCGCTCGCGGCCGATGATCGGGTCGAGCTTGCCTTCTTCGGCCATCTTGGTGATGTCGCGGCCAAAGTTGTCAAGTACGGGCGTCTTGCTTTTTTCCTGCCTTTTTTGGCCCGACTGGTAGCCGCGGTTGCGCTCGTCGTCGTCTTCAAATTCGCCAGAGCCTTCCGATTGGGCGAAAAGGTTGGGGTGGGAGAGGTCTTGTTCGGAGCGCACGTACTCCAGTTCTTTTTTAAATGAATCGTAGTCCACGTCGTATTCGTTCAAAAGTTTGGTGGCGTTGGTATCGGGGTGCTTGAGCAGGGAGAGCATGAGGTGTTCTGGATGCACTTCCTCGCTTTTCATCATTTTAGCTTCCACAAAGGTGGCCTTCAGCACGCGCTGGGTCTGGGTAGTGACCGAGCATTCGCCGACGAACAGGTTGTCGGCGGGCGGGAAGGCGCTGTACCGCGGGATGGTTTTTTCGAGGCGCTTTTTCAGGTCGTTGACGTCAACCAGCAAGGCATCCAGCACACGCACGGGCAGGCTGTCGCGCTCGGCGATGATGCCGAGCAGCAAATGCTCGACGCCAACATAGTCGTGGCCCAACCTTCGCGCTTCCAGGCCGCTTTGGTTGATGATCTGCTTGACTACAGGGGAGAATTTCTTGTTCATTGATCGATATTTTGCGCTACAATGTTAGGCGTTTCTTGGGGAATGTTGCATCATTGTAGCACAGACTTTAACATTTTTTTCGGCGCAAGGTTGTTGAAAGAAAAAAAATTTAGGCCATAACGCTGCAACCTGCCGCATAGTACCGAAAAAACAGTGCCATTTTCTACAACTGACGCAATGGCAGGCAATTCAATTCCGCTTTTTTAGAAAAACAGCGCAGCAACCTTTACATTTGCGCCGGACTTACCGGCCAGTTTGGTTGTCATTGCTTGAACTTATTTGAAATTCAACTATTTATGAAATATCGTCTCGATAAACAAGAACAGTACGCTGTGCTTACATTGGAAGAAGAGAACTTGAACTCAACGTTCGCGCCGTCGCTGAAAAGCGATTTGATCCTGTTCAACCAGGAGGGCGTGAAAAATTTTATCCTCGACCTTTCGCAGGTAAAGTACGTCGATAGCAGCGGCCTTAGCGCCATTTTGACAGGCCACCGGCTTTGGAAAGACAACGGCGCTTTCGTCATTGCGGGCGAGCTGCAGCCAATGGTCACAAAGCTCATCGAGATTTCCCGGCTCCAGACCATCCTGATCATGATCCCCACTGTCAGCGAGGCCATCGACTATGTGATGATGGAGGAGTTGGAGCGCGAGCTCCAGGGCGATGAGGAATAAAGGCTGTTACATTTTCGGGTTTAAACGTTTAAAGAAAGGAGGATGTAAGCTAAGCATCGGACAGCTTTGAAAGAATAACGACCAGATGAGTGGCTGAAGTTACAGCGATTTTGTTGACTTTTTACAGCAAAAATTATAGATCCCATAATTACAATACCCTAAGTATTCTATTCGCTTCATGTACCGTTTACTACTCTTTCTTATTATTAAATTTTTTTAAAATACAGGGTTCCCTGTTTCTAAATGTCTGAGAATCATACCAAATTGACCCGAATCGGGGTCTTCTTTGATGGAAATTACTTTCTTCACGTCTCCAATTTTTATGCTTACCACCACCAACGGCGCAGCCGCATCAGCATAGCAGGGCTGCACGAGTTCATCCGGCACACCATCGCCGACGAGGAGGCCAAGGACATGCACCTCTGCCAGATCGTTGACGCGCACTATTTCCGCGGGCGACTCACCGCCCAGGAAGCGAGCAACGAGGGCAACCGCCTGTACTACGACCGCTTGTTCGACGATATCCTCATGATGGAGGGTGTGACGACGCACTACCTGCCTGTCCGCACCATCCAGGGATATCGCCAGGAGCGCGGCATCGATGTTTGGATGGCCCTTGAAGCCTTCGAGCTTGCCCTGCACAAGCAGTTCGACGTGATCGTCCTCATCGCCTCCGACAGCGATTTCGTGCCGCTGGTGCGCAAGCTGCACACCCTGGGCGTGAAAGTTATGGTGCTGGCCTGGGACTACGAGTACTACGACGAGGAAGGCCGCCGCCGTACCACCGTCACCTCCCAAGACCTCTGGGAAGAAGTGACCTACCCCATGGCCATGCAAAGGATCGTGGACGAGGGCGACCCCAGCGGCTTCGACGTCAACAAGCTGTTCGTCGAGCGCAAGCGCGTGCCCGTTCAAGAGCCCGAATCCATCGTGATCGAAGAAGATGGGGAAGTGAAAACCAGCAAGGTGTTCAGCCTGAAAGACGGTTATGGCTTTATCAGTTACCCTCAGACCAACAACCTCTTTTTCCATTTCTCTTTCTTAGTCGATACCGATTTCAACGACCTGCGCGAAGGTGACGAGGTGGAGTTTACCCTCGGCGTGAACGACCGCGGAGAACCCATCGCGCGGAACGTGAAGCTGTTGCGCGAGGTCGCAAAGGTTGCGGAATAACAAACACCCGGGTTTGCCATGAAATTTGACGATTATCGCATTGCTGTGGAGATCAAGCGGAACCTGGCAAGCCTGGGTTTCAAGCGCCCGACCGATATTCAATATAAGGCCATCGGCGCCATACTTAAAGGCGAAGACGTATTGGCCATCGCACAGACAGGCACCGGAAAAACGGCGGCTTTCGTCATCCCTATCCTCCACTTGCTGCACGAGCGGAAGAAATCGGGAAGGCCGAGCGGCATAAAGTGCGTGGTGATGGTGCCGACCCGAGAACTGGCCATCCAGATAACCGGAGTCTTTGAAACCCTTGGGAAACACACCCGTGTCAAGGCGTTTTCCGTGTTCGGCGGAGTAGAGCAGGGGCCGCAGATCGCCAAGCTCGAAGCGGGCATAGACGTGCTGGTGACCACGCCGGGCCGCATGTTCGACCTGGTGAGCCAGGGCTACATCAAATTGGGCGGCGTGGAAATACTGGTGCTGGACGAGGCCGACCACATGCTCGACCTGGGTTTCATCAAAGACATCCGCGACCTGATAAAATTCCTGCCCCGCAAGCGGCAAACGCTTTTCTTCTCCGCCACCATCAACGATACCATCAAAAAGCTGGCTTATTCCTTAGTCAGCAATGCCATCCGCATCCAGGTCTCGCCCAAAGACCCAGTATCCAAGAACATCACCCATTCGGTGGCATTTATCGACATGGACGACAAGCGCTTTTTTCTGGAGCGCTTGATCCGGGAAAACATAGACAGCAAGATACTGGTGTTCGTGCGCACCAAAGTCCGCGCCGAAAGGGTAATGAAAGCCTTAGCCAGGGTCGATATTTCCAGCAGGACCATCCACGGCGACAAAGACCAGGCCGACCGGCTGGCGGTGATGGATATGTTCAGAAAGGGGAAAGAAAAAATCCTGATCGCCACCGATGTCAGCGCCCGCGGCATCGATATCCCCGATGTTGATTTTGTGGTGAATTACGACCTGCCTGATGTTGCGGAAAATTATGTGCACCGCGTTGGCCGCACGGGCCGGGGGCTGAAAAAGGGCCTTGCCGTGTCATTCTGCAGCCCCGAAGAAAGGAAAATGCTGGCCGAAATAGAAGAATACGTCTCCAAACCGATCACCGTGTTAGAGTTGAGCAAACGGGAATACGGCGAAACACTCGACCTCACGCGGGAACAGGGCGACAAATGGAAGGCGACCATGGACGAGATCGCAGCAGCGGAGGCGTGGATGCGGAAGAAGGAGAAGCGGGAGAGGAGGCAGTAATACCCCTTGCCGTTGGCCATTGGCTGGTTGCCTTTGGCTTGCGCGTTGGAAATCTACATGTCGTGATGCTTGTGCTGCCTAAAAACTGGAGAGACGAGGCACATATCCCTATTTCTTTGCCGAAACCGCGCCTTTCATCTGCACTGGCTTGCCAAACTCAAACTGACCTGGTAAAAACACATCCAATTCCCGTATTGCCCGACCATCGGGCCAATACCCCATAAACCGTTGTTTGGGCGTATTGCCAAATGCCACGTCGCCGTAGCGGCCATTCCGAGTGTATTCCATCAGCGCGTCGCCTAATTTCCAATAGCAGTTGAAATCCACTTCGTTCAGGCGAGAGGTATAAAGCACCCGCTGTGCGGTGTAGTTGCGCACTCCGGTATCGAAATCCAGGTCGTAGCAATAAGGCTCGGAATGGGATGCGAGCACCCAGCGGCGGTTGTTGGTGGTGTCGCGGCGCTGCAGGATAAAGTTGCGCTTGGGGGTGTTGACCGCCGTTTCAAAAACAATGCGGCTGAATTCATCACCTACCACGTAATCATCCTGGCCTGCGACAATGATCAGATTCAAATCAGAAGGGAGCTTGGAATAGTCTTTCAAACGGGCGCCTGAAAATGGGCCGCTCCCGGCTTCTGCCAGCAGCATCGCCTTGGGCTGCGGAACCCTGTATTTCTCCCAAAATACGCCCAGGTTGGCAGCAGTAACCCCGCCGTAAGAGTGTCCAATGTAGGTCACATTGTCCAGCCTCGGTTTCACATGCCCTTCCGACTGCAGCACCTTGATGGCATCGCGAATGCCCTTGGCAGCATTGGGCGGGAAACCGACCGGACGCGGCCATACCAGGTTTTTCTGGTAGCGCGGGTAAATCACGATGTTTCCTTTCGCAACCAAATGCTTGATCCATTTGCCATAGGCCATCGGGTTGTACGCGCCATAACCATGCAAAAAGACCACTACCTCAGCCGAATCGGGCTTGGGGTCGGCTGGTTCGAACAACCAGTACCCATCGGCACTAACCGCCGCATCGAAAAAGGCGACCGACTGGTGCTTGTAATCGGCGCCGCCAGGGCCGTCCAACGGCTGGCCGTGATACGGCGTTTCCTGGGCAGTGGCGAATACACCCTTGAACACAATGGACGACATGGAAAAGAGGGCACGGAGGTTCATTTTTAATTTGATAATGTGGTAATTTGAAAATGTGATAATGAGACCATTGCTTGTGGCGGCAAGCAGCAGGCTTTTGCCAATGCGGTAATTATACCTTACGCCGCTTGGTTTTGTGCATGCCGATCTTTAAAATCAATTGAAGATCAATTGAATCAATCATACTCAATCACAAAAATCAGGCGAATCATAGTATAACGCTGGATTGGGAACTTTCGTTCAATTTTATGTCCGGAATCCTTTATTGCGCAATGTTCTGCAAAGCCTTCAATGGGTCGCTTGTATTGATTTTTAAGCTCCAGGAAACCATTTTCAGGTAGTTGCCGCCGCAGAATATGGCCGAATTGTTGTTGCCGCCGCCTTGTTCGCAATATTGTCGCTTGAGGGTTTCGGAGCTGAACAATGGGAAATACACTTCCAGACCGCCTTTGAGGAAGGAAAGCATGAGTCCGCCGTTCCACAGCAACTGCTCTTTGCTCGGCCGCCCCGTGCCCAGGGGTGTGGCATCGTCGAAATAACCGATATCAAAATAGGGCTTGATCGGAATGCCGAACGGCAGGCGCTTGGGCAGGTCGGCTTTCAGGTTGAGGGCCAGGATATAGTTGTTGGAATTGCCCAGAATACCGGCAAAAGCAGCACCGAAAGCCCCTTTGAAGCCGCCATCGGATTGACTGACCTGCCGGCCCAAGATGCCCGCCCCTTCATTGCGGGCGAGGAAAATATGGTCGTATTTGTAATCATTGAAGCCCTGCGGGTTTAGGCTGAGCGTGTTGTAAGGTGGGTTGATGTCCTTGTTGCGCAGGGTATTATCCAGGAAATAGCCGGCAAACAACCTGGCGTAAACCTTGCGCTTGGGCGCGTAAAAGAATTTTTGCTGCCATTCCACCGTACCACGCAGATAACTGGCCGGCCGGTCGAAAGCATCCCGAAACTCCTGGGTTTCAAGGGCAAGCTGGAAACGGAAAGGGTTGGGCGCAGCGCTTTGCTCGCCCTCATACCGCAACTCGTGGATGGTGTTTTTTCGCCAGGTTTTTCCCAAAAAGTTTATATCGTCAAAAACAGCCTCCTCGTTGCCGATAAACAGGGTCCTGAAAACCAGGGCATGGCTGAATGCCAGCGAAGGGCTGCGAAGCTCTGCCCGCAATTGCGGCATCACACGGTAAAACCTGGTGTAATAATCATGACTTGGGTTGTAGTCCACATTAAAGGTCTTGGCGCCGACGCTGAGCACCACTTTTCTGAAAAAGCCGTCGGGGTGAAAACGGTAGCGGATGTCAGCCAATCCAACGAAGTTTTTCGAACCAAGGGCAAAACCCGGCGCCAGGAAAACCTGCATGGGCCGGGGCACAAAGGGAGGGTTGTAAAAAACCAGTCCGAGCATGGTTTTATCGGCGTTGTTCCAACCAGCCCATGGTATGATGCCAATGGTGTTTTTATGCGGCTCCTGGAATGCTGCGAGAATTTTCAATTGCCAGGGTTCCATGCCGGGGAAAACTCCACTGGTACGCCGCATGTCGTTTTTTCGGTTCATTTCCAGGGTGTTGTGCGCTTGGTCAATAACGAATGCATCTGCTTCCGGCGCTGTAAATTTTACCGTCTGCATTCTGTCACCTTCGGAAGCGCCGTTTTCGCCGCCAAAAGCGGGGCGCCAAGTCGTTTTTACAGCTTTACCATCTTTTAGCGCTGTCACTGGAAAAGGCGATTTCAAATCTCCCTTGCGTTCAATGGTAAGCGCCCATGTTCCGTCGTCTGATTTTTTTACCTGCTTCAAGGCGTAATCTGCGCGTTTTTGAGTCTGCATGGCATCAAAAAACCAATCGGCAGCAATGTCGTGGGCTGCAAAAGCCGCTTTCAAATCCGCCGGGTACGGGTGTTTGAACTGCCATTGCCGGAAGTAATCCTGCATGGCTTCGTCCATCTTTTCGGTGCCGACCGATTGCTCAAGCCAGTCCATACACATGGCCGTTTTCATGTACACCAGCAGCCCGTAGCCCAATTCTGTAAAATCGTCGGAATGGCTGTCGGGTGGGGTGTCCTTGTGGTCCCGTGCCAGAAACAGGTAGCCTGTTTCGGTGATAGGCCCCATTTTGGCCGGATCGTACAAGAATTTGGGCAGTTCGATCGGGGCATATGCGCCGTAATATTGGCGCATATACCGGCTTTCATAGTAAGAGTTGAGGCCTTCGTCCATGAACGGATGGACGCGTTCGTTGGAAGCCAGGATGCCATAGAACCAATTGTGCCCTACCTCGTGGGTGATTACATTGTCCAGGTCTTCTCCGGAACTGGAATTGCCGATCACGGTAATCATGGGATATTCCATGCCGCCGCCGGCGCTGAGGGCTGAGTGAACGGCTGTCGCCTGGGGCCAGGGGTATTCGCCTACCTTTTTCGAGTAGAATTCCACGGCGCGGCGCACATAAAAAGCGCCTTTTTGCCAGATGTCTGATTCTGCATTGGTAAACATAGCCCAGCAATCGACGGTTTTTCCCGAAGCGAGCCTGGCCGTGTCTTTCAGCACAAAAAAGCGTTTGTCGGCAAACCAGGCAAAGTCGTGCACCTTTTCAGCTGTGTAGCGGATGGTTTTGAGCTTGCTGGACGATTCCGGGAACGGGTCCTTTTTTTTGTCAACACCCTGCCGCAGCTTCTCCCGGGACTCCTTTTCTTTTTTGTCCAAAAAATCAATTTCCGATGCTGTTTGGCAGGTGCCCGTAGCGCCCACCACGTAGTTTTCTGGAAGGGTAATTGTTACGTCGAAAGCGCCGAATTCGGAGAAAAATTCTCCCATGTCGAGGTAGGGCATGGCATGCCAGCCCTGTCGGTCGTACACTGCGGGTTTGGGATACCATTGGGTCATCTGGTAGGAGGCGCCCACATGGCCGAGCCGGGAGAAAGAGGCCGGAATTTTCAAGTGCAGGGGCGTGGAGATGCGGACGCGCGCGCCTGGCGCCAGCGGCTGGGTAAGGCTGAGCACTGCAATATCAGGGTTCTTGGGGTCGAAGCGCCAAGCGATTTTGTTGCCATCTGCACTGAAATCCAGGCTTTTGTACCGCCCCAACTCCTGCTCGCCGGCAAAATAGAAGCGGCTGCTGCCGTTGCGCAGCTTTTGCTTGCAAAAGGCCGTCTGGCGATTTTTGAAGGCATTACCCCAGAGATGCACCCATATTTCGGGCAGTGCATCCGGGGAGTTGTTGATGTATTCAAACTCGATGTGGCCGCTGAGCTCATGGCTTACATCGTTGAGGGCGACATTAATTTTATAGTTGACTTCTTGTTGGAAATAGGGCGCCTGTGGCTTGGTTTGTGCGAACAGGCTAAACGGGAACAGTAGAAGAAAAAAAAAGTGGCGACTCATGAATGATTTTTAAGTGCCAAGATAGGGGTAAAAGCTGAAGTGCGTTTAAGAAAAGCACGCAGCCCAGCCCACCTGGTCAGACGACTCCCAGTCGTCCGACCAGTAAGGATACCACGCTGCCCAGCGTTTCCTAACCATTACAACGTTTGAGAAAAACTAGAATATTTAATTAGCCAAGGAGTCTTATTAGAAAGCTGGCATGGTTCACTGCTTACTGGTCGGACGACTGGGAGTCGTCAGACCAGGGGCTGGGCATTGCGTTGCCTGTTGGCGAAATAGCAATTTCAGTGTTTTTCTATTTGCAATTACAAGATATTCCCTGTAAATTTAATTGCTGGAAACCAAATGTCATTTTGAAATGATTTGCCATTCAAACTAACCAGTTTCCCATGATTATCAAGTCTAACTAATTATTACAATGCCATGAAACTTGTTGAAAACCACATTTTCCACATTTATAACCGTGGGAATGATCGCCAACCCATTTTCTTCAGCCGAGAAAACTACCTTTATTTTCTTAAAAAAATCAGGACGCACCTGTTGCCTGCCTGCGATTTGTTGGCTTATTGCTTGATGCCCAATCATTTTCATTTATTGGTTAAGGCAAATACCCGTTCTGTTGCAATTGTCAACCCCGAAAACCTTCACAGACCCCAACAAGCATTCAGCAGAGGGCTGCAAACTATGTTGAGCAGTTATACAAGAGCAATTCAAAAACAGGAAAATATTGTTGGTTCACTTTTTCAACAGCACACAAACGCCAAACAAGTAAGCAGCGAACTGTATCTTGAGGATTATACACTTTATTGCCTTCGGTATATTCTCTATAATGCAGTTGCCGCTAACTTGGTCGCTGATCCAACAGAATGGGAGTTCTCCTCTTGTAGGGATTTAGCTGGACTTAGGAATGGAACACTCTGCAACCTGAAAATTCTGCAAAATGAATTGGGGGTAAAGTGGGATATGTTAGAGGGGCTAATAAGTAAACCGCTAACCTTTGAAGAGAGAAAGCTGATATTGTGAAATGCATTGGATACCACGCTGCCCCAGCCCACCTGGTCAGACGACTCCCAGTCGTCCGACCAGTAAGT